>CAZDQL010000046.1:0-48480 GCA_964507325.1 uncultured Planctomycetaceae bacterium | reverse complement strand
GAAGCCGGCCCAGAGCCAGAGCACGACATCCGCGACGAGGAAGGCGATGATGGACTGTCTCGTGCCCGAGTCGAGTGCAGGCTCGAACATGCCGCCCCGCGTGAAGAGGTTGCTCCCGAAGAGGCCGAGCTGAGGAATCCACAGCAGAGCCAAGATCCCGAGGGGCGCGGCCGCCCAGGCCAGAGCGGCACGCACGTCGATGCCCGGCCCCTGGCTCCCCAGCATGGAGCACAGTTGGGTCAGGAGTGCTCCGAACGCGTAGAGCAGCCCCAGCCCCAACAGCGGTCCGCCCACCAGCGCGAGCCCGATGATCGTCGGCAGGGAGAGGGTCTCGCCCAGCTCGAGTTTCGACGCGATCGTCAGGGCGATCTCCACCCCCGCGAGCGCGGTCAGGGGGAAAACCATGCGGCGCGAATCGGAGTCCATGATCCCGCGCATGGCCTCGCCGGGACGGAACCAGATCGCCTGCAGCGGCGGATCGCTCCGTCTCAGCGGCCGCCGCCTCCGAACGACGAGGCGCCGGCGTCGAACCTGGACCCGGGCTCGAGCGTCGGACTCGACCAGCACGGCCGCCTCGGGCAGCTCCTCGAGCTCGGGAGGCTCCCCCGAGGCGGCCGGCTGCGGGTTCCCGTCTGGGGACGGCCTGTCGTTCGCTTCGCAATCTCGCTCGTTCATGGATGCAATGCTCGGCAGGCCCCGGTGTCCCGCCGGGCAATCGCTGGTACGCAGTCTGAGTCGTTTCTTCGGACGACCTCTCCGGATTCCCGCCTTCCAGGAATCGGGGATGTGGATGGATGGGATGAGAAGGCCAGCCTCCGGCGCAGAGCACCGAGAGGTCCTCGAACAGGAGACGGGTTCGATGCCCAAGAAGGAGGTCGACCATGAGACCCTACCACGACCTCGAGCTCGACCATCGGGATCGATCTTGGCGACCGGCAGAGCCAGGTTCGCGTTCTCGGCGCCTACCACGCGGGGGGTTGGGGGCACTCGATCTGGGTTCGTGAACTCCTGAAGGAAGCACGTGCCCGCACCCCGCGGTGGCATGGTCCGGATTCGAGAAATCGGGAATGCGTCGAGCACCGCTTTCGTCCACCCTGTTCGCGACATGGGTCCGCGCGCACACCTCTTCCGCACGAGCGTCCTACTGCTCTACCTGGAGGTGGCGCTCCTGCGCTGGGTCGGCGCCTACGTCCCGTTCGCCTCCTTCTTCACGCACCACGTCCTGCTCGGGGCGCTGCTCGGAGTGTCCCTCGGGTTCTTCCTCACGGGTCGGCCGGAACGCCTGCTGCGGTTGGCGCCAATTACCCTGCTCGCCACCCTGGCTGCCGCCGGACTCTTCCACACGCTGCATGCCGAGGGCCTGCTCGCCGTCCGCGTCGGCGACCCGGACGCCCCCGACCGGCTCTTCTTCGGAACGATCTGGCCCACCTGGCAAGCCCGGCGCCTGGGGCTGCCGATCGAGATCACCCTGCTGGTGCTCTTCGTGGGCACCGCCCTGATGTGCGCTGCGCTGGGCCAGCGTCTCGGCACCCTCTTCGACCAGGTCGAGGGTCGGCTCTCCGCCTACGCTGCCCACCTCGGCGGCTGCGTGGCCGGCATCGTGGCCTTTGCGTGGCTCTCCGCCACCGGAGCCCCGCCGCTCACATGGTTCGTCCCCGCGCTGGTGCTCCTGGGAGTCGAGGTCCGCTCGAGGGTCTGGAGCACGCTCGTACTCGTCGCCTGTGCTGGGCTGGTGTTCGGGCTCCAGCTCCCGCGCGAGGGCTGGGAGCGCTCCTGGTCCCCCTACAACCGCATCGACTTCGAGCCCGAGCGCAGGCTGGTCTTCGCCAACGGGATCGGGCACCAGCAGATCGTCGACGAAGGCCGGGCGGGTCTCGCCTACGCCCTGCCCTACGAGCTGATCGAAGCAGCAGGGGAGGAGAGGCCTCGACGCGTCCTGGTGCTCGGCGCCGGAACCGGGAACGACGTGGCGATCGCCCTGGCCCACGGGGCCGAGACGGTGGATGCCGTCGAGATCGACCCGCTGCTGGCCGAGCTGGGCCGCAAGCATCACCCGGACGGGCCCTACGCGGACCCGCGCGTGCGGGTGCACATCGAGGACGGAAGGGCCTTCCTCGAGCGCGACGGCGCGAGCTACGACCTGATCGTCTACGGACTGGTCGACTCCCTCACGCTGCATTCGAGCTACTCCAGCGTGCGCCTCGAGAGCTATCTCTTCACCCGAGAAGCGCTGCAAGCGGCCCGCGCCAGACTCGCGCCCGGTGGCCGGGTGGTGATCACGAACTACCTGCGCAGCGGATGGCTGGCGCTGCGGCTGGCCGCCATGTGCGAGGAGGTCTTCGGCTCGGCGCCCTCGGTGTTCTCCCTGCCGCCGCGTGAGAGGATCACGGCGAACACGCCTCCGGACGACGCGCTGACGGTGCTCGTCGCAGGAGCTCCGGTCCCACCCCGAGTCGGGGCCGGCGGAGAGGCACAGCGAGTCAGTCGGCTCGAGCCGAGCACCCTGCCCGACGCCACCGACGATCGGCCCTATCCCTACCTGAAGCAGCGCAGGATCCCGGCGCAGAACCTGCGCGCCCTGGGCGCTCTGCTCGGAGCGTCGCTCTTGCTGGTCCTCCTCGTTCGAGCCCCGTTGGGTCGCGCTCTCGACCGGCACTTCCTGTTCCTGGGGGTGGGCTTCGCCCTGGTCGAGACGACCAGCATCGCCCGGCTCGCGGCCGTCTTCGGCACCACCTGGCAGGTGCACGCCGCGGTCGTGAGCGGGGTGCTCGTCACGAGCCTGATCGGCACGGCGCTCGCGGCTGCCCGACCCGGTCTGCGAGGAGCTCTGCTGTACCTCGGGCTCGCCGCTTCGCTCGTGCTCTCCCACGCGGTCGACGCCTCGACCCTGCTCAGTCTCCCGGCGCCGGCTGCGGCCGGCGCGCTCTTCGCACCGCTCTTCTTCTCGGGCGCCATCTTCGCGCTCGGACTCGCGCGCTGCACGACTCCCCATCGTGTCCTGGGGAGCAATGCCGTCGGCGTCCTGCTCGGGATCGGGCTCGAGAGCCTCTCCGTGGTGCTGGGCCTGCGCGGGATGGTCCTGGTGGTCGCGGCGGCCTACGCCCTGTCGCTCCCCCGCCGCTCCTGAGCCCACGGTCCGCGCATCTTGCTGTAGCCGTGATCGAGGCCGTATTGGATGATGGTCACCCCCAGAGGAATCCGCACGAGAGGACCACAACCATGACAGAGCAAGGCCGACCCCAGACCACGACCCGTCGCGAGATGCTGAAGGACACGAGCCTTCTCACCGCGACCGCACTGCTCGCCTCGTCGCGCGTTTCCGCCGCCGGTACGGCCGGGGAGGACACGATTCGGGTCGCGCTCGTCGGATGCGGCGGGCGTGGCACCGGAGCGGCCCAGAACGCGCTCTCGGTCAAGCGGGGCCCGATGAAGCTGGTGGCCATGGCCGACGTCTTCGGGGATCGCCTGGAGGGGAGCTACAAGGCGCTCAGCGGCAACCTCGCCGACCGGGTCGACGTGCCGGCCGAGCGCCAGTTCCTGGGCTTCGATGGCTACAAGCGCGCGATGGACTGCCTCGCTCCTGGCGACGTGGTCATCTTCGCCACGCCGCCCGCCTTCCGCTGGGTCCACTTCACCTACGCCATCGAGAAGGGGCTCAACGTCTTCATGGAGAAGCCGGTCACGGTCGACGGGCCGTCCAGCCGACGCATGTTCGCACTGGCGGAGAAGGCCGAGGCTGAGAACCTGAAGGTCGGCGTGGGTTTGATGGCGCGTCACAGTCTCGCCTTCCAGGAGCTGGTCAAGCGTGTTCGGGACGGCGAGCTGGGCGAGATCATCTCCCAGCGCGGTTACCGGATGCAGGGGCCGGTCGCCTTCTTCCGTTCCCTCCGCACGCCCGAGGGCGCCAGCGATCTGCACCACCAGATCAGGCGTTTCCACAGCTTCCTCTGGGCCAGCGGCGGCGCCTACAACGACTTCTTCATCCACATCATCGACCAGCTCTGCTGGATGAAGGGCGCCTGGCCGACGAAGGCCCAGGCCCTCGGTGGCCGTCACTACCGCACGGAGAGCGTTGGCGTGCCGTACGTCGACCAGAACTTCGATACCTACTCGGTCGAGTACACCTACCCCGACGGCACGAAGTTCATGTTCGACGGGCGCTGCATGTCCGGTTGCGAGACCCGCTACGCCAGCTACATGCACGGGACCAAGGGCTCGGCGATCGTCTCGCACCACGCCGATTGCGGCCTACCCTCCAGCATCCACAAGGGCCACGATCTCAGCCGTGCCAGCGCGATCTGGCAATCCGAGGTTCCCGGCGATCAGCGCAACCCCTACCAGAACGAATGGGAGGCCCTGGTCGGCGCCATCCGCGACGACACCCCCTTCAACGAGGCCAAGCGTGGCATCGAGGCCAGCCTGGTCTGCAACATGGGCCGCATGGCGGCCCACACCGGTCGCGAGGTCACCTTCGAGCAGATGCTCGCCTGCGAGCACGAGTTCGCGCCCGGCGTGGCGGACCTCACCATGGACTCGCCCGCGCCGTTGCTGGCCGATGCCGACGGCCTGTATCCGCTGCCGCACCCGGGGACGCTGAAGGACCGGGAGTACTGATCCCTGATCCCTCCTGTCTCCAGGAGGAAGCGGAGGCCAACACCCCGTGGTAGGTGAGACAGCGTCGACGCGCGCAGCGCGAGTCCCACCCGGCTTCCCTTGGACGGGCTCCGGTCGCTCGCCCGCGAGGTCAGTGAAGGATTGCCCGGGAGGGTGCGCGTGAACTACGCTACGGGGCCACCTTCGACGATCGAGGCGGCCTCGGACCGGCGGCGTCCGCCTTCACAACCACCACACCAACGCTTTCCAACAAGGACGAGACATGGGCGGATTCTTCGGCGTCGTATCCAAGGACGATTGCGTGGCGGACCTGTTCTACGGAACGGACTACCACTCCCACCTCGGGACGTCACGCGGCGGCATGGTGGTGAAGAACGACGATCGGTTTCGAAGGAACATCCACGACATCACCAACACTCCGTTCCGCACGAAGTTCGAAGACGACCTCCCGAAGTACCACGGGGGCATGGGACTCGGAGTCATCAGCGACTACGAGGACCAGCCGCTCCTGATCGCCTCGCACCACGGGCCCTACGCGATCGTCACCGTTGGCCGCATCGACAACCTGGAGGCTCTCGCCAAGGCCGCGCTGCGCGGCAAGGCGACGCACTTCAGCGAGCTGAAGGGAACCGAGTTCAACCAGACCGAGGTCGTCGCCAGCCTGATCAACCAGGAGGACACGATCGAGAACGGGATCCACAGCGTCCACGCGCAGGTCAAGGGCTCGTGCTCCGTCCTGATCCTGACCGAGGACGCGGTCTACGCGGCCCGGGATCGGCTGGGGCGTACGCCCATGGCGCTCGGACGCAAGAACGGCTCCCTCGCGGTGACCCTCGAGACCGCCGCCTTCCCGAATCTCGGGTACGAGGTGGTCCGCGAGCTGGGGCCCGCCGAGATCGTGCGCATCGATCCGGACGGTGTGGAGCAGGTCTCGCCCCCCGGGGACAAGATGCAGATCTGCTCCTTCCTCTGGGTCTACTACGGCTATCCCGCTTCCCACTACGAGGGAGCGAACGTCGAGGACGTCCGCAACCGCTGCGGGGTGGCCCTCGCGAGGGCCGACGACGTCGAGATCGACATCGTGGCGGGCATCCCGGACTCGGGGATCGGCCACGCCATCGGCTACGCCTCCGAGGCCGGCGTGCCGTACCGACGTCCCTTCGTCAAGTACACCCCGACCTGGCCCCGCAGCTTCATGCCCCAGGAGCAGCGCGTCCGCGACCTGGTCGCGCGGATGAAGCTGATCCCGATTCCGGAGCTCATCCGTGGCAACCGGCTCCTGTTCTGCGAGGACTCGATCGTGCGGGGCACGCAGCTGAAGGACGTGATTGCGCGCATCTTCGACTACGGAGCCCGTGAGGTGCACATGCGGCCCGCCTGCCCGCCGCTCGTGTGCAGCTGCAGGTTCCTCAACTTCTCCCGCTCCAAGTCCGAGCTCGATCTCGCTGGCCGCAAGGCGATCGCCGAGCTCGAGGGAGGACCCGGCGGGGACGTCACCCAGTACGCCGATCCGGAGTCCACGCAGTACGCGGACATGGTGGAGAGGATTCGCCTGCGCCTCGGCCTGACCTCGCTGCGCTACCAGGCCCTCGACGACATGGTGGAGGCGATCGGGCTGCCGCGAGAGAAGCTCTGCACGTACTGCTGGACCGGTGAGGCCCTGTACGAGGACGGCGACGAGCCCAGCGTCGAGATCAGCCGGCCTCGCGACCGCGAGCCGGCCGCCACGACGACCTGACGTCCGGCTCCGTTCCTCGATTCTGCGGGATTCCTGCAACCGCAGCGCCAGTGAGGAGACTGGTGCCGTACGGACGGCACCGTTGCGCACCCGATCAGCGGTCCTCGCGCAAGTGAGCCGCCGATCGCGATTCCCCGCAGGGCTCCCATGCAGACCTACCCCCCCACGAAAGTCGCACTGGCGGCCATCTTGACCCTCTGCTCCGCCGCGCCGTGCTCCACCCGCTCGGAGGAGTACTCGTACCGCGTGCCCACGAAGCACGGCGACGGCTGGGAGGTCGCCCACCTGAAGGAGGTGGGCATCGAGCAGCAGGGCATCGAGGCCCTGACGCAGCGGCTGCTCACCGAGAGGCGCTTCGCGAACGTCCTGGGGCTGGTGATCGTGAAGGACGGGGCGCTGGTGCACGAGGTCTACTCCCCGCACTGCCAGCGCAACACCCTCCATCCGCTCGCCTCGATCACGAAGGCGGTCACGTCGACCCTGGTCGGGATCGCCATCGACCGGGAGTTCATCGAGAGCGCGGAAACTCCGGCGCTCGAGCTGCTGCCCTCCGTGGAGGAGGCGGTACGCGATCCCCGCTTCGGCGAGGTCACGCTCGAGCACCTGATGACCATGTCCTCCGGACTGGACTGGTTCGAGCACGGCAGCTCCTACAACGACCAGGAGAACTGCGAGCATCTCATGGTCGAGGAAGACGACTGGATGCGGTTCGTGGTGGGCCGGTCGGTCGTGCACGAGCCGGGGACGCACCCGCTGTACAACACGGGCGGCATCCACCTGCTCTCGGCGGTCATCAAGGATGCGACCGGGCTCCATGCCAACGAGTTTGCCGAGGAGCACCTGCTCCATCCCCTGGGCATCCGCGGGTACCAGTGGAACCGCGATCCGATGGGGTATCCGTGTACGGGAGGGACGGACGGGGGCCTCGGGCTTCGTACTCGCGATCTGGCCAAGCTCGGTTGGCTGTTCCTGAAGGACGGCCGGTGGAAGGGGAAGCAGATCGTGTCGCGCGACTGGGTCGCGCGGGCCACGCGCAAACACGTGCGCATCCCCTCGCTGGGCGCGGACTACGGATACGGCTGGTTTCCGGGCTTCCGCAAGGTCGCGGGACGCCGGCTCGACTACGTCGCGTCCTTCGGCTACGGAGGTCAGACGTTGTACGTGGTGCGCGAGCTCGATCTGGTCATCGCCGTCTCGTGCGCACTGACGGAATCGAACAACGACGTGCACCTCCTCGTGAACGGGATCTTCGAGGCGCTCCGCCCGTAGCCGCTCGCAGCGGTCAACGTGAGAGCGACGTAAGGAGCGCTCGAGCCCGGACGAGCGCGCGGATCCACCCGCCCCCGTCCCCGATTCCGGTTGCAGGGCTTAAGCTCGGGCAGTACGACGTGACCTGGGCCGCTCGGCCGGCATTCACCGCGACGGCGAACGGGGCAATCCTGAGGAGGGTAGACGAATGTGGAGAAACACTGGTCATCGGAGAATCGTTCTCGGCTTCCTTCTGCTCTGCGTCGCTGGGGGATGCCAGTCTGTCGAGGTGGCGGACCTGGTGCTCCTCAACGGCAAGGTCGTCACGGTCGACGACGCGCATCCCGAGGGGGAGGCGATTGCGATCGTGGGGGACCGCATCCTCGCCGTGGGGAGTGACGAGGCGATCCGCGCTCACGTCGCCTCGGGCACGGAGGTCATCGACCTCGAGGGGCGCCTCGCGATCCCCGGGCTGATCGACAGCCACGCGCACTTCACGAGCCTGGGCCGGTCGATGACCCGCCTGCAGCTCATGCACGTGAGGAACTGGGACGAGGTCGTGGCCATGGTGGCGCAGGCGGTCGAGGAGGCCGAGCCGGGCGAGTGGATCCAGGGCCGCGGCTGGCACCAGGAGAAGTGGGACACGGTGCCCCAGCCCAACGTGGACGGCCTGCCCTACCACGACTCGCTCAGCGCGGTGTCTCCCGACAACCCCGTCGTGCTCGGCCACGCCAGCGGCCACGCCTGCTTCGCCAACGCCAAGGCCATGGAGCTGGCGGGGATCAGCGCCGAGACCCCGAATCCGGACGGCGGCGAGATCGTCCGGGACGCGAGCGGCCAGGCGATCGGCGTGTTCCGGGAGACCGCGGAGGGGCTGATCAGTCGGGGCATGAGCTCGTACGACGAGGGCCGGACCGCCGAGCAGCTCAAGGCCGAACGCATCCGGATCATCGAGCTGGCCGAGCAGGAGTGCCTCTCCAAGGGCATCACCAGCTTCCACGACGCCGGGGTCTCCTTCGGGACCGTGGATCTGTTCCGCGAGCTGGCGGAGAGCGGCGAGCTCGACGTGCGGCTCTACGCGATGCTCTCCGAGGGCAACGCGCGGCTGGAGGAGCGCATCGCCGACTACCGGCTGATCGGGGTGGGGAACCACCACCTCACGGTGCGCAGCGTCAAGCGCTTGATCGACGGCGCCCTGGGTTCGCACGGCGCGTGGCTGCTCGAGCCCTACGAGAGCCTGCCCACGAGCGTGGGGCTCAACACCGAGCCGGTCGAGAAGATGCGAGAGACGGCACGCATCGCCATCGAGAACGGCTTCCAGCTCTGCACGCACGCGATCGGGGATCGGGGCAACCGGGAGACCCTCGACATCTACGCGCAGGCGTTCGCCACGCACCCGGACAAGGAGGACCTGCGCTGGCGCGTCGAGCACGCCCAGCACATCCACCCGGACGACGTCCCCCGCTTCGGCCGGCTCGGCGTGATCGCCGCGATGCAGGGCATCCACTGCACCTCGGACGCCCCCTGGGTGATCAAGCGTCTGGGCGAAGAGCGGGCGCAGGAGGGCGCCTACGTATGGCGCGACCTGCGCAACGCGGGCGCGGTGATCAGCAACGGCACGGACGCTCCGGTCGAGGACGTGGATCCGATCGCCTCCTTCCACGCCAGCGTCTCCCGGCGCACGAAGAGCGGCGACGTGTTCTACGGAGACCAGGCGATGACCCGCGCCGAGGCCCTGCGCTCGTACACGCTCGACGGGGCCTACGCGGCCTTCGACGAGGACCTCAAGGGCTCCCTCAGCCCGGGCAAGCTCGCGGACGTCACCGTCCTGTCGCGGGACATCATGACGATCCCCGCGGAGGAGATCCTCGGCACGCAGGTCGTCTACACGATCGTCGGGGGCGAGGTGAAGTACAAGAAGGCGGGGGAGTAGCCGTGGCCAGGCTTGCCTCCTGCCTGCTGCCCGCTCTCGTTCTCGCCGCGCTGGCGAGCTGCGCCGGTCCGCGGGCGACGTTGATCCTCCTCGACGCCGAGGTCTACACCATGCAGCCCGATCGCCCCTGGGCGTCGGCGGTGGTCGTCACGGGTGACACGATCACCGCGGTCCTGGACGACGAGCGGGAGGCCCTCGAGTACCGCGGCCCGCGCACGCGCGTGATCGACCTCGACGGCCGCTTCGTGGTCCCCGGCTTCATCGACGGGCACGTGCACTTCAACCGCTCCGGCGCCCTGATCAACGACGCCAACCTGCTGGCCGTGTCCAGCGACGACGGACTGCACGCCGAGCTCGCGCGCGTGGTCCAGATCCTCGACGACGGCGAATGGATCACCGGGGGCCTGTGGGGCGCGTACGAGCAGTGGGCGCTCGGCGCCGCCGAGTCCGGGCCCAAGGCCGCCGAGCGCTGGAGGCCCTCGCGCGGGACCATCGACGAGGTGACTCGTGCGCACCCGTGCCTCTTGAACAGCTTCGATCGCGAGCTGTACCTCGCCAACACGGCCGCTCTGCGGGCCGCCGGGCTGGAGGATGCTCCCCTCGAGGGCATGCTGCTCGACCTCAGCGGGCGCCCCACGGGGCTCATCGAGCGCGGCTCGCCCGCGCTCGAGAGGCTGCGCGCCGTGGTGACTCCCAAGTCGCAGGCGCGGCTCCTGGCCGAGAACCGGGCGGCGCTGCGCCGCCTCGCGGAGTCGGGAATCGTCGAGGTCCACGACATCGCGGTCCCCGACCAGACGGCGCGCTTCGCGGAGCTCCAGCAGGCGGGTGAGCTCACCTGCCGCGTCTGGCTGCGTCCCGACCTCTCCCGCGGCGCCGAGTTGCGGGAGCAGGGGCTGACCATGGGGCTGCACCCCGTGACTCGGGCCCCCGATCCGTGGCTGCGCTACGGAGCGCTCAAGGGCTACATCGACGGCATCATGGGCACCCACGGGGCCCTCTTCTTCCAGCCCTACGACGACCAGCCGACGAACTACGGGCACTACCGTCGCCACACGAGCGACGTGCCCGACTTTTCGGTCGGGAACATGGAGAAGATGTACGACCTGCTGCGGGTCGCCCACGACGCCGGCTTCGTGGCCAACGTGCACGCCATCGGCACCAAGGGCGTCGCGCTGATGCTCGACACCTACGAGCGGCTGATGCAGGACCTGGGCCGGGACCTCGAGGGCTATCGCGTCATCCACGCCCAGGTGATCCGCGAGGAGGACTTCCCGCGCTTCGAGAAGCTGGGGGTGATCGCAGAGGTGAATCCGTACCACGTCTCCGACGACATGCGCTGGATGGAGGAGCGCATCGGCCACGAGCGCTGCCGGGGCGCCTACGCCTTCCGCTCGCTGCTCGACCACGGCGCCGCGCTCTCCTTCGGGTCGGACTGGCCGGGGACCTCCGCCGCCGAGTACCACGTCCATCCCAAGTACCTGATCCACGCGGCGGTGAATCGGACCACCGTGACCGGCGAGCCGCAGGGCGGCTGGTTCCCCGAGCAGAAGATCAGCGTGCACGAGGCCCTGCGCGCCTACACGATCGAGAACGCCCGCGCCGCCTTCGAGGACCACCTGCGCGGCTCGATCGCCCCCGGCAAGCTGGCCGACCTCACGGTCTGCGACCGGAATCTGCTCGAGATCGATCCCGCGACGATCCTGGAGATGAACGTGGACCTGACCGTGGTCGGGGGCCAGGTGGTCTTCGAGCGCGAGGAGTAGCTGCGCATGAAGGCGCCGACGGCTCTCGTTGCTCTGACCCTCGTGCTCTCGATCGGGCTCCTCTTCCGCGCCGAGGGGGCCTCGACGGATCTCTCCTTCCCTCGAGACGAGCCCCGCGCCTCTCGGACGCGCCCCAACATCCTCTTCGTGTTCTCCGACGACCACGCCACGTCGGCGATCGGGGCCTACGGAAGCGCGCTCGTCGAGACGCCGCACCTCGATCGTCTCGCCCGGGAGGGGATGCGGTTCGACAACTGCTTCTGCACGGAGTCGATCTGCCGGCCGAGCCGGACGACGGTGCTCACGGGGAAGTACGGGCACGTCACGGGGGGCATGGGATGGGCGAGCTACGACCGCGCCGCGCACCGCACCTTTCCCGAGTACCTGCAGCAGGCGGGCTACCAGACGGCGCTCTTCGGGAAGTACCACATCGGCGAGGACCCGCCGGGCTTCGACACGTATGCGATCCTCCCCGGCCAGGGGCGTTATCGGAATCCCGAGCTGATCTGGAGCACGGGGCGGCGGGTGCACGAGGGGCACGTCAGTGACGTGATCGTCGACCTGGCCATCGAGTGGCTCGACGAGCGCGCCGACGACCGCCCGTTCCTGCTCTGCGTCCAGGACAAGGCGACGCACATGCCCTGGGAGCCGGCGCCGCGCCACGAGTCGACCTTCGAGGGCGTCGATCTACCCGAGCCGGAGACGCTCTTCTTCGACCTGCAGCATCCCGAGCGGCCGGCCTCCTCCTGCCACGTGTCGATCGACACGCTGCCGCACTGGATGACCGACTACTGGGGCGCTCCACCCCAGGAGCTCTCGCAGCGAGAGCGGCGCCGCTGGCTCTGGCAGGTTTACGTCAAGGACTACCTGCGCACGGCGGCGGGCATCGACGACGGCCTCGGCCGCATGCTCGACTACCTGGACGACCACGGGCTGCGCGAGCGCACGATCGTCGTCTACAGCTCGGACCAGGGCTTCTTCCTCGGCGAGAAGAACCTATTCGACAAGCGCTGGATGTACGAGCCGTGCCTGCGCATGCCGTTGATCGTGAGTTGCCCTCCGCTGGTCGAGGCGGGAGCGGTCAACACCGACCTCGTGGTGAACACGGACTTCGCCCCGACCTTCCTGGAGCTGGCGGGCCTGGAGGTGCCGGCGGACATGCAGGGACGCTCGCTCGTGCCCCTGATGCGAGGGCGCACGCCCGACGACTGGCGCGAGGCGATGTACTACCGCCTGTACGTCAACGAATACAACATCCCACCGCAGTACGGCATCCGCACGTCGCGCTACAAGTTGATCCACTTCGAGGGCTCGGGAAGACCCCTGCGCGGCCGGGAAGATGCGCTGGTGGACGTGGACCGTTGGGAGCTGTACGACCTGGAGGCGGACCCCGACGAGCTGATCGACCTCCACGACCGGCCGGAGCACCGCACGCTGGTGAAGCGCCTCCAGGACCAGCTGTCCGAGCTCCGCACCCGCCTGGGCGACGACGGCTAGCAACGAGGTCCATATCGTTACAGTTCCGGCCGGCGCCCCGGTCGCCACAGGAAACCTACAAAAGAGCCTCGGGCTTGCGCGTAGCGGCCCCTACTTGAACGCCGGCGCCACCACCACCCTCCGGAGAGAACGACGATGTCCACCGCCTTCGGCCCCCTCGCCCTCGGTCTCCCCCTCCTGCTCCTCGCCCCGTCGCCCCAGGACTCCGCCGCTCCGACCGCCGAGGAGAAGCCGAGTCCCATCGAGAAGGAGACGCTCGCCCTGTTCGAGTACGACCGGGAGGAGGATCTCGACATCGAGGAACGGGACTATGCGACCTTCGCCGGGTACTCGCGCACCGACCTGACCTACGCGAGCCCGGCGGGAGGACGCGTTCCCGCCTACCTCTACCAGCCGGAGGGCGACGGGCCCTACGCGGGGATCCTGCTCATGCACGGCATGCCCGGCAGCCGCGAGGGATCCAAGCAGTACGCCTCGGACTACGTGAAGTCGGGAGCCGTGGTGCTGGCCATCAGCGCCCCCTGGGCTCGACCGGACGGTCCGCGCGAGGAGATCGTCAAGTTCACGCAGCAGGATCGGGACGAACAGGTCCAGCTCATGCAGGACCTGATGCGGGGCGCCGATCTGCTCGAGTCCCTGCCCTGGGTGGATGAGGAGCGCCTCGCCTACGTCGGCGGCAGCTACGGGGGAGCGATGGGCGGGCTGCTCGCGGGGATCGAGCGGCGGTTGAAGGCCTACGTGCTCGTGGTCGGCGACGGCGGCCTGGTCGCCCACTTCACCGGTCCGGACGACGGACCGGGTCCGCCCCGGAATCTCTCCGAGGAGCGCTGGCAGGAGTGGCGGGCGATGATGGAGCCGATCGAGCCGATCCGCTTCGTCGCCCACGCCGCTCCCGCGCACCTGCTATTCCAGAACGGAAAGACGGACGAGCTGGTGCCCGCGGAGACCGCGCGCGTCTACCAGGAGGCGGGCAGCGAGCCCAAGACGATCCTCTGGTACGACTCCGGCCACGGCCAGACGCCCAAGCTGCGCAAGGACCAGTTCCGCTGGCTCGAGAAGCAGATCGGCATCGACGCGTCGCAGGTGATCGGCGAGTGAGGGGGGTCCGGCGGGGCCGGCCCTCCCATCAGTACCCATGCCGGCAGGGCAGGACCCGTACCCGGTTTCCCGGTCATCCCTGTAGGGATCACGCAGAGCGGCCGATACTCAGGGTCCCCGGAGCGAAGTCGGCCAGCCCGCCGTCGAGCTCCCTCGAAACCCGGAGCTGTACGATGACCACGTTCATTCTCATGACCAAGCTCGCTCCCGGCGCGTTGCAGGATGCCCGGGGACGCCGCATGACGGGCCAGGAGTGGCTCGAGAAGGTCCGCTCCAACTGTCCCGACGTCAAGTGGATCGCGCACTACGCGCTGCTGGGTCAGTACGACTTCATGGACATCTACGAGGCGTCCAGTGTGGAGACGGCGCACAAGGTCGCCCTCATCTCCCTCAGCGAAGGCGCCCTCTCCGCGGAGAGCTGGGAGGCGACGCCCTACGACCGATTCCTGGAGCTGCTGGAGGGGATCGACACGTAGCTCGACCGAGTTGCTCCGCCTCGCGCTCGACCATCGCGAGGCGAGCCCGTCTCCCCGTCCACCCCGGCCGGATGCCGAGGGGATCCGTGCCCCGGCGGATCGTCGGGCTTCGTATCCTCCCTGAATGCTCCTGCACCTCGCTGTGGTCCTGCTGGTCGCCCCCTCTCTGGCGACTCACGACCCTGGACCGCAAGATCCCGACAAGTGGCTGCCCGCGACGCGGAGCTTGCGCTGCATGCACGCGCTGGACGCGGGAGAGCCGGTGACCGTGGTCACCCTCGGCACCAGCCTGACCGGCGGGCGCTGGCGCTGGCCCGACGTGGTCTTCGGAGAGTGGCTGCAGGAGAAGTACGAGGACCAGGTGCGGCTGGTCAATCTGGGAGTGGGAGCCTCGGCCAGCATCTACGTGCCAGGGGCGATGAATCCGAGCGTGCACGAGGGCAAGTGCGGCCTGGATCGCGCGCGAGAGGTCGCCGAGCACCGACCGGACGCAGTCTTCGTCGAGTTCGCCGTGAACGATGCCTACCTCCCCTACGGCATCTCCCTCGAGGACTCCGTGCGCAACCTGGAGGAGATCTTCGAGCACATCCGGGAGACCTGTCCCGGGGTGGAGCTCTTCCTGCTGACCACCAATCCGGTGAAGGACGCAGCCAGCGGGAAGCACGCGAGCCAACGGCCACGCCTGCGCGCCTACCTGGCCGCGCACACCGCGCTCGCGGAGCGACTCGGCATCCCGGTGCTGGACGTGCACGCGGAGTGGCAGCGCCTGCTCGAAGAGGATTCCCGACGGTTCGATGAGCTGGTTCCCGACGGCATCCACCCCGGTCTCGAGGGCTACCGCGAGATTCTCCTACCGGTGGTCCAGCGAGCGCTGCAACCGCCTCGCGTCGTGACGGCGAGCGAGCTGAGTGCTCTGCTGACCCCCCTCGGGGCTGCCTTGCGCGTCATGACCTGCCGCTACGAGGAGGCGCACCTGAGGGAACGCGAGACCATCGGCCTCGGCACGACGCCCGCGCTGGACGCGGTCTGGAGCTGCGCCCTCGAAGCGCAGACAGTCGGCACGGACGGCCTGGACCTGAGCTTGCGCATCGGGCTCGAGAAGGGCTCGCTGCGCTCGGGGGGGATCGCGGTGGCCGTGGACTTCGCCGACTGGGACCCGACCAACTACGTGCTGCTGCCGGCCGCGGTCTACGACGGCAACCGCTGCGAGATCGTCGATCGCGGCTACGCACGGGGGATCGCTCCCGAGTTCCTCTTCGAGCGTGAGATCCCCCGCATGTCGGTGCCCATTCCCCAGCTCTCCCCCGACATGGGCCCTCCGTCCCGACTGGAGGTCTCCGCCTGCAACATGGCCACGCCCGCCATCTGCGTCTGGGACCGCCGGCGCGAGATGGGCTTCCTCCTCCTGTCCGAGCAAGGGCTCGGTCGAGGGGGCGAGGTGATCGATCACGCCTTCGCCGTCGAGGAGAGCCGGGATCGGCGGCGAGCGAGTCTGGTGCTCACCGCTCCCGGCGTGCGGGAGAAGAGGCCGCTCTTCGTCGGCTTCGCGCCCAGCCCGGACCGGGGCCTGGACCTCGAGGAGGGAGAGGAGATCCGCCTGCGTCTGCGCCTGTACGCCTTCACGGCGAGCAGCATCCCCGAGGTCCTGGAACGCTTCATGATCGAGCGCAAGGCGCTCACCGGCCCCAACCGACCGCGCCACCAGATCCCGCTCAGCCAGACTCTCTCGTGGATGACCGATCGCATCGATGCTCGCTGGCACGAGGGCGACGAGTACCGGTTCTACTGTCCGGAGAACGCCACGTGGATCTCGTTCGGCTGGGTCGGCGGGCTGATCAACACCTACCCCATGCTGGCGCTGGGCGACGACCTGCACCTGGACCGCGTGACTCGCACCTTCGAGTTCGCCCTCGATCACGGCCAGGGCAAGTCGGGCTTCTTCCACGGCACCATCGACCAGCACGGCAGCGTCTTCGTGCGTCACCCCTACCCCGAGCTCCCCGGGCTCGTGCTCACGCGCAAGAACGGCGACGTGCTGTACTGGATGGTCAAGCAGTTCATGCTCCTCCGGTCCCAGGGGCGCACAGAGGCGATCGAGAAGGGCTGGGAGGCGAGCATCCGGCGGCTGGCCGACGCCTTCGTGAAGACCTGGCGCGAGGAAGGACAGTGGGGCAAGCTGATCGACGCGAACACCGGCAAGATCGCCGAGTTCGGAACTTGCGGCGGGGTGATGGCCATCGGCGGCCTGGCGTTGGCCTCCCGCTACTACTCCGCACCGGAGTATCTGGAGATCGCCCGCGAGGCGGCTCGCTCCCACTACGAGCGTGACTTCGCCGCGACCGGTCAGACCTCCGGCGGCTGCGGCGACATCCTGCACAACGCCGACTCGGAGACAGCGGCGGGCTTCATGACGGCGCTGATGACCCTGTACGAGGTCAGTGGTGAGAGGGAGTGGCTGGAAGAGTCCCGTCACCTGGCTCATCTCGTGGCCACCTGGACGACCTCCTACGACTACGTGCTCCCCGGTGATGCGGAGCTGCGTCGTCTGGACGCGCGGCTGGCCGGCGTGTACTGGGCCAGCACCCAGAACAAGCACGGAGCCCCCGGCATCTGCACCCAGTCGGGCGATGCCCTCTTCAAGCTCTACCGCGCCACGGGTCGACGCGAATACGCCGAGCTCCTGCGCGACATCGTCCACGCCCACGCCGAGAGCATCCGCCCCGGCGGCCTGACCAACGAGCGGCTGACCTACTGTGATGCCGAGCACCGTGGCTATCGCGGTGACCACGTGACGGGATGGTGCGAGACCAACGGCGCCCTGATGGCGGTGGAGCTGCCGGGAATCTACGTGCAAAGCGACACGGACGAGCTCTTCGTGCTCGATCACGTCGAGGTGGATCGTCGAGGGGACGTGTTGTCGATCCGGAATCCCACGCCCTACGAGGCGAGAATCAAGCTCCTGGTGGAAAGCGCTGGCGAGCGCGTCACGCCGCTGGGGGAGAACGCCTTCCTCAACTGGCCTGTGGTGGTCGTGCCCGCCGCAGCGAGCCGAGAGGTCGACCTTCGAGAGCTGGCGCGCCGCGACGACTGACCACCGCCAACCGGGACGCCCGATTCAACGATTGCGGCGATCTCGAGTCGCACCTAGGCTCGGCACGCTGCAGAACGGCAGGTGTGTAGTCCTGCGGTCGAGCGGCCGGGAGGCTCTCACCGGCGCCCTGCCCTCCACCCGCTTCTCGAGGTGAACGAATGAACGGGATACTGCGACGAGGTCTTCTCGCTCTCACCCCACTGAGCATGCTGATCGGGGGAGCGGCCCGCGCCGACGTCGAGAGCGTTGCGGAGTACCGTCTGACCGATCCCGACGCCCTGGGAGCGGTTCAGGGACCGGAGCGGCTGCCGAATCGAGCGGGGAGGCGGCTGCCTCTCCTCCGGCGCGGTGATCCCCGCTACTTCAACCTCGCCCCGAACGCGGACGACGGGCGGGCCCTGCAGTTCGACGGCGTCGACGACGCCTACGCGCTCGAGGGGGGCATCGATCCCGTTCCGGACCAGTTCGTCCTCGAGGCCTGGGCGCGGGCGGAAGAGGAGCGCGCGCCGGGTCTGCACGGTGTGGTGTCCCTGGGCGACGGCGCACGCGGCTACTCCCTCGTCCAGAGCGACGACCAGTGGGGCGCCTTCATCGGCGGACGAGGTCTCGTCGTGATGGGCCCGATCGTTCCGGGGGAGTGGACCCACCTCGCCCTGGTGCACGAGGCGGCGGGATCGCGCCTGTACCTCGACGGCGTACACGTGGGGGAGTTTCCCACCTCCACCGGCATCCACCCGCTGTTCACCATCGGCGACATGGGCCACGGGAAGGAGTGCTTCCGGGGCGACATCGCCGCGGTGCGACTATCCGAGATCGGGCCGGCGGGTTTCGACCTGGAAGCCGACCTGTGGATCGACCAGGCGCAGGTCGAGCAGGAGCGCGAGGAGCGGCTCGCCGAGCGCAAGGCGAGGATCGCCTCGATCCTCGATGGGATCACCCCGGTCGAACGGCTGGACGTGCCGGGCTTCCGGGAGGACTGGCTGGTCCGTCCTCCCGAGACGACCTCCACGTTCCAGGTCGAGATCGCCGAGGGCGGTGCTTCCGCAACGCTGGTGCTGGCCAACGGCCTGATCGCGCGCCGCTTCCACCTCGGAGCGAATCTCGTCTGCTACAGCCTCCGGCAGCAAGCGGCCGGGCTGGAGTTCCTGCGCTCGATCAAGCCCGAGGCGACGATCGAGGTCGACGGGAGACGATTCGCGATCGGCGGGATGCGGTTTCCGTCGATGGCGTCGGGCCACAAGGAACGGGCGCGCTCGAAGTACGTCGGCAACTACTTCCTCGAGGAGTGGCTGGCGGACCTGATCGCCGATCCCGGTGCCTTCCAGCTGGCGCGCGTGACGACGAGTGGGCCGGAAGCCTGGCTGACGTGGACACCCGCGAGCCCCGCCGGTGCTGCGCCATGGCCACCCCGAGGCCTGCGTCTATCGATGGAGTACCGAGCCCCGGCGCAAGTGCCAGACCTCGAGCCTCTGCGCGTCACCGTTCACTACGAGATCTACGACGGCATCGCGGTGATCGGCAAGTGGATCGCCTTCGCCAACGCCGGTACCACGCCAGTTCGGCTCGAGCGCACGCTGATCGAGGAGCTGGCGATTGCGGACGAGCACGCCGACAAGGTGTTCGTCGAGAGCGAGTACCAGCACTTCCGCGCCGTGCCGGTCCGTTGGAGCATCGATCCCGAGTTCCGCACGGACTCCGGGCCGGTCTACACCGAACGCATGAGCGACTACCGTCTGCGCTACTGGTCGCCGCAGGAGCTGGACGCCGCGCCGCAATCGTACTACGGCCCCCTGAACGGCCACCCCGAGTGGCAGGGAGAGTACCGCAGCCGCAGCCTGCTGCAGGTCCAGTATCCGGTGGGGCCGGCGAAGACCCTCGCTCCGGGTGAGTCCTGGTCCACGTTCAGGTCGTGGCTCCTCGCGCAGGATTCGATGGACGAGGACCGCAAGGGACTGGCCCGGCAAGCGCTCTACCGCACGCTGATGCCCTGGACCCAGGAGAACCGGATCTACATGCACGTCCTGCGCTACGACTCGGCGGAGTTCCGCGAGGCGGTGGACCAGGCGGCGGCGTGCGGCTTCGACATGGTCATCCTGACCTTCGGCAGCGGCTTCGACATGATGAGCACCGATCCGGCGTACATCGCGAGGGTCAAGCAGGACTTCGAGTACGCCCACGCGAGGGGCATCCAGGTCGGCTCGTACATCCTGTTCAGCTCGTCACGCAGCTACGGTTCTGGCGAGCACGACGTGAGCCCGGCCGCCTACGGTCGCAGCCTGTGTCTGGGATCGGCGTTCACGGATCGGTACTTCGACCAGCTGATCGGTTTCATGCAGGAGACCGGTCAGGACTGCATCGAGACGGACGGGCCCTACCACGGCTTCGGCTGCGAGCGCAGCGACCATCCGGGCCACGAGGGACTGGCCGACTCCTACCGCGTGAACTGGGAGCAGCAGGCGCGCTTCTATCGCCGGTGCATGGACGAGGGCATCTACGTGATCAGCCCCGACTGGTACTACGCGAGCGGCAACCGCAAGATGCCCATGGGGTATCGCGAGTCGAACTGGACCCTGCCTCGCAAGCAGCAGGCCCTGATCGCCCGCCAGAACATCTACGACGGCACATGGTGGCGCACGCCGAGCATGTGCTACCACGCGCTCCCCTTGACGCCGGTCTACGGCGGCGGTGCGGACAGCACCATGGAGCCGTTGCACGAGCACCTGGATCAGTACGACCGCGTCCTGGCCCAGTACTTCGGCATGGGGATCATGGCCGCCTACCGGGGGACCCGGCTCTACGACACGGAGGAAACGCGGGCGGTTGTCACTGGCTGGGTGGATTTCTACCGCCGTCATGAGCCGATTCTGCTCAGTCCCATCGTCCACGTGCGCCGGCCGGACGGACGTGATCTGGATTGCATGCTGCACGTCAACGCCACCCTGCAGGAGAAGGGCTTGGCCTTCGTCTGGAATCCAACGGAGCGCACGATCTCGCGTGAGGTCGAGTTGCCGCTCTACTACACCGGCATCTCCGACTTGGCGGTGATCACGGTCCACACGGATTGGAGGGAGTCGGGAACGCAAGCGCGCTACGCGCTGGATCGTCAGCATCGGATTCGAGTTCCGCTGGAGATACCTGCGCAGGGGTACGTCTGGCTGACGATCGAGGAATCGGGGACGTAGCCCGCCTAGCGTGCGGCTGGGAGTGCGGGGTCGACCTGAGCGACGGCGTGGCGCTCGATGCCGGTCTCCTCGGCCTCGCTGCCGAGCGGGGTGAGGTAGCGGGCTGCGAGGTCGTGGCGCTCGGGAGGAGGAAGCCGGCGCAGGCCGCGGGCTGCGAGGAAGGCGTCGATGTCGCGAGCACCCCAGCGCATCGGCTCGCCGCTGAGCCGCAGCGCGAGCTGGAGGAGGCGGGGCTTGGTACCCATCAGGAGCCGCCCGTCGCCGTCCGCGCGAATGAAGGAGAAGACGACGCGGGAGTCCGGCCCAGTCGCGCGGCGGAACGTCTCGAAGAAGCCGATGACGTCCGACTCGGCCAGGTACATCAGCAGGCCTTCGGCCACGATCACGGAGGAGGCCTCGCCCGACCAGAGGTCGCACGCGCCCAGCACATCCTCGAGCGATTCGCGGGTCAGATCGGCGGCGACGAGGCGCAGGTTCGAGGGCACTGCTCCTCCTGCCTCGACCGCCCGCTTCTTCGCGCCGTGCGTGGCGGGGTGATCCAGCTCGAGGAAGGTCACCTCGGAGTACTGCGGCGCGAGCCGCAGGGCCAGCGTGTCGAAGCCCGCCCCCACGACGAGCACCTGCCGCGCGCCGGCGGCCAGCGCGTCGCGCACCTCGTCCTCGACGTACCGCTTGCGCAGGGTGAGCCCGACGAGCTGCCCCGGCATCATCGAGCGCTCGCTCCAGCGCACGAGCCGGCGGTGCCATCGCCTGCGAAACAACCGCTCGTGCCATGGCTTGTGCAGCCGGATGGCGCTGAGGAGCGAGCGCGTGGCCTCGGCCGCCCCCTCGGGAAGGAGCGGCGCGAGCGACGGGTCGGTCCCCAGCCAGATCACCCCGCGGGCGACCTTGAGGGCAGTGCGACTCGGCCTGTTCCTCATCGTCTTCATCGGATACCGGATCCGGGACCCGATGCAAGCCTCTCCTCGAGCCGGGCCGTAGATCCTCATGCATAATGCGGGCCAGGACGAGCCACGGCTTCCGGTAATGGCCGCGACACCCCACGGCGAGGATCGAATCATGTCAGCACTTCTCCTTCTGGCCGCACCGCTCCTGGCCTGCGCCACGGCCGGGGCCGAAACCGAGTTCGATGAGTGCTTCACGGGCCGCACGCTGCGCTTCGACTACCACCACGTCGGGACGGCTGGTGAGGAGCAGATCTGCATCGACCAACTGCGTCTCGAGGGAGACTGGCCCGGAAGCCGCAAGCAGCTGGTCGATGCGACCGGGCTGGGCAAGTACCGCTTCAGTGTGTGGGATGTCGAGAGCGGGAGGCTGCTCTACTCGCGCGGCTTCTGCAGCATCTACGGGGAATGGGAAACGACGGGTGTGGCGCTGCGAGGTGCTTGGGGGGCGTTTCACGAGTCACAACGCTTTCCGGAGCCACGCGAGGCCTGTCGGCTGATGCTGGAGAAGCGGGATGCGAGGAGCAACTTCGTGGAGTTCTTCAGCACCGAGGTGGAGCCGAGGACCCGTTTCGTCAACCAGTCGGCGATCTCGTCGCGCGGCGAGGTTCACGACATCGAGGTGCACGGTGCAGCCCACGATCACCTCGACCTGTTGATCCTGGCCGACGGCTACACGGCGGAGCAGGAGGAGAAGTTCCTCGGGGATGTACGCAGGCTGTCCGCGGCTCTCCTCGAGACGGACCCGTTCAGGACGCACCGGGAGCGCATCAACGTGCGCGCGATCCACGTGCCCTCCGCCGAGCCGGGCATCAGCAATCCGCGCAAGGCTGTCTTCCGCGACGCGCCGCTGGGTCTGAGCTTCAACGCCTTCGACTCCGACCGCTACGTGCTCACCTACAAGAACCCGTTCCTGCGCGAGGTGGCGGCCCAGGCGCCGTACGACGCTCTGATGCTGATCTGCAATGACCGCAAGTACGGTGGGGGCGGCATCTTCAACCTGTGGGCCACCTGCTCGGCCGATTCCTCGGCCTCGGAGTACGTCTTCGTCCACGAGTTCGGCCACTCCTTCGGTGGGCTGGCCGATGAGTACTACACCTCCCAGGTCGCCTACGAGTCGTTCGCGCCGCCCGACGTGGAGCCCTGGCAGCCGAACGTGACCGCCATGCTCGATCCCGAGCAGCTGAAGTGGAAGGCGCTGGTGACCCCCGGCACGCCGATTCCCACGCCCTGGGATCAGGCCGCCTACGACGAGACCAGCGCCACCTATCAGGAGAAGCGCCAGGCGATGATCCGGGCGCGCGCCGAGGAGGCGGAGGTCGAGGCCCTCTTCGAGCAGGTCAAGCAGGTCACCGGCCCCATGCTGGCCGGTGAGCAGCATGCCGGGAAGGTCGGCGCCTTCCAGGGCGCCTGCTACCAGGCCAAGGGCCTCTACCGTCCCGCCACCGACTGCATCATGTTCACCCGCAACCCCAAGGAGTTCTGCCCCGTGTGCCGGGCGGCGCTGGAGAGGGTGCTGGGGATGTACGTCGAGTGAGGTGGAGGCTGTGGCCCGCAAGGGGGCACGCGGCACCGAAGCTCTTCGGCGGGTAGGCGCTCTCCCCGCGCTCTCGACCGGTTCGGACCCTCCCGCCCTGGCCCTGGTACACTGCGACGCAGTCGTCGGTATGGCAGTCCTCTCCTTCCGACCAACCGGGAGCACGCGATGATCGAGTCGACGATGGCGCGGATGGCGGCCCTCCTGGCCGCGTCGTTCGCGACCGGCGTCTGGGGTGGTTCCCTCTCCTGGGCACAGGAAGCCTCCACCTCCTCCTCCGAGGAGTTCCGCCGGCAGGTCGAGGCCGACTGGCTGCGGCGCGAGCGGTATCGCCCCGGACCCGATTCGCCGGGGGGAGGGCTCACCACGCGGATCGATGCCGCGGGCGGCTGTGATGGAGTCATCGACGGCGGCTACGGCTTCCATACCGGCCAGGCCGAGGATCCGTGGTGGCAGGTGGACCTCGGAGCGCGGCGGGCGATCGGTCGGATCGTGGTCTGGAACCGCACCGATGGATCCCCCGAGCGAGCCGATCACCTGCGAGTGCTCCTCTCGGACGACGGCCGAGAGTGGCGCATGGCGTTCGCGAATCCGGGGGAGCGCTTCTACGGACACACGGACGGGAAGCCCCTGTGCGTGCCGCTGGACGACGCGAGTGCCCGGTTCGTTCGCCTGCAGGGCGTGGGCAAGAACTACCTGCACCTCGACGAGGTCGAGGTGTTCGGTCGCGAGGCGAGCGACGGCAACCTCGCCCTCGACCGGCCCGCGGAGCAGGTCAGCCTGTCCCCCTGGTCCACCTGGACGCCCCGCCGCGCGTCCCTCGATTGGGAGTCGCAGGGGGTCGCGCGAGTGCGCGAGATCGTCGCCCACGGATGGGAGCTGGCCGCCGAGCTCGAGAGCCTGGGCCTCGACGTCGAGACCGAGCGCGCCGACCTCGAGCGCGTCGAGCGCGAGTGTGGGAGGGCGGATCCCCGTGACGTCGGCGAGACGCTCTACCTGGAGGCGCGCTGGATCCAGCGCCGGCTCACGCTCGCCCATCCGATCCTCGACTTCGACGAGCTGCTCTTCGCCAAGCGCGTGCCGGGGAGCTTCAACCACATGTCGGATCAGTACCTCGGCTGGTGGTCGCGTCCCGGGGGAGGGCTCTATCTGCTGCGGAACTTCGCGGGGGGGATCCCGCGGGCCGAGTGCATCACCGCGGCGCCTCTCGGCCGCAACGGCAGCTTCCTGCGTCCCACCCTGTCCTTCGACGGTGAGCGCGTCCTCTTCGCGTGGTGCCGCCATCACCCGGGCCTCGCCGAGGAGCAGGACAAGCTGAACAAGGACAACGTCCCGGAGGACGCCTTCTACCACCTCTTCGAGATGAACGTGGACGGGAGCGGCCTGCGGCAGCTGACCCACGGCAAGTACGACGACTTCGACGGGCGGTACCTGCCCGACGGACGGATTGTGTTCCTGTCCACGCGTCGGGGTCAGTTCGTGCAGTGCGGCCAGGAGAGCGCTCTCCGCACGCTGGAGACGAACGACCTGCCCGATGCCTACGTCCGCTGCGGTGGGGGACCGGAGCGTCCGTGTGCCGTCTACACGCTGCACACGATGGACGCCGACGGGAGGGACCTCTACGCCATCTCGCCCTTCGAGATGTTCGAGTGGACGCCGTCGGTGGCTCACGACGGCACGATCCTCTACTCGCGCTGGGACTACATCGATCGGGACAACATGCCCTACATGAGCCTGTGGGCGATCAATCCCGACGGCACGAACGCCCGCATCGTCTACGGCAACGGCACGCGTGCCCCGCACTGCACGTTCGAGCCGCAGAGCATCCCGGGTTCGTCGAAGATCGTGTTCACCGCCTCGGCGCACCACGCGCAGACCAAGGGCAGCCTCGTGCTGCTCGACCCCGCCCAGGGCACCGAGGGAACCGCGCCGCTCACGCGTCTGACCCCGGAGGTCCCCTTCCCCGAGATCGAAGGCTGGCCCCTCACCTACTACGCGAATCCCTGGCCGCTCTCGGAGCGCTTCCATCTGGTCACCTGGTCCGACGAGGGGATCATGCGGCAGGGACAGTCGACGGGCTGGGACCGGTGGCATTCCGTGCTGCGGCCCGAGAACGGCACGGGCCTGTACCTCTTCGATGCCCGGGGGAACATGGAGCTGCTCTATCGAGATCCCGAGATCTCGAGCATGTACCCGCTTCCCCTGCGGCCGCGGCCCCTGCCGTTCCCGATGGCCAGCGGGGTCGATCTCGACGGTCCGCGGGAAGGGAGCTACTTCATCGCCGACGTGCGCGAGGGGCTGTCGACGGAGGAGCGAGAGGGAGTGCGTTCCCTGAGGATCATCGCCGTGCCCCCCAAGACGCATCCGGTGATGAACTACCCGAACCTCGGCCTCACCCGTGACGACCCGGGCAAGTGCGTCCTCGGCACGGTTCCCGTCGAGACCGACGGCTCCGCCTACTTCCGCGTGCCGTCGGGCGTGACCGTCTTCTTCCAGGCCCTCGACTCCCGCGGCATGGCGCTGCAGACGATGCGCAGCACCACGCACGTGCAGCCCGGTCAGACGCTGAGCTGCATCGGGTGCCACGAACCGCGAACCTCCGCACCGCCCGTGCGCGTCGGTCGGCCGCTCGCCCTCTCCCGTCCGCCATCGAAGATCACTCCCGGACCCTCCGGCAGCTGGCCGCTGCGCTTCGATCGACTCGTGCAGCCGCTCCTGGACCGCAAGTGCGTCGAGTGTCACCGGCCCGCTGGAGCCGATCCCGCCGCGGCCGCGTTCGACCTCACCGAGTCGCAGGCCTACGAGTCGCTCGTGCACTACGGGACCCCGAGCCTCCACGACCACGTCTGGCAGCGCTACCGCGAGGGCGCCTCGCGCGAGGGCGCCTGCGCGGCGCGTCGCAGCCCCCTGCTCGCGCTGCTCGCCAGTCCCGAGGGACACCAGGGCGTCGCGCTCGACGAGGAGGAGCGCGAGCGGCTCATCCTCTGGATGGACACCTATGCGCAACGGATCGGTTCCTTCGACGAGGACCAGGAACGGAGACTCCTGGACCTGCGGCGGGAAGCCGCCCCCCTCCTGAACGAGGAGTGAGTCGCGGGGGCTTGGTTTTGCCCTCGAGATGGAGGAAGTCGCCACCGGATCCGGAAATGCTGTGGCTCGGAGAGCTCGCTCTCAGCCGCCCTGCATCCGCATCCATCCCCACGTGACCCCCGAGGCGGCGATCTGGATGGTGAGGTTGTCGAGGCTGTGGAAGGTGAAGGCCTCGACGAGGGTGGAGACGATCGCGATGGTGGGGATCGCCAGGAGGAGCGCGCCGGCAGACAGCTCGAAGCCGCCGAAGCAGAGCACCGCGGCCGTGGCGAGCAGCGAGGCGAGGAGGACGGCGGCGCTGCCCTCGTAGCTGCGCGTGCACTCGATCTTGGTGAGGGTCGGAACGCGATAGCGATGTCGTCCCCACCGCGTACCCACGGGCTCGCCCACCGCGTCGCCCCAGCCGGTGACCGCATAGCCGACGACGGCACAGGGACCAAAGAGGAGGTTGCTCGCGAGGCCACCCAGGGCGGTCATGAAGAGCGGGACGATGATGTAGAAGCGCTGGTGAGGCGCGTCGGTCGGGCGCGCGACGGCCCGGAAAAGGGCGCTGCGTTCGCCCCGCCAGACCGCGAAAAGCACGACCAGGGCCACCGCTCCCCCGTAGGCCTGCACCGCCGCAAAGCCGCCTCGCACCCCGACGACCGCGGCGATGGTGAAGATGGCGAAGTGGTAGATCTTGCGCGTGTAGCCGACGCGCAGGCGCAGTCGGTCCCGCAGAGCGCCCGCGCCGAGCCCGAACAGCACGCCGGCCACGAGCCCGACGGATCCGTACTGCGCGAGATCGCCCAGCGAGGGCAGGGGCCAGGAGAGCGCGGCGATCATGGCTCGGGCACGAAGAGGTTGCCGCGGCGAGTGAAGGCCGCGGGGGCGGGATCCCGCGCTGTTCGCTCGAGGAGGGCCCGCAGATCGTCGCGGTGCTCGGGAGCGAGCTCGGTGCGCTCGTCCTTGTCCCCCACGTCCGCCCGGCGCCACGTCGCGAAGTCGCGGCAGTCCCCGCTCGCGAAGGGCACCATGCGGGCCGGCAGTTCGCAGATGGCGAGGGCGAGGCGGAAGGGCTCGAAGGAGTAGCGGCAGAGGGTGAGCGCGGCCGACGAGTAGCGCCGCTCCTCGAGGGCGGGTCGCAGGAGGTCGTCGAGGATGTCGCGCGCCGAGGTCATCACGTAGAAGTCGCAGCCGGCCCGGAGGGCGCGCAGGCCGAGCTCGCGGATCTCACAGCTCGCGCAGCACGGCGGCGGGGTGGCGCCCTCCGCGTGCCACCGCTGCTCGAAGTACCGGCAGTCGTGGTTCGCCCGGCCGGAGACGCAGGGCGGATCGAGCGGCTTCAGGCAGAATCCCGCCCCCACCAGGCGATCGGAGCCGCCGAAGTCTCCGTCGCCGTCGGCCTCCGCCCCTCCCCCGCCCCTCTCGCGCAGGAACCGCCAGGCACCCCGGATCGCTTGCACCGGATGGCGCACGAGGACGCGCAGCAGGAACGCGATCCCGTACTCGGTGGGAAGGCTCCGCAAGCAGAAGAGCAGCAGGGAGGGCCGGTCGGTCATGGCGCAGTCACCGAGTGTAGCGCCGCGAGTTCGCACACCTTCGCTTGCTCTCGAACCTGCGCGCGCAAGGACTGTGGAAGCCGAGCGACTCCACATCCTGGGCTCCCCTCGAACCTCCCGCTCCCCGAGCGCCGCACCGGACCCGCCCCATGGCCCTCTTCCCCTCTTCATCCGGCCCCACACGCCCGAGGATCCCTCGCGTCTTGATCGTGCTCTCCGCTGGCGCTCTGGGGATCGGCGTTCCATGCGGCCTCGCCCCAGTACCCAGGCACGCCTCTCGCCTGGCCGCCATTCCCATCCAGGGCTCCCTCAGGGTCGCCAGGAGCTCCGCGCCCCCCTCGGAGAACCCACGAAGATCGGGCCTGCGCCCCGACGGTCTTCTGACCGGCGTCGACAGATTCCGCCCGAGAATCGTGGGACACTCCGAGCGAACCGGATGTTCAGCCGTCAGCTACACTGCCGAGGCCCACGTGGAAGCACACCGTCGAGATCGAGGGCGAGGTGAATCTCCGCTGCCCAGGGGAAGATCGCCGGAGATCGCGACGACCATGTCGAAGTGAGGTAGCGATGCGTAGCGCGATTGAGATGACAACTGCGATCCTGCTCGCTGGCGCCGCGCTTGCGCGGGCCCAGACGAATGACGAGCAGGTAGAGGGTGCGGCACGTGGGTATTCCGTCTACGGCTCGTTCGTGGCCATGGAGAGAGCCGAGAACCCCGTGCTGCCGCCCGTGGAAGCGTTGACGACCGGGCCGACGTTCCATTGGTTCGGCTACTATCTTCACGATCAGTGGGACGTGTCCGGCCGGTACCTGTTGTGCCACCAGACGGATTTCGAGCACCGTCTGCCCAGACCGGAGGACGCGGTCAAGATCGGCATGCTCGATCTCGAGGACGGTAACCGTTGGATCGAATTGGGCGAGTCGCGCGCCTGGAGCTGGCAACAGGGCGCCTTCCTTCAGTGGCGGCCCGGCTCCGCCACCGAGGTGGTCTGGAACGACCGCGAGGGCGTCAAGGCCATCTGTCGGGTCTACGACGTCGAGACGAAGGAGATGCGAACACTACCCATGGCCATCGACGAGGCCATCAGTCCGGACGGCAAATGGGCACTCTGTTCCGACTTCAGCCGGATCTGGGATGTGCGGCCGGGCTATGGCTATCCCGGAATCGAAAACGAGACGACCGAGCAGAATGCCCCTGATGACGTGGGCGTTTGGCGGTTGGACATGGACAAGGGTGAGACGGAGCTCCTGATCTCGCTGGCCGGGCTGCTCGAGCTGCCATTCAATGATGAGGTCCCGCGCAATACCTATCACTACGTCAATCACTTCGACTGGGCACCTGACGGCAAGCGTTTCTCCATGTTCCACCGCTGGCGAGGCAGAGGACAACCGACCCGGGTGTACTCAATGGGCGTGGACGGCAGTGATGTTCGCCTGCTCAGCGCAAGAGCAGCCTCTCACTGGACCTGGCGGGACGAAGAGCACATCGTCATCTGGGCGCTGGGCTCGTATCAGCTCTACAGGGACGACGGTTCCGGCAGGCCGGTGAAGGTGCTGTGGAATGCCCCGAACGGTCACCAGAGCTACGTTCCCGGCACGGACAACGAGTGGTTGGTGACGGATACGTATCCGAGAGGCGAACAGAAGCTCCAGCACATCCACTTGATCCACTTGCCCACGCAACGCTTCCTACCGCTCGGACGTTTCAAATCCACGTACACCGGGGAGTGGCGCTGCGACACGCATCCCCGCGTCAGCCGCGACGGGCAGTGGATCGTGTTCGATTCCCCGCATGGCGGGAATGGGCGTCAGCAGTATCGAATCAACATAGGCGGGATCATTTCTGCACTTGGCGAAGACAAGAAATGAGACGCATTTCGCGGACCGCCATCACGGTGCCCGGCAGGGAATGGGCATTCCGAAGGGCCTTGTCCCCCTAGTCCACGGGCGGAACCTCCGCCTCCTCCACCCAGACGGACAGATGTCCGCGGGGAGGGATGGGTCCCCGCGGCGTGTTGTACCGCAGGAAGCTGTGAACTGCGATCGTCACCTCCCCGCCCCGGAACTCGTCGCGGAAGTCCGCGGTGATGACACCTCCACGGGGCTGCCCGCCCTGGCGCCTCCCGACGCCCGCCTGCGACTCGGCGAGGAGCTTGCCGTTGACGTACAGCGCGAAACCCTCGCCGGCGTTCACGTGGGCGCTGCCTCCGACCACGATCCGGTAGCGGCGGTCCTCCGCGAGCGGCGGGAACTCGAAGGTCCCGCGCAGCATGAGCACCTCGTGCTCCCACAGGGTCCGCGGTGACACACCGCACCTGCAGAAGGACGCCGTACACGACTCGGAGAGCGGCGCCAGCGCGCCGTCCAACTGTCCGAAGGGCGGCAGGCCGCGCCTCCAGCCCGCGGCGTCGGCGTCGAAGTCGGGCTCATGCCAGCGCTCCATCCCTGCGGGCCACGTCACATCGCGGTAGCGACCACCCTTCTCCCTGGGTCGGGTCTCCGGCGGGTCGAAGCTGAAGTACTCCCACTCGAGCTCGCGCAGGTCGGGACCGAAGGGGTGCCAGTCGTAGGCGTCGACTCCGACGGTGCGGTAGATCGTCGTCAGCCCGTAGAGCGCCCCGCGCAAGAACTGCGTGGGACGTGCCGGAGGCTCCCCGCGCACCTCTCGTAGCAGGGCGTCGCGGTACCGGGGATCGGTGACGTAGTCCGACGCGACCCCGTCCAGAAGCATCGGGCCCAGGGCGGCCTGCGCGGCGGGCTCGCCGTGCGCTCCCGCCGGGGCTTCCCGCACGACCACCGGCGGCCGCTCCTCCCGCGGGAGCGGCTCCGCCGTGCCGCCGCGCAGGCGCACCATGGCCCGGCCGAGAGCGTCCCCGACCAGGAGGTACGTCTCGGCGTTGCGGTGATAGTGGTAGCCCTGCTCACGCGGCGACTCGTCGACCTCGCGCCAGAAATCGCGCGTGTCCACCGAGGCCACGGTACCCGCGAACTCGGGATGCTGCTCCGGATCGCCGACCGCCATCTGAGCCGCGTGAATCCGCAGGAAGTCGTCGCTCATGCCGTGTCCGCCGAAGCCCACCGTGGCGACCACGACGGGCAGATCCGGCGCCTCGAATTCCGCGCGCAGGTCCTGGATCAGGTGCACGAGGTTCTGCTCGTACTCCGCGATCAGCTGCGGCGATCCGCTGTCCTTGTGCCCCTGCCACCAGGCGAAGCCCGCGAGCTCGTAACCCTGATCCTGGTAGCCCGGGATGATCTCGTCGAGCTTGGCGAGCGTCTTGCGCACGCCCTCGATCATCAGCTGGTACTCCAGATGCTCCCACTGGTTGTCGGGATCCGTGCGGCCGCTGGAGGGGGGCCGGAAGTCGAAGCCGAGCGAGCGGTTGCCCTGGGCCGTCTTGATCAGGAGCACCTGCTCGTCGTGGAACGTGCCCAGGACGTGACCGAAGGCCAGCTCGGGGCCGATCGATCTGCCGTTCGAGGTCGCGGTCAGCAGCGAGCCGGCTCCGTTCTCGCCTAGCCGGGCCTCCTGGTACCGGACGTCCTGGCGTACCGTCCAGTTGCCCTCGTCGTCGACCAGATAGGGGAACTTCCCGTCGCGCTTGACCACGGCTTCCAGATCACCCTTGCCGACGAGGTCCTCCTGACTCAGCCATAGCGCCGTCGATCCGCCCTCGAGATAGGTGATCTCGAGCGGGTAACGCACACCGGCCTCGAGCTCCACCTCATGCGTGACGACCGTGCCGTCCGGGTTCATGCGGTGGACCTCCCGGCCGGCGAGCCACGCCACGTTGTCCGCGCTCGCTCCGTAGCCGGGGTGAACGGTGTAGCTGCCCGACTCGGGCACCGCGATCTGGCCGCGCACCACGATGAGGTGGGTGCCGGGGTGGCTGGGCAGCGTTCCCTCGACGACTCCGAGCGCCACGCGCTCGACCCCGACAGCCGTTAGCGCGACGGAGGGCATGGCCGGGTCGTACGCGCCTGCGTACGCCGAGGCGATCGCCCCCGACTCCGCATCAGGCTCCTCCGACGTGAAGACATCGAGCGCCCGGATCCGGTAGTTGCCCACGCGGTAGATCTGCAGGGGTCCCTTCGGCGCGGCGGGATCGGGGGTCAGGAAGACACCGGCGTAGCGGTTCCGCGCGCCGCTGATGTCTCCCATGCCCACCATGTTCGACTGGCCGGCGAGGAGGTAGACCTGCACGGGCTTGGTCGCGTCCCCCGGCTGGCCGTCGGGGTCGGGAAGCCGTGCCGGGACCTGGGGCGCGCCGAGCAGCGGCCCCGACAGGCCCAGGATTGCCGCAGCGGTGAGGAGGCTCCGGACTCGGGTGGTGCTGTCTTGCATGGGCTACCCACGCTACGTCCGGGGAGCTCCGCAGGGAATCCCTCTCGATCCAGGTCACAACCCTCGGCTCGGAAGGGCGTTTCGAACGCCGCCAGAGCGCCCGGACTCCCCGTCGAGCCCGGTCTCTCGGCGATCAGGCCGGCCACCGCCACATTGCCCATGCACGACTCGCTCGTCCTCGTAGAGTACGGGGGCCCATCCCCGGCCCCTGTCGATGCTTCGCCGCATGAAATCCACGCGTTTCCCTCGGCTGCTGGCGCTCCTCCTCCTGGTCCAGACGGGAGCCGCTCCCTTGCATGCGGCGCCTCAGAAGTCCCGACGCGAGTCCACCAAGATCGCGCGCTACGTGCGCATCGAGCTGCCAGGCAACAACCGCATCCTGTCGCTGGCCGAGGTTCAGGTGATACGCAATGGGCGCAACTTCGCTCCCACCGGAACGGCATCGCAGAGCGGCACCGACTTCGGAGGCCTTCCCGGCCGGGCGATCGACGGCAATACCTCCGGCGTCTTCTCCGCTGGTTCCGTGACCCATACGCCATCGAGCAAGGACCCCTGGTGGGAGCTGGATCTCGGCAAGGCACAGGGCGTACAGCAGGTCAGCATCTGGAATCGCACCGAGGCCCACGAAAACAGGCTCGACAACTTCACGCTCCGCCTGCTCGATGCCCGGCGCGAGGTGGTCTGGGAGCGCAGGAGCTTGCGCGCTCCACGCCCGCGCACGGACTACCTGATGACGGGAGAGTCCGTCGTCCGCGGCGCTCCCATCGAAGACGTTGCGGTTTCGGTCGAGCGCCGCCAACGCCTGCAGCCGGCGGTCAACGCGGCCATCACGCGCGGCGTGCGCTACTTGAAGGACACGCAGCTGCGCGACGGCTCCTGGGGCGAACACCAGCCCCAGTACCGCGCGGGACAGACGGCACTCGCCGTCTACACGCTCGTCAAGAGCGGCGTCTCGCGCACGGATCCGGCCGTGCGCATGGGCCTGCGCTTCCTGCAGGAGAATCCCCCGGTCAAGACCTACTCGATCGGGGTCACCATGATGCTGTACGAGACCCTGGCGGAGGAGGAGCGGCGAGAGCCGCTCGAGGACCTCCTCGACCGGCTGATCGATACCCAGATCAAGAACAAGGGCACCGAACGGGGCCTGTGGGGATACCCCCACGGATGCGACCTGTCGAACACGCAGTACGCGGCCCTGGGCCTGCGGGCGGCCCGGCGCGCGGGCCTGACAGTCCCGCGCGAGGCCTACCTCGAGCTGATCGAGGGGACCATGCGCTACCAGGAAGCGCCGCAGATCGTCGTCGTGGAGACCCCGACCGGGAGGACCTCCACGGGGAAGGTCCGCATGGCCGGCTTCTGGTACTCCAAAGGCGGCCGGCGGGCCACCCTCTCGATGACCACGGCCGGTGTCTCCATCCTCGCCATATGCCAGCAGGGCTTGATGGCCGGGGGCGGCGTGAAGAACCTGAGCGACGCGCGCACCTCGCAACAGCTGGGCCTCGAGTACCTGCACCGGAACTTCAGCGTGACCGCGGGCGGCCAGTGGAAGCACTACTACCTCTACGGGCTCGAGCGGGTAGGGGCGTTGCTCGGCCTGGACTACATCGGCGGCAGGAACTGGTACTGGGAGGGCGCGGAGGAGCTCGTGCGCACGCAGGGGGAGCAGGGCCACTGGAACAACAAGCAGTCCGACACCTGCTTCGCTCTACTGTTCCTCTCCAAGGCCACCGCGGGCGGAGCATCGACCGGACTGCTGGCGAACGCCCGGGAGGACGTGCGAGTCTCGGACGGTCCGGCGGTCGACATCCGGTGGGTGGCGGCGGGCTCCGATCCGGTGAGAATGTGGATCACCGGCTTCAGCGAGGACCTGATCGAGGAGTATTCCGACGAGGACGGCCTCGTGCAGGGGTTGCGCATCTCCCGCGTGGACTACCTCTGCGAGGGCGAGGTGATCCAGTCGATCCCGGTCGATCCCGATCGGGGCTGGGCCGGGGGCCGCTTCGCGACGGAGTACGAGTTCCCCGGGCCGGGGCGCTACCAGATGGAAGTGATCGTCCGTGTCGTGGGTTTCGCCGCGGGGGACGGTGAGTTCGGCGAAGCCGAGATCGCGTCGCTTCCGCTCGACGTCTTCGTGCGTGATGAGTTCAGCGAAGCTGCGCTCGAGGCACCGGCTGGCTCCCGGCGCACGAACCTCCTGGCCGGGAAGGAAGTGACCGCCCAGGCCAGCTCCCAGAAGGAGAACCGGAACGACGTGCGCCAGGCCATCGACGGTGCTCAGGGCACCAAATGGCTGAGCGCCAAGGACGATGCTCAGCCGACCCTGACCTTCAGATTCGACAAGCCCGTTCGCGCCAACACCCTCGTGCTGAGCGACGCCAACTCGTCGATCCTGACCCGGCGGACCTACGATCGGCCCACGCGCATCGAGGTCAGCGTCAACGGCGCGCGCAAGCCGAAGATCGTCGAGATCTCCGAGGGGGTCTACTCCTACTGGACCCTACGCTTCCGGTCCATGCGCGTGCGCTCGCTGGAGATCCGCATTCTCGAGCGCGAGCCGGGCACGCAGCAGGCCGGGATCGTGGGCTTCGGCGAGGTGGAGCTGACCTACGACCGTTGAGGAGCGGCGATCCCGAGTTGATCCTCCCCAGCTGGTGACGTGCACCGTGAGGAATCGAGACATGTGCTGCGCAACACCGCCCGGTCAGGGAACGTCGCCCGGAGGCTCGCGCGCGGCCCAGGAGATGCACCGGCGCGAGCTTCTCAGATGGGCCGGCGGAGCGTCGCTGGCGGTCGCGCTGAGCGACATCCTGTGCGCGGTGGAACAGGCGCCGCCCGATCTCGAGGCGCTCTTCGAGTCGCAGCGCCCCGAGGTCCTCGCGCTCGCGGTGCACGTGATGCAGAAGTGCGCGCTCGACAAGATCATGCCCCCCACGCCGCCGCTGGAGAACAACTGGATCGTTCCCGGCGGGCCGTACTACCTGGGCCAGTGGATCTGGGACACGATGTTCGTGGTCGATCTGCTGAGCATCCTGCCCGACAAGGCGCAGCTCATTCGCGACGTCTTCCAGAACTACTGGGATTTCCAGGATCGATGGAACCGGGACGCTCCCGAGTACGCGCGAGACATGATCACTGTGGCCATCAAGACCGAGCCGCAGGAGGTCCGGCAGTTCTCGCAGATCCCCATCCTCGCCTGGGGCGTCGAGCGAGTGTACCGGCGCAACGGCGACCGGGAGCTACTCGAGCAGTGCCTCGGCCGGCTCGAGCGGTTCCACGATTGGTACTGGCGTGAGCGGGATCTGCACGACAACGGGCTGATCACGCTCGGCGCCTATACGGGGAAGCTGCAGCACGCGAAGTGGGAGACCTTCGACTACGAGTGCAACATGGACGGCATGCAGATGACCGCCCATCCGAGGAGGAAGGCACGCACGGAGGGACCCTGGTACGCCAACATCTGCGTGCCCGGAAACAGCGCCTATCTGATCCTGGCCGAGAGAAGTCTGGCCCGACTGGCCGGGATCGCGGGCGACGAGGCGCTGGCGGCCAGACGCCTGCGGCGTGTCGAGCAGGGCGTCGAGGGAATGCGCGCCCACATGTGGGACGAGGAGGCGGGCACCTTCCTCTCCGTGCAGCGCGACACCCTCGAGAAGATCCCCGTCGCCACCATCGGGAGCTGGATTCCGCTGGCCGCGGGCGTTCCCACGCAGGAGATGGCCCGGCGCATGGCCGAGGTGCTGGCCTCGCCCGCCTGGATGACGCCGCTGCCGGTGCCCACCGTCGACCGGACCGACGAGCGCTGGAAATCCAGCGCCTTCTGGCGCGGCGACGTCTGGCCGCCGACGAACTACCAGATCGCCTCCGGGTTGGCCGCCTACGGGCATACGGACCTGGCCGCGACGATCGCCGACAAGACGATCGCCAACGCGATCGAGAAGGGCGTCAGCGAGCACTACGACTCGATCTCGGGGAAGCCGCTGGGGGTCAGGGACTACTGCATGAGCACCACGCTGGTCACCATGATGCTCGACGGACTCACGCGAGAGCACGAGCTGAGTTTGCGCGCCACGGCGGGGCACGACGACCGGCGAAGAGATGACGAGAGCGGCGAATCACGGGACGCAGCCGGGAATGAAGGCGGGCGACCGAGCCCGCGCAAGGAGACGACGTCATGAGCGGAAGGGCATGGTCAGTTCTGGTGACTGTGGTGGTCGCGACGGTGATGGGCGCCACCCTCGCCGCGGCGCTGGTAGAGGAGGATGCCGACTCGAGGCCGCAGGACGAGCAGCCGACCAGTGAGGCTCAGCCGGTCGCAGTCCTGCAGGAGGAGTTCCGCAGGCTCGAGTTCGGCATGTTCATCCACTTCAACATGGCGACCTATCACGGCGTTCAGTGGGTCGAGGGCTACCCGGATCCCTCCAGCTTCGATCTCGGCTCCAGCATCGACACGGACGCCTGGGCGGACGCCGCAGTGTCGGCGGGCATGACCTACGCCGTGCTGACGGCCAAGCACGTCTCCGGCTTCTGCCTCTGGGATAGCCAGCACACCACGTACGACGTGCTGCATCCGGACTGTCCCTACCCCGAGGATCTCGTCGCACAGTTCATCAGGTCCTTCAAGAGCCGCGGACTGAAGGTGGGGCTCTACTACTGCTGGCGCCATCCGGGCTTCGACGAGAAGTACAAGGTCCTGCCGCCGGAATGTGACCCTGCGACCCACACCCTGGAGGAGCAGAAGCGCTTCCAGAAGGCCCAGATCGCCGAGCTGCTGAGCGAGTACCCGGATGTGTTCTACCTGTGGAACGACGCTCTCGACGACAAGGTGATGCCGGCGCAAGAGGCGCAGGCCCACATCAAGGCGCTGCGGCCCGACGTCCTCACCAGTTCGAACTGGTGGAGCTGGGGCAAGAAGGGAACGCCCTATGTCGACATCGCCGTCAAGGAGCTGAGGCACTTCCCGGAGGACAACACGGCGCCGGGCGAGACCTGCTGGTGCCTGGAGCAGAGCTGGTTCTGGGGCGAGGGGGCTCGCGCGAAGGCCGCCCGGCAGGTCCTGAGCCTCCTGAACACGGCGAACAGCAGGAACTCGAACTTCCTGCTGAACGTCGGCCCCGACCGACGCGGCAGGATCGTGGAGTCCAGCCTCGAGACGCTGGCGGCAGTCGGCAGACTGCGGAACCCCGCTGCGGGCGGGGAGGATGCGGAGCAGGACGGCTAGTCCGAGGCCTGTGGCATGCGGAATCGGTAACGCAGTAGCCACCACCGCTCGCCGGACTGGCCGCTCCGTTCAGGCCAGACCCAGCGCGCACCCGATCCCGCGTACCCCGCCGACACGTGTCTCCACGGGTCGACGCCGAAGCCGCCCAGGTCGGCGATCTGCACGGCCTGCTGTGCGCCCATCTCGGGGTCGGTCAGCCAGCGGGGATCGACCTCGGGGTCGCACGGCACGGCGGTCCACTCCCCCCTGCCGGTGACGTGCAGGCGATCGCCCGCGCGTAGCATCGCGATCAGGCCTGGGCGCGGCCTCTCGCTGAAGACCTCGATCGCGAGCACGTTCTCCTCCAGATCGGAGAAGGTCTGGACGGTGGGCGACTCTACCCAGTGTCGGGTCCTGGCCACCTCGCGGCCGTTGAGGTAGGTCTCGGCGACTCCATCGCAGCCGACCGTGACCTCGACCGGGACGCCGTGGTCGACGGGGGGCAGGGCGAGCTCCTGGCGCCGGCGGAACTCGTGCGCGTCGATGCGGCGCACGCGGAGGAGCAGGCGGCTGCCACCCCACGGGCGCGTGGCGATGGGCACGAGGACGGCGCGCTGGGTGCGCTCGTCCTCCGCCTCGAGCACGACGTGGATCTCGCGCTGGTCGGGCTGCTGCGCGTCCATCACGACCTGCGGAACGGCGTCCGGACCGATCAGGCCGCCGATGAGCACGCTCTCCGGGAGACAGTAGAGCTCGCCCGCGGCGAAGACGCGCACGGGTTGCTCGGCGATGACCTGGTCGCCGTACGGACCGCGCAGCCGGATGTCGTCGGGGAACACGACCTTCCACGAGGTCTCACGGTCCGCGTACAGCGCGGTCCAGCCGTTCTGCACTGCGCGCTCCTGTCCGTCGACCTCGATGCGGCCGGCCCAACCGGGGACGCGCAGCCAGACGCGGTCGCGCTCGGCCCCGTCGAAGGTGAGGTTCCAGGTGGAGGGGCCTTGGCGCTCGGCAGTTACGGTGACGGTGCGGTCGCCGATCCTCACCTCGGATCTCGCCTCGCCGAGCCAGGTGACGATGATGTCGTCCTCGAAGGCAAGCACGCTCCAGCGGGCGACGTCGGCGAGGATCTGGGCACCGTGCATGGAGCAGCACCAGTAGGACTCCGACGCGAGGCCGCGGATGCGCGCACCGTGGTATTCGCGCTGGCCGTGCTCGAGCATGCCCCAGTAGTAATGGCCGAAGCCGCCGTTGCGCTGCTGGGTGCCGGCCAGATGGTTGCGCAGGGCGTGTTCGGCCGTGTCGAGGAACCGCGTGTCGCCGGTCGCCTCCCAGAGCAGGACGTTGACGCGAATCCAATCACCCTCGCTGCAGCCCTCGTCGCGCGCGCAGTCGCGGTCGAAGACCTCGGTGATGCCACCGGTGGGGAGCATGAGCTCGTCGGTGACCCTGCGCACCTTCGCGGCGACGACCGGGACGAACTCGGGATTGGTGGCCCCGCGGTCGAGATCGAGCATGCCGCGCAACGCGCTGAGCCGGCCGTGGCTGTGACGGCCATCGAAGGAGTCGTCGAGCAGGGAGAGTCGGGCGATGAAGCGCGCCTCCTCCGAGAAGCGCGGCTCGCCGGTGACCTCGCCCAGCGCGGCCATGCCGTCCACGAGCGAGGGGTAGCAGGTGGTGAAGCCGGAGGCAAAGTGGCCGCCGACCTGCTCGAAGTTCTCCCGCCTTCCATAGTGCCTGCGGGTCGAGATCACGTAGTCGCCGAGCTTCCTCGCGGCTGCGAGGAGCTCGGGGTCCTGCTCTTCGCGCAGGCGCTCGGCCATGGCCAGCAGCAAGCGGCCGTTGCCCCACAGGATGGGCATGTCACGCCGCTGGTTCAGCTGATCGAGGTCCTGTTCACAGCCGTAGTGGCCGTCCGCCTGCTGTGCGCCGGGGAAGGCGGCGGCGAGCTGCTCGACCATCGGCGAGGTACGCCCGAGGATGGGGGCGCTGCTCTGCAGGGCGCCGAGCATACGCCCGGAGATGTCGCCGCTGTACTCGGTGAAGCGGCGGGTCATATCGAGCCGCACGTCGGCCAGCACGAAGTCGAGGTCGCTCAGCGGCGGCGAGCAGAGCCGCTCGTACGCCTCGACGAGCCGTGCCTGGGTCTCGCCGAGCGCCCGAACGCTGCGCGGGATCTCCAGCCGCACGCGCTGCTTCTCGGGCAGCGGGGATGCGCCGACGCAGCCCTGGAACGCGATCACGACGACGGACAGAGCGAGCGTGGGATGGCGCATGGGTCTTCCATCAGGGGTGAACCGCAGGGCTGAGGAGCGTGTCGTGCATCGTACCTGCCCAAGACCTCTCCGCAGCTCCAGAGGTGCTTCCGTCGCTGCTCGACACCTTCCGTGCCGATGACCTGGGGCTTCGGATCCTGGACGCCGGAAACCCTGGTCGCAACCGTGGAGCCGGCCCGCGGTGGCTTCGTGTAGGTAGCGTGTGTCCTCCCCCCTCGCCCTCGCCACCCGCCAAGCCGTACGGGCTGCCTACGCCGGCCGCCGCTCGTCCTGGCTGCGTGCGTACCACGCCATGAGCCCGAGGATCACCGCGATGGTGAGCGCGGCGAGCATCATCGCCGCCCACTTCGGGATGTCGGGGGCGATGCCCTCGATCGGCTCGCCTCGCTTGACGACCACCACCCAGAAGGCGAGGGCCACGCCGGTGAGGCCGCCTCCGCCCACCAGGCCGGAGCCGAAGAGGATGCCCTGCTCCCGGCGCCGCTCGCTGTTCGCGGCGTCCTTCTTGCGCGTCAGGAACCAGCGCAGCACTCCGCCCAGGAAGACCGCGCCCATCGTGGAGAGGGGCAGGTACACGCCCACCGCGAAGGCGAGAACGGGGATCTTGAAGAGCGAGACGACCGCCGCGATGCCCGCTCCGATCCCGATCAGACCCCAGGGCAGGTTCTGGTCGAGCACGCCGTCCACGACGAGCTTCATCAGAATGGCCTGGGGCGCGGGAAGCTCCTCGCTGCCGAGCCCTCCCGGCGTGCCCGCGTGCAGGAGCATGATGACGAGGCAGACGAAACCCGCGGAGGTGATGACGCCGACGAGCTCGCCGATCTGCTGGCGACGCGGGGTGGCGCCCAGGATGTAGCCGGTCTTCAGGTCCTGCGACGTGTCGCCCGCGATCGAGGCGGCGATGCAGACCGCGGTGCCGACCATGAGGGCAGTCGCCTTCCCCAGGGTGTCGGTCCAGCCCATCATCCAGAAGACGGCGCTCGTGCCGAGCAGCGCGGCGATGGTCATGCCCGAGGTGGGATTCGAGGTCACGCCCACCAGCCCCACGATGCGCGAGCTCACGGTGACGAAGAAGAACGCGAACACCGCAATGCAGAGCGCGGCGATGGTGCGGATGAAGATCGAGTCCAGGTAGCCGAGGATGCCCGGCACCAGGACCAGGACCAGCAGGATGATCGCCCCGAAGCCGAACACCGTGACCAGGGAGAGGTCCCGGTCCGTCCGCTCGACGAGGCCCTCCTCGTCACGGCCGCGGCGACCGATCTGCGCGATGCCGAGCCGGAAGGACTCGATCATCGTCGGGATGGACCTGATCAGGGTGAGGATGCCCGCGGTGGCCACCGCTCCCGCCCCGATGTAGCGGATGTAGCGGTCCCAGATCTCCTTGGCCTTCATGTCCCGGATCAGCTTCTCCGTCTCCGGGAAGACCGGTTCGGTGAAGCCCTGCCCCCAGAGGTTGATGATCGGGATGATCAGCACGGAGGAGAGCAGCCCGCCCGCGACCATCACGGTGGCGATGCGGATCCCCAGGATGTAGCCCACGCCCAGGAGCGGCGCGTTCACCTTCGCGGCCAGCCCCGCCTTGTAGGGCAGCGGGACCGTCAGCGCCGTCTCGACGAGCTTGAAGCCCCGGGTGAGGAGCTGGAAGAGCATCCCCACAGCCAGGCCCCAGAAGACGCCCGCCGCCTGGCGACCCCCGCGCTCCGCGGCGACCAGCACCTCCGCGCACGCCATCCCCTCGGGGTAGGGCAGCTTCCCGTGCTCGCGCTTGATGAGATAGCGCCGCAGCGGAACCATCGCCAGCACCCCGAGCAGACCCCCGGACATCGCCAGCAGCGTGATCTGGGCCCATTCGGGGTCCATGCCCCAGATGAACAGGGCGGGGATGGTGAAGAGCACTCCCGAGGCCACCGACGAGCTCGCCGAGCCGATGGTCTGGGACATGTTCGACTCCAGCACGGAGTGCCGGGCTCCGAACAAGGACAGGCCCCGGAAGACGACCACCGTTAGGACGGCGACGGGGATCGACGTGCTGATCGTCAGCCCCGCCATCAGCCCCATGTAGGTGTTCGCCGCCCCGAACACGATGCCCAGCACGATGCCGGTCAACACCGCCTTCAGGGTGAACTCGCTGAGCGTCTGTCCGGCGGTGTACGGGGTGTACTCCTCGCCCTCCTCCAGGGTGTAGGCGGTGCGGGGCAGCTTTCCCGGCTTGGACGTGTCGTGGGGGTCGGTCATTGCGGCCCGGCAAGAATACAGAAGCCGGGCTCGGTATGGGCGGGGCTATTCCCCGAGGGTGCCGTCGAGCACCAGCGGCCCTCCTCGCCCGCCGCTGCTCTCCTCCAGATCTCCGCCTCGAGGCTCTCCCCGATCTGGAGCGCGGTCAGGGCCAGATTCGTCACAACCCGGCCCGTTCCTCGCTGGCCGGCCAGGGGTGAATTGGCTGGTCGCCGTAGGCCTGCGTAGCCTGCCCCCCTCGGATGCCCCTCGAGTACCGCACTTGCGCGCCGACCATGCTGTCGAAGGCCCCCCGCAGTCCTCCTGCTGCAAGACTGCTCCACGACGCCACCCTGAGCGGGAGCGGGCCTGGGTCCCGCTCTCCGTTCTCGGGGGTCATTCCCCCTCCATCCCCACCATGGCCTCGGCGAAGGCCTCGCCGATCTGGGCCATCATCTTGCCACTGCCCATGTAGTGATAGGCCGCATTGGAGGCGCCGAGGAGTAGCTGCTGCTCGCGGCGCGTGAAGACGGTATCCATACGCATCTGCTTGTATTCAGCGCTGTTCACATACTCCCTGGCGTCCGCGGGAAGGCCCTCGATCGCAAGGTCGATGGATGCATAGGGCTGCTGCGCTCTGTCGTAGTGAACGTTCGAGTACGCAGCCAAGACGTTGGCGCCCTGCTTCAGATGCTCGACGTGCCTGGGTTCCAGAATGATGCTCCGGTAGTACGGCGCGTCTTTCCACCAGATGTAGGTGTGGATCCTGTGCCCGTTCAGATACACGTGGAAGCCCTGGCGCGCGAGGATACTGAGGCGGAACTGCTCGTAGTCCAGTTCGTCGATCTCGAAGGTCGTGCGCATCAAGATGAACTCCCCGCTGCCCCAATCCGAAACGTTCCTGACCGTCACGTCGCGGGTCTGCTGGGGATAGGGCCAGATACCCTTGCCGATCGGCGCCTGGCCGCTCTCCCATTCGCGGTCATCGAAGCCGGGCTCGTACCACCCCTCCAGGCCTGCAGGTAGTGTGACGACATCACGGAAGCGCTTGCGCTCGCGTTTGTCGGGCAGCCTGTCCTCCTCGGTCTGCGGATCGAACGTGAAATAGCGCCACACGCGCTCATGCTGCGCAGGGGCACCGATCAGCTCCCAATCGGGCGTGCCTGCTGCCCTCTTCTCCATGACGCCGTCATTGGTGATCACGTGAGCGCTGTCATTGAGCCTGTTGAGGTCGGACAGCTTGGGCTCCATCGCCGCCATCTCATGGTCCCAGAAGCGCTCTGTCTGCACGGCGGCGACACTGCCCCTGAACTCCGCCATGGCCGCCGGTGCGGCCATGGCCGGGCGCAGGTTGGCGATCCTGCCCTTGGCTCTGTCGCCGTGCACGCCGATCGTGCCGATCACGAAGGGCATGTCGGGTGCATTCAGGTCTCTGCGCACATCGCGAATGAAGTCGGCCATCAGCTCGGTGTAGAGATCGAATCCCTCAGGGGAGCTGTCTCCTTCAGGATAGGAATGGGAATCGCACATGTCGTTCCAACCCTGGAACCAGACGAAACCGGCCAGCTCATAGCCCTGCTGCGGATCGTAGGCTGGGCAAACACGCTTGGGATCGGCCAGGACTTTCTTCACATGCTCGACCATCAGATGGTAGTAGACCCCGGTCTTCGCGGCCTTCTCGGCCTTCCATCGCTCGAGATCCTCAGGGATGCCGTGCCCCCCCGGATGCTCCATGAAGAGCTCCAAGGTCTTTTCTGGCAACACGTATGGTCCGGCGCTGGGTGGCCGGAAGTCGGTGTTGAGGGATTTGCCGCCCCAGGCGGTCTTGATGATCAGGATCGGACCATCGTGACTCTTCTCCATGAAGATGCCGAAGGTGAATTCGGGCCCGATCTTCCCGCCGTCCTCAGCCGGGTTGTCGCGCGCGCCGAATCCGGTCGTGAGCTTGCCGTGCCCCTCGCCGTACTGGCTACGGCGTCCGGTGAAGTAGGATATCCACACTCGTTCGCAGACCCTGTGCTTCCCGTCCGCTCCGCGCATCCCCTCGAGCAACGGCACCGTCTCCGGGTCCAGTCCCATGTAGTCGAAGGTCTCGACCTTGGCCTGGCCCTCCATGTTCGACTGCCCGGCGAGGATGTAGACCTTCAGCGGCTCGTCGGCGGTCGCCGTGCTGCTGACAAGAACACCTAGCACGGCTGCTGCCGCAGTCATCCTCCAGATGGGGTGCATCATCTCTCCAGCTCCAATTCCATCGTCTTCAGGCCTTCGATGGAGAGGTCCATTTGACCGACCGGATGATAGTCGCCGGTCTCCCTATCCTGCTCGTAGCGCACATTGCAGTAGACCGCCAGCGTGTTCGCGCCCCTCTTCAAGTGCGCGGTTTGCGCATCGCCCAGCATGATCTTGTGATAGATCGGGTAGTGCTGGAACCAGACATAGGTGTGGATCCTCCGGCCATTCAGATAGACGTGATACCCCTGGTCCGAGAGTATCGAGATCCGGAAGTAGTCGTAGTCCAGGTCTGTCACATCGAAGGTCGTGCGCATGACGAGGAACTCCCCGTCCCCCCAATCGGACTCGTTCTCGAAGAAGAAGTCGGGCTTGGCCGTCCACCCTCTGCCATGCCCATGTGCCTTGAACTTACCCACGCCGATGGGAGCTCTACCGCTCCGCCAGGTGCTTTCATCGAAGTCGGGCATGTACCACCTGTCCATGCCCGCCGGCAGCTCGACATCACGCAGGCGTTTGGGCGGGCCGATGCGCGGATGCAGCCTGTCCGCCTCGGTCAGCGGATCGAAGGAGCGGAAGCGCCAGAGGCGCTCTGTTGGTGCGGGCGTGCCAATGGCCTGCCAACCGGCAATCTCCTTCTTCAGCGTGGTCAGATCGACGATCATGTCCAGCAGCTTGCTGTCCAGCTTGCCCTTCGACTCCTGGAGCCGCTTGATCAGCTCGGGCCGGAACTCGTCGTAGAGAAGATCGGTCAAGGGCTGCTTCTGCTGCGGGGGGACCGTCTTCAAGGCCGGGTACAGCCCAACGAGTCGGTCGTGCAATCCTCCGTCCTGGGCGGCCACGATCTTCAGCAGATTGTCGGTGTCCATGACCCTCAGGCGATCGCCACGGACGAGCGCTCCCGCGAGCTCCGCTGCGGACTCGGGCGCAGACTTGATCGAGGCCAGGGCGACTTCGAGGACGTTGGTCGTGCCCTCGCGCGAACGCGGGTAGTCGCCCTCGTCCGGCAAGACCTTGCTCTCCATGACGGCACGCGCGAAGCCGGCGACGATCAGCTCGCCCACCGGGCTGTCGTTCTTCCACGTCGCCAGCGCGTCCTTGAACTGCGCGATCATCTTCACGCGCGGGTTGTAGTGATACTCATTGACCAGGAGATCGATCATGGTCGGCAAGTGCGTGATGAAGAGCTGCTCGTCCTCTTTCAGCCCCATCAGCGCCATGAACGCGGACTCCCGAAGCCACCAGTCATCATGAGCTGTCCAGGGAAGGATGTTGGGGATGTTCTTCTCGATCGCCGCCACCGGTGCATGGCCCAGCGCGCTCAGCGCCCCATCGATGACGAACCAGGCCTCCTCGGGATCGCTCATCATGCTGGTGATCGCCTCGATCATGGCAGGCGTGAACTCCTCGGCCTCGAGCGCATGCCGCCCCACTACCGGACCAGTGAACCATGGGCGGCTGTCGTTGATGCCATCCAGCGCAGCCCGGCGCAGGCGTGGATCCGGATCGCACAGCAGCTCTTCCAGCTCGCCGATGCGTCCGTTCATGCAAAGGGCCTTGGCTGCGCCGGTGCGAACAGCGCAGCGCGCATGCCGCACGTTCTTGAGCAGCATGTCGAGCGAAAGCCCCTTCACGTCGCGTGGGCCGCAGCTGAGCCTGACGGGCAACTGCCAGAAGGGGATGTGGATCTCCTCTTCCTCGCCATATTTGAAGAAATCCCGGTTGTGCTTGGCAGACAGGAACGCCAGGTCGGCATCCGTACCCCATAGGTGCGCGGGCAGAGTGAAGCTCTTGGCATGCTTCGAGCGCGGGGCACCTGTAATGTGCAGAGTCCTGAGAGGAGCGGTGTAGGCCAGCGCCAGCGAGATGCCCGAATCGATTGGATCGAGAGAGGCGTGGTCGCCGGGGAAGGAGAAAGCCCCCGAGGCCATGCGGCCAAGATCATAGCGCCAGCGAAAGCGCTGCATGGTCGCGTGGTACATCTCTGGATCGTAGTCGAGCATGAAATGACCGGCCAGACTGTGCCAATACACCTCCCAGTTGTAGCCCCTGGACGGCCAACTCGTGAGCGCGGACATGGACAGGTATTCCTTGGCCGCTCCGTAGATGGAGACATCCCCATTGGCTCCGCTGGCGACATGCATCACAGCAGCTGTTGCTCCATCTCTGCCGGCAGATCGAAAGATATGCCAATAGCGCTGATCAGCAATGGGGATGGCGCCATGGCCGGCAAAGCGGTACCAGTGCCTGAGCGAGCCCAGCAGGGCCTTGTCATCCACATCGACACCGCACACCTTGCCCAGCAACAGGGTCAGCAGCATCTGATTGCCAGCGGCGTGCTGCAACCCACCACCGGCCTCGTAGCTGGGATTGACAACATTCCCCCAATGGCCCCAGCCGAGCCCATAGTGCTGTCGGTTCCTTGCGTCGTCACAGTAGTACTGCAGGATCGGCAGCACGGATGGGTCGCCGGTGCGCAGGTAGTACTCTGCGCAGGCGATGCCGTTGTAGCCATTGTGCCAGGTGTGATCGCCGATGCCTCTGACGCTGCCATCCGGCGCCAGGAACTGGGAGAAGTAGTCCTTCACGCGCGGGACGTAGGCATCATCACCGGTCGAGAGCAGGAACAGACACGCAAGGGCATTCAGGAAGTTGTGCTGCTTCAATCTGTCCTTGCCTGAGTAGAACTCGGCAGCCCGCTCGACGATCCCTTGCGATTTCGCACAGTCCAGCGGAAAGGTCTCGCTGTAGGCTCCCAGCACCGGGATCTCGATGGTGACCCGTTGCGTCGTGCCGCCCTGGCGTCCGGCGACTTCGAAGGTCAGAACGCCGTCGGTGGCCTCGGCTTCGGTCAGCGCGGTGCCCAGTACCACCAGCGGGTTCTTGCCCTCGAGAAGCGCTCCATTGACGCCGAGAATGACGTCTCCCTCGTCGAGCTTGCCATGGGCCGGGGTGTTCGGCAGTACTCCCTCTACCGTGACCTTCAGCCCCTTGTAGATGCGCGCCTCGATGCCGGTGGCCCCGATCGGCCCGAGCGCCAACTCTGCGCCGGGATTCGGGCGCATGCCGTACAGCTGCGGCTCCGTGTAGTACTCGGATGGCCTCTGGGCAGCCAGGGGTGCCACCGCCAGGAAGAACGCCACGAGTCCCAGCATCCACGAGCCCGATCCGCGCTCCAAGCGAGAGCTACTACGAGTGGTCATTTCCTGTTACTTTCCTGGATGAAGACAAAGACTGTACGGTGCGTGTTCTGCACGGGGTGGACGAACGCCATGACCTCGCCGTAGAGCATCGAACCGGGGGCATAGACGAGAAGCACGGGCGGGGGAGGCGGGTCTCCGTTCTCCAGGGCCTCGCGGGCCTTCGCATCCAGCGCACTGCGCACGTCCTCCGGGGAAGGGACCTCGAGAACCGCCCGCTCGAACTCGAGCTCTCCCTGGTCCTCCTTCCGGATCGGCTGGTTCAGGACGAGCTCGACCCTCACCTGCTCGGCAACACGGCGAAGATGCAGCTCCCACGGCTGTTGGGGACGCTTCTCCGGGGTCGCCCAAGCCCGGTCTGGAACAAACGCCTTGTAGTAGAGCTGACCGTTTGCGGGAGGGTCGATTCGGACCATGCCCATGGAGACCATCTTCGTCATCAGCACGCAGGTCATGCCCACATCTCTGATCGACAGCTGATCGCTGAATCGGAGGTCGACATAAGGGGCGGCACCCGCGCTCCAGTGCGCCACCAGCTCCTCGAGGATCGGCGTGGGTTCGGAGGACTCTCTCAGCAGGACGCTACCGTTCTCGAGCAAGCGGAAGACCCAGCCGGTTCCACCCTCGGCTTGGTCCATCGCAAGCTGGAACTGCCGGGCGCGGGCCTTGCCAATGGAAGTGCCGGGCGTCATCAAGACGGTCAGCAAGCTACCAGCAGCCAAGGGCAGACCAGGCTTCACTACCAGCTTCCCATAGGCCTCGTCCTGGCTCACCTTCCCGGGCACGTCGAGTACGGTGGTCTGCTCGTTGTAGATGGAGGCGATGGATCGCGGCTCTCGGACATCGGCTGCATAGCGATCTCCGGGCTGCCCCTGCCGCGGTGGCAGACGATAGGAGCCCGTGAAGATGAACCCCTCTTCCGTCAGTGTCTTGCCGGTCGTGGTATCGAGGATGAGCCTCTCGATCGGAAACGGCTCGGTCTCGTCATTCAAGTGAACGCTCAGGGCGACGGGCGGGCCAGAGGCCCAGAACCGTAGCCCGGCCGGATCGACCGGTGTGCCGGGCTTCAGTCCGATGAACTCCAGCGCGCGGTGCACGTCGCTCGGCTTTGCGAACGACCACAGCAGCGCCTCATAGCCATGACTACTCGACCGGTCTACCAGCAGGAACTCGATGATATTCTCGCTGCCGAGTCCGGTGTACTCCACCAGTACCTCGACTCTGCGAGCCTTGCGGTCGGCCAGCAGGCCCGGCAGCACGAGGA
>CAZDQL010000045.1:0-48832 GCA_964507325.1 uncultured Planctomycetaceae bacterium | reverse complement strand
GCGGCACCACTCAGTGTGACAACCCCTACTGCGGGGACAACAACACCGGTACCACGCGTCTGAACGACTGCGTCAGGGCCACCGGCCTGGTCCTGACCCACAGCAGCATGACCAACTGCCTCGCGGGCTATGCCTTGGTCAGCGCCATGCAAGGCCTGGTCTCCAACCCGCCCGGAGCGACTGGTGATCTCTGCCTTGGCGGCAACATCGGCCGCTACACTTGTGACCTGTTCCTCTGTCCGGGCGGCTCGGCCCAGACCGACCTCATCAACGGCTGCGAGGGTGGGGGCGTCGGCAAAGTCCCGAACCACCCCGGCGTCTTCTACGCCCCTGGTCAGACCTGGAACTTCCAGGCCTGGTACCGCATCCCCGGGAACAGCACCTTCACGGACGCTACCAACGTCACGATTCAGTAGGATCCGGAAGGCGTGATCCGGCCTGACGGCTGGATGTGTACAGCGGCGTCGCTCTTCGGAGCGGCGCCGCTTTTGATGGAACGTGAAGAGCCCGTCGCGGGGGCTCACGCGGGTATGCCAAACCCTACGCATCGACGGTTCGCGGGCGGAGGCGCATATCATGTGGAACCTCCCGACCCAAAGCCGCGTCCTGGGAATCTGCCACTTCACGCATGCGACCGCGGCGGCCCTCGAGGAGGGCCGGGGAGAGGAAACGGCTGTGATGATCCGTCTCGCGCTCGTCCTCCAGATCGCCCACTGCAAGACGACTCGGAGGTGGCCGGTGTCATCCCGTCCAGGGAGATCATCATTCGGATGGAGGCGTCGGGGCCTTTCGCCTCCCAATCTGTGATCTGCCATCCCAACTGGCCAGATGTTGACGGTTCGCGGGCGGGGGCGTATACCCAATTGAGGTTCTCCCCCGACCTTCCTTCCTCTGCCAAGGAGGACTGCTCAATGCTTCGTTCCTCACTTGCGACTGCCAGCGCGCTGGTCCTCTGTGCCACGGTCGCTGCCCAGCAGACCGTGCAGCCCGTCAAGATCACGTCCCCCATCAAGGACGCTGGCATCTATCACTACGAAACCGGGACTTGGACCCGCGCTGGCGCGCAGGCCAACTACACCCCCACGCCGTTCTTCCACGCCGACATCGCCTCCGGCTACTACGGCACCGGCTGGTCCGGCTACCTGGGGGTCGACGAGGGCGTGATCCCCGGCACGGGGCGTCCCGCTCCCAACACCGGCCTTCAGGACGAGTACCTGATGGACGGCTGGCAGTTCGCCTACTGCTGCTCCGATACCGCCCTGAGCGTCGAGTTCAGCTGGTACGACGCCTACTCGCCCTGCGACGACATCTCGACCCCGACCAGCTGCCTCAACCAGACCGGTGCGACCTTCATCGTCACCGGCCTTCCGATTGGCGGCTGCTGGATCGTGACGATCGACATCGCCGGCTCGGGCTATGAGGTCTGCTTCCAGGCGGAAGGCGGCGGTGGCAGCTGCTACCCCGGCTACGACGCCGACCTGAACCTCGACTCCTTCGGCTGGGGTGCTCGTTACATCCAACCCGGGACCGCCTTCACGGGCCCGCTGCTGGCTGGCTACGACGACACCTGGGTCACCCCGGGTCGTGAGACCTGCTACAACACCACGCCCAGCGCGTGCACGCCGGAGGCCGTCGGCCTCGGTGCGCAGGACTTCTTCGCGATCGACGAGCTGAACGGCTGCTACTGGTTCGGCGGCTACGTCGCCCAGCCGGTGGCCTGCACGGGCTCGATCACGCCTCCCGGCCACTTCTGGATAGTGCTCTTCGGTGACTGCAACAGGGACTGCGACACGGTGTTGTGCGACAACCCGTACTGCGGGGACAACAACACCGGTACCACCCGTCTGAACGACTGCACCAAAGCTACCGGCCTGGTCCTGACCCACAGCGACATGACCGGCATGTTCGTGGGCTATGCCATGGTCAGCGCCACTCAAGGCCAGATCTCCGACCCGCCCGGAGCGAATGGTGATCTCTGCCTTGGCGGCAACATCGGCCGCTACATCGGTGACCTGTTCATTGCTGGTGTGAACGGCCCGCCGTACGAGACCGACCTGATCAACGGCGTCCATGGCGCCGGCGTCGGCGCGGTCCCGGGCCACCCAGGCACCTTCTACTCCGCTGGCCAGACCTGGAACTTCCAGGCCTGGTACCGGATCCCGACGACCAGCACCTTCACGGACGCGACCCACGTCACGCTCCAGTAGCGTTCGAACCAATGACACGAGAGAGCGGGGCAGCTAGCTGCCCCGCCCCTCATTGCCGGAAGTAGTGCCCCAGGACCGTCGGCCGGGCCGCCCGCACCGATTGCACTCCCGGCTCGAAGGCGTCGACGTCCAGACGGGGCAGCCCCGCCATCCAGAGCTGCAGCACGTCCACCAATCCAGCACCCCCCGCGCTGGGCCGCGGTACGGCCACCAGCAGGTGCGCCGGCGCGCTCACCCCCTGGAACACCCCCGGGAGGACGGCGCGCACGAGCCCCTTGCCGTTCAGGGGCGCCGGCGCCCCCGCGCTGAAGGGGGAGTGCACGTTGGGGAGGGCGCCCACGTTGACGAGGTCGTCGAAGGCCAGGTCGACCGGGATGCCCGAGAGCACCTCTTCCCCGACCGAGACCTCCACCGCGAACTGCATGTTGCGGAACTGGGGGGTGCCGTGGTCCGCGGCGGTGAGTAGCTGCGGCCCCATCAGGGCGGAGTCGATCACCAGCCGCGAGACCGCACCCTCGCCGAGGGCCCCCGGATTCCCCGCGGCGTCGAACGACCCCTCATGGGCGATCACCACGCCGCCGCGCAGGTCGTCGGGGAGGGGCTGGATCGCCTTGGGGACCTGGAACCGGTAGGGCACCAGCCCGATCACGTCGTCGTAGCCCCAGCCCCCGATGCCGCTCGGCCCCGACTCGAAGATCGCCAGCGAGCCGTCCCGCTGCAGGATCCAAGCGAAGTAGACGTGACGGTCGAAGCCGAAACCGATCTGCCTGGGGGTGATCACCACGTCGAGCGGTTGGGTGAGCAGGTTCGTCACCGTCTTGCGCACCGTCAGGCTGAAGGCGGAGATCACCGACAGGCTGCCATCGCCCGAGTTGCAGACCAGAACGTCCTCGTTCCCGGGGTCCCAGGCGATCCCCGCCGGCAGCACCCCCACCTGGGTCGTCTTCACGATCTGGTGGAAGGTGGCCGAGTAGGGATCCACGTCCAGGAAGCTCACGCTCCCGGGTCCGCGCTGGGTGATCGCCAGGTAGTCGAGGCTGGTACCCAGCGCGAGCCGAGCCGCCCCGGGCACGGCGATGCGGTCGATCACAACCATGCGGTTCGAGTTGAGGACCACCACCTCGTCCCGAGCGCGGTCGACGACGTACACGAAGTGCCCCACCTGCTGCGCCACCATGTGCTGCAGGCAGTTGGCGATGTTCACCTGGCCCTGGGTCGGACCCACGAAGTGGGCGTTCTGCTGCAAGGCGAGCAGGCCCGAGGGAGGGATCGGCGGGTTGACGGTCGGGTCCCCGAAGGGATCGCCGGGCACGAGCAGGTTCTGCAGCGGCGGCGTGCCGAGCGCGTAGTCCACCGAGGTCGGCTGTTCGGCGGGCAGGAAGGGCGACTGGCACAACCCCGGGAAGGTCAGCGGCGGCGGGTTGGGGTGTGGCGCCCACGAGATCGGGTTCTCCGCCCCCGGGACGTTGTGGGCCCCCAGGCCGGTGAAGTTCGGGACGAGGGCGCCGGCGCCCCCGTAGTCGACCGACAGGACCTTGAGTCCGCGGAGCGCGCAGACGTCGCCACCCCCCGCCTGACAGCCGAAGGGGGCTGGCGCGTTGTTGAAGGTGCCGTCGAGGGCGTGCCCGAGAGCCAGGTCCGCCACGTCGAGCACCGTCCCCCTACCGATCAGGTTCTGCTGCAGATTCGCGTCGAGGGTGAGCGTGAAGACCCCGGCCGAACCACCGTCCAGGGTCGTCGTGCCCGGCTGCAATCCCAGCTGCGTCCCCTGGAAGCGCACGTTGGGGTTGTCGGGGTAGTTGCTGTCGGCCTGGACCGGAGCCGTCTGGCTGAAGTCGTAGCGCGGAGAGCCGGTCGAGGCGCCGAAGCCGTTCAGGTCGATGACCGAGAGCCCCCCCTCGGGCGACGCGAGTCCCACCAGGATCGCGTCGGGCGCCACGGGAGCGTTCACCAGCCCCGGTCCCGCGCCGGTCACGAAGAAGGAGGCCGCCGCCAGGAGGTTCGCGTTCGCGTCCAGGTCCTCCAGCTCCCCGGGAAACAAGTGCACGTCGATCTGGCTCTCCCCGGGGAAGGGGAAGCCGGGCGTGAGCACCCAGCTCGCCAGGTCGAAGACGCTCGCCGGTCGCGCCGTGATCGGCATCGATGAGCTCATCGTCGCGGGACCGAAGGTGAGCTGGATCGCCCCCGAGGGTCCCGCGAGGTCGCCGTGGAAGGGGCCCACGGTCAGCGGCTGCAGATCCTCGGTGAAGCAGAAGGTGACGTCGGTCCTCGGGTCGACGTTCAGGTCCCCCGGGGCCGGATCGATGCACGGAAGAAAGAGGGGCGGCGGCCCCTTCCGCAGCTCGGGGCTGAGGAGGTCGGGTCCGACGGTGACGGATGCGGAGACGCTCTCGGCCAGCGGCCGGCCGTCCTTGCTCGTCACCGCGGTGACCGCCCTCACCGCCAGCTGGAAGCCCGCGGGGAAGGTCTCGTGGGTCGCGAGGTCGCCGTCGGTGTCCGCCACGAAGAGGAAGGTGTCGCGGCGCACCAGGTCCAGGTCGCCGGGGAAGCCGCTCTCGGTGCCGGGGAAGCCCAAGCCGTCGGGGACCCCGTTCCCGTCGTTGTCGATCGCCGTCGGTACGAGCTGGCCCCCCTGCACGGTGATCCAGCTCTGGAAGGGCAGCACGCCCCCGGACGGAGTCCCGGCGTAGGTCTTGCCCGCCACGAAGGCGCGCCCCACCAGGGGGATCACCTGCCCGGTGAGCGGATCGATCCCGGTCAGCGCGATCGCCCCCGTGAGGGAGCTGTTCGCCAGCCCCGCCACCGTGGGGTCGAGGATCGAGTCCACGTCCAGCTCCCCGGTGAAGCGCAGGGCGAAGTAGTGGTTCCCCGGCGCCCCGCCCGGGAGCTGGGCGGTGACGGGGAAGGGCACGCGCGGCAGCAGGGGGTTGTTCGGCAGCAGGTTCTCCGCCAGATCGCCCAGGGTCCGCACGTCGATCACGGGCCCCGTGGGGTTGCCGTTCGCGTCGAGCTCGACGATGCGATGGGGCAGGAGCTGACCGTGGCCGTGGGTCGCCCCGTCGAGCCTGAAGACCGCCGAGCTCTGGGCCGCGACGGGCAGGAGGAGCGCCGCCGCGGCGCAGATTCGGATCGTGGTATCCATCAGCGCACTCTAAGTCGCAGCGCGTCCGCCCGCAGCTCCCCATTCCACGACACGCCGTCGGTCTCGACCTCGACGTAAACCGTACCGGCCACGTCCAGGAAGCGCGTCGGATCCCCGGTGAGGTCGAGCTCGAGGGCCTCCTCGGTGCTGGAGCTGATCGTGCGGGTCGAGATCGTCTCCCAGCTCCCGTAGGGGTAGCTCCCCGTGCTCCAGTCGTAGAGCCGGACCGTCTCCACCCCCCCCGACGTGTTGGTGTAGGAGCGCGTGAACTCGAGCCAGCCCTCGGAGCTGGCGAGCAACCGCACGTCGCGGATCGGCAGCAAGAGTTGGATCCGACCGCCATCTCCCCGCGTGCAGGTGAGGCGCGTGCCGTCCGCGCGGTAGAGCTCCCAGAACCCCCCGTCCACCTCGGCGGAGCCGCCGGCGTGGGTGCAGGCGTCGGTCGGCGTGTAGAGCCAGCCGAGGGCGGGCTCCCAGACGAGGGAGTCGACCACCAGCCCCCCCACCTCGAGCTCGAGCAATCCGGTGTAGGTCTCGGGGGCGGGGACCCTCACCACCCGGCGCCCCTGGTGCTTCAACGTCAGGGGAGCCCCGTCGTGCAGGACGGCGAGGCTCGGCTCCTCGAACCCCACGCCGTGGAGGCGCACCCCCGGAGCCCTGGCGACGACCCCGTGGGGCACGCAGGGCAGGGCGCCGCCGGAGGGACTGACGAAGTCCAAGCGCGCGGAGACCGAGCCGGAGCTCATGCCGAGGATGCGCTCGACGGCGGCGCGCGCGTCGATGCGGCCGTAGGCGGCCCAGGTGCCGTAGGGGGGCTCGTTCAGGAGCACGGCCGTGTCCTCGATGGCGGCCCGCACCTCCGCGGCGGTCGCGGTCGGCGCGGCGCTGAAGAGCAGGGCCGCCAAGCCGGCGGCGTGCGGACAGGCCGCCGAGGTGCCGCTGAAGCCGGTGGTGTAGCTGCCTCCGGTGACGCAGGAGGAGGTTCCCTCCCCGGGCGCGGCGACCCCGACCCAGGTCCCGTAGTTGGAGAACCAGGAGCGCACGTCCCCCCCGCCGGTGGATCCCACCGCCAGGGTCCCCTCGAAGGCGGCGGGGTAGTAGGGCAGGACCTGATAGTCGTTCCCCGCCGCGGCCACCGGCAGGAGGCCCTGGGTGTGGCAGTAGGCGATGGCGTCCCCCTGGGCGGGGGTCACCTGGTCGCCGTAGAAGCTCATCGACGCGACCTGGAAGCCCATGTCGGCGGCGTAGAGCAGGGCGGGAACGACGGCGGAGTCGTAGAGGTAACCGCTGTCGATCGCCGCCTTGAGCGCCCCTACCCGACACCCCGGCGCGACGCCGGTGACCCCGATGGAGTTGTCCTGTACCGCGGCCACGATCCCGGCGCAGGGGGTGCCGTGCCCGTAGACGTCGTCGGGGTCGGAGTCGTCGTAGGCGAAGTCGTACCCGTAGACGTCGTCGACGTAGCCGTTCCCGTCGTCGTCCACGCCGTTGCCCGCCGTCTCGCCGGGGTTGGTCCACATGTTGGCAGCCAGGTCGGGGTGGCTGACCTCGATGCCGGTGTCGATCACCGCCACGCTCACCGCCGGGTCTCCGCGCTCGAGATCCCAGGCCAGATCGGCGCGGATCTGGAGCATGTGCCACTGCGGCCAATAGGGATCGTTGGGCACGTGGGCCAGCTGCATGGCGTGGTCGAGGGAGACGTGGCGGAAGAGACCGCTCTGCTCCAGGCGGGCCTTGGCAGCGAGGAGATCCGAGTCTTCGAGCTCGACCACCCGCCAACCGATCTGGGGCAGGTCGCGCAGGGTGTGGGTTCCCGCCCGCGCCAAGGCCGCCTCGACCTCCGCCGCCCGGCGCACGGCGTCGGCGAGGCCGCCCTCTGCTGCGTGGGGAGCGACCAGCAGCCGCCGCGGGTGCACGCGGCCTTGACCGTCGATCGAGATCGGCTCCTCGCCGCAGTGGGCGGGTCGCGGGGCGGCCAGGGCGAGCAGGGCGGGGAGCGCCAAGGCGGCGAGTCGAGGGAGGCGGAGGAGGGGGGAGGGAGCCCGGGAGTCCAGGGTCATGGTGCGCACCTAGAGGGATGAGGGGATCACAGGCGTCAGTACGGGCCCCGTTCACGACGAAGCGGGACAGCACGACCGCATTCCCGCCCCCACCCTCCCACGGCCCGGCTGGCTTGGCAACCACCGGTGGCGAAGAGCGCCCCCGCAGCCGAGAGGGTCCAGGACTGGAGCGACGCAGCCGGGCAGACTGAGCTGTAACGACTCGCTAGCGGGGGCTTCAGGCAGCCCCCAGCCGCGGGAAGTACCTGCGCCCCATCCACAGGGAGACGTTCACCAACCCGATCAGCACCGGCACCTCCACCAGGGGACCGACCACCGTGGCGAAGGCGACCGGCGAGGCGATCCCGAAGACCGAGATCGCCACTGCGATCGCCAGCTCGAAGTTGTTGCCCGCCGCGGTGAAGGCCAGGGTCGCGGTGCGCTCGTAGTCCGCCCCCGCCTTCCTGGCGATCCAGAAGGAGAGGAAGAACATGATCAGGAAGTAGCAGGTCAAGGGCAGCGCGATGCGCAGGATGTCGAAGGGCAGCTCCACGATCTGGTCCCCCTTCAGGCTGAACATCACCACGATCGTGAAGAGCAGCGCCGCCAGGGTCAGGGGGGCGATGCGCGGCAGGAAGCGCTGCGTGTACCACTCGTCCCCCTTGAGCCCGCGTAGCACCAGGCGCGTGACGAGGCCGCCGAAGAAGGGGATGCCCAGGTAGATCATCACGCTGGTGAAGATCTCCCCCATGTTCACGTCCACCAGCGCGCCCTCGAGTCCCAGGAAGGGCGGCAGCACGGTGATGAAGAGCCAGGCGTAGGCGCCGAAGAAGAGGATCTGGAAGACGCTGTTGAACGCCACCAGCCCGGCGCCGTAGTCGTTGCTGCCGCGCGCCAGGTCGTTCCACACCAGCACCATGGCGATGCAGCGCGCCAGGCCGACCAGGATCACCCCGATCATGTACTGCGGCAGGTCCCCGAGGAAGACGACCGCCAGAGCGAACATCAGCACCGGTCCCACGACCCAGTTCTGCAGCAGGGAGATGCCGAGGATCCTCCAGTCGCGGAAGACCTCGTGCAGCTTCTCGTAGCGCACCTTCGCCAGCGGCGGGTACATCATCAAGATCAGCCCCACCGCGATCGGAACGTTGGTGGTCCCCACGGAGAAGCGGTCCAGGAAGGCGTCGGCGCCTTCGAAGGCGCGGCCGATCAGGACCCCGAGGCCCATCGCCAGGAAGATCCACAGGGTCAGGAAGCGGTCGAGCCAGCCCAGCCGCCGCTCCTCGGAGCCTTCGCTCGCCAACCCCTGGACGAACTCGCGGATCTGGTCGCGCACCCGCGCGTAGGCGGCGAGCGCCTCCTCTTCGGTCGCCGCTTCCGCCGCGAGGCGCGGCGGGTCGTCGAAGCCGACGTGCAGGTGGCGCACCCCGCCGGGGAAGGTGGGGCAGGCCTCCCGCGCGGCGTCGCAGACGGTCACGACCAGGTCGAAGGGGTGGTCGAGCAGCTCCTCGACCGACTTGGAGCGGTGACCGGAGATGTCGACCCCCGCCTGCGCCATCACCTGGACCGCCCGCGGGTCGAGGCCGTGGGGGGAGGTCCCCGCCGACTGCGCCTCCAAGCGGTCGCAGCCGAGCTCGCGGGCCCACCCCTCGGCCATCTGGCTTCGCGCCGCATTCCCCGTGCAGAGAAAGAGGACGCGCAGCTTCCCCGGCCCTTGTGGGGGCCCCTCTTCGGTCCGGTATGCGGGCGGCGGCATGCGGCGCAGCGTACGCATTCGCGAGGAGGGTGCCAGAGCGACTCCCCCCGCCCATGGAAGAATTTTCGGCCTTCCCCGGGGGTCCATCGCCCTCCTCTCGGGACCACCGCCCACCCCCCGCGGTGAGGATCCCACTTCGGGCCCCCAGGTGGCACGATCCCACCCCCCGGGGTACCGTTCGGTGCTCCAATGTGGTCTCGGCGCTCCGCCTCCATCTCTCCTCGCCCCGCCCTCGTTGCTCTGCTCCTGACCAGCCTGGGCTCGGGGTGTAGCCCGACCTTGGATGAGGTCTGGGCCGGGGATGCGGGCCGACTCCCGGGGGCACTGGTGCGGCTCGACCTGCGCAGCACCCGGCCCGACTACAGCGTCCCCCCGGTGGTGACCGCGGCCAGCTTCGAGGTGGGCGAGTCGATCCCCGCCCGCTGGAGGTTCACGCCGGAGGGGTGCGCCCGCTATCGCACCCAGGACCAGAGAGCCAAGAAGGGGCCCGCCGCGGGTGTCGAGGTCGAGCTCGATCCCGAAGCGAGGCTCACCATCCGCGGGCCCTTCCAGCCGGAGAGCTTCAACCGGGTGGTCCTGCGTCTGGCCCTCCAGGGCAAGGTGGACGTGATCGCCAAGGCGGTGGCGAAGGGGGAGCTCCTGGCCAGATCCACCACGACGCGCTTCGTAGGAGAGGGTGATGTGGGCGCGGTGGTCCTGGATCTACCCGGGTTGTTGGCCGCCGAGAAGGGGGCGACCCACGTCGTCCTGACCTTCCGACGAGTCCTGCGCGCACCGATCGTCCTGGGCGTGGATCTGGTGCGGGTCCCCCGAGCCGCTACCCTGCCCACGGCGACTGAGGGTCCGCGGCCGATCCAGTTGGGAGAGGAGACCCGCTCCGGAGTGGGGCTGTCCAGTTTCGATCCGCTCGAGGCACGCGTGATCGGCCCACCGCAGGCGCGCTTGGAGTTCGCCTATGCGTATCCCCGCTCGGTGCAACGCCCCGGCGAGACCCTGCGCTTGAAGGTCATGGTCAGCGGTGGAGCGGGCGAGCCGACCTCGAGGACGATCCGCTTGCACAGCGACGAGGCTGAACCGCGCTGGCGCACGGTCGGCATCCCCTTGAACCACGTCGGCGGCGAGGAGCTCAACGTGCGCTTCGAGCTGGAGAAGATCGGCGCTGAGGAGGCTGTCTGCGCCCTGGCATCGCCGCACCTCGTGCGACGCCTGAGCACCCCCCCCACGGTGGTGCTGGTGACCTCCGACACCCACCGCGCCGATCACCTCGAGGGAGGCGCCGGGGGCGTGCGCACCCCCTTCCTGGCCCGCCTAGCGGCCGAGGGGGTGATCTTCGAGGACTGCTTCGCCCCCACCAACATCACCAATCCATCCCACGCCTCCCTGATGACGGGCATTCCGGTGAGGGATACGGGGATCCTGCACAACAACGCCGCCCTCTCCGGAGAGGCGACGACCCTGGCGGAGCGCTTCCAGGCGGCGGGGTTCTACACCCTCTGCGCCTTGAGCGCGCGTCACCTGGGGCACGAATGGAGCGGTCTGGGTCAGGGCTTCGATCGCGCCTTCGCCCCCGTCGGCGAGGACCAGATCGACTCCTCCGTCGCGATCGCGCGTTTGGAGGGGTGGGTGGAGGAGGCGCGAGGCCGGCCGCTCTTCATCTGGCTGCACGTCTTCGACGCGCACACGCCCTACGACCCGCCGCAGAGTCACCGCTACCTGTACTACGATCGCGAGCAGGACCCCTACGACCCCTCCCTCCCTGCGCTCCCGAAGGAGAAGCGAGCGATCTGGGACAGGCGCATCCGTGACCTGTCCTACGTGGTCGCCCAGTACCGCGGCGAGATCACCTACCTCGACGAGCAGCTGGCGAGCTTCTTCGAGAACCCCAGGCTGGCGAAGGGCCTGATCGCGGTCACCGGCGATCACGGGGAGCACTTCGGCAGCCACGGCGTGTACTGGCTCCACCAAGGGCTCTACCCGGAGACCCTGGCGGTGCCCCTGATCCTGCGGGGACCCGGTTGCCCGCAGGGTGCTCGCATCGCAGCCCCCGTCGACCAGCTCGACCTGGGTCGCACCCTGCTCGACCTGGCGGGCTTGCCGATGGTGGACTTCCCGGGGCGCAACCTCCTGCTCTGGGTCGAGGACCCCGAGCGCGAGGCTCCGCCGCGCTTCGCGATCTCCTCCCACGGTCACTCGGCCAGCGTGGGTCGGGGTGGGTGGTTCCTGGCCCTCAACCTGCGCCGTCGTCTGGAACCCCCCGTGCGCGACGAGCACCAGGTCGAGCTCTACTACCTGCCCGAGGATCCCACTTGCGAGCGGGACCTGGTGGACGAGCGCCCCGAGCTGGCCAAGGAGCTGCGCCAGGTCCTGATCGAGTGGCTCGCGGACGCCTCCGATTCGAAGCTCTCCCTGGGAGAGGGGCGGCAGGATGCGGAGATCCTGGCCCAGATGGCGGCCCTGGGCTACACGGGCGACACCGGCACGACCCCGCCCGCCGAGGGCGAGGCCTGGTTCACCCCGCGGCGGAACAACCCCTGGGACCGGCGCTTCGAGGACTGAGGCGGAAGCGACCGCCCCTCAAGCGTCCGATTCGATCCCGTAGACCTGGGGCGGAGCGAGGGCGTCGGGGAACTCGGTGCGCAAGGCCTTGCGCACCGAGTAGCACAGGTGGCAGGCGTCGACGTAGCCCTCCTCGTCGAGGGGCACGCCGTGGACGCGCGCCAGCTCGGCGGGACCGCCCTGCGAGAGCGGCCCCGCGATCGGGTGCGACTCCACCCGGTAGTCGGCGTCGAGCTCCGCCAGAGGAGTCTCCCAGACGTTGCCGATCACGATCCCCTGGCAGAGGTGCACGTGGCCGAAGGGATCGAGGTGGATGCGCCGGGGGGCGACGAGCTCCTCGTGCGGGCACTCGTCGAAGCGGGCGGCGGGGTAGCGGGGCAGGTCGCCGACGAGCTCCTCGGCGGCGCGGCCCCTGAGCTGGACCCCTCCCCCCACGACCGGCTCCCCCTTGGGCGCGCCGGCGGGCGCCGGCCGCGGTGGCTCGATGCAGATCGAGCCGCAGGGGATCCCCAGGGAGTCGGCCGCGGCGCGGGCGTGGGCGGGGCGCTCGCCCGCCGGCCCGTCGCCGTGGAACTCGTCGTCGCTGACTGAGAGGTCGGCGATCCCGAGCTCTCCCAACGGCTCGAGCCACAGGCGCGCGTCCTCCTCGCCCATCGCCCAGTAGCAGTTGGTGACGATCCCCACCGTCAGTCCCCGCTCGCGCGCCAGGCTCACGCCGGCGACCAGGAGTGGGTGGAAGAGGAAGGGCTCACCCCCCTCGAAGTAGACGGAGGTGATGCCCGGAGTCTCCCCGATCTGGGTCATCGCCCGCCGCAGGTCCGCGACGGTGAAGGTCCCCCTGGCCCGGGGGCCGCAGTGCAGGAAGCAGTGGTCGCACTCGAAAGGGCAGGAGTAGGTCAGGAGGAAGTGAACGCCGGTCAGCGTCCTCCCCCGGGGGGGATCCACCGACCGGCGCTTCTCCTGCATCGCCCCTACTGGCCTTCCTCCGCCTTGGTGGGCGGCACGTAGTGGGTGACCGAACGGACGCGCCAGGCCTGGCCGTCGAAGGTCGTGTAGGAGGCGGAGGCGTCGTAGAAGTCGATGGCGCCCGCCACCGGAGCCAGCTTGCCGACGATGCCGGCCAAGCGGGCCACGATCTCGCGCGCCTCTTCGTCGGGGATGGCCGCACCGAACATACCGCCCATCATCGAGATCGCCGACAGAGCGCCCGCGATCGTCTCCGCATCCTTCTCGTGGTCGGTGAAGGTGACCGAGCGCGCCGGACCTTGCGGCAACAGGGCCTGGGCCACCAGCGCCTCGTTCTGCATCACGTTGGGGTGCTCTCCGGCGCCGGTCGCCTGGGTGAGCACGGCGGCGTCCGCCGAGGTGCCGAACACCATCCAGCCCTCCTTCACGCCACAGACCGCCGGGGTCGGCATCATCGCGATGCTGATGTCGTGGAAGCCCTTCAGCTCCTCGTGGGTGGTGTCGCTGATCCGCGGCGTCAGCATGCCGAGCATGGGGTTCAGCTCTGCCAGGCCGGCCATCTTCTCGGTCATGAACTCGAGGCCGGCGCTGAGCTTGGCAGCGGCCCGCTCGTCGTCGGTGACCTCCATCCTGAGGACCCAGGCCTCTTGGCCGTCGAGCTGGAAGGAGGCACTGACGCTGCCAGCGCCGATCCAACCCAGGTAGTCCTCGCGGATGTCGAACTGCTGCTCCTCCTGGAAGTTCTCCCAGAAGACCAGGATCTCTTCGCCTACCTCACCGGTGCCGGCCACGGTCTCCTCGAGGAAGTCGTAGAGGGCGAGGATGTCGCAACCCCCCGACGCCGAGAAGGAGACGGTTTCCTGCGGCAGGAAGCGGGCGAACTCGCTCACGTCGCGGCCGCCGGCTATCACGGGATGGAAGGGGTTCTCCTCCGCGCCGGGAACCAGGGCGGTGAAGGACTCATTGTGGGTCGAGAACCCCTTGGTGGTGTGGATGGTCACCGAGTAGTCGAGGATCCCCAGGGTCTCGAGACCGCGATCGATCAGGCCGTGCGCGGCGCTGATCCACTTCTGCGACTCGTTGCCCTCGGCGTCGCCGGGCTGGGGGCCCGCCTCGCGCTCGATCATCTTCATCAAGCCCGCGAACTGCAGCTCCAGGGAGTCGCGCAGCCGCACGAAGTCGACCAACTCGAACCCGTCCCCAGCCTTGGGCACGGTGGCCAGGGCGGCGGCGACGCGCGGGCTGGCGGCCGCCGAGCGTTGCCCACTCGTGCCCGCGAGCAGCGCGGGAATCTCGTCGTGGATCTTCCCACCGAAGGTCAGGTAGAGGACATCCCCCTGCAGTCCGATGGAGATCGCCAGCTTGGGGGCGTCCGGATCGAGCTCACCGATGTCGAAGAGCGCCTGCCGGGTGCCTTCGTGGCCACGATCCTGAAGCTTCATCTCGACCCCGGCGAGGTTCGAGAGCTCATCCAGGCCCGCGCCGAGGAGCACGTGCAGCCCCTCGTAGTTCTTGGCCGCGCTCTCCTCCGACATCTGGAAGAGGACCACCAGGTCCGGAACGCCGAACATGATCCCCTGGCGCATCTCCTGGGGCGCGCCCAGCCGTTCGCCGAAGACCACCTCGCCGGAGCCGAAGGCCTCCCAGTCGACGGCGGTCACCAGTTCGCAGAAGCGATCCCGCATGCGGGTCAGCTCGGCTCGCGCCTCGTCGTTGGGCGCCAGGTCCATGACCAGGCCGAAGACGTCGTCCATGACGCCGCTCTCTTCGAAGGCGACCCAGACCTCGGCCCAGTAGTCGTCGAGGAACTTCCGCTCGGGGTTGTAGTGACTGGCGGCGATCAGGAAGCAGTCCTCGGGGACCGCCCTCAGCAAGCCGAAGTCCTGGGGCTTGGCGGTCTCCTGGGCGGAAACTGGGAGCGTCAGAGCTCCCACCATCCCCAGTGCCGGGAGTCCCAACGTCGCGAAGAGGCCCCGGGGGAACCTCGCCCTATTCACAATCTTCGAACCCTTGATCATCGCTCGAACTCCAGTGCTTGCACTCCGGCCGACTCTGGCGGCCGCTCCGATCCGCATTCAGCGGACGGACGCGATACGCCATCCGCCCCAGTAATTCACCCTTAGGACGCTAAAGAAACGACCCCCGGGGCGCCATGGGATCCCCACGGTGCCCCGCGAGCCTCCTTGGGCCCAGTTTCGTGCGGGTAAGGCCTTAGTCCCCCGCCCCGCGTCACTCCGTGGGTGGCGCCACCTCGCGGATGACGGCCCCGTCCGACTCGCTCAGGACGAGGATCGCGAAGCGCTCCACGCTCCCGCCCCCCTGGCCCGAGAGGGAGGCGTAGTCGAAGCGCCCGCGCAGGTCGGTGTAGCCGTCCTTGTAGAAGCGCACCGAGCCGTCGCCGGTGCGGGAGAAGACCTTGACGTACACCCGTGGCAGGGGTTTCCCGGTCTGCTCGTGGGTCACCGTGAGCTGCCCGTAGCTCTCGATCATCTGCACCGCGAGGGCGTTGGCGTAGTAGGCCTGACGCCGCACGATCCCCTCGCCGCGCACCTCCACGAGCACGTTGGCGCTCTGGAGCTCGCGCGGGAGGTCGAAGACGACCTCGCTCCCCTCCGCGGGCAGGGGCACGCGGTCGGTGCGGTTGGGTCGCACGTAGGAGAAGGACCCCGAGCCCTGCTGGACGAAGGGGCTGGTCGAGAAGAGGAACTCGATGTCCATCTCGTAGTAGCTCACCTCGCAGCTCTTCAGGTTCTGGTAGCCGACGGTGACCCGGCGCGCCTCGACGGTGAGCTCCAGGGCCGGCTCGCTGGCGGCCAGGGCGGTCTGCCGCTGGGTGCGATCGTCGGGATCACCGCCTTCGGGGGCTGCGCCCTGGGCCTCGTCGAGCTGACTCAACACTTCCCGGAACATCCCGCGCCAGCGCTTGACCGGGTAGTCGCGGTAGCGCTCGGCGATTCCGCGGGCCAGGGCGTGTTCCTCGCTGAAGAAGTCGAGGTAGGCGCGCATGTAGTCGTACTGCAGGTCCCAGGGGAGCTCTGCCCGATCGACCCGCGCGAAGCTCGCCAGGGCCTCCTCGACGCGGTCCTGCAAGAGCAGGTAGTAGGTGACCGTCATCCAGTCGGCGCTGTCGAGCCGCGGGCGATAGGCGAGGATCTCCATCAGGGAGCGGTACTGCCGCGCCAAATCGTGGTTCAGGATCACGCGCTGCCGGCCGAAGCGGTGGGCGCGCGGGTTGAAGAGCGGCTCGTACTCCATCATCTGCCAGGCGCGGCGCTCGACCGGATCGATCGTCACCAGGGGTGAGTCGAGGTAGGAGCCGCAGCGCGACAGGAAACCCCCTGCGTGGCGCAGGTACTCGCGCGCGGTGGGCACGGCTCCGTGGTGGAGGCCGTAGGACCACAGCACGTGGTCGTAGACGTGACGCCTGCGCAACTCGGAGACCACCGCCTCGAAGAAGCTGCGGTCACGCATGCGCCAGGCGATCTTCGCCAGGTCGAGGCGCTGGGGATTGGCTCCCTCCAGGAAGGTCAGGACCTCCTCGGGGCTGCCGTTCTGGGAGAGGTACTCCCAGGAGCCGGTGTCCACCGAGCTGGGCTCGGTCACCACCTCCAGGCGCACCGGCTCGACGGAGGCGATCAGGGCGCCGTCACGACCCACGTGGGCGGGGTAGTGGGCGAAGTCCCCCGGGCCGGGGAAGTAGAAGGCGAACTCGAGGGCTTGGGTGCCGTAGGGCTCGACGCGCACCTCCAAACCGCGGGTCTCGAAGCCGCCTTGGACGGGGAGGGCGCCCTGCGGGATCTGCAGCAGGAGCTCGACGTCGCGCGGCGAGGAGGTGGGGTTGGTCAACACCACCCGGCAGCCGTAGGCCACGTCCACCAGGAACTCGCCGGTGACGTACTTGTCGTGGCGCTGGTTGCCCTCGTGGTGGTAGCGGTCGTCGAGGCGGAAGAAGTCCTGGCTGATGAGCAGGGGCAACGCCTCCGCCGCCGGCCCCGCCTCCCGGATCTGCTTGCGCACCATGAGCAGGGGGCTGGCCGCGCTCAGGCTGAGGCGCTTGCCCTCGGTCTCGATCGTGTGCTCCCCCGCTTCGAAGGGCAGGTCCAGGACCGCCAGGGCCAGCATCATCTCCGCGAAGTTGCCGGTCGCCTGGGGGAAGTGGACCGAGAAGAAGGGCTCCCCGGGGCGCGCCCCGGCGAAGTCGAGCCAGAAGGCGTTGATGTCGATCAGGTCGCCGTCCTGCTCCTCGATGCGCCGGTGCCAGTAGTTGTGCTCGACGTACTGGCGCGTCTGCTCCGGCGCGCGGTAGAGCTGGCGTAGCTGCTTGCGGCGCGCCAAGTCGTCCATGCGGCCCGCGTCCTTGTCGGCCAGCTCGAGGCCCTCCTCCTCGAAGTCGGCGGCGAGCTCCTCCTTGAGTTCCTCCGCGCGCTTGCGCCCACGGGCCTTGGGGCGGGCGGGTCCCGGAGAGGCGGGGCCCCCCGGCGCAGCGGCGGAGGCGGCGGGTTCGAGCGCAGCGCGTGCCAGCTCCCCCGCGGCCGCCAAGCGCGTCCCCAGGCTCGGGGCGGTGTCCATCGCAGCGCCCGCCAGGGCGGTCTCGAAGAGCAGGGCGTCGCGCACCGGATCGGGGGGAACCAGCTCCAGGAGCTCGCGCAGGTGGCGCGCCCCGGCCTCCCCCTCCCCTTCGATGCGCCGGGCCAGGAGGATGCGCTCCACCACGTTCAGGCGCGCGAAGGCCCAGGGATCCAGATAGCCGCTGAGGTCCTCCTCGAGCAGCCACTGGTCGAGGAAGGTCTTGTGCGCCTTGTGCGCCAGGTAGGGGCGGATCACCTCGTCGAAGAAGGTCGGGTCCTTCTGGTGCAGGAAGAAGTGCAGCTCGTGGCAGGCGTAGCGCGAGTAGAGCTCCGCCCGCTCCTCCTCGGAGAGCTCCGGCCAGCGCAGGAGGAAGGCGAACTGGCCCAGGTCCTCGGCGCCGCCCAGGGTCTGGAGCAGCTGGAAGACCCCCGCCAGGGAGTCGAAGGTCTGCGCCTCGGAGGTGGAGACGTCCTCCACCACCGTGGTCTCGCCGGCGTCGACGAACTCGATGGCGCGCTGCTGGGTGAGGTGGCGCTCGGGGTCGAGGGACGCCGGCAGGCGCCGGTCCCTGGGCTCCAGGGAGCGCTCGGCGAGCGGGAGACAGGCGTAGACGGTGCTCTCCTGGTCGACCGCCACGGCGTGCACGAGCTGACCGGGGCCGAGCTCCGCGAGGGGCACGCGCACCAGGCCCTCTCCGTCGGGGCGCAGGTTGGTGAGCAGCACCGCGGGCTCGGGCAGGAAGTCCAGGTTGGGGAAGATCCCCGGGGAACTGGTGCGGCCCGTGCTGGGCCCGGCGGACGCCCCTCCGCCAGCGCTGGCGCGCGCCCCCTTCTTGCCGCCGAAGCTACCCCCCGCGCCCCCGCCCATCCCGATCGCGGAGCGGGTCTCCTCCAGGGCCCACGGGTTCAGGATCAACCCGGGGCGGCGCAGCATGTTGCCCGGGAACTTCTTGGCGTAGCGCCGTTCCAGGATGTAGCGGTACTCGTCCCCGATCTCGCGCCCCGAGTGGTAGGTGGACTCGGGATGCACCACATCCGTGTCCCAGGGAACCCTCGTCGGCGCGACGGCCAGGCTCCGGAAGGGGTCGAAGGGGGTCAGGTAGCGGGTGGTGACCACGTGCACGCGCGCGTCCTCCCGCGCGTTCGCCAGCTGGATCAGGAGCTCCTCCCCTGCGGCGTCGATGCGGGTGACGTGCAGCGCGCCGCGACCGGCGAGCTCCAGGATGCGGTCGCGACCGAAGGCCCATCCCTGGCGGGCTTCGCCGGCGGTGACCATGATCCCGATCCCCCGACCGATCTCCTCCAGCCACAGGTCGTAGTCCCCGGCGGGGAGGTCGCGCAGCTCGAGGAAGCCGTCCACCAGGGCCAGGTGGTGGCGCCGGTCGCGCACGAATGCCCCCCCGCGCACCTCGAGCAGCGAGGCCACCGAGCGCGAGACCGCCGCGGCGCTCCCCTGGTAGGGCACGCGGATCGTGTGCCCCGCCACGCCCTGGAGATACGTGGGGTAGTCGCGGGTCGGAGTGGGCAGGGTCCAGGCGCCGAAGCCGTCCGGCAGCCCCGAGGCCTGCACGTGGGTGATCCCCTCCAGGTCCCCCAGCTCGATGCGTCCGCGCCCGTCGGTCTTGAGGGTGACCGAGAGCGGGTCGGTGTAGTCGCGGTGCGTCAGGGTGACTTCGACCGCCCGATCCACCTTCGGCTCGCCGCTCTTGCCGAGCACGTCGAGGACGTAGCCCGACGCGGTGTGGCCCAGCAGGGGGCTCGAGGTCTGCGCCGTGGCGTCGATGGCGCTGACCAGGAACCGCGCCGAGGAGCTCTCCAGGTCGAGCGTCTCCCCGCGGCTCAGGCTGCGCACGCGCCCGCGCAGGCTCACGCTGAGGGAGGCCAGGTCCTGGGGCACCTGGATCTCGTGCACCAACTCCTGCTCGGCACTGAGCTCGAGGTCGCGCACGTCGAGGGTCGAGGCGACCCCGTCCCGATCGTGGGAGGTGATCGTCAGCAGGGGATCCTCGAGCAGCTCGAGGCTGACCGCCTCGCCGTTCAGCGCGAGCCGCGGGCGCACGACGATCTTCGCCTTCTGGCGGGTGAGCAACGTCTCTCGCTCGAGGAAGATCCCCGCGCGCAGGGCGTAGCGCTCCTCCCGGTGCTGGAAGTCCTCGAGGGTCGAGAGGGGGCCGTGGCTCAAGACGATCGCCCGGCGGTCCCCGTCGGTGGAGTAGGGCAGGAGCACCTCCCCCGAGTCGTCGGCGGGATACTCGCGCCCGCCGAAGTGGATCGATGCGTCGCGCAGGTGACGGCCGGACTCGTCGAACACCTTGAAGACGTGGCCGGCGGCGCCCAGCCGCGCCAGGTACTGCAGGCGCCCCTTGCGGATCACCGCCCGGCTGGAGGTGCCGTTGCCGATGAACTCCACCACGTAGGTGCCGGGCCGCTCGAGCGCGGGGAAGCTGAACTGGCGCTGCACGCGGCGCAGCGGGTTCACCTCGTACTCGAAGGTGTGCTCCTCGTTGGGGACCAGGCCGTCGAGATTGATCGAGGCGTCGACCTCGCGCTCCTCCGCGACGTGGAAGTTCAAGGTGTTGATCTCGAAGACCTTGACCAGCAGGGTGTCGACGTTCTTCAGGTCGACGTCGATCGTCACCGGCTCCTGGGTGGCGAAGTACGTCCGCTGGGTGGGTGGGAACTCGATCTCGACGCGCTGCTTGAGCGCCTCGTAGTAGGCGGGATCGTCGAGCAGGGAGTACCAGCGCTCCATGTCCCCACTCCCGGCCAGGATCTTGGTCTCGGCGAAGAGGCGCTTCAGGTAGTCCTCCCGCACGTACTCGGCGTAGGGCGCGTAGGAGTCCTCGCTGGCGAAGAAGTGCGCCAGGTAGGCGCGCACCAGCTGCTCGTCGTTCCCGATCGAATCCAGCTCGGTCGGGTAATCGCGCTCCGGGTCCACCAGCTGGTCGCCGCGCACGCGCCGCCGCAGGTACTTGGGATTGACGTACCCCGAATCGCGCGGCAGTCGCAGGTAGGCCATGAAGCGCTCCCGGTCGGGCTTGCCCAGGGCCAGGTCGTGGACCAGGCGGTGGTGCAGGACGTGGGCCGCGAGGGAGTTGTGAGCGGGAGCCAGGCGGTCGGTGAAGGCCTCCAGGCGCTGGAGGTAGGCCTCGCGCTCCCGCACGTCGTAGCGCCACTGCACGTCGGGGTTCGGCGCCAGACGCTCGAGGTAGACGTGGATGAAGCCCGTCTCGTTCAAGAGGTCGGGAGCGAGCCGGACGCACTCCTCGAGCTGATCGAGCAGCAGGTCCTCGTGGATGTCGAGGGATCCGAAGCCGTCACTCTGGCGGTGGCGCAGGTTGCGCACCACCAGGGCGGGCAGGTTGGGGAGGTCCGGGCGCTCCAGACGCCGCAGGAGGCTCATCAGGAGGTCGTCGTCGAAGTCGCTCCCGATCAGGGACAGGAGGGCCGAGTCCCGGAAGCCGTCCAACGAGCCGCGGTGGCGCTCCAGGGCGCGGCGGGTCAGGGCCGCGGGCGAGATCAGCCTCGGATCGAGTCGCGTGGGCAGGTCCGGCTTGCCGCCACTCACCTCTCGCTGGTGGCTGAAGCGCAGGCCCAGGCGCTGGCGCAGGAAGGCCAGGGCGGCCCCCGGATTGCGATCGAAGGTCAAGAGCGCCTGGCGGTTCTCGATCTCCTCCACCCATTCGCCGCGGCCGTGGCGGTTGATCCACTGGTCCAGCAGGGGCCCCACCTCGTCGAAGGCACCCGTGTTCTGGTGGTGCAGGCAGTGGTAGTAGTAGTACTCCTGGGTGCCCGGGATGAGCTGCTCGAGGGCCAGGGCGCGATCGGTCGCGAGGGCGAACTCCTCCTCGAAGCCGATGGGCGTCCCCTGGGCGGCCGCCGGGGCCGCCATGACCGTGAGCAGGGGGAGGAGGAACAGGGATTGGAGCGGGTTCCAGCGCATCGGTACGTCCTGCCGTGTTCGTGGAGAGTCGGGCCGGGATCGGCTGAAGTGAAACGGTGCCGGGTCTCCTGCCAACGGCCCACGCCCTGAAAGGATCATGTGAGATTCGAGCGGGCGCTCCGCGGGCCGGGGGCCGCCGGGGAGGCTGCATACTAGCCCGGCTCCCTCGGACCGTTACATGGCGGTTGCGCCCGATCGCCGCACGCGGACGAGAATGGGGGTGGAGGACAGCATGCTTGTGATATTCGTCGGAGCCCTTCTGCCCCTCGCCGGGGCCCTGCTCCAGGTGACCGGGTCCGTGGGGCCGGTGGACGCCACCCCCGCCTGCGTGGACCCGATCCTGGCGCGCGACTACCCGCGGGTGGCCGCCCGGGTCGACCTCTTCGAGGCGCGGGCGAACGCCCCCTCCCCCGCCATCCGCCGGCGGGTCCTGACCGAGGTCACCTACTTCGCCTACGGGCCGAACGAGGATCTGGTGGCGTACCTGCGGCGCCTCCTCGACGACCCCGATCCGATCGTGAGGGGCCGGGCGATCCACGAGCTGTACGACTACTGGCTGCCGGTCGATCCCGAAGATCTGCCGCTGGTCTTCGCCGGGTACCACGACCAGCGGCGGGTCGACCGCACGGATCCCGAGCTGGAGCGACGCTTGCTGGCGGAGCTGGAGAGCCCGGATCCGCTGGCGGGCTACGCCGCCTACGAGGTCGGCGTGCTGCGCCTCCGATCGGCGCTGCCGGCGCTCTCCGAGCTGACCGACAGGCCCAATCCCTTCACGCGCAGCGCCGCCGCGCGGGCCCTCTTCGAGCTCGGCGAGAAGCAGCGTGCCCGATCGGCCTTCGAGTCGCTGGTGGAAGAGCTGTGCGGCGCCTACCGGAACGGCGACACCCTCCCTCGGGAGACCGCCCCGGCGCGACACCCCTGGTACGCGATCCTCGCCTGCAAGGGACTCGCCGAGTGCGGCGTCGAAGGGAGACGCAGGGCGCTCGCGGAACTGGTCGGGCTGTACGGGGTCCTGGAGTCCTCCTCCGACCCCAACGACGCCGCCAACCTGCCGCTGCTGCGCTCCACCCTCCACGCGCTCACGGGGGTCTACGCCCCCACGGCGGCCGCCGCCGGCGAGGGCCTGGGGCACTAGACCTTCCAACCCGGCGGAAACGGGGGTGGCGGGGTACGATGGTCTGCGATCCCCAGCTTTCGGACAGACACAGGAGGTATGGCCATGCCGGTCAGAAGACTCCGAAAGTACCTGGATGACCAGGGGGTCGAGTACACCACCCTCACTCACTCCCCCGCCTTCACGGCGCAGACGATCGCCGCCGCGGCACACATCCCCGGCCGGGAGATCGCCAAGACCGTGATCATCAAGCTGGACGGTGCGTTGGCGATGGCGGTGCTGCCCGCTTCCTTCCGCGCCGACCTACGGCTCCTGGAGGAGGGCACCGGGGCACGCAAGGTGGAGCTGGCCACGGAGGTCGAGTTCCGCGAGCTGTTCCCCGGTTGCGAGGTGGGTGCCATGCCCCCCTTCGGGAACCTCTACGGAATGGACGTGTACGTGGCGCAGACCCTCACCGAGGACGAGCAGATCGCCTTCAGCGCCGGGACCCACACCGAACTGATCCAACTCGCCTACACGGACTTCGAGCGCCTGGTGCGGCCGAAGGTGCTCGCCTTCTCCGCCTCGGTGTAGTCGTCCCTCCCGCGGGGCGCACTGCGGGTCGGCTCACGCCTCCCAGCGTGGCAACACCACGTGGGCCACGGCTCCGGGGCCGGAGTCGACGTTGCGGAGCTCGACCTGGCCGTCCAGGTCCTCGACGATGCGTCGCACGATCGCCAGGCCCAGGCCCGTCCCGCTGCTGCGGGTGGTGAAGTAGGGCTCGAAGAGGCGGTCCAGGACCTCGGTATCGATCCCCGAGCCCGTGTCGCGCACCTCGATCCTCACGCGGCCGTCCTCCGCCTCCACCGCCAGGAACAGGTCCCCGCCGTCGGGCATCGCCGCCAGGGCGTTGGTGATCAGGTTCAGGAGGGCGCGCGAGAGCTCGTCGGGATCGGCTCTCACCAGGACGGGCTCGCTCTCCTCGGGGCGGTGCAGGCGTACCCCGCGCTCGTCGGCCAGCGCCGAATTGAGCTCGAGCAGGGAGTCGAGCAGGGCGATCACGTCCACCGCACGCCGATCGCGGTGCTCCCCGGCGAAGGCGTAGAAGTCGCGCACCACTTCACGCATGTTCTCGACCTGCCGCTGGATCAGCTCGATGGTGCGCTCGAGGATGCTGTCGAACTCGGGGCTCTTCTCGGCCCAACTGCGGTGCAGGAGGCTGGCGGAGAGGCTGATGGGGGTCAGGGGGTTCTTGATCTCGTGGGCCACTTGGCGCGCCATCTCGCGCCAGGCGGCCTCCTTCTCGGCGGCCACCAACTGCTCGCGGTTCTCCTTCAGCTCGGTGGTCATGCGGTTGAAGGAGTCGGCGAGCTGCCCCAGCTCGTCCCCGGAACGCACGGCGAGACGCGTGTCGAGGTCGCCGCAGCCCACCAGTCGGGTGTGGGCTTCGAGCTCGCGGATGGGGCGCGTCGTGCGGTGCGCGACGTAGAAGGTGAAGAGCACGGCCAGGGCGAGGATCACCGCCGAGGAGGTGAAGAGCCAGTTGGAGAGCTCCTGCACCGGCGCGTAGATGTCCCCGTCGTTGACCCCCACTCCCACCACCCAGCCGAAGCCGCCCTCCTCGGGCCCGTGGCAGTGCTTGAAGGCCGCCTTCTTGGTCACTCCCGTGAACTCGTAGTCGGGGTACATGCCCCACTCGGAGGAACGCGCCGCCTCCACCAGTGGCCCCAGCGCTCCCCCCTCGAGCTCCGAGACGCGCTGGCCGTAGAGCTCGCGCATGGGGTGGGCGATGATCTTGTCGGCGTCACTGCTCCAGAGCCAGGAGTAGCTGGACTCGAAGATGTCCTCGCCCACCGAACCCTCCGCGGGCTCCTCGAGCTGACGCACGCCGTAGTCGCTGACCGCCTTCTGGATGTACTCCCAGTTCATCAGGGCCAGGACGACCCCCGCGGTCTCGTCGGGGCGGAAGGGGTGGTACTCGATCGGGTGGGCCCACCCCACGTACCACCCCCCCGCCAGGCGTCCCTCCCCCAGCCCCAGGGCGGCCACGTCGACGGGGTGGAAGTCGAGCATCGCGGCCTCGCCCTGGGAGGCCTGCTCGAACCAGGGTTCGGGCGAAAAGTCCTGTTCCAGGAGGTACGCGAGGAGTGCGTCGGGCATCCCGGTGCCGTCGGGCCAGCAGGTGTTGGTGGCCACGGCGTGTCCGCTGGCGTCGATCACGATCACGTAGTCGAACACGCCGCTTTGGCGCACCAGGGTGTCCAGCTGGTTCTGGACGGCGCGGGCGAAGACTCCCTCCTCGGAGGCGAAGACTCGCCCCTCGGAGCCGATGTCCTCCGCCCCCTCGGAGTCGATGTCCTCCGCCTCGGGGTCGGTGTCCTCCCCCTCGGAGTCGATGTCCTCCACGAACCAGCTCATGTAGCGGACGTTGGCCAGACTGGCCACGTCGGTGCGGCGCTCCTCGATCTCCTCGTCGAGGCGCTCGGCCAGGTCGGCCGCCATCGACAGCAGGTGGAAGCGCACCACGTCCCCCGCCAGGAGGTCCGAGAGGTGGACGTTCACGAACCAGGCGAAGCCGACGAAGGGCAGTACCACCGCCGCCAGAACGGCCAAGACCCACTTGGTGGAGATGCGGCGTATCATCCGGCTCCATTCTAGTGTGCTGGATCAGTGGTTCGGGTGCACCTGCCGGCCCCACGTGCCTCCTGGCAAGGCGCGCCGAGGAGGGCGTAGCCGTAGCTACGTTGACGAGGGCGCAACGCCTCCGCCGCCAGAACGGCCAAGACCCCCTTGGTGGAGATGCGGCGTATCATCCGGCTCCATTCTAGTTTGCTGGATGCACACTTGTGTCCCCCGTGCCGCCCCCTCAGCGCATCCTGCTCGTGCGTCTCTCCCACCTGGGTGACGTCGTCCACGCGCTGCCCGTGTTCCACGGGTTGCGGCGGGCCCATCCGGGGGCCGAGATCGGCTGGGCGATCCAGCCGGAGTTCGCCCCGCTGCTGGAGGGCCTCCCGGGCCTGGAGCGGCGCTTTCTCTTCGACCGGCGCGGTGGAGCGCGCGCCTGGCTGCGCCTCAGGGGCGAGCTGCGCGCCTGGAGGCCGGACTGGAGCGTGGACGCCCAGGGGAACTCCAAGAGCGCGGCGGTGGCCTGGATCTCGGGCGCTCCCCGCCGGCTGGGCATGGCGCGCGAGGACTGGCGCGAGCCCCTGGGGGCGCGCTTCCTGCACGAGCGGGCCCGCGTGGCGGAGGGGCCCCACGCCGTGCAGCGCATGCTGGCCCTGCGGAAACTGGTGGCGGGAGCCGCTGGCGGGGGCTCGGCCAGCTTCGAGCTGGGATTGAGCGCGGAGGAGCGGGCGGAGGGGGAGCGCACCCTGGCGGCGCGCATGCGCCCCGGCGCCGGCCGGCGCTGGATCCTGCACCTGGGGGTGGGAGGGGACCGCCGCTCCTGGCCGACGGAGAGCTGGGAGGGGCTCGCGCGCCACCTGTCCGATGCCGGCGAGCCGGCGCTGCTCCTCTCCGGCCCCCGGGAGGCGGACGTGGGAGAGCACCTCGCCCGTAGCCTCGCGGCGTCCCGGAACCTGACCCACTGGGTCGGCCAGCGCGGCCTGCGCCCCCTGGCCGCCTTCCTGGGGGCCGCCGCCGCCCACGCCCTGCGGATGGTGACCGGCGACTCGGGGCCCTGTCACGTGGCGGCGGCGGTCGGACTGCCGGTCGATCTCCTGGCGGGTCCTCAGGATCCGGAACGGACCGGTCCCTGGCCCCCCGCCGGCGAGGGGCGCTCCCCCCACCGCATCCTGCGCGCGCCGGGGTCGGCGCCGGCGGGGATGCAGGACCTCTCGGTCGAGCGGGTGGTCGAGGTGCTGTTCGCGGATTGAGGAGAAGCGGGTTACTCCCCGTCCCCCTCGAGCGCGTCGATGCGCGCCTGCACGTCCTCGTACTCCGGCCAGAGCAGGTCGATCGCCCTCAGCGTCTCGAGCTCCTCCTCGGGGGACCCGAGCGTCGCCAGGCTGGCGTAGAGCTCCTCGACCTGGGCCACGGTGCGCTCGAGGTCGGAGAGGCGCGTGCGGGTGTCCTCGTAGTACTGGCGTTCCTCGAGGATGCGCCGGTAGCCCACGATCGCCTCCCGGTAGCGGAAGTCGTGCTCGAAGGTCAGGGCGTTCTCGTAGGCGGCCTGGATGCGCCGGTCGTCGATCGTGTCGATCAGCGCGTGGAAGCGCTCCACCTGGACCTTCGTCAGCTTCAGACCCTGGCGCAGGGCGATCTCGGCCTCGTCCCACTCGCCGCGGTGGAGCCACATCTCCCCGGAGCGGTACAGCTCGTGGGCCTCCGCCTCGACCGTGGTGCGATCGAAGCCGGCGCGCGCCTCCTCGTTCCCCTCGTCGAGATACCCGGCCATGCGGTACTCGGTCCGGGCGGCGGCGAAGTAGCCGTCCTCCTCCAACTGTATGCCGCGCTCGGTGAAGAAGCGCGAGAGCTCGGTGTCCACCTCGCCGCGCCGGCGCTCGGCGCGCACGTTGTTCTCGCGGTACTTCTGCGAGTAGTCGAAGCGGCTGCCCGCCACGAACAGCTTGGCGGCGCGCAGGGCGGTGATCCCCTCGTTGTAGTACTTGTCCGAGAGCCCCTCGCGGTACCCGAGCTGGACCCCGACGCGGTAGAGGTCCTCGAGGGCGAGCATGTTCTCGCGGTCGTAGTCGAGCGCCAACTCGTAGGCCTCGCCCGCCTCCACGAGCCGCCCCTCGGCGTGCATCTCCCGCGCCTGCCTGTACCAGCCGTCGGAGAGCTTGCGGGTCGTCCTGCGGCGCCACATGTCCACCTGCACGCACTCCGGGTCGAGCTCCAGGGCGGCATCGAAATCGGCCAGGGCCTCGACGTCCCGGTCGGCCAAGGAGAGCTTCCGGCCGCGCTCGAGGAGCGCGGCTATGCTCGCCTGCCGGTAGATCTCACGTGCGGTGGCGTCGTCGGGATCGGCCAGGTGCGCCTCGCGGGCGGCCCGTAGGCCCTCGGAGATCTCGCCCTGGATGATCAGGGTGCGGATGTCGATCACCTCCTCCTCCTCCGGCTCGATGGCCTGGCAGGCGACGAGGGCGAAGAGCAGGATCGGGATGAGGCTTCTCATGGGCGGTGGAGGGCTGCGACGGCCTGTGGACGACGGGGGTGGGCGGGTCTTCCCCGCATTCCATGAGGCCCTCTGGCGGCCGGCGGCGTCAAGGGCCCGCTGATCGAGGGCGGCGTCACCGCCCCTCCGGCTTCAGGACCACTCCCAGGTTGCGCCGGCCGTTGGTCTTGACCACCAGGGGGTCCTCGAGGCGCAGGTGCTGCACGAGGTCGTAGCTCTCGAGGACCGGCTGGCCGTAGAGCCAGTCCCAATCCAAGGTCCCCTCCCCCTGCTCGGGGTTGACGGTCAGGTAGCCGATGCCGAGGGAGATCAGGTTCTGGAAGAAGTGGGAGCCCTGGGAGGGGGTCACCGCGAAGTCCTTGAAGCCGGTCTCGATGATCGCCCGCACGCCGTTGATGTGATCCCAGTTGACCGGGATCCCGAGCCACGGATCCGCCGAGCCCAGGCGTCCGATGGCGATCAGGAGATAGGGGCGACCCTCCTTCTGCAGGCGCTGGTTGCAGGACAGGATCTCCTGCACGGCGTCGCGGCTGCGCCCGCGCTCGAAGGTCCTGGGGTCCACCATCACCACATCGTGGATCCCGTCGATGCTGCCCACCCCGAGCACCGTCTCGCTCTTGCAGACGACGCGCTCGGGATCGACCTCCTCGATCGGCGAGTCATCATCCTCGCTGAGGATCAGTGGGCGCATCTGCACGATGCTGAACTCCATCGGCTCCCCGGGGGGCTGCTGCAGCGTGGCGGCGAACTCGATCTCGACCGGGCGACTCATGCCGCGCGCCCCGATGTCGAGCAAGGCGCCGGTCACCTCCGCCAGGGGCATGGCGCCGTGCTTCAGGATCGGAGCGAAGGTGACGAAGCGCACTCCGGGGCGCGACAGCCCGTCGTAGACGGCGTCGTTCTCCGGCGAGTAGACCGACGCCACCCAGGCCAGGGAACCGTCCTCGTCCGCTCGACTCACCGACGAGAGCCTGAGCAGCGCCTCCCCGCGCGCCACCGCGCCGGGCTCCCGCGCAGCCAGGTCGACCGCGAAGAAATCGTTCTGGGAGTACTGCAACTGCTCCTTCGGGCGGGAGTGCCCCAGCACGCGCTCGGGGTGCTTGGGGCAGAAGCGCAGGCTGGCGCGGCCCGCCGCCACCGTCTGCCCCAGGCCCAGGGCGACGGTGCAGATGCCCTCCTCGGGCTGCGCCGGCTCCATGGGGTAGTAGTTGTAGGAGCGCGCCACCCCGGCCACCTCCGGGTAGAAGAGGTCCCCGAAGGCTCGGCCCTGGATCCTCTGGACGATCACCGCCATCGCCTCCTCCTCCAGGCGGTAGGGCGTGTTCAGGATGTAGCCCTTGGAGGAGCTCGAGTAGGTCGAGGCGTAGACCAGCTTGATGGCGCTCACCAGCTCGCTCAACCGCACCTCCCAGTCGGGGTGGTTGTTGGGGAGCATGAGCGTGTCGTAGACCCCCGCGAAGGGCTGGTACTGGGAGTCTTCCAGCAGGCTCGACGAGCGCACCGCGACGGGGCAGTCCATCAGCTTGATCAGGTGTCGCAGGTCGATCAGCGCCACCGGAGGAAAGGCGGCCTCCAGGAAGCGCGAGCGGATCTCGTCGTCGTCGTCGCACTCCAGGGCGAACTCCTTGAGGTCGTTGAACTCCATGAACTGCTCGAAGACCTCGGTGCGCAGGACGACCATCGGAGGGATGGCGATGCGCACTCCCTGGAAGCGGTCGCGCAGGTCGGCCTTGCTGATCAGGTGCCGGACGAAGCTCAGGCCGCGCGCCTTGCCGCCCATCGATCCGCGACCGATCTGCGCGAAGCTGTTCTCGGGGTCGAAGGTCTCCCGGTTGAAGACGGCCACCAGGCCGCGCGAGCGCTCCTGGCGGTACTCGCGCAGGACGCGGATCAGGTGCTCCCGCAGCACCTGGGGGCTCTCGAAGTCCTCCGCCTTCTGCACCTTGAGGGAGCGCGCCAGGGCGAACTCGGTACGGGCCTTGAGCCAGGTGGAGAAGTGGTCCTGATTGGCGTGGAATACCACGCTCTCGCTGGGAACCGTCGCCAATTGGTCCTCGACGCCGTACAGGTCGCGCGCCCGGCAGAGCTCGCTGCCGTCGGGCAGGCGGAAGATGAAGTCGCCGAAGCCGAAGTGGTGGCGCATGAAGCGCCGCAACCTGTCCAAGAGGTTGCGCGAGCGCTTGCCGGCCACCTCGATCCGTAGCTCGTCCTTGTAGCGCTCGATCTCCGGATCGCTCGACTGCAGCATGATGGGGATGTCGGAGATCTCGGCGCGCGCGGCGCGGATGAACTCCAGTCCCGCATGCGGATCCCGCACGCCGCCGCGCCGGAAGTCGAGGTCGGTGATCACCCCCAGGAGGTGGTCGCGGTGCAGGGTGAAGCAGTCCCAAGCCTCCTCGTAGGTCGTGCAGAGCAGGATCTTGGGCCGCGCCCGCATGCGCAGCATCTTGTGGGCCAGGTTGAGCCCTTCGTCGATCAGCCGGTGGGCCTGCTCGACGATCTCGGTGTAGATGATCGGCAGGTAGGAGGAATAGAAGCGCAGGCTGTCCTCGATCAGGATCACCGTCTGCACCCCCATCACCCGGGTGTCGTGGTCGACGTTGAAGTAGTCCTCCACGTACTTGACGATCGCCAGCAAGATGCGCGAGTCCCCCTGCCAGAGGAAGACGCGGTCCAGGTAGAGCTCCACCTGATCGGCCGGCAGCGCGTTCACGCCGCGACTGTCGTAGGCCAGGAGGATCACCGGCGCGCGGATCTCGAGCTCGTGAACGCACTGCGCGAACTCGAGCACGTGCATGTCCCCCGGGTTCATCGTCACCAGGATGAGGTCGCAGTCGTGCCCCTCCGCCAGCATCTCGAGCGCCCGGCTGGCCTGGGACACGCGCGTCAGCTCGGGGGAGTGGTAGAGGTTGAGGCTGGTGAACTCGCTGGTGATCAGATCCTCGAGGTGGCCGTCCTGTGCCAGGATGAAGGCGTCGTACAGGCTGGCGACCAAGAGGATGTCGTTGACCCGGTGTTGGATCAGCTCCTGGAACCCGGAGACCGGATCCAGACGGCTCGCGCTCGGAATGGCACTGGTGTCCATGGTGACCTCCCCTGCGGCCCGCCGCGCCCCGTCGGCGAGGAGCGGGGGGGGGAGGTGGCAGCGTACCAACGGCCCCCCGGCGGCATCAATCACGCGCGCCCGCCCGTGACGCAAGGCGGACACGGAGTGCCGTGACACTCCGTGTCCGCTCGGATGGAATCAGCTCGGTGGAAGCTCGGTGGCTCAGACCACGCCGTGGTCGAGCATCGAGTCCGCCACCTTGACGAAGCCAGCGACGTTGGCGCCGTCGACGTAGTTGACGAAGTCGCCGTTGCCGCCGTGGGCCAGGCACTGCTCGTGGATGGCCTTCATGATGCCCTGCAGGCGCTGGTCGACCTCCTCGCGCGTCCACGACAGACGCAGCGAGTTCTGGCTCATCTCGAGGCCCGAGACCGCCACGCCGCCTGCGTTGGCCGCCTTGCCGGGGCCGTAGAGCAGCTTGCTCTCCAGGTAGGTCTCGATGGCGGCCGGGGTGCTGGGCATGTTGGCGCCCTCGCTGACCACGTAGACGCCGTTGTTGACCAGGTTCTGGGCGTCCTTGCCGTCGATTTCGTTCTGGGTGGCGCTGGGGTAGGCCATCTCGGCCTTGTGGTCCCAGAGCGGGTTGTAGTCGAGGGACGGGTCGACGGGCGTGTAGACGGCGTTGGGGTACTTCTCGGCGTACTCCTTGATGCGTCCACGGCGCACGTTCTTGAGGTCCATGACGAAGGCCAGCTTCTCGCGGTCGACGCCCTCCTCGTCGTAGATGTAGCCCGACGAGTCGGAGAAGGTCATCGGCCTGGCGCCCAGGTCGAGCAGCTTCTCGGTGGCGAACTGGGCCACGTTGCCGGAACCGGAGACGATGGCGCGCTTGCCCTCCATCGTCTCGCCGCGGGTGGCCAGCATCTCGGCGGCGAAGTAGACCGCGCCGTAGCCGGTCGCCTCGGGACGGATCAGGCTGCCGCCCCAGTTGAGACCCTTGCCGGTCAGCACGCCGACGAACTCGTTGCGGATCTTCTTGTAGATCCCGAACATGTAGCCCAACTCGCGGCCGCCCACGCCGATGTCACCGGCGGGGACGTCGGTGAACTGGCCGATGTGGCGCTGCAGCTCGGTCATGAAGGACTGGCAGAAGCGCATCACTTCCATGTCGCTCTTGCCGTGCGGGTCGAAGTCGGACCCACCCTTGCCGCCGCCCATCGGCAGCGTCGTCAGGGCGTTCTTGAAGACCTGCTCGAAGGCCAGGAACTTCAGGATCCCGAGGTTCACGCTCGGGTGGAAGCGCAGGCCACCTTTGTAGGGGCCGATGGCGCTGTTCATCTCGATGCGGAATCCGCGGTTGACCTGGATCTCACCTTTGTCGTCCATCCAGGGCACACGGAACATGATTACGCGCTCCGGCTCGCAGATGCGCTCCAGGACCCTCGCCTTGGTGTAGTGAGGGTTCTTGGCAAGGAATGGCATCAACGAAGCGGCGACCTCGTCCACCGCCTGGTGGAACTCGGGCTCTGCAGGGTTCTTGGCGACGACGCCCTGCATGAAGGCAGCAACAGCGTCCGACATTGGTGGACCTCCGAAAGGACTTGCACACGGTTGCGCGGTGAAGATGGGCCGCGCCCCGAAAAACGTCCGGGGAAGCTAGCAGGCGTTCCGCGAGCCGTAAACAAGCCGAACGGCCCAACTCGCAGAGAGATTCGGGCCGGCGGGTGGTCTCGAAATGGTGCCCGCCGGGGAGCCGGATCAGCTCAAGTGCGCTGCCCGTCCGTCAACATGATCCCGAGGCTCCCGAAGACCAGGACCGGAAGCCAAGCTGCGAAGAGCGGAGACAACCCCCCCGAAAGACCGAGGGAGCGAAGGACGAAGTCCACCCCGAAGTAGAAGACGCACAAGAGCCCTCCCAAGGCCATGCGTTCCGCACCGTGCCCGCGCTCGTAGGTGAACATCAGGGGCACGCCCACCAGAACCAGGATCAGGTTCGCCAGGGCGAAGGTCAGGTGGTAGTGCCATAGGGTCAACCAGTCGGGGCGATCCGGTTCTCGCGCGACCAACCTTCGCACCTCACCGAAGGAGAGCTCGAGGGGCACATCCCGGGCGCGGCGGTAGGTGAGCGCCAGCTCGGGGGTCAGATCGAACTCCCGGAGCACCTCGGCCGGCTCCCTCTCCGAGGTCTCCTCCGCCAGCCGGCTGCGCTCACCCCCCTCCAGCCGCCAGCGCCCTCCCTCCCAGCGCGCCCGCGGCGCCTCGACCCGCAGGTAGTGGCCGTCGCGGCGCAGGCGCACCGCCAGCCCCTCGATGGTGGGCGGGCCCCCGTCGGCGGGGGCCGGCAGGAAGCGGTCCAGGATGGCGATGCTGCCGCCGAAGTCGCGCACGACCACCCGCTCGTAGACCACCTCCTCGGTGCGGTGCTCCAGGCGGTGGTGGACCCGTTCCCGCTGGTCGGCGATCCAGTCGCTGGCCACCTCCCTGAGCCCCAGCATCGCCACGCCGAGGAGCGCCGAGGCGAGGTAGACGGGGAGCAGGATGCGGTGGGTGCTCACCCCGGCGGAGAGGGCCGGCGTCACCTCGTTCTTCTTCAGGAGGCGATTCACGGTGAACATCGCCGCCATCAGGGTCACGAAGGGCGCCACCTGCAGGAACAGGAAGGGCAGGCTGAGACCGTAGTAGTGCAGGATCGGCCCCAGGGTGGCGGCCGGCCCCTCCCGGGTCTCGTCCATCCAGCGATCCATGTGGCCCGCCGCGTCCAGGATCACGAAGAGCCCCAGGAGCAGGCCGCTGGCCGTGATGTAGCTGGACGCGAAGTGGACCAGGACGTAGCGGTCCAGCCGCCCCGGGAACGCGAAGCGGCGCTTCATCGTCTCAGGGCCCTCCGCAACAGGGGGACGGCGACGACCGCCCCCACGCCGACCGGGAACCAGGCCGCCAAGGCCGGATGGAGGGTGCCGTCGGTGCCCAGGTCCTTGGCGAGCTGCATCTGGAGCAGGTAGTAGATCAAGGAGTACCCCGACGAGACCGCCAGCGCCCCGAGCTGGGTCCCCCGCCGCAGGATCAGCCCGGTGGCCGCCCCGAGCAGGGCGAAGAGGAGGAAGGCCGTCGAGAGCGCCGCGCGGTAGTGCAGCTCGAAGCGGTAGGGCAGGACGTAGCGCTCCTGCACCTCCCCCTCCTCGAGCTGCCGGTACATCTCCAAGCTCGAGAGGTAGCGGGGACGGTAGCTGGGCTTCCAGGGGTCGGGCAGGGGCCGGATCAGCTCGACCTCTTCGGAGTACGTCTGGCTCGTCTGGGCCCCCGGCTCGACGATGTAGAGATCGTAGAGCCGTGCGTGCAGCACCGATCCCTCGACGGTGACGTGGGCGCGCTTGGCGTGCAGGTCCCGGCGCGAGGCGGGACCCTCGCGCTCCTCCCGGATGAAGACCTCGTGCAGGTCTCCCGTCTCGGGATCGTGCCACAGGGCCTCGAGGATCACGTCCCCGTGAGACAGGCTCGTGCGGCCGGGACCCAGATTGGAGAGGGCGGAGGAGGTGGCCTCGATGACCAGCGTCCGCGCCCGCACCTTGCCATGGGGGAGCACCATCGAAAGGAGCCACAGGGTGAAGACCGCCAACACCACCCCCACAGCCAGCGCGGGAACCAGCATGCGCCCCGGCCGCACCCCCGCCATCTGCACGGCGACCCACTCCCGATCGGCGGCCAGCCGCCCGTAGGTCGCGACCGTCGCCAAGAGGAAGCAGATCGGTAGCACGTAGGGCACCAGGTTCTGCGTCGAGAGGGAGAGGTAGCGCAGGAGATAGCCCGCCGAAGCTGAAGGCAGGCGGTGGATCGCCCCCACCGCGATCCCGGGGAGGGCCACGAAGAGGATCCCGCCCACGGAGAAGGCCAGGGCGACCGCTAGCTGGCGCAGGATGTAGCGCTCGAGCTTCACCGCCGCGAAGCCTACTGAACTGCCCCCCTTCAGTGGGCACCCCACACCTCGGTACCAGCGTCCCGGCGGCGAATCGCCCCTCGAGCCGGCCAAGCGGCTGTTCCCGGCGCGCAGGAGGGCCTGCTCCGAGGGAGAATCGCTGGAAGTCCTTGGTGGCAGCGGAATTGCGTCGGGAGGCCCCCAGATGTGCCCATTGAAGGGGGGCAGTTCAGAAGCCACCACGTCCTGGGGGGTGGGGTCACTAGAATGCCCCCCGTGGCCCAGGTCCGGATCCTCAAGGAGAGCTCCAAACGCACGGTCCGCGTCGAGACCGTCGACGGCCTCTCACGGGTCGTGAAGCGCTTCCACGCCCCCGGCCTGCGCCGGCTGGGGGACCACCGGCGCGCCCTGCGGGAACGCGCCGGGCTCGAGCGCCTGGCGGCCCTGGGGCTGCCCGTTCCGCGGGTCGTCGACCTCTCGCGACGGGGGGGGAGCTGGGAGCTGGTCCTCGACGCGATCGAGGGCGCGGTCTCCCTGGACCTCCTCCTCGATGGGCGAGCCCCCTGGCCGATCGCGCCCGGGCGGGTGGGGGCGCGGTTGGGGCGGCTCCTGGCGGCCCTGGTGGAAGCGGGGGTCGATCACCGGGACCTGCACGCGGGCAACGTGCTCTTCGACAGTCAGGGGCGGGCGGTCCTGGTGGACGCGGCGCACCTGCGCTTCGGAGCGTTCCCCGACCCGCGGCGCATCTTGGTGGTCACCGCGGCGGGGGTGCGCGAGCGGGATCCCGCCGGGTTTCGCGCGCGCGCTCTGATCGCGTTCCGCGCCGCTTGCTCCCGATCGCCGGGTCCCGAGGCGACCGAGGAGCTGGAGCAGGCCGCGCGGCGGCGGCGACGCAGCGTGGTGGCGCGGCGGGTGCGGCGCTACTGGCGGGAGAGCGGGGCCCTCCGGATCGTCGAACGGGGGCCGCTGCGCGGCCTGCTGCGCCGCGATCTGCCCTCCGAGCTCCTGGACGATCTGGGGCGGGACCCCCCCCCGACCGGGTACGTGGCCCTCGACGGATCCTCCCTCGAGGGACTGCGCGCGCGCTGGGAGCGCGCGGCGCGCTGCACCATGCACCGGCTGGCGAGCGAGCGGCCCGTGGCGTTGATCCACGCGCCCCGGCCGCGGGCGGTGTTCCAGGTCCTGGGGCCGCTGCGCTCCCTCGCCGATCCGGGATGCCACCCCGATCCGGCAGAGCTCGGCCGCGCTCTCGGCGCCCTGCACGACCGTGCCCTGCGCCTGCGAGGAGGGGCCGAATCCCTGGCGGTCGCACCCGATGGCGCGGTTCTGATCGCGGGGGGAGGTCTGGGTGCCCACGACGACCTGGCTGACCTCTCTCCCGTCCGATCCCTGCTCGATGAGCTCGAGATCGCGGCGCCCGGGACGTTCGCTCGCGCCTTCGCCGGCGCCCTGCGGGGGACCCGGGGGGAGGCGGCCCGCATCCTGGCGGAACTCGAGGGTGGCTGACAGTCCTCTGCGACGGCGGATCCGCGCGCGCGCCCTGGGGGCCTTGACGCGGGTCGCGGGGGCCCTCCCGCGGGCCGTCACCGCTCCGGTGCTGCTCGGGGCGGCGGCCCTGGCTCGGCGCGGGCGAATGGGGGAGCGGGCGCGACGCAACCTGGAGTTCGCGTATGGCGAGGAGCTCGACGAAGAGGCGCGGGAGCGGATCCTGCGCGGTGTCTTCCGCCACTCCGCGCGGCTCTTCCGGGAGTGGGGGCGCCTGAGCGGGGCGCGGGGGCCCGCTGACCCGCGTTCGCGGTGGCTCGACGAGGAGGTGCGCCTCGACCCTTCGATCGAGCACCTGGACGCCGCCCTGGCCGGCGGCCGCGGCGCGCTGGTCGTCACCGCGCACATCGGCAACTGGGAGCTGCTCGCCGCGCGCCTCGGCCGGCGCGGACAGCGGGGAGCGGTGGTGGGCCTGCGCCGTCCGCGCGATCCGGCCAGCGATTGGCTGATCGAGATGCGTCGCGCCCACGGGGTGGAGACGATCCCGCAGGACGCGCCCCCGCGGCGCATGCTCGAGGTGCTGCGGCGGGGAGAGGTGCTCGGGATCCTCAGCGACCTGGAGGTGCGCCGCCTCGACGGGGAGTTCCTCCCCTTCTTCGGCCGGCCCGCCCTGACGATGACCGCCCCCGCCGCCCTGGTGCGGGCGGCGCGGGCTCCGCTCCTGCCCCTGCGCTGCGTGGCCTCTCCGCGGGGCGGCTACACCCTCTTCGCAGACGAGCCCCTGGAGCTCGATCCCAGCCTGGAGCCGAGGGCCGCGCGCCGCGACCTCCTGCAGCGCCAGAACCGCCTCTTCGAGCGCTGGATACGCGCCGACCCGGAGCAGTGGGCCTGGCACCAGCACCGCTGGCGGACGGCCCCGGGCGAATACGAGATCCTGCCCTTGGCCGAGCGGCGGCGCCGGGACCTGGCTGGCGGGGACGAGGACCGGGCTGGGCCTTGACCTCCGCGGGAAGCCGCGCGAGGGTTCCCCCGTGGCGGCCCCCTCCAGGATCCTCTTCGTGCAGGCGAGCCTCGGGCTGTCGAGCGCCACCGAGCGCCTGCGGACCGCGGTCGCCTCCCTGGTCGCCCGCGGCGTCGAGGTGCACGTGCTGGCGGACGCCGGGGCCCGCGCGGACGAGGTCCAGGCGGCGGGGGCGGTCCTGCACCTCGAGGCACCCCTGGCGCGCGGACTGCGCGCGCCCTTCGCGATCGCACGGGCGCGCCGGCTGGCGGCGCGCCTCGAAGTGGAGCTGGTGCACGTGATCGGCGCCGGGCTGGCGCCCCTCGCCGCGCGCCTGGGGCGGTCGCACCTCCTCGAGCTCGCGGGACCGACGCTGTCGAAACTCCCTTGGAGCCATCCCCACCTGCGCGGGGTGATCCTGCCCTGCCGCACCCTCGAGGAGGGGGCGGTGAACCGGGGCGGGCTGCCGCGGGAGCGCATGCGCCTGCTGCCGCACCTCGTGGCCACTCCCACACCGGCGCGCTCCGCCTTCTCGAGCGGCGATCCCCCCCGGGTCGGCTGCGCGGGCGCCCTGACGGCGGAGTTCGGTGCGGACCTCCTGCTCGAGGCGGGGCGCGCGCTGCTCGGTCGCGGGATCGGTCTGCACCTCTTCCTCTTCGGAGAGGGGCCCGAGGAGTCGACCCTGCGGCGCAGGGCCCGCGAGCTGGCGATCGAGGAGGAGGTCAGCATCACCGCTCCCTCCGGCCCGGCCCTGGAGCGGCTCCTCGCGGAGCTGGACGTGTACGTCTGTCCGCGCCGGGGGGGCACCCCCGGCTGGCTGACCCATCAGGCCCTGGCCCTCGGGCGCCCCTCGATCCTCTCCGCCACCCAGGGGGCCTTCGAGCTGGTGGAGGACGGACTCGACGGGCGCATCGTGGAGCGCGGCGACGCGCCACGGTTGGCGGAGGCCCTGGAGGATCTCCTGGACGACCCCGAACGCGCCACCGCCCTCGGCGCGGACGCGCGCGCGCGCCACCGGGCCCGCATCCTGCGCGAAGGGGAGTACACCGAGCTCCTGGCCCAGGCCTACTCCGAGGCTCTGGTGGCCTGACTGCGCCGGCGACGGTCAGGGGCGCGGGCTACTCCTGGAGGCCCTTCTCCGCGGCGAAGCCCTTCAGGATCGGGTTCTTCATCATCTCGGCGAAGGTGTCCGGGCGCGACTTCTTGTAGCCGGCCATGGGAGCCTCCACCCCGGGGATCTTGATCAGTTCCTCGGCGGCTCGGTTCGACATCTCCCCGTCGCCGATCTTGATCACGAGTTGCACCATCCACTCGATCGAATTGTGCAGCTCCCCGTTCATCCGCATCGTCTGGGCCCTGCTCAGCGAATCATCGAAGTACGTCTGGCGCGCCTTCTTCAGCTCCGCGAGGCGCGCCTCGGCACTCTCGAGGTCAGGGGAGGTCGCCCGCCCGATGAACTCGTTCATCAGGGCGAAGACCTGCTTGTAGTTGGTGGGCTTGCCGGCGAGGAGGATGGTCACCTCGAAGTCGATGTCCGCCCAGTTCGACGGCTGCTCGAGCTGGGCCACCGGCCGCCAGCGGGCTTCGGTGCGGTCGCACCATTCGAGCTCGGGGTGGCCGGGGAACTTCTCGCGGAAGTCCTGGATGCGCTTGATCAGAACCCGCGCGGCGGGGCGGCTGGGGTTCTTCAGCTTCTTGTCTATGAACCCTTTGATGCGCTTCTCCAAGACGTCGTTGCCGTCGCGGATGAGTTTGGCGTCCTTGACCTCGCGGTCGAGCTCCTCGACCCTGGTGCGCAGGCCGCCGAAGGTGTCCTTCCACTTCTGACTGAGGCCGTCCCAGTTGCGCTCGACCCGCTCGAACTCCAGCCGGGCCGTGCCGTGTTCTCGAGCGTCGAGCGCCTCTTCGATGCGCAGCTTGCTGGCCTTCTCCGAGAAGCCCTCAAGGCCCATGTACTGCGCCGCTCCCTGCAGGAAGAAGAGGCCGATCCCCACCACCCCCAGGATGATGGCGATGATCGCCCAGGTGGGCAGGCTCTTCTTGATGGTGCGCCGCTTGGCCTCGACGCCCTGCGCACGCGAGCGGCGGGCCCCTTTCTTGGAGCCCTTGGAGCCCTTGGCCCTGGAGGCGCCCGGGGCAGCCGCGGCCTCCTTCTCCCGTTCGAGGGCGATCTTCACGTCCCCTATGGTGATCGCCACGCCGGGCGTCATCAGGACCGAGCCGCTGAGCTTGCGGCCGCGGAGAACAGGTGGGGTCGAGCCGGGACGGGCGGTCAGCCGGACCTCCTCCTCGGTGACCTCGATCACCGCGTGCACCTCTTCCAGGACGTCGCTCTCGACGGTCAGGGTCGCCCGCTCGCCGCTGCCCAGGGTCAGCTTGCCCTCACCCAGCTTGAAGCGGCGAGTCCCTTCGCCACTCTGGACGATCAGTCGCACCATTCGTGCAGCTCCTTCTCGAAGTCGGTTCCGATACCGAAGTCTTGGGTCCAGTAGATGCCCACCAATGCGCTCGCCATCTCTCGGTAGCTCTTCTCCAGGAGGTTACGGTGGTGGGCGGAGGATGTCACCCAGGACCCGTGAGCGCCCGCCGGGCTGGTGTCACCCGCGTGGCAGTTCTCCCCCCGACCAAGGGCGTACCCCGCGCGTCGCATGCGATCGATGGGGGTGCGCTGTTCGGGATTCTCGGGCTGGTTGTGGCCGAAGCGGCCCGTGTCGGCCATGTAGGTCGAATGTACGCGCGCGGCTGCCTGGATGTGGGGATTCCAGGCCAGGGCGCGGCGTCCCATCATCGCGCGGTAGTCGTTGGTGATGCGGACCTGCCTCTGCTCCGACACGAAGAGGTCGCTCCCGTCGGCCTCCCAGCGCGACCGGTTGTAGGCGCGCAGGGCGCGGTCGCAGGCGAGCCGGCTGCGCTCCTCCGCGGTCCAGGCGAAGGTGCGCACGTCGCTGACCGCTTCTTCGGGATCCAATCCCCCGATCCACTCCGGCCAGGCCTCGGGAGCGACCCGGGCGTCGGGCAGGCGCTGGCTGTGAGCGGAGAGCCACTCCAGGTCCTCCAGGGCGGAGCGGAAGGAGGTGGGCAACTTCACTCGCAGCGGTCGCTCCCAGCGCTTCCGCACGGCCGCCACCCGGCGGTCGACCTCCTGCTGGACCTCCAGGTAGTCGGAGATCGAGCGCTCGGGATCGGTGGGCGGATCGAAGGGGTAGAAGTAGCGCTCGAGGTCGAAGATCAGCTCGAGGGCCTCGGCGCGACGGGCGTCGAGCTCGCTGCGCAGGTGGGCGACTTGCTCGAGCTGCTCCAGGGTGCGGCCGCGCTCGATCGCTTCGATAATGCGGCGGCGGCGCTCGGTGAGCGCCTCCCTCAGGAGCTCGTCCGCCAGGGCCGAGCCGTCGCGCACGTGATGGATCAGGGCCGCCAGGGCCGCGTCCCGCTCAGGGGCGTCCCCGCGCGCGAGGCGCTGGCCCAGGAGCTCGATCTCGGTGCCGATCCGGGAGCGCTCCAGGTCCAGCTCGGAGATCCACTCGCCGCGACTCCAGCGGTACCCCCCCGCCGGCACCGGCTCGCCGCGCGTGCCGGCGATCAGGGCCCAACAGGTGCGCTGGTCGAGTAGACCGCGCCCCAGCAGGCGCTGCAGGTCGGCGAAGCCCCCCCGAGGACCGTCGGCTCGCCCGCGGTCGAGCTTCTCGATCGCGAGCCCCACCTGCGCCTCGGGGGAGAGCTCGACCTCCTCGGCCAGGAGGCGCAGCTCCTCCCAGGTCAGGTCCCACCAGTTCCGGTCGGAGTCGATCGACAACTCCCCGCGCAGCGCCTGGCGCAGGCCGGCGACCTGGGCGCGCAGCTCGTAGCGCGAGCGCTCCGTCTCGACCGCCATCCTCGCGGCGGCCGCGTTCCAGAGCTCTTGGGCCCGGGCGAAGTCTCCCCGCCCTTCCGCCTTGACGGCGTCGACGGCCAGCTCGGTGGCGCTCAAGCGCTCGAGGATGTCGGCGGAGAGCCCAGGCTCGGCCGCGTCGCTCGCCCGCTCCGGCTCCTCCGGCGTCACCGGCGGCGCGGGAGCGCCCCGCACCGTCACCGCCGCTTCCTCGAACCTCTCCTCAGGGCGCTCGCCGGCCTCCCGCTCCATGTTCCACTCGACCGCGACGAGCAGCGGGTCCAGCCGGGAGGCGTAGCGAGGCGCGTCGGATCGCATCTGCTCGAGGAGCCGGTGCGCTTCCTCCCAGCGGCGGTTCGCGCACGCGACCTCGACCTCGTCCAAGAGGGCCTCCAGCAGGGGGTCGATCTGCCACGGCTTCGGTCGCCCTTCCCGGCTTCCTTCCTGCGCCACGGGGGGCGGACTCTCTCGTGGCGCTGGCTTCGCCTTGACCGAGGGCCGGCGCGCGTTGCGCTCCGCCACCCAGTCGGCGGTGCTGGAGATCTCGAGCTCGATCACGCCCCGCACGTGGGGGTCCCGCTCCACGTCGCGCATGGCGCGCAGCTCGGCGGTGAGCTGGTCCCCGGAGCGCTCTCCGCGCCCGGCCCGCCACGCCTCCAGCTCGGTCTGGATCTCCTCCCGGCGCGCGACCCTGAGCGAGATCTCGTGCCGCAGGGCACGCGCTTCCTCCCCCTCCACCCCCTCGAGCACGGCGAGTGCTCGATCGAGGTACCCGTAGCCCATCTGCCGGCGCGCGCGGGCGAGATCCGCCTCGGCGCTACCACATCCGAGGGCGCACCCGAGGGTGCACGCGAGGAGGGTCGGGATGAGCGTCCGGAGGAGCATGGGGAGTCGCGACCTGTAGTCGCCTAATCCCGACCCGTGACGGTCGGGGACAGGTCCTCGAGCGTAATCGGACCGCTGGAGAGCGCCAGCGCGCGTTGGATCTCGTTCTCGAGCTCGCGCACGTTCCCGGGCCAGCGGTAGGCCTCCAGCGCCTGCATGGCCTGCGGGGTGATGCGCCCCTCGCCACCGGAGGCGGAGCCGAAGCGCTCGAGGAGGTGGCGCGCGAGCTGCGCCACGTCCCCCTCGCGCTCGCGCAGGGGCGGGAGCTCGATCGTGATCACGGCCAGGCGGAAGTAGAGGTCCTCGCGGAAGGCGCGCTCGTTGCAGAGGGTGGGGAGGTCCTTGTTGGTGGCGGCGACGACCCGCACGTCCACGCGGCGCGTCTCGTTCGAGCCGACCGGCCGCAGCTCGCCGTCCTGGAGCACGCGCAGGAGCTTGGCCTGCATGTCGAGGGGCATGTCCCCGATCTCGTCCAGGAAGACCGTGCCTCCCTCGGCGGCGACGAAGTGGCCGGCGCGGTCGGCGATGGCTCCGGTGAAGGAGCCCTTCACGTGACCGAAGAGCTCGCTCTCGAGCAGGTTGGCGGGCACCGCGGCGCAGTTCTCCGCCAGGAAGGGCCGGGAGCGGCGCGGGCTGTTCTCGTGCAGGGCGCGGGCCACCAGCTCCTTGCCGGTACCGGTCTCCCCCTGGATCAGGACGGCCACGTCGTTGGGCGCCACGCGCGCGATCAGGTCGTGCACCACGCCCATCGACGCGCTGCTCCCCACCATCCCGTGGCGTAGCGGGACGGCCCCCTCCTCGAAGGCGACCACGCGCGCGAGGCGCTCCGCCAGCCGCGCCAGGATCGGCGCCAGCTCCGGCCCCTGGCCGGATGCCTCCGCCTCCGCCGCCAGCGCTTCCAGCCGGCTCACCAGATCATCGGTGGCGTCACTCATACGGGTCTCATTCCAACGCCCTCAGATTGGCGTACTGCAGGAGGAGTTGTTTGCTGCCGTGACCGGCGAAGCGCACGGTCGCGCGCGCGTTCACCCCATTGCCGGCCAGCTGCTCGATCGTCCCGGTACCGAAGTGGTCGTGCTCGACGCGCTGGCCGACCTTCAGGTCCTCCCCATCCCCACCATCGTAGTCCCCCAGAGCCTCGAGCACCTCGTCGTCGGAGAGCTCGCCCCCCTCGACGAGCTCGGGGGGGATCTCCTCCAGGAAGGGGGAGGGTTGCTGCCAGCGCTCGTCGCCGAAGAACCGGCGCGTGGCCGCCGAGGTCAAGGTCAGGTGGCGCATGGCGCGCGTCATTCCGACGTAGAAGAGGCGGCGCTCCTCCTCCAGGCCACCGTCTGGGTCCTCCTCCTGGGCGCGGAAGTGCGGCAGGAGCCCGTCCTCGCAGCCGGTGATGACCACGCGCTCGAACTCGAGCCCCTTGGCGGCGTGCAGGGTCATCAGCTTGACGCAGTCCTCCCCCGCGACCCCTTGGGGGTCGTCCACGTCGCTGACCAGGGCCACCTCCTCGAGGAAGCCGCGCAGCCCCCCCTGGGGGTAGAGGCGGTCGAACTCGGCGGCGTGAGCGCAGAGCTCCTCGACGTTCGCCTCGCGGTCGGCGGTCCCCTGCCCGTCGTCCATCTCGGCCATCCAGCGCCCCACGTCGATCTCCTCCAGGACCAGGTCGAGGGCCAGGGCGGCATCCCCGTCCCGCGCCGGGGCCAGGCGCTCGTGGGCGGCCGCGAACTCGGCCAGCGCCCCCTTGGCGCGCCCGCGGATCAGGGTCAGGGCTTCATCGCTGCGCGCCGCCTCCAGGAGGGTGCTCCCGCGCTCGGCCGCCCATTCCCCGAGGCGCGCCAGGCTGGTCGCCCCCACGCCGCGCATCGGCGAGTTGACCACCCGCAGGAAGGCGGAGTCGTCGGCGGGGTTCACCATCAGGCGCAGGTGGCTGATCAGGTCGCGGATCTCGCGCCGCGCGTAGAACTCGAGTCCCGCCACGACCTGGTAGGGCACCTTGGCGAGCCTGAGCGCCCCCTCGAGGGCGCGCTGCATGAAGTTCACGCGGTAGAAGATCGCCACGTCGGAGAGCCTGCCGCCGCGCGCGCGGTGCGCCAGGCAGGCCAGCGCCACCTCGCGCGCCTCCTCGTCCTCATCCCCGCACTCGAGCACGCAGAGCGGCTCCCCATCCTCACCGTCGGTCCACAGTCCCTTGGGCTTGCGCTCGCTGTTGCAGGCGATCACGGCGGAGGCGGCCGCCAGGATGTTGCCGCTCGAGCGGTAGTTCTGTTCCAGGAGCACCGTCGCGGGCTCGGGGAAGTCCGCTTCGAAGTCGAGGATGTTGCGGATGTCCGCCCCGCGCCAGCCGTAGATCGACTGGTCGGGATCGCCGCACACCGCCAGGTTGCCGTGGTGGCTGACCAGGTGGCGCACGAGCCGGTACTGCACGCGGTTGGTGTCCTGGTACTCGTCGACGAGGACGTGGCGGAAGCGCCGCGCGTAGAGGTCGCGCACCCCCGGATGCCGGTCGAAGATATCCAGCACCTTGAGCAGGAGATCGTCGAAGTCGAGGGCATTGCGCGCCCGCATGCGCTCCTCGTAGCGCGCGAGCACCTTGCCGAAGACCTCGTCCTCGATGCCGGCGGTGGGGTCGACCGCGGAGTCCGCGGGCAGGTCCGCGGCGGAGTTCTTGAGGTTGGAGATCCAGCCGGCGATGGCGGAGGGGCGGAAGCGCTTGGGGTCGTAGCCCAGGTCCTTGACGATCGCCTTCACCAGCGCGTTGCGCTCGCTGGTGTCGTAGATCGAGAAGTCCCGCGTCCACTCCCCGAGCACCTCGACGTCGCGCCGCAGGATGCGGGCGCACATCGAGTGGAAGGTGCTGATCCAAGCTCCGGAGAGACCGGGCAGGATGCGCGCCACCCGCTCCCGCATCTCCCGGGCGGCCTTGTTGGTGAAGGTGATCGCCAGCACCTCGGAGGGGTGCACCCCCCGACGCTCGATCAGGTGGGCGATGCGATGGGTGATGACGCGCGTCTTGCCGGAACCCGGCCCGGCCAGGATCAGGAGCGGCCCCTCGCCGTGCAGGCAAGCCGCACGCTGGGCGTCGTTCAGCCCCTCGAGGAGGTCCACTTCGCCCCCCGGGGGTGCCGGCGGCAATTCGTCGTCCGTCCGCTGCACCATCGCGCTGGATTCTAGTCCACTCGCCGCAGGGTCATCCGAGGTCGAGCACCATCACCCGCCGCCCCATCCCATTCCCGCGCGCCTCGAAGCCCGCCTCGCGGTAGATCGCCTCGGGCCCGTTCCAGAGGTCGAGGGCGTCCAGACCGTCGCCGCACTTCGGGTAGGCCTCGACCCGCGCCGCTCCCGCCGCCCCCAGCAGGTCGAGCAGCAGGGGCAGGGCGCGCCGCGCCAGACCACGGCGCCGCTCCCGGGGGTGCACCAGAATGCAGGTGATCCCCCAGGCCCCGGGATCCGGCTCGAGCGCGAACTCGCGCGCCAGCCGCGGCAGGCGGTCGCGGGGCAGGGCCTGGATCCAGAGCACCGGGGCGCCCTCCAGGTAGCCGAGGAAGCCGTCGTGCTCGCCGCGCGCGAAGAGCTCGGCGCGCAGCGCGCGGTTCTCCTCGGCGCTGCGCTCGGGGAATTTCTCCCAGGAGTCCAGGTACCAGGCGACGCACTGGCACCAGCCGGCGTCGCAGGCGGGGGAGTGCAGGGCGTAGAAGTCGGCCTCGCGCTCCCGGTCCAGGGGGTGGAGCTCGAGTCTCACGGCGTGCGGATCACGAGCAGGCGCGGCTCGGTCATCTCCTCGATCGAGTAGCGCAGCCCCTCGCGCCCGAGGCCGGAGTCCTTGACCCCGCCGTAGGGCATGTGGTCCACGCGCCAGGAGGGCACGTCCCCGATCACCACGCCCCCCACCTCGAGCTCGTCCCAAGCGCGCTGGGCCTTGTAGAGGTCGCGGGTGAAGACCCCCGCCTGCAGGCCGTACTTGGAGTCGTTGACCTCGCGCAAGACCTGGTCGAAGTCGGAGAAGGGGGCCAGCACCGCCACGGGACCGAAGGCCTCCTCGCAGACGAGGGGCAGCTGCTTGGGAACCCCCTCCAGGAGGGTCGCCTCGAGGAGCGACCTGTCCCGTCGACCTCCGCAGAGCAGCTTCGCGCCGCTCTGCACCGCCTCCCGGATCCACCCCTCGAGCCGCTCCGCGTCCTCCTCGGAGATCATGGGACCGACGAAGGTCTCCTCCTGCTTGGGGTCGCCGGCGATCAGGGCGATGGTGGCTTGGACGAGGCGCGAGCGCAGCTCGTCGTAGATCGCCTGGTGTACGTAGATGCGCTGGACGCCGATGCAGCTCTGGCCGGACTGGTAGAAGGCGCCGATGATCAGGCGCGCCACGGCGTCCTCCAGGTCGGTGTCCACGTCGACGACGCAGGCCGCATTGCCGCCCAGCTCGAGCTGCACGCGCTTCTTCCCGGCGGCGGCCTTGAGCTGCCAGCCGACGTCGTGGGAGCCGGTGAAGGAGAGCAGCTTCACCCGCTCGTCGGTCACCAGGGGCTGGGCGTCGGGCACCGCGCAGGGCAGGATCGAGAAGGCGCCGCGGGGCAGATCGCACTCCGCCAGGACCTCCCCCACCACCAGGGCCCCCACGGGGGTGGCGCTGGCGGGCTTGAGCACGAAGGGATTGCCCGCCGCCAGGGCCGGGGCGACCTTGTGGGCCACCAGGTTGAGGGGGAAGTTCCAGGGGGTGATCAGCCCGCAGGGGCCGATCGGCACCCTTTTCACCATCCCCCGGTAGCCGCGGGCGCGGGGGGTGACGTCGAGGGGCAGGACCTCGCCGCCGATGCGGGTGGCCTCCTCGGCGCCGATGCGGAAGGTGTCGATCAGGCGCGTCACCTCTCCCCGAGCGTCGCGGATCGGCTTGCCGGCCTCGACGCACAGGGCCTGGGCGAGCTCCTCCGCCCGCTCCTCGAAGCGCCGCGCGCAGTGGGCCAGGACGTCCCGCCGCTCGTACCCCGCCAGGCGGGCCATCGGCTCGGCGGCGGCTGCGGCGGCGGCGATCGCCTCCTCCACGGTGGCGCGGTCGGCGCGCGCCACGCGGGTGGCGACCTCGCCGGTGTACTTGTCGACGACCTCGAGCTCGCCGGCGGTGGTGACCGCTTCACCGGCGAGGTAGCAGGGGTAGCTGGAGCGCATCATCGTGCGCAGCGTAGCCCGCATCCGTCGTCAGGGGCGGGCCAAAAAAAGTGCCCCCGGGCGGCGGGAAGCCACCCGGGGGCGGAGGTCCAGATCGAGAGAGAGGGTTGCCTGCCAGCACCCGAGAGACCTGGAACCTCTCAAAGAGGAGGAGAGAGGCGCCGCACGCAATTTGCTCGCCGTCGCATGCGACGCTTCAGAGGGGGTTGTAGACCATCCAGGGGGAAAATGCCGCCTCGAGGCGGGAAAAATGTGGACACAATCCCTGGCGCTGTGAACCTTGCTGGGGCCTTACCCGACGTTGGAATTGAGATGGAAACGAATGCGACCTGCGCACCGCGGTGGAGGGTAGTCCCAGTCTTGGGCAACCCCCCCCTCCTCGCACTCGGGGGACGCCGATGAAGAGGGATCGCCAGCTCGCCTGCGCCGGCGGACGCCTCGTCGTGAGAGGCAAGAGCGACCTCGATGCAACGGCCGCGGAGCTCGTGAGCCGAGCCGCCCGGACCGACTCGCCGGTCGGGGAATGGGTGCGCCGCGGAGAGGGACGTCTGCGCGCGAAAGGCAGCGCACTGGCCCCCGCCACGGCCTGGCGCCATGGCCTGGGTCGCCTGCTGGGTAGCTCGGTGCCGAGCATGAGGGAGTATCAGAACCTGCGCTGGCTCGAGCGCCGGGTCTTCCAGGTTTCGAGACCGCGGGCGGCGGCGGTGCTCTGGCGCCGGGGGGTGCCGCGCTACCAGCTCCTCTTGACCCGGGAAGTGCTCGCAGCACGTCCCCTCGCGGCGGCGCTCCCGGAGGAGCCCCCCGATCACCGGCGCGCCCTGGCCGCTGAGCTCGGGAGGGAGCTCGCCCGCATGCACGCCCTGGGATTCGCACACGGCGGCCTGGGGGAGGGCGGCGTCCTGGTCCTCCCCCACGGCACCCCGCGCCGGGTGGTGTTCTGCGACGTCAGCCACGGCGGGCGGCTGGGGACGCGCCGGGCCGCCCACGCCGACCTGGTGGGCCTCTTCCGCGGTGGCGCGGGGAGCTGGGATCCGGACGAGCGCGCCCTGCTGATCGAGGCCTACCTGGCTGGCCGCAGCGTCCAGGAATGCCCCGCCAGCTCGGCCCTTCGGCGCCATATCGAGGGCCTCCTCGGAGGTCAGATCGCCAGCAGGGCGTAGCGCGCGACGAAGAGGAGCGCCAGGAAGTGCACCAGGAGCGGTGCCCGGCGGCGCGTCACCAGGGTGAGCAGCGAGTGGGCGATGAACCCCCACGCGATCCCGTCGGTGATCGAGAAGCTGAGGGGGATGACCACCGCGGTCAGGAAGGCGGGCAGTCCCTCCACCGCGTCGTCCCACTCCACGTCGCGCAGGGCGCTGAACATCATCGCGCCGACCAGGATCAGGGGGGGCGCCAGGACCGGGTAGCGGGTGACGACCGTGGGATCGGTGGCGACGACGACGCCGGCCCCCACCACTTCGACCAGGGGCGCCAGGAAGAGGGAGGCGAGGAAGCACAGCCCCACCACCACCGCCGTCAGGCCGGTGCGACCGCCGGAGGCGATGCCCGCGGCGCTCTCGATGTAGCTCGTCACCGTGCTGGTCCCCAGGCACGCCCCCGTCACCGTCCCGGCGGCGTCCGCCGCCAGCGCCCCCCGCGCTCCCGGGAGCCGGCCCCGCTCGTCGAGCAGCTTCGCCTGGCGACCGAGCCCCAGGAGGGAGCCGATGGTGTCGAAGAGGTCCAGCAGGAGGAAGATCGCCAGCACCGAGAGCCACTGGGTGGCGGGCCGGGAGAAGAGGCCGGCGAAGTCGAGCTGGAAGGCGGTGCTGGCGGGGGAGGGGAGCTCGGCGCTGAGCTCCCCCGCGGCGACCAGGGCCGGCTCGAGGGCGAAGACCTCCGAGGCCCCCCAGCCCACCAACGCCGTCACCCCCATCCCGATCAGCACCGCGCCCGGCACGCCGCGGGCGTAGAGCACGGCGGTGGTCGCCAGGCCGAAGATCGCCAGGAGGGCGATCGGCTGCGAGAGGTCCCCCAGGGTCACGAAGGTCGTCGGATCGGCGACCACGATCTCCCCCCACTCCAGGCCGATCAGGGCCCCCAGCAATCCGATCCCCGC
>CAZDQL010000044.1:0-48895 GCA_964507325.1 uncultured Planctomycetaceae bacterium | reverse complement strand
TTCTCGGGGCCGCAGCCACTGCAGCATAGGCACTCGAGAATGCAACATCAGGGGATACTGCTCGAGGCCGCCCACAATCGACCGCTCGCGGAGGCGCGCAAGATCCGCACAGGCCCCCGCAAAGGCCTTCCCCTCGCCAGAGTCTCGGCCGAACGGGAGGCCCACCTACTTGCCTGTGGATGGGAGCGCGCGCTGTCGTACAAGGTCCACCTCCTCACAGGGCTGCGCACCGAGGAACTTCAGTCGGCGCGCGTCGGTGACTTGGACCTCGAGTCAGAACACCCCACTATCTACCTCGATGGGTCGCGCACGAAGAACGGCGAGGAGGCCCTCGTCCCACTCCGCGAGGACCTCGCCGCGGACCTCGGCACACTGCTCGACCATCGACTCGAGCACCTGAGAGAGCAGGCCAGGGCGGCTGGCGAGGCCGTGCCGGTGACACTGGACCCCGAGACTTCCCTGCTCTCTGTGCCGTCGCTGCGGACCTTCGACGCGGATCTTGCGTTCTTCAAGAGGAAAGGGAAGCCCTTGATCCCGAAGGCGGGCCGCGGTGGCGAGACAGCCAGTCGGCGATCGTTGCGCCGCTGCTTCTCCACGGCTCTCTACGACGCCGGTGCATCCCGGCCGATCGTCTCCGCGCTCATGCGGCACCGCTCCGACGGCACGCTGTCGGAGCGCGAGTACCTGGATCGCCGCCAGCTCGATCTCCGGCAATGGCTCGACCAGCTCCCCGCCCTTCACCTGCCCCCTCCCCCCTGGCTGTTCCCGTCGCATTCCGAGAACTCGCAGTCTGGACCGATGCTGGCACCCAACCGGGACGAGAGTTTGGTGTGGGGGAAGTCTGAGGGGAGTCCCGACCAAACCCGGCAAATCGCGGCCACGGGCGGCAGAGTCGCCTCGTGCGCACCGGATCGCCCATCCGATGTATCTGGCGCCCCAGGCTTGCCCTTTGCCGCGGCAGCGGTATCTTGCCCCTCTCAGAGCGGCTGTAGCTCAGTGGTAGAGCGCAACCTTGCCAAGGTTGATGTCGTGGGTTCGAGTCCCATCAGCCGCTCCACTCGAACTCCCTGCCTCCACAGTACTTAGGGAAGTTGCAGGGTCGGTGGGACGGGCGAGGCGTCGAGCCGAATCCGGGAGGCCGATCAGCCCTACAGGTCGTTGATCTCGTCGATGACCGCGTTGACCACGTCCTTCGCCGAGCCGAACACCATCAGGGTGCGGTCCGACTCGAAGAGCTTGTTCTTCATTCCGGCGAAGCCGGCGGCCAATGAGCGCTTGACCACGAAGGCCTGGGCCGATTCGTGGGCCGGGAGGATCGGCATGCCGTGCAGGGGGCAGTTCTCGTCGTCGATGGCGGCCGGATTGACCACGTCGTTGGCGCCGATCACCAGGGCCACGTCGCTGTTCTTGAAGTCGGCCTCGATGTCCTCGCGCTTGAAGAGCAAGTCGTAGGAGACGTTGGCCTCGGCCAGGAGGACGTTCATGTGGCCGGGCATGCGGCCGGCCACCTCGTGGATCGCGAAGCGCACGTTGACGCCCATGTCGGCGAGCAGATCCGCCAGCTCCCTCACCGCGTGCTGGGCCTGTGCCGCCGCCAGACCGTAGCCGGGCACGATGATGACGTTGCTGGCGTTCGTCAGCGCGATGGCGACGTCGACCGCGTCGCCGTTCTTGACGTTGACGTACTCCTCCTTCTCCCCGCCGGTCAGGGTGAACTTGGCGAAGAGGACGTTGGCGATCGAGCGGTTCATGCCCCGACACATGATCAGGGTCAGGATCATCCCCGCCGCGCCCACCAGCGAACCGCTGATGATCAGCAGGTTGTTGTAGAGCACGAAGCCGGTCATCGCCGCCGCGATCCCCGAGAAGGAGTTCAGGAGCGAGATCACCACCGGCATGTCCGCGCCGCCGACCGGGATCGCGAACGTGACGCCAAGCCCGAAGGCCGCCAGGAGGGCCAGGAAGAGCAGCAGGTAGCAGGCCCAAGCCGCGTCGAGGGAGAGCGCGAAGAAGGCCAGGGCGCCCGCACCCAGGACGACGATCACCAGGGCGGCGTTGATGACGTTGTGGAAGGGCAGGAAGATCTGCCCCCCCTTCATGACGCCCTTCAGCTTGGCCCAGGCGATCAACGATCCGGTCAGGGTCACGCCGCCGACCAGGATCGACAGGATCATCGTGATCGCGTTGTCCGCGGTGATCGGCCGGGCCCCCAGCTTCATTCCCGCCTCGGCGTCCGCCGCCGCCAGGCCGGAGACGCCGACGGTGCTCGTCTTCGCCAGCAAATCTCCCGCCAGCGCGTCGCCCCAGACGGTCCAGGCGAAGAAGGACATCGACACCGCGACCAGGGCCGAGGCCAGTCCGCCCATGCCGTTGAAGAAGCCGACCAGCTCGGGCATCCCCTCCATGCGGACGGTCGTGGCCAGGTAGGCTCCGATCCCCGCGCCGATCGCGACGCCGGCGATGACCCAACCCCAACCGATCTGACCCTGCTGGGAGATGTCGATCATCGCCGCCACGATGGCGATCAGCATCGCCAGGGAGGAGATGGCGTTCGCGCGGCGCGCGGTTCTCACCTGGGCCAGCTGCTTGATCCCGACGATGAACAGGACCGACGCGAGCATGTACAGCAGGTGCACTGTGGTCTCGAGACTCATGGCGGATACTCCCTAGCTCTTCTTCTGGAACTTCTTGAGCATCCGGTCGGTCACCAGGTAGCCACCCACGACGTTGATCATCGCGGCGATGACCGCCAGCATCCCGATGAAGGCCGCCAGCGGCGAGCCGAAGCTGGCGCAGACCAGCGCGCCCACGATGGTGATCCCGGAGATCGCGTTGGCCCCCGACATCAGCGGGGTGTGAAGCGTGTGCGGGACCTTGGTCAGCAGCTCTCGACCCACGAAGATCGCGAGGATGAAGACGTAGAGTCCGATCAGGAACGGAGAGAGCATGGGAATGGACTTCGGCGGGTTCGCGGTCAGGGGGGGAAGGACTAGTTGACTGCCGCGAGGCCGAGCGCCTCGCGAAGCTTGGTGGAGCGGCAATCCCCGTCATGGATGATGACGGCGCCGTCGTTGATCTCATCCTCGAGATCGAGCGCGAGGGTCGCCTCCTCCGGGAAGAGATGGCTCACGACGTTGTAGACGTTGCGGGCGTAGACGGCCGAGGCGTCGACGGGGAGCGTGGCCGGGATATTGGCGACGCCGATGATCGTCACACCCTGCTCCTCGACGGTCTCGTCGCACTGGGTCAGCTCGCAGTTGCCGCCCTCTTCGGCGGCGAGGTCGACGATCACCGAGCCGGGGCGCATCTCGTGGACGACGTCGGCCGGCACGAGCAGGGGCGCCTTGCGGCCCGGGATCTTGGCGGTGGTGATGACGATGTCGGCCGCGACCAGGTGCTTGCGTACGGTCTCCTGCTGCTTGGCCAGGAAGTCCTCGGACTGCTCGCCCGCGTAACCTCCTTCACCGACGGCGGTCCCGGGCGGCTCGATGAACTTGCCTCCGAGCGACTGCACCTGCTCCTTCACCTCGGGGCGCACGTCGGTGGCTTCCACTACCGCGCCCAGGCGCTTGGCGGTGGCGATCGCTTGCAGACCGGCGACCCCGGCACCCATGACCACGACCTTGGCCGGGTTGATGGTGCCGGCGGCGGTCATCATCAGGGGCAGGGTGGTGGGCAGGCGCTCGGCCGCCAGCAGGACGGCCTTGTAGCCGGCCAGGCTCATCTGCGAGGAGAGCGAGTCCATGTACTGCGCCTTGGTCGTGCGAGGGATCTGGTCCATGGCGAAGACGGTCACCTTGCGCTCCATCAGCTTCTCGCACAGCTCCTTCTTGTCGAAGGGCCAGATGTGCGCGACGAGCAGGCTGCCTGCGCGCAGCTTCCCCGCTTGCTCGAGCGTGGGGGGATTCAGCATCAGGACGACGTCGGCCGCGGCCAGGGCCGCGTCGGCATCCTCGGCGAGGGTCGCTCCAGCCTTGGTCAGGGCGTCGTCGGCGATCCTCGAGCCGACCCCGGCGCCGGCCTGCACCGTCACCGCGAAGCCGTCCTTGACCAGGCGCTGCACCGTCCCAGGCACCGCCGCCAACCTGGTCTCGCCTCGTCTCGTCTCCCCAGGGATGAAAATCTCAGGCATCGTTTCCTCCAGCGAGGCATTCCGGATTCAGGAATGAGGGCGAAGAGCTTAGCAAGGACATGCGCCGACCGGAGCCCCCCCCCGCCATCCGCGCAGCGGATCAGCCGCCGGGCCTGCGGTCCGGACCGGCCAAGACCGGAGTTGAGGCCGGAAACGCGGGTCGGCCACGAATCTGGATCCCGGCCTGGAATCGTGTCGGGGGGACCTATGAGCGGGACTTCCTGGGGCTCCCGGAGTCCAGCACCACGATCCCGCGCGTCGGTCCTCGGTGACCGGCGGACAAGGGTCGACCCCATCCGAATGCAATCGAATCATGACCGATCAGAAGATCCACCTCGGCGAGGGCATCCTGAAGCCCGGCACTCGCCCCATCAAGGTCGTCGTCAAGGACGGCGAGTACTACCTCTGCGACGCGGAGGTCGAACCCGAGAAGGTGAAGGAGGAGTGCACGGCGCACGGTGAGATCCACATGTCCGAGGGCGGCTGAGCAACCCGCCGAACAGCGATGACCCGGCCGGCAGGCGCTCTGGCGGCTGCCGGCCTGGGTTTCCCGCCATGGCCCCCCTTCTGGATCTCACTTCCGAGACCGCCGAGCAGGTTCTCGACGAGAACGAGATCGCGTTGGTTCTCTTCGGGAGACCTGCGTGTCCCGCTTGCTCGGCCTTCGACCGCGTCTTTCGGGCCTCCTCGGAGCGCCACGAGGACCTCGTCTTCGGCCGCATCGACACGGTGGCGCAGCCCGAGCTGGCCCGCGCATACGACTCTATCTTCCGGGTGTGATCGGTACCGCTCTTGGGGGCGATCAGCCGTAGGGAGTCGTCCGCGGCGGTGTCATCCCTCACGAGCCGGAGCGTCTCGCGGGGCACGCCGAGGCCGAGCTCGACCTCGGGGCACACGGGCACGAAGCGTACGTAGGCCCCGAGCGTGTCCCGGATGAACCGGTCGAGCTTGTGCCCCCCGTCGAAGCGGACCTCCTCACCGAGAATGCAGGCGGATATCCCGATGGGGATGTCTTCAGCGATGCTCAGTTCGTCGGTCATCTTCCTGGCGCATCGAGTCACGCCCGCCTCCCCATCGCCCTGATCGTCGATCGAGCGCATGGGGGAGTCCGACCGCGGTGGGCGCCCGTCCGAGCATCCGAAGATAGCCCCGGCCGAGGCACCCCACCACGACGCAGCGTCGGCTTTCGCGCGCGCAGGCGTACCGTGCCGAACTCCGGAGCCCCGACCGCATGGCCACCGCTCGCGATCATGGTCAGCCCGAGGATGCTGCCGATCGAGAACTCGCCCATCTCAGGGAGCACGCGTTGGTGCGCCGCCGAGGCAGGCCTAGACCGACTCAGCGCACCCGTCGAATGCGCAGCACGCCTCGCGCAGCACCACCGAGTCGGGCGCGCACGCGCAGCCGCGTGTGTCCCTCGCGGTCGGAGGTCACCACCTGCGAGCGACTCACGTTGAAGGCGTTGGGACGCTCTAGCTCGGAGAGGGCCTGCGGAGCCGCCAGGCCTTCCAGGAGCAGCGTCACCCCTTCCAGCTCGAGTCGGGCCTCCCCGTCGGTCCGGTGGAACTCCACCTCGTACTGGCCCACGCGCGTCACGAAGGGAGACAGGTCGAAGTCGAGCTCGGCCCAGCCCGGGCCGACGACGCTCGGGCCCCACGCGCTGACCTCGCGCCACGCCGCGACCGCTCGATCGGGAGCGGGGTAGACCGTCCACTCCCAGATGGTCGGTACGTCGGAGGCCTCGAGGATGTCGAGGCGGAGGAACTGCGTTTCGACGGGCTCGAGCTCGAGATGCACCTCACCACCCAGCACCCCGCCACGGTGCAGACAGACCCACTCCTCGCCCGAGCGGGCGCGCAACTCGAAGCGCCGAACTCGATCCCAGCCGTCGCGCAGGCGCACGCCGCCGATCCGCTGCACCTGGCCCAGGTCGATCTCGAGCCAGCTCGGCTGACGGTCGTTCGCAGACCAGCGCGTCGCCTCGTCGCCATCGATCGCCCTGGCCGCCTCGTAGCCGGGGTTCTGCTGCCACTCGCTCGACGCACGTGCGGAGCGGATGGCGAGACGACGACGGAGGTCGGGCCAGGCGCCCGGCGCAAGAGCCACGTCGAACGCGGCCAGGCGGCGCACGACCGGTGTCCCGCGCGCGTCGGTGACGCGCAAGCGCAGCCGACTCACCGCGACGGTCGGGAAGTAGTCGATCTTCTTGTGCCCGACCGACGTGCCCTCGGCCAGGGGCGTCCATTCGCCCGCGATCAGGCCCTCGAGCGTGTAGGCGCGGATCGTATGGCCGTTGCGGATGTCCTCCATCAGGATCGTGTGATTGACCGACGTCGACGCGTCGAGGGCGAGCTCGAGCGTCTCACCGGAGCCGCTCGTCTCCGCCAGACAGGTGCCGAAGCGCCGCTCGATCTCGGCGCCGAACTCGCGGTAGCGCTCGACGTGCGCGTCGGGAATCAGCCCGCGCGTGTCCGGTGTCGAGTTCAAGAGCAGCACCCCGCCCCGACCGACGGACTTGTAGTAGATCTCCATCAACCGGTCGAGGCTCTTCAGCATGTGGTCGGTGTTCTCGCCCCAGAACCACTTGTGGTCGAGCAACGTGGTGTCCATCTCCATCGGCAACCAGACGTCACCGTCAGGATCGCTGTGCCGTGCCGTGGAGACACCGGTCGCGGCGTCGGCGGCGGAGACGGTCTGCCAGGCGGGGTCGGGGGCGATCCCCGCCTCGTTCCCCGGCCAGCGCAGCGTCGCGTGCGGCCCCTGGAACACCATCGCCTGCGGCGCGTGGCGCTCGAGGATGTCCCCGACCTCGATGACGCAGCTCCCGTCGAACCACACCTCGCTCACCGCGCCGTAGCGCGTCAGCACCTCGGTCAGCTGCTGCCGAAAGACCGCGTTGTACGCCTCCTGCTGCTGGGGATCGCGGGTCTTGCCACCGCTGCCGATCGGCGCGCCCCACTGGTCGTCGCCGGGGTAGACGTAGATCGCCAGCTTCAGACCGTGGCGCGCGCACGCCTCGGAGAGCTCGGCCAGCACGTCACCTTGGCCGCCACGGAAGGGCGTGTTGCGCACCGAGTACTCACTCGTCTCGGTTCGCCACCAGCAGAAGCCGCCGGTGTGCTTGGCGACGAAGAGGATCTGCCGCGCGCCGAAGGACTGCGCCACGCGGCACCACTGATCGGCGTCGAACGCGCGCGGGTCGATCTCCGAGAGCGGTGTCGAATGGTCGTCGTATTCGCGGTTCTGCCACGTGCAGGGATCGAGACAGACGAACATCTCGATCTCCTGCGCGTGCCAGGCGATCTGCTCGGGGGTCGGTTTGCCGGCGGGATTCCTCTCGTCGCCGGCGCGGCGCCTCCGCTCGCCGGCGTCCTGGGTGAAGGCGGGGGGGGCGAGCAGCAGGATGCTCAGCGGAACGAAGATGGCCAGCCAGGAAGGTCTCATGACCGTGGATCCTAGTCGCCGATCGCCCGGCGGTGGCCAGTGAGTTCCTTCCCGGAGCCGCCGCCGCACCTGAGGCGCGCTCAATCCGAGTCGTCCACCTGCGCCTCGATCACGAAGTCCGCAGCGCTCACCTCGACGCCGGTCTCGACTTCCTCGAAGCGCGCCGTGACCGTGCCGAGGATGGCTGTGGGGAATTTGCTCGCCTGTCGGAAGGGGAGGAGCATTCCACCCACCTCCCGAAAATCCTCGTAGGTGACCGACACACCCATGCGTCCAATCGTCGGGGCCTCGGAGATGCGCCGGTGCCCCAGGAGGCGGCCGCTCTCCTCACCGACGATCAAGGTCACGGGATGGGCCACTCGGGGTGTGGCCCGAATCACGAGCCTCGCTTCGCCGCCATCGGTCCCGGGGATCCGCATCAGCACCGCGATCTCCTGGAAGGCCAACCTCCAATCGCGCACCAGGGTGACGAAGCTCTCCAGACGCGCCTGCTCGCGGCGCATACCCTCCAGCTCCAGCCAGCCCTCCAGGTCGTTCTCGACCGTCGCCGTCTGCCCGTCCCAGGCGACCCGCTGTGGACCGGTACCGCGATCGATCTCCATCAGGTAGCGATCCGGTGCGGCGTAGAGCTGGGTGATCCGTCCCTCCATCTGGCGCGCCGGCATCTCCAGGACACCCGTGAGGCGCACCGCGCCGGTCTCGCTCAGTCGGTCTATGCGATGTGCGGCTCGCACCTGCTCGATCACCTCGTCCACCCCCGGCAGGTCGGAAGACGGGATCAGCCGCGTGAGCTCGGCCTCGCCATCGGGCTCCCGCGCCAGGATCCTGTCGACGGCTCCATCCTCCCGGCGTCCGAACGAGAACGTCGTTCGCGGGTCGAGCACCAACTTCCAGCGCTCCTCACCGGCGTAGCGCGTCTCGAGGATGAACCGTCCCGGCATCTCGATGGCGAGCCGACCCTCCTCCTCGATCACGGCCAGGTAGAGACCCGCTTGGACATCCTCGTACAGGCCGAGATAGGGCCCGAGTTCGGGTGTCAGGGCGTCCGGATCGAAGGGGGTGCCGCGAAAGACCTGGTCCACCTTCTCCTCGACCAGCATGCCCACACCGTGACCACGCGACTGGGTGAAGAGCAGCACCATCAACCTCTCGGCCGGGAGGGCCCAGGCCTGCGTCCCGTCGGAACCGCCGTGCCCGAACGCGACCAGCCCACCGCGCCGCCTCTGCTCCGGGTCGATCCAGAGCTGCCACAGATGGCCGTACTCGCCGCGCAGACCGGCGAAGCCCGTCGTGAGACCCGCCTGATGCGGACCGGGCTCGAGCGCACGCCGCATCGCCCGCATCGAGAGCAGACGCTCGCCGTCGTGCCGGCCACGCTTGAGCCACAGATCGAGGAAGCGCGCGTAGTCGACCGGCGTGGAGTAGAGCGACTGGGAGCCCAGGAAGAAGGGGAAGATCGGCTCATCCGCCGGAGTCCAGTAGCGACTCCAATCCCCTCTCCTGCCGACGTAGCTGCTGCAGCCCCGCTCCCGCAGCGGATGTCCTGCGCTCATCCGGCAGGTGGAGTCCTGCATCCCCAGCGGTTCCAGGATCCGCTCGCGCACGAAATCCTCCAGCGGCACTCCGGAAGCCGCCTGGACGACCGCCGCCAGGGTGTCCGCACCGGGATCGCTGTACCAGAAACGCTCCCCAGGCTCGAACTCCGGCCCTTGCTCTCCCGCGAGAGCTGCGACCGCGGTGATGTCCTCGAGCTCTTCCAGGAGCCCCGGGGTCAGAACGGACAGTGGCAGGCCTCCGGTGTGCCACAGCAACTGCTCGACGGTGATCGCGCCGGATCCGTCGTTGTCGAAGCTGGAGAGGTACTTCGAGACGGGATCGCTCAATTCCAGCTTCCCTTCGTCGACGAGCATGTGGATCGCCGTACCGATCACCGGCTTGGTCATCGAGCGCACGCAGAAGACGGTGTCCGTGACCATCGGCTGCTCTGCTTCACGATCGAGCCAGCCGTACGCTTCGTGCAGCAGGGTCCGTCCGTTCTTGATCACCAGGAGCTCGCCACCGATCAGCTCGTCCGATTCACACAGGTCTCGGACGAATTCCCCCAGTGCCTTCAGCTTCCCCGGATCGACCTCGTGGGCGATCGGGTCGTCGGGGGGGAAGGGGTGCGGCGGCTGCGCAGGAGCCTCCTGGGCACCGGCCGCCGGAGAGAGGAGTGCGAGGGTGGCGAAGGTGACGATGTGACGGTGCAGCCTCATGGGTCGATTCCCTTCGGGATGGTGGCTCGTGGCTCCTCGCGTGCGTCCCGGAACATCGAGACGGGGGGGTGGGATTCGTCGATCCGCACCGGGAATTCCCCCGATCCAGAAGTTATCAGCCGCGATCCCGACCGCGGGTAGGCGGTGTGCGAAGGCCAGCCCCCCGACGAGGGGTACGGGGAGGTCTCCCAGCAGCCGCCGGACCCGCTACAGCTCGACCGCGTAGAGATCGACGGGGCAGCGGCGGAGCGCCTTCGGAGCGGTCCAGCGCACGATCTCCCGCGTCTCGAGGTCGCAGTGCAAGAAGGCGTCGCGATGCAGCACGAGCAGCTCGCCGCCGTCGGGAGTCCGGCAGACGGCGCGGAACCTGCGCACCCCGGTCTCGGGCAGCTCGGGGTCGATCCCGCGCTGCACGAGGAAGGCGTGGGCCAGGTCCTGCTCCTCGCCCCAGACCCGGATCGGTGACTCCTGGAAGAACCTGCGCAGGTACTCGGGGACGGGTCCACGGCTCTGCGGCCGGGGGTCGGGATGGACGGTGAGCGGCTCCCGTGCGAGCTCCTCACCGGTCGTGAGGTCGAGCGTCACCAGCTCGTAGTCGCGCAGCCGGTCGACCTCCTCGAGGCTGGCGTGCTCGCCCTGCGCCGGGAAGCGTTCGGTGTAGTGCAGGCGCTCCTCAGCGACCTCGGCGCGCACCGCGATCGGCAAGACGCCGCGCCCGGATCCCCCGCGGGCCTGGGTGCGGGCGAGTACGCGCTGCTGCGTTCCCGCCTCCAGGTCCCAGAGGAGCAGCTCGCTGTGGATGATCGACCATTCCCCGAAGTCGAGGACGTGGACCGCCTCTCCCCGCTCGTCGAAGAACTGCCCGCTCGCCACGGCGAACCGGCCACCGTCCCACTCGACGTACCGGAACCCGCGCGCTTTCTCGTCGAGCTCGATCCCGGGGTAGTGGCGCAGGACCTCGCCCTGCGCCGCGTCGAACCTGGCCGCTCGCCCATCGACCCCTACCAGCCAATCGTCTCCAGAGCAGGCGAGGAGCTCGATCTCGGGCTCCTGTGGCTGCAGCTCCCCGCTGTCGACGTCGAGGATGCGCTGCCCCTCGGAGGTGTCCAGGTAGAGGCGCTCCCCCGAGCGCCCGATGGCATGGGCTTGCCCCACGGTGAGCAGCTCGGTGACCTCGAAGGTCGCGTAGTCGACGCCCAGGACCTTCACGAAGTATCCGTTGCCGCCCGCGGGATGCTCGCCGGGCACCTGCCAGCGCAGGATCTCCGGCGACTCGAGCATCGGCCTGGGGCTCCAGTGACTCCACCCCAAGACCCTGCGCCGCACGGCGGGCTCGGCCCGCCGCTCGGGACGGATCTCCCACAGGGTGATCCGCACGTCGCTGCGGCCTTTCACCGGGCGCGGCCCTCGCTCTCGCGCCACGGCGACGAACTGGGTCGCCGGCGGAGGATCGATCAGGGGCAGGTCGGAGATGGGGAGCTCACCCCGGTCCTGCGCGGGCACCGGCAGGGCCAGGCCGATCGAGAGGAATGGGGCGCTGGCGAGCCAGGCCAAGTCGATCATCACGCTCATGGTGCATCTCCGCTGCGGCGCTCGTTCCTTGCTTCGCGATCGGGTACTCGCACCACCCCACGATCACAGAGAGTCCCAGCGCGCACCATCACGGCTCTGTAACAAGCGGGAGACCGCGATCGGCGTGGCGTGTAGTCAATCAGCCGCGTTGTTCGCGATTTGGGCCCGCTCGCCGCAGCCGTTGGAGACACGGGCGACGCCGCTGAAGAGGTTGCCCGTGATGACGGCTCGCCGGACGCCTGCGCCCAGCTCGATCTGCGGGGCGTTGCGGCGGAACTCGCAGCCCCTGACCAGCACCGACCCGCTCGAGGCCTGGATGGCGTGGCGGCCTTCCTGCTGGCCATCCCACTGCGTGAAGGTGCAGTCGCTGAAGCCGACCGTCCCCCTGCCGGCGAGGCGGGCGACCTGGTTGCAGGGCCCCCAGAAGGCGCAATTGACGAAGCGGACCGAGCCCCGGTTCGTGGCCTCGACGCTCACCATCGTCGGGTCCGGACCGTGGAAGGAGACGAACTGACCGTTCGTGAAGAGCAACCCGTAGGGCGCGCACTGCTCGACGACCACCGCGGTCCAGCAGTCGTCGGCACCGAGGCCGAGGAAGTTCCCGTTGCACAGGCCGGCCTCCGTCTGGGTGAAGCGGTACCCGACCTTGTAGCCGAAGCAGAAGGTGTTCAGGACGTACTCCCAGTCGCTGCGGCCGAACACGAAGGCCTCGCCGTTGGCCATCTGCCACTGGAAGAGCTTCGGCTGCATGCTCCACCACGGATTGAAGTGCACGTTCTCGATGCGGCCGATGTCGTAGATCGCGTCGACGTAGATCCCGCGCCGCAGCGGCTGGCCGTGCACGTTGCGGATCAGGTGCCGCTCGTTGCGCGACGCGTCGATCCCGTTGTAGGGATTGAGCAGCTCGACGTCGTGGACCGCCGGGTTCTTGCCGCGCATGGCGATCGCCCAGGGGTAGGGGACGGGCTCCTCGTCGACCTTCTGGTCGGGGTAGTAGATGACGACGCCCTTGAGAGTGCTGTTCGTTTGCAGGGTGATGAATGGAGCGCCGTCCTCCTTGCCGGCGTCGGCGGTGACGAGGAACGTGGTGCCGTCGTCGGTGGGCTTCGGCAGCCCCCGGTTGCGGATCCCGTTGTGCGCGGGAACCGACTCCCAGATGCCCTTGAGCGTCACCGCCCGCGGGACGCGCAGCTGCCCGCGAAAGAGGTAGTTGCCCCGCGGCGCGTGGACGACCCCGCCGCCGGCCTCCCCCGCGGCGTCGAGTGCGGCCTGGAAGGCGGCTGTCGCGTCGGTCTCGCCGTCGCCCCTGGCTCCGTGGTCGAGCACGCTGTAGTGGTCCGGACGCTCGCTCCTCGCCGACTCCGACTGCTGTGCATGGCCGGGTCCGGGTGTGAGGCTCAGCGCGATCAGGAGGGTCAGGCTGGTTGTTCTGCAAGCCATGCGGGCACCTCACGCCCAGCGGAAGATCTTGAGCGCCACCACGAAGGGCACCACCGTCCACACCAGGAGCACCCCCAGCTCGGGCAGCATCCCCCCGATCCCCGCGCCGTCGATCATCGCCGCGCGCAGGGCGTCGTTGAGGGCGGTCAGCGGCAGGGCACGCAGGATGGGCTGCACGACCTCCGGGAAGCGCTCGTAGCTGAAGAAGACGCCCGAGCCCAGCCACATCGGCATCATCACCAGGTTGAGCATGCCCGAGACGCCCTCGATCGTCTTCACCCTCGACGCGGCGAGCAGTCCCAGGCCCGCGAAGCCGACCGCGCCCAGGGTGCACAGGCCGAGGAACAGGAGCAGGTTCGCGCGCAGGGGGACCCCCAGCACCCACACGCCGAAGGCGGTCAGGAGCACGATCTCGCCCAAGAGGAACACCAGGCGCGAGAGCATGAACGAGGCCAGGAACGACGAGCGCCGCATCGGCGTCACCAACAGGCGCTTGAGCACCTTGCGCTGGCGCATGTCCGCCACGGCGAAGCCGATGGCCCACAGGCCCGTGCCCATCAGGTTCATGCCGAGCAGCCCGGGGAAGAGGAAGTCCACGTAGCGCGAGCCGTGCTCCGTCACCTCGTCGACCGCCAGCGGCTCGAGCTCGCCGATGGCGACCAGCACCCGCAGGCGCGCCAGCTCGGCCTCGCCGCGCACCGGGTCTAGGCGCAGGTCCGGCCGCGCGTCGTCGCCCAGGGCCAGGAGGTCCACGTGCCCGCCTCGCAGGGCGCGCTCGGCCGCCTCCCGATCCTCGAACACCTCCAGCTCGATCAGCTCGTCGCCCTCCAGCGCCGCGCGCCAGGGGCCGGGGGCGTCGAGCACGCCCACCCTGCTCGGCGCGGGCTCTCCGCCCTGGAAGGCGAAGCCCAACACGGCCGCCAGGATCATGGGGAAGGCGAACACCCAGAACACCGCCTCGGGCTGCCGCACGAATCCGAGGGTGCGGTGCCGCGTGAGCTCGCGCAGCTCCGGCCAGCGGGGGAGGGGACTACCCATCGCGCAGGTGCTTTCCGGTCAGGGCCACGAAGACGTCCTCGAGAGTGGGGGCGTGCGTCTGCAGCGACTCGAGCTGCACTTCGACCTGCGCCAGGTGCGCGAGCAGGGCGCCGACACTGGCTTGGGTGTCCTCGACCACCAGCGTGAAGGCGGCGCCCTCGCGCCGCACCTCCCTCACGCCGGGCAGGGCGCCCAGGTCCTGCTCGGCCAGGTGCTGCATCTCGCCGTTGCGCGGGAAGAGCTCGACGATGCTCTCCGCCTGCAGCTGGCCGATGACCTCCGCCGGGGTGCCGCGGGCGATCACCTTGCCGGTGTCGACGATCACCACCTCGTCCGCCAGGCGCTCGGCCTCCTCCATGTAGTGGGTGGTGAGCAGCACGCTGTGCCCCTCGCTCTTGTAGGTCTCCACGATCTCCCACACCCTCCGGCGGGCCTGGGGGTCGAGGCCGGTGGTCGGCTCGTCCAGGAAGAGCAGCTCCGGGTTCGAGACCAGGGCGCAGGCCAGGGCCAGCCGCTGGTGCTGGCCTCCGGAGAGGTTCTCGACCCGCGCGTCGCGCTTCTCGGTCATGCCCACCAGCTCGAGGATCTCGGCCAGGTCGCGCCCCCGGCCGTAGAAGCTGCGGAAGAGGGTCAGCGTCTCGAGGGCGCTGACCTTCTCCTGCAGCCGCGTCTCCTGGAGCTGCACGCCGATGCGCTCGCGGATGCCTTCCGGATCGTCGGCCCAGGTGCGGCCGAGGATCTCGACCTCGCCCGCGTCGGGGGTCAAGAGGCCCTCGATCATCTCGATGGCGGTCGTCTTGCCCGCCCCGTTGGGACCGAGCAGCGCCAGGCAGGAGCCGGCGCGCAGCTCCAGGTCGAGGCCGTCGACGGCGACGAGGTCGCCGAAGCGCTTCACCAGGCCGTGGGCACGCAGGGCTGTTCGGTCGTTCATCGCAGGGCCCGGTAGGTCGCCGCCTGGAACTTGCCCCAGTGCATCAGTTCCATCCAGTTCTGGATCATGAACACGCCGGCGACCTTGTGCTCGCGATCGACCCAGAAGGCCGTGCCCGCCGCGCCGCCCCACCAGGCCGTCCCGGCCGGCGGTCCAGCGCGCGGGTTCCCGAGGCGGGTGACCGCCAGGCCGAGGCCGAAGCTGCTGCCCATCAGCAGCACGGAGCTGGGCCGCTCGCCGAGCTGATCGCGCAGCATCTCGTCCACGGTCGCCTCCTCGAGCAACCGCTTCCCGTCCAGGGCGCCGCCGTTCACCAGCATGCGGCAGAAGCGCAGGTAGTCGTCGGCGGTCGAATACAGGCCGGCCCCACCCAACAGCAACTCGGGGCGCTCGGTCGGTGCCGGCATTCCCAGGTTCACGCCGGCCTCCGTCTCGACCAGCTTCCCCCCAGCGCGTCCGTGGATGGGCGCCAGGCGCGCCAGATCCTCCTCGTCCACCTGGAAGCCCGTGTCCTCCATGCCCAGGGGAGCGAAGATGCGCGCCTCGAAGAACTCGTCGAGAGGCTGCCCCGAGACCACCTCGACCACGCGCCCCAGCACGTCGCTGGACAGGGAGTACTCGAAGCGCTCGCCCGGCTGGTGCTTGAGGGGTAGCTCCGCCAGGCGTGCGGTGAAGGTCGCCAGGTCGCCCGAATACAGGTCGGCCTCGTTCACGAGCCGGTCGACATGGCTCGAGCCGAAGAAGCCGTAGGTCAGGCCGGAGGTGTGCCGCAGCAGGTCGCGCACGGTCATCGGTCGCTCGCAGGGCTCCTGCTCGACCTCTCGCCGCAGGCCCTCGCGCTCGACGGTCGCCACCTGCACGTCCTCGAACTCGGGCAGGACACTGGCCACCGGAGCGTCCAGCTCGAGCTTCTCCTCCTCGACCAGCATCAAGGCGGCCACCGCCGTGACCGGCTTGGTCATCGAGAAGATGCGGAAGATGGCGTCGGGCTCGAGGCCGCCGGCGGCGTGAGTCAGCACGCGCTCGCCGTCGACCTCGAGGGCCGCGACGACCCCGCTGTAGCTGCCGTCCTCGACGCCGCGGTCGAGGGTCGCGCGCACCGGCGCGTAGCGGTCGAGGGCGACCGGGTCCTGCGGGGCGAGCAGGGGGAGTAGGAGCAGGGCTGCATTCATGGGCGTCATCCTAATGCGAGAGCCCTGTCGCCGAGTGTGCTGGACAGGTTCCCCTTGCGCTGCGGAACGGGCCTACTGCAGCACGACCTCGATCGCGTCGTGTAGGCCCTCCCCGCCGGCGCCAGGGCGCATCTAGTACTCGTAGGCCCCCACGTCGATGATCGGCGGCGTCCCCGTGCCGCTGTCGGGCACGGTCGGGTCGTCGAGGAAGCGACGACCGCCGTCGAGATCGATCGACACCGGACCGCTGGTGTCTCCGTTGCCGTCGAGGTCGACGATGTCGGAGAGCATGGCGTCGTTGTCCCCGGCATCGTGGGCCGGGGACCCGAGCAGGGTGTGGTAGTCGCCGGTGGCGGGGCTGAGGAAGAGCGGATCGGCGCTGAAGTTGCCCGTGCCACTCCACCCGCCGCGGACATCGGAGTAGGTGATCTCCGCCGTTGGACCGAAGACCTGTGGATGCGCCGGAGCGATGTTGGTCCACAGGATCGAGTTGCGGATCGTGAGGCGCGCGGGGATCGTCCCGCTGGCCTTGGCGAAGAAGGCGCCCCCGGAAATCGCGGCGCGGTTGTTGTCCAGCGTGCAGTTGATCCAGGTCCCGATGCCGGGGTTCACCGGCATGGCGTTGCTGCTGAGGTAGGCCACTCCACCCCGGGCGGCCTCGTTGTCATGGAAGAGGCAGTTGACGAAGCGCACGTAGGGCCCGAAGGCGTGACTGTCGGCGCTGATCGAGTTCAGGTAGACAGCTCCCCCCTTCTCGGACGTGTTCGACGCGAGCCGGCAGTTGTGCGCCCACAGGGTGCCGGTCTGGACGAGGACAGCTCCTCCGAAGATCTCCGCCTCGTTCCCGGTCAGTCGGCAGTGGGACATCTCGACCAGCCCGAAGTTGTCGACCGCAAGGCCTGCGCCCCGCAGGCCCCGGTTGTCCCGGAGCGTGCAGTGGGCGAGCTCCAGGATGGGGGTGAAGCCCGAGCCGGTCAGGGTCATCGTCACGTGGACACCACCGCCGCGCTGCAGGGGCCCCACGCTCCCGTTGGCGTTGCCCCCGGTGACGGTGAATCCGTCGAGCCGCGAGGGGATGTTGCCCACCGGGTTCTCGGGGACCAAGACGACGTTGTACGCGTTGTCGCCGTGCACGCCCTGAACGCCCAGGTCGCCACTGAGCACCGTCTGGTCGAAGAGGCCGGCGCGCTGTTCCAGGCTGATCTCGTGGCCGGCGAAGCCACCGTAGATCTTGATGTCGACGGGGATCTCGAAGGTCGCGCTGCGCCGATCGAGCGGATCCCGCAGCTCACTGGGGATGTAGGTGCCGGCCGCGACCCAGATCTGGTCGACCATGCCGACGACGTTCAGCGCGCTCTGGAGATCCGAGAAGGCGGTCGCCCAGCGCGAGCCATCCCCTCCCGGTGCGGCGTCATCGTCGACGTGCCAGACCGTTTGGGCGGCCAGGGGGGCTGTGAGCGAGATGGCGACCAGGACGGCCGCTAGCCGCGTCTGAGGAACGGTCATGGTGGGGTGCCTCCGCAGTCGGTGGAGAGATGCACTGTACAGCACACCTCCCGGCAACGGGTCATGCGCCCTCCGAGGACATACCTGCCTCGAACCGCGACGCCGCTGCGGCCCCTCGCGTTCCAGCCCCTCCCTGCGAGCTCGCGAACTCGTCGCCGTTCTCCGAACGCTGCTCCCGATGCCCGCGCTAGTCCGGGCCCATGCAGGAAGTGAGGACGCCGGAAAACAGCGCCGCGAGCGGGCGCCGGATCTACCCCTCCGGCGCACCGCGCAGGCGCGACCAGACGGCGTAGACCGGAATGCCCAGCAGGATGCTCCCCAGGCTCCACAGCGACGGCACCGGCCACTGCTCGAAGGCGAAGACGGCCATGAACAGGACCACCCCCATGAAGAGGGCCGGTACTACCGGGTAGCCGGGCACCCGGAAGGGCCTGGGGAGGTCCGGTTGCCGTCGGCGCAGAACGAACACCGCAGCGATGAAGAGCAGGGCGAAGAGCGACAGTCCCACCGCCGCGTACTGGTAGAGGTTCCGAAAGTCCGTCACGAACAGGATGACGATGGCACACAGGCTCTGCAGGACCATCGCGTACGTCGGGACCTTGCCCTTCTCGCTGACGCGACCGGCGATCGACGGAAAGAGACCGTCGCGGGCCATGGCGTAGTAAATGCGCGGACCGGTGATGACGAAGGCGCTGACCGTCGCCAGGAACGTCAGACCCAGGAGAACGGAGAAGACGCTCGTCGCCCGCGGGCCGAAGAGGTTCTCGACCGCCAGCAGCGGGACGCGCTCCGCGTTGTCGAAGCCGACCTCAGCCAGCGGCACCGCGTACGCGAAGGCGAGGTTCAGGCCCAGGTACAGGATCACCACCAGTCCGGTGCCCAGCATCAGCGCCCGGGGCAGGGTCGAGCCGGGCTCCCGCACCTCCCCCGCCAGGTAGCTCGCCGCGTTCCAGCCGCTGTAGGCGAACAGCACGTAGAAGAGCTGCGTCGCCGCGGTCCCGAAGTCGACCTCGCTCGCCGGCTGCCCCTGCGTCAGGTGGGCCAGTCGACCCTCGCCGAAGAGGAAGGCGGCCAGGATCAGGGCCGCGAAGAGCACGAACTTGACCAGGGTGGTGAAGTTCTGCGTCCAGGCGGACTGCCGGTGGCCGAAGAGGTTGGGCAGGGTGATCGCGACGATGAGCAGCGCTCCCACGATCTGGACGAGCCACCCCTCCTCGCCGTAGCCGAACGGCTGCAACAGGTACAGCGCCGCGACGTGACCGGTCACGGCCAGCGGCGCGGCGAAGCCGACGAAGAAGGACGTCCAGCCGGAGAGGAAGGCGGGCATCGGCCCGTAGGCCTCGCGCAGGTACACGTACTCCCCGCCGGCCCGCGGCAGGGCGGCGGCCAGCTCCGCCACGCACAGGGCCCCGCACCAGGCGAGCAGCCCCCCCAGGGCCCACAGCCCGAAGATGACCGGGTAGCTCGACAGCGAGGCCATCATGTAGCCGGGAGAGACGAGGATCCCGGTGCCGACCATGCTGGCGATGACCACGTAGGTCGCCGTCGAGAGGCCGAAGCCTCGCTGCAGTTCCTGCTCGGACACTTACGTCACCGGCCTCGCCGAGTGGTTGCGCCTCGCGAGCCGCGTCAGTGCTTCTTGAGGGTCAGGCTGACGCCGCCCCGGACGATCGTCTCGAGATTCGGGACGGTAGTGATGGCCTCCATGTACTTCGGGTCGGCCATGCGGGGCGTGATGTTGTGAGCGATGATCAGCCCACCCGGCCGGACCAGGGGGAGGAGCTTCTCGAGGTAGTCGACGTAGCCCTCTTTGTCTGCATCGAGGAACACGATGTCGATCGGGCCCTCCAGTGACTTGACCTTCTCGTGGGCATCACCGAGGACGAGGGTGATGATCTCCGCCATGCCCGCCCGCTCGAAGTTCGCGCGGGCCGTGGCGGCGCGCTCCTCGTCGATCTCGTAGGTCATCAACTTGCCGCCCGTCTTCTGGAGCGCCAGGCCCATCCAGATCGCCGAGTAGCCGGTGGAGGTTCCGAGCTCGACGACGTGCTGCGCGTTCATCGACTCGGTGAGGATGCGCAAGAGGCGCCCGTCCCCGGGGGGGACGTTGCGGAACGCCTGATTGGCCAGGATGTCCTCGAGGACGGCGAGGACCTTCTCCTCCACGTCATCCTTCGGCAGCGGGGGCTTCTGTAGCTGGGCATCCCCCTGGCTGGAGGTCCCTCGGGATCGCTGTGGGGTTGAGGCGCTCGACAGCAGGAGGCCCGAGAGGACCAAAGCCATCGTCCCACCTATCGCCAAAGTGCGTCGACTCGCCGTTCTCATGATCCGATTCTCCTAGCTGTCAGAGCTCAGGGGCGCGGCCGCTCGGAGCCTGCGTTCCTACTCGGCCGCACAGTGGCTCCGTAGAGTACAGCAACTTTGCAGGAGCCCAACTCGGCCGGGCGCAAGAGCCCCGACTGAGCCGGCTCGGATTCCCACATGGGTGTTACAATCTCCCCGGTGTCCCGGTGGGCCAGGCACACCGCCTCCCCGCCTGGGACCAGCCCACGAGGTCGACTGATGACAACGCTCCTTTCGCGCACGTGCCTGCGCCTCTTCGCCCTGGCCACCTCCTGCAGCCTGCTCCAGGCCGCGCCCCAGGATCCCGAGGTCGTTCCCCCGCCCCAGGACCCCCGCGGCGACAGCGGCTTCCAGGAACCCCTATTCCATAAATCGGAGCGCCTGGAGCACACCCGTCCCTCGGTCGTGGAGGGGATGGAGGAGGTCATGCGCCGCGAGGCGTACTTCGATCCGGTCGACCACGTGAGCGACCGCCAGCGCAACGGCCGCCAGGGAACCTGGTGCGTGCCCGGGCGACGGCGCGCGTATCGCTCCCACTCGGGGAGCTACTACGTCATCAACAAGTGGGGCGACACCCGTATGGGGATCGGCTTCAACCGGGTGGTGGATGTCGATGAGGTCTGGGTCGCCGGCCAGGGGCCGGCCGGGGGCTACTTCGCCAAGGCGCTGCAGGTCGTTGGGTACCGCGAGGGTCGCGTCGTCGCGCAGACCGAGTGGCACCGGGAGGTCGGCCTGGAGTACTGCCACTTCGACATCGATCTCCACGGCGTCGACCGCATCGAGTTCGTCGCCGAGGCGGCGCTGGGGGGAGCCGGTTGGTACGCCCTGGACGACCTGGCCTTCGTCGACAGCGACGGCCGTCGCACCCTACTCGACTTCGAGGACCTCGTATACGAGGACGTCCTGACCGGATCGGGGTACGCCGGTCTGACCTGGGAGGTCGGAACCGGTGTGTTCGAAGATGACGCCGGAGGGGCCGAGATGAGCCCGCCGGGCTCCGGTCCGCTGCCTCCCGGTGGTGGGGCTGCCGCGGGCGAGGTCACCACCGGCCTCGCCAGCAGTGGGGGCACCCTCCCGATCCTGGTGCAGAGCTTCGATGGACCCTCGCTGTGGGATCCGGGCGCGGGCTGGATTCCCCCCGACACCTGCGGAGCGGTGGGCCTCACCCACTTCGTGTCCGTGGTCAACCAGAACATCTCGATCTTCGTGAAGGCGACCGGCATACGGGTCTTCAACGCCTCCCTGCAGAGCTTCTTCAACACCGGCGGATCTGCGGGGGACCCGCGCGTGGCCTTCGATCCGGACAGCGAGCGCTGGATCGTCATCGCTACCGACTTCGACGACGACATCTGGCTGGCGGTCTCGAGCGCCAGCGACCCCACCGGGAGCTGGTTCAAGACCTCCTTCAACCCCGGGCAGGGCAGCGACGCCGGCAAGTGGCCCGACTACCCCACCCTGGGCGTGGACGCGCGCTGGATCATGACCGCTTCCTACATGGTGGGCGCCGGCAGCAAGATGACCCTCTTCTGCATCGACAAGGCGCCTCTGGTGGCGGCGACCCAAAGCATGGGCACCATCAACGCCTTCCGCGGCCTCTCATGGGAGGGCGCCATTCAGCCCTGCGTCCACTGGGAGGACCCGGGTTCGGCCTACGCGGTGTGTTGGAACACCAGCAACCGGCTGCGCATCCGGCGTGTCGATCCCCCCGTCAACTCGCCGACGATGACCTCGATCTTCGTGGACATCTCCGCCAGCTGGTCGTCGCCCCCGTCCGCACCGGTGCTGGGCAGCCCCGATCTGGACACCCTCGACGCCCGCCTGATGAACGCGGTCTACCGCGTCGGGCACGTCTGGACGACGCACGCGGTGAACACCGGTGGACGCGCCTCCAGTCGCTACTACGAGCTCGATCCGGTGACCGGCACCGAGGTCCAGCTGGGAGACGTGACCGACGACGTGGGCGGGAGCCTCTTCTTCTTCAACCCGTCGATCGCGGTCAGCTCCGAGGGCCACGCCGTCCTCGGCTGCACCGGCTGCGACGCCAGCCAGTACGCCGGCGCGTACTACACGGGGCGCCTGGCCAGCGATCCTCCGGGTGAGATGGCCTACCCCTTCGAGTACCAGCCCGGGTTGGATGCCTACAACCTGCAGAGCGGTACGCAGCGCTGGGGCGACTACAGCCTGACCAGCGCCGACCCCGTGGACGACACCGTCTGGACGATGCAGGAGTTCGCCCACAGCGGGAACCGCTGGGGCAACTACATCGCCCAGCTCGACTTCCCGCCGGACTGTGGGGCGGGCAACTACTGCACCATTTCGCCGAACTCCGCGGGAGCCGGTGCTCAGATGGCGTACGCGGGCTCGTTCAGCATCGCGGCCAACGACCTGAGCCTGGTGTCCTACGGCTGTCCGCCGAACCAGTTCGGGCTCTTCTACACCGGCCCCGACCAGGCCAGCACGCCGATGGGCGACGGAGTCCTGTGTGTCGGCGGGTCGCTGACCCGCTTCCCCGCCTTCCAGGTCGACTGGATGGGTATCGCGGAGATGGCGATCGACTACAACAACCTCCCCGGCGGACTCACCATCCAGGCGGGAGACCAGTGGCGCTACTCCTTCTGGTTCCGCGACCCGGGCTTCGGGAGCGCGGGCTACAACTTCGCGAACGGGCTCGAGATCACCTTCTGCCCCTGATGTGATTGGACTTCCAGGGGGTCATGCAGGGATGCCTGCATGGCCCCTGCGCTGCTAATCGTTGCTTGATGAGGTCGTAGGAAGTATCAGGACAGCGGAATCGCGATCGCATGGGCAGCACGGTCAACAACGGGCGACGGAGGCACCCACCCCAGTACCTGCTGCTCCTCCTCGCCTTGTGCTTGCCGTCGGCGAGCTCGGTGCGTGCCTGCCTGTACAACGTCCGCGACCTGGGCTTCACCGATCTCGGCGACCGCCCCTACGTGCTGAACGTCTACTGGCCCGCTGAGCAGTCCGCTCCCGAGGCCGGCCTCCTGCACACGACCTGTGCGGCAGCCCTGGACCAGAGCAACGTCACGGCCAGCGTGGTCCCGACGGGCACCGAGGCAGACCCCAGCGCCATGGAGCTGCTCCGCTTCTGGGACTTGATCCCTCCGGCCGCCGTCCTGGTGGAGCCCGAAGGTCGCTCCCTGGCCCTGCCCTTCCCCGGGGACCCGGTGGGGGGGACGAGCCAGGCTTTCTCCGACGCGCAGGTCGACGCACTGCTGGAACGAGTGGCGACCTCGCCGCTGCGCACCCGGATGCTGGAGCACCTGGCCAGCGCCTACGCGCTGGTGCTGGTACTGGAGGGGCCCGACGACCGAGCCAACTCCCGCGCCTGCGAGCTGGCGACCGAGGCCGTGGCCACCATCGAAGAACGGATGCCGCAACTGCCCAAGCGGATCGACGAGCCCCCGCAGATCCTGCGTCTCCCCTGCGGCGAGCGCGCGCAGGAGCGCGTGCTGCTGTGGAGCCTGGGGGCCACCGAGGTCGCGGCCGCGGAGACGCAGGTCGCCGTCGTGTACGGGCGAGGCCGACGCGTCGGTCCGCTCTTGGGGCAGAAAGAGCTGTCGACCGCACGTCTGGAGGAGCTGCTCACCGTCGTGGGCCTCTCCTGCGAGTGCACGCTGGAGCGCGACTGGATCCGCGGCCAGGCCCTGCCCATGCGCTGGGACCGCCAGAGCCGCCAGCGCGCGGCGCGACTGCTCGGCTTTGATCCCGACAATCCCCTGGTCAAGGCCGAGATGGCCCACATCCTGGCCATGCCTGCTGGCGCGGGTGCCGGCTCGGCGGGGGACGATCCCCTGGAGGCGTACGGGGAAGGCCCCCTCACCCGCACCCATTCCGCGCGCGCGAGGCGCCTCTCACCGGCTGCCCTGCAGCAGTTGGTCGCCGGCTCCGACGCCACGCCGCCAGCCTCCCCGCCGAGGGGGAAGGCCGATGTGCCGGCCGTTGCGGCGGCTGCGGCACCCGGGGACCGAGAGACGACCACTCCGAACCGCAGCCTGGCGTGGACGCTGGCGATCCTCGTGTGCGGAGCGCTGATCGGAACGGGGATGGTCCTGCTGAGGGCCCGACGTCAGCCATGAACGTCTGCGGCCTGATCGTGCGGGAGATCGGTCACCGCTGGCTCAACTTCGGGCTGGGCCTGGTGGCGATCGTCACCGCGGTGACGCTCTACGTGGCCTTCTCCACGGCGGACGAGGGCGCGGCCCGGGAGACGCGCCGCCTGATGCGCGACATGGGCTTCAACCTGCGGATCATCCCGCGGGAGACGGACATGGTGCGCTTCTGGTCCAGCGGCTACGCGGACCACACCATGCCCGAGGAGGACGTGCAGCGGCTGGCCGCGCAAGAGGGGCTCTCCTACGCCCATCTGAGCGCCACGCTGCAGCGGCGGTTTGCGTGGCAGGGACGGGAGATCGTGCTCACGGGCATCCAGCCGGAGGTGGCCCCGCCCGGCACGGCCAAGACCCCGATGTACACCCCCGTCGAGCCCGGCCACGCGCTGGTGGGGGCGGCAGTGGCGGCCGAGCTGGAGCTGGAGCAGGGGGACGAGATCCAGTTGGACGGGGTGCCCCTGACCGTGGAGCGCTGCCTGGTGGACAGCGGCAGTCTGGACGACATCCGCGTGTACGTCCATCTGCGCGACGCCCAGCGCATCCTGGGTCTGGAAGGCCGCATCAACGAGATCCGCGCGCTGCAGTGCCTCTGCATCGGTCAGGAGAGCGCGCAGGACCCGCTCTCCGAGCTGCAGGCGCAGCTGGCGCAGGTGCTGCCCCAGGCCAAGGTGGTGCGCATGCAGGCGATCGCCGACGCCCGCGAGCAACAGCGGGTCCTGATGCACCGGCTGTCCGCCTTCGTCCTGCCGCTGGTCGTCGTGGTGTGCCTGGTCTGGATCGGCGTGCTGGCGCTGCTCAACGTGCGCGAGCGCGCCGGCGAGATCGGCATCCTGCGCGCCCTGGGCCATGGAGCCGCGTACATCACGGCGCTCTTCCTGGGCAGGGCCGTCCTGATGGGGGTGGTGGGAGCCGTGGCGGGCTTCGGTCTGGGTACGGCGTTGGCCCTGTGGACGGGGCCTCGCATCTTCACCGTCACCGCAGCCGCACTGGAGCCGTCCGCCGGCCTGCTCCTGGTAGCGTTGTGGGCGGCGCCGCTCTTCTGTGCCGTCGCCGCCCTGGTACCCACCGCCTGGGGGGTGACCCGAGATCCGGCGCAGATCCTGCGCGAGGGCTGAACGTGATCGAGCTGGCCGACGTCTCCAAGCACTACCGGACGGCCCGCGGCCGTGTGCGGGCCCTCGACGGCGTCTCCCTGAGCCTTCCCGCGGGCAGCTTCACCGTGCTGCGGGGCGCCAGTGGCAGCGGCAAGACCACGCTGCTGCTCGTGCTGGGCGGCATGCTGCAGCCCACTTCCGGGCGAGCAGAGGTGCTGGCGCGGGATCTGTACGCCCTGGACGGACGCAGCCGGGCGCGCTTCCGAGCGGAAGAGGTCGGATTCGTGTTCCAGATGTACCACCTCGTTCCCTATCTGGATGTTCTGGCCAACGTACGGCTTGGGGCGCGGCAGCAGGAGCCGCAGGCGGCGGCGCACACCCGCGAGTTGCTGGAGCAGCTCGGCATGACCGAACGACTCCACCACCGACCGTCTGAGCTCAGCGCCGGGGAGAAGCAGCGCGTGGCCATGGCGCGAGCCCTGGCCAGCCGTCCCTCGCTCATCCTGGCCGACGAGCCCACCGGCAACCTGGACGAGGAGAACACCCGGCGCATCGTCGACCAGTTGGCCGCCTTCCGCGACGACGGCGGGACGGTGGTGATGGTCATGCACGACGACTGCGCCGACACGTACGCTGACCGCATCGTTCATCTGGAGGCCGGCAAGCTCGCCGGCGCACCGTCATCCGGAGGAGAATCATGAAGCCGCACATCCGCCCCACCCGTTCGACTTCCCCGCGCCCGGGTTCCCTCGTCCGGACGCTGCTCTTCTGGTTGGCGGTTCCAGTCGCCCAGCCCGCGCTGGCCGGCGACTGGCCTACCTACCGCCACGATCCCGCCCGCACGGGTGCCTCCTCCGAGCAGTTGCCCACGACGCTCGACGTGCGCTGGACCTCGGTGCCAGCCCACCCCCCCCGGCCCGCCTGGCCGGAGCCCGGAGAGGAGCGTGCGCGCAGCCACGTGGACGACGTGTACGCGGTGGCCGCCGACGAGCGGCGCGTCTTCTTCGGCTCCTCCGTGGACAACAAGGTCTGCGCGCTGGACGCCGCCACCGGGGAGGTGGAGTGGACCTTCTACGCGGAGGGCCCCGTGCGCTTCGCGCCCACCCTGTCCGACGGCCGCCTGTACATCGGGTCCGACGACGGCTACGCGTACTGCCTCGAGGCAGAGGGCGGCGAGCTCTTGTGGAAGTACCGGGCCGGTCCCAGCGCGGAGAAGGTCCTGGGGAACGGGCGCATGATCTCGCTCTGGCCCGTGCGCACGGGCGTGGCCGTCCGCGACGGCGTGGCCTACTTCGGCGCCGGCGTGTTCCCGTACGAGGGCGTGTACCTGTGCGCCCTGGATGCGGCCAGCGGCCGGGTGATCTGGAAGAACGACACGATCGGCGACCGGACTCACGAGTTGACCTTCGGCGGCATCTCCCCCCACGCGTACCTGATCGTCTCCGAGGGCATGCTGTACGTGCCGTCGGGGAGGGCCATGCCGGCCGCTTTCGACCGCTGGTCGGGGGAGTTCCTCTACTACTGCTCGCCCCCCGGAAAGGTGGGGGGCACCTGGGCGCTCTTGGACGCGGACCGCCTCATCGCCGGCGTGGACGCCTCCGGCGGCGTCGCCAAGGTGGCCTACGACGGCACCAGCGGCGCGCCCGCGGGCGACGACATGCACGCCTGGTTTCCCGGGCGCGATCTGGTCGTCACCCCGACCGTCTCCTACACGCTCACCGACACGGAGCTGATCGCCCTCGACCGCGGGCGCTACGACCGGGTCCTGAACGGCCGGATTCGGGAGGCGCGCGCCGAGCACCAGGAGCTGCGCTCCCGCCGCGACGACCTGAACCGCCGCATCCGCGAGGTGGGGGAAGAAGCCGCCGTGCCGCTCCAGGCCGAACGGGCGCAGATGGAGGCGCGCATGCGCGAGCTGGTTGCGGAGGAGACCGCGCTCAGACGCTCCATCTTCCGCTGGAAGGTGCCCCACCAGCGCCTGCAGACGCTGATCCTGGCCGGTGATCAGGTGGTGGCGGCCGGCGACGGAGTGGTCCTCGGCCTGGACGCCCAGAGCGGCGAGGAGCGCTGGCGAGTGGAGGTGGACGACGCGGTCGGTAGCCTGGCCGCGGCGGGCGGACGGGTCTTCGCCAGCGGCCGCAGCGGCCGCATCTACGCCTTGGCCTCCGGCTCCGGCGAGCCGCGCGTCACGACCGGCGTGCGCGCTGAAGACCCGTACCGCGCATCCCCAACCCGGGAGGTGGCCGCACGAACGGCGGCCGCCGTGGTCGCCGGCGCGCGCGGCGTGGCGCCCAACGGCTACTGCTTGATCCTGGGCTGCGGCGACGGCGCCCTGGCCTTCGAGATGGCCCGGCGCACCGCAATGCACGTCGTGGCCATCGACGAGGACCCCGCCGCCGTGGCACGGGCCAAAGAGCACCTGGATGCCGCCGGCCTGTACGGCAGCCGGGTGACCGTGGAGTGCTGGCGGCTGGAGGATCTGCCCGAATTCTTCGCGGACCTGGTGCTGTCGGACGAGCTGGCGCGCTCCGGTCGGCTGTCGGCGGCGCCGCGCGAGGCCTATCGCGTTCTGAAGCCGATCCGCGGCGCGTTCTTCCTGGGTCAGCCGGAGGAGGGCGTCGCGCCCGGTGATCGGCTCCACCTGCCGACGCTGTTCTCGTGGCTCGGCGAGAGCGGCGCTCCGACCCCGGTGATGATCGAGGAGCGGGGAACGTGGCTCCACGCGCAGCGCCCGCCGCTGGAGGGCGTCGGCCGCTGGACCCAGCAGTACGCCAACCCCCAGAACACCGGCTGCTCCGGCGACGAGCGCGTGCGCAGCCCCCTGGGCGTGCTGTGGTTCGGCGAGCCCGGACCGCGTCACATGCTGGATCGCCACGCCAAGGCCGCCAGCCCGGTGGCGATGGACGGACGCCTGTTCATCCAGGGCGAGGAGCGCATCCTGGCGTACGACGCGTACAACGGCATCGAGCTGTGGGAGCGCGAGCTCCCCGGCGCCGTGCGCTCGCGGTCGGACGTGGACGGCGGCAACCTCGTCGCCACTCCGGACGGGCTGTACGTGGCCGCCCACGATCGGTGCTACCGACTGGATCCGGCCACGGGTCGGGAGGTCCAGGTGTACTCGGTCCCGTCCAGCGCGTCGTCGGGAGAGTGCCGCTGGGGCTTCGTGACACACGTCGCTGGCAGGCTCTACGGCACGCGCGCCACGCCGCTGAAGCACACGTACTTCGAGCCCTGGGAGACGATGACGTGCGACGGGGAGTGGCGGGATCGCGACGAGATCCCCGTCGACCACCAACCGCTCTACGACGGTCTGGTGGCCCGCTTCCCCGTGCCGGATCGCAGCGTTCTGTGGGACTTCAAGCGCTCTGGAGCGCTGTGGCAACAGATGGCCGTCTACCCGGCGTGGGAGATCTACCAGCCGCACGCGGGCGCCGTCACGGCGAACCTGATGAGCGGGGACCTGGTGTTCGCCCTGGATCCGGAGAGCGGCGATCTGCTCTGGCAGCACCAGGGCGGGCGCATCGCCAACATCAGCATCAGCGTGGGCGGCGGCCGCCTCTTCCTGGCCGACGCCGACGTGAGCGCCGACGAGATCCGCCAAGCCGTGCAGTACCGCGACGAGCTGGCGCGGCGCGGGGTCCATGTCAAGGCGGCGCACGCGGATCCGGAGTTGGAGCACCTGGACGTGCGGCGGGTCGTTGCGCTGGACGCGACGACGGGCGCACCGCGTTGGGAGACCTTCCTGGATCTGACGGGCTGCGGCGGCGACGCCGTGGCCACGGCCTATCACGACGGCGTGCTGCTGATCTTCGCCAACATGGGATCACACGACGCCTGGCGCTTCCGCGACGCCACCTTGCGTTGGAAGCGCATCACCGCGCTGGACGCGGACAGCGGTGCCGTCCTGTGGTCGCACCCCAACAACTACCGCACGCGACCGGTGATCGTGGACGACCGGGTCATGATCGAGCCCCGCGCCTGCGACCTGCACACCGGTGCCATCGTCTCGCGTGAGCACCCGGTCAGCGGCGCCCAGGTACCGTGGGAGTTCCTGCGCCCCGGGCACACCTGCGCCGTGCCTTCCGCGTCGGCGCACACTCTCTTCTACCGCTCGTACTGCACCGCCTTCTACGACTTCGAAGCGGACAATGGCCTGAGTCTGTTCGGGGGCATACGCCCGGGCTGCTGGATCAACCTGATTCCGGCCGAGGGCGTGCTGCTGTTCCCCGAGGCCAGCGCAGGGTGCACCTGCTCCTTCCCGTTGCGCTGCTCCATCGCCTTCACGCACAAACCGGAGCGCGGCCAGCCGTGGAACGTGTTCATCACGCACGGACCGCTCACGCCGGTGCGGCACTTCGCGATCAACCTCGGAGCTCCCGCCGACAGGAAGGACGACGACGGCCGCGTGTGGCTGGCGTACCCCAACACGGACACGCGCTACGCGGGCAATCACTATCCCGAGTACGGGATCAAGTTCGACCTGCAGGAGCGCATAGCGGACGGGCTGGGCTTCTTCGCCGGCGACTTCCGCGGCAGACGGATCGCCGGGTCGGAGCGACCTTGGCTCTACACCTCGGGCGTGGTGGGGGTCCAGGAGCTGCGCATCCCCGTCATCGACCCGGTCTGGGACGCCGAGCCGGGGGTGTTCACGGTGCGTCTGGGCTTCAGCGCGCCGGCCGCGGACCAGCCCGGCCAGCGACGCTTCGACGTCAGTCTCCAGGGTCGCACCGTGCTGTCCGACTTCGACGTCGTGGCTGCCGCGGGCGGCTCCGACGCGAGCGTCGTGCGGGAGTTCACGGGCATCCGCGCCGAGGACGACCTGCTGGTGGCGTTCACTCCGGAGTCCCCAGCCCCGGACGTTGCCCGGGCCCCGGTGGTCAACTGGATCGAGGTCCTGCGCGAGGACGCCCCGCCGCTCCCCTCGCCGCGCCGGCCGGAGCGCGAGCTGGCTGCGGAGACGGCGGCCGAGCTCTTGATCGCCGCCGCCCAGGCGCGTGAGGCGGGCCGCACGCAGCACGCCCTGGAGCTGTACCACGAGGTGCTGTACGCCGCTCCGGCGGACTTCTTCCGGCTGCAGGCGCTCGAGGCGATGGCTGCCATCGCCGATCCGTCCTCGCTGAGTGCCATCGCTCCCATCTGTCGCGACGTGGCGCCCGTCCTCTGGGAGTACGACGGGCCCAGCGCCGGCGTGGTCAACGCAGCCGTCGAGGTGCTGACGGCGATCGCCGATCGCACGGCCGTTGCGGACCGGGACCGCGCGGTGCGCATGTACCGGTCCGCGCTGATCACAACCGATGCAGCTGTGAGGGAGCACGTGGTGGCCCGCCTCGCCGCACTCGGCGCGGAGCTCACCGAGCAGGAGGTGGCCGAGCTGGCTCTGGCGCGCGAACGACGCGACTGAGCCTAGCCCGGACTATTCTTGAGCGTCCACCCCAGCACGCACCAAGTCCGCCATGGCGCACGACTTGACGCCGCTCGGTGCTCGACGGGGCACAGAGGCCCCGCCTGTGCGCCGATCGGCGCCAACTCGTGCACCACAGCGAACTTGGCACGCACTGGGGCGAACGCTCATGAATAGTCCGGGCTAGAAGTCTCACGGATTCGGGGAGGTGCGTCCTCCGCTCGCCCGCTATCGTGGGCCTCCCGATGACCCAAGGAGGCCTACTGATGAGGTGGACCAGGTTCCTCTTGTGGTGTGCCGCGCTCCTCCCGACATCCGCCGCGTTCGGCGCGCAGGAGGGAGGGATCGACTTCGGCTCGCTCCTCGACGAGATGCTCGATCGAGGGACGTTGGCTCGCTTTCCAAGCCCGAGCTACACCTGCCGTCAATTCTCCAGCTACGACCGCAATTCCGTCTCTCCCGAAGACCAGGACACCTGGTTCGCCAATGGGGATCGCGGGCAGTACCTGCGGGTCGAGGAGAACGCGGGCCGCACGGAGTGGGTGATGATGGATGCCGACGGCCCCGGTGCCGTCGTCCGTATCTGGTCCGCCAATCCCCAGGGGACGCTGCGGGTCTATTTGGATGGAGCGCATACGCCGGCCCTCGAGGGGCCGATGACCGAGCTGCTCGGGGGCACGGGGATCATCGCCTCCCCCCTGTCCGCACAGCGCTCCAAGGGCTGGAACCTCTACCTGCCCATCCCCTATGCCAAGCACTGCAAGCTGACGAGCGACGCCGGGGACTTCTACTACCAGGTCAACTACCGCACCTACGAGCCCAGGGCGGTAGTGAAGTCGTTCAGCAGGGAGGCCTTGGAGGCGCAGCGGGAGAAGCTCGCTCGCGTGCAGCAGGAGCTCCTCTCGCCCGCGGTCTCCGCTGGCGAGCCGGCGCAGTGGCTGGAGCCGTTCCTGCTGAAACCAGACTCGGAACACCTGATCCTCCGGCAGGTGGGCCCGGGGCTCGTGGAGTCCCTCGGGGTGAGGATCCGGGGCCAAGATCCTGAGCAGTCGCTACGCACGGTCGTGTTGCGCATGACCTTCGACGACGAGCAGACCGTGTGGTGCCCGCTGGGGGACTTCTTTGGAACGGGCGCCGGCCTGACTCCCTTCGAGGACTGGTGGAGGACGGTGCGCAGCGACGGGACCTTGATCTGCCGCTGGCCGATGCCCTACCGCGAGTCCTACGCGATCGAGTTCCTGAATCTCGGCCCCACGACCCCCGAGATCCGGCTGGGATGGACCGAGAACGCCGAGTGGCGCTGGGACGAGCGTTGCATGCACTTCCACGCCACCTGGCGTCAAGAGAACCCGATCCACACCAGGCCGATGCACGACTGGAACTACGTCGACATCGAGGGTCGCGGCGTCTTCGTCGGGGACAACCTGCACATCGCGAATCCCGTCAAGACCTGGTGGGGGGAGGGTGACGAGAAGATCTGGGTGGACGGAGAGGACTTCCCCTCGCACTTCGGTACCGGCACCGAGGACTACTACGGCTACGCCTGGTGCAGTCCAGAGCTCTTCCTGGCGCCCTTCCACAGCCAGCCGCGCTGCGACGGCCCGCAGAACTTCGGCCACACCCTGATCTCGCGCGTGCGGGCCTTGGACGCGATTCCCTTCACACGCTCCTTCAAGTTCGACATGGAGGTCTGGCACTGGAAGGAGGTCGACGTGGGCTACGCGGCGACCACCTACTTCTACGCGTACCCCGGTGCGACGACGAATCGCGGGCCGTCCCCCGAGGAAGCGGCGCGCGGCCTGGTCGATCCGCCTCCCCTCCCTCCCCCCTTCAAGATCGAGGGCGCGCTGGAGTGCGAGCAGATGGAGGTCGTCGCGCAGACGGAGGGGATCTCCGTCGGTGCCCAAGGTGGCTTCGGACCGAAGCTGTGGTCCGGCGAGCAGCAGCTCTGGATCCAGGGGCAGAAGGTGGGAGACTTCGTGGAGCTGCGCGTTCCCGCCGAGGGCTCCGGACCCTGGAAGGTCGAGGTGTTCGCCACCAAGTCGTGGGACTACGGCATCGTGCTCTTCTCGATCGACGGCGAGCCCACCGAGGTCACACCCGACCTCTACCACCCGGAGGTGATCGCCACCGGCTCCCTGGACCTCGGCCTGCACGAGGCGCAGGAGGGCGCGCTGATCCTGCGCTGCGAAGTCATCGACGGGAACCCCGAATCCAGGGGTTCGCGCTCCTTCTTCGGTCTGGACTGCGTCCGACTGACGCCGGTCGACTGAGCGCAGCGGCGCAGCGCATGACTGGAGAACCTCGCATCCAGCGATGACCGCGCCCCTGGCCCAGCTCTCCGGTATCGACAAGAGCTTCTCCGGTCATGTCGTGCTCGAGGACGTCGCCTTCGACCTGCGTCCCGGCGAGGTACACGTGCTCGCCGGCGAGAACGGCGCGGGCAAGTCGACGCTGATCAAGATCCTGGGCGGGGTGCACGCGGCAGACACGGGAGCGCTCTTGATCGACGGGCGGGAACGCCGCCTGCGCTCCGTGCAGGACGCCGCCCGCGCGGGAGTGGCGCTCATCCACCAGGAGCTCTCCCTGGCCCCCGCGTTGAGCATCGAGGACAACCTCTTCCTCGGCCGAGAGCGCACCGGGGCCCTGGGCGTGGTTCGCGCGCGCGACCAGCGTCAGGAGGCGCGCAGTCTACTCAGCCGGGTGGGACTGACCGACGATCCCCGCCGTAGCGTCGGATCGCTGCGCGTCGCCGCCCGCCAGCTCGTGGAGATCGCCAAGGCGCTGGGGCAGAGGGCACGCGTCATCGCCATGGACGAGCCGACGAGCTCGCTCTCCGGCGCCGAGGCCGAGCGTCTCTTCGAGCTGATCGCGGAGCTGAAGCAGGACGGGGCGGGGATCATCTACATCACCCACAGGATGGAGGAGATCTACCGCCTGGCGGATCGGATCAGCGTGCTGCGGGACGGCCGCATGATCCTCACCCGTCCCGCGAGCGAGATCGACCGCACCGAGCTCGTGCGGGCCATGGTGGGCCGGCCGATCGACGAGCAGATCCACCGCGCCCCGGTGCCGACCGGTGAGGAGCTGCTCTCGGTCGAGGCGGCTTCCGTGCGCGGACGCACGGGACCCCTGTTGCGGGATGTCGGGTTGACCCTGCGCGCGGGTGAGGTGCTGGGAGTCGCGGGACTCGCGGGCTCGGGCTCGAGCGAGCTGCTGCACGCCCTGTTCGGCGACGGCAGGGCGACCCTGCGCGGATTGCGCGTGGCAGGCCGGAGCACCCAGATCCGCTCCCCCCGGGAGGCGATGGCCCGCGGAATCGCGCTCTTGACCTCCGATCGCAAGCGCACGGGGCTGTGCCTGTCGCTCTCGGTCGCGGAGAATACCACTCTGGCCGCTCTGCGGCGCCTGTCCCCCGGCGGCTTGCGCCGCCCCGGACTCGAAGCGCATGCGGCCACGCGCGGAATCACCTCCATGCGCATCGCGTGCCGCTCGGCGAGCCAGTCCGTGCAGTACCTCTCGGGGGGCAATCAACAGAAGGTCGCGCTGGCGAAGTGGATCGAGACCCGGCCCCGCGTGCTCCTGCTCGACGAGCCGACGCGCGGCATCGACGTGGGAGCCAAGCACGAGATCTACGAGCTGATCAATCGTTGGACCGCAGAGGGCATGGGCATCCTGCTGGTCTCGAGCGAGCTACCCGAGCTGCTCGGTCTGGCGGACCGCGTCATCGTCCTGCACCGCGGACATCTCAGCGCCGAGCTCGCCCGCGACGAGGCGACGCCCGAGCGCGTCGTCGCCGCCGCGCTCGGCGGGCTGGAAGGGAAGGCCACGCCGGCATGAATACGCAGAGACGATCCCTCCCCATCTCACGCGAGGTGGGGTTCGCGTTCGCGGCCCTGGGAGTGGTCCTCCTGGTCGGGGCGCTCTTCAACGCCAACGGGCTCTTCTTCAAGCCCGAGACGCACGCCCTGGCCCTGTGGGCGGTCTCCGGCTACGGGATCCTGGCCTGCGGCATGACGGTGGTGATCCTGACCGCGGGCATCGACCTGTCGGTCGGCAGTCTGGTGGCTCTGTCGGGAGTCGTCTTCGCGCAGTGCACGATGGAGGCCGAGCTCTCCGGTTGGGTGGCCCTGCCCGCCGCGGTCCTGGTCGGCGCGGCGTGCGGGCTCGTGTCGGGAATGCTGGTCGCGCTGCTGCGGCTGCAGCCCTTCATCGCGACCCTGGCGATGATGGCCTTCGCGCGCGGCCTGGCGAAGACGCTCACGGGGGGGGTCAAGGTGCAGAAGATGCCCCCGCCGGAGTCGATCGAGGCGCTCAACGCCCGCTTCCCCATCTTGGGCGTCGACGTCTCCGTCAGCGTGTTCCTGTTCTTGGGCTGCGTGCTTCTGACCGTCTTCTTCCTGCGTGCGCTGCGCTTCGGACGCTACGTCTACGCCATCGGAGACAACGAGGAGGCGTCCCGGCTCTCGGGGGTCCCCGTGCGGCTGACCAAGATCCTGGCCTACGTCATGTGCGGGGCCTTCGCCGGCCTCGCCGGAGTGCTGTTCGCGGCGGTCGAGCGCCAGGGCAATCCCGACGCCGGCCTGGCCTACGAGCTGACCGCGATCGCGATGGTGGTCGTCGGCGGGACCTCCCTGATGGGGGGGCGGGGCGGCGTCGTCTTGACCGTGCTGGGGGCCTTGACGATCGGGTATCTGCGTAAGATCCTCGACATCAACGGAGTGCCGACGGCACAACAGCTCATGATCACCGGTGGCATCATCGTGCTGGCGGTACTCGTGCAGAGCCTCAGAAGGGAATGACAGCGATGGGGATTTCCGTGCAGATTCGACGTGCGTTGCCGGCCGTGCTCGCGGCCCTCACGGCCTTCGGCTGTGGCGGTGGGGCGGACTACGAGTGGATGATCGGCTACTCCCAGTGCAATCGCGCGGAGCCCTGGCGTCAGCAGATGGACGCTGACATCGAGGCCCACACCGCTGAGCATCCCGAGATCAAGCTGATCATGAAGGATGCGCAGAACGAGTCCTTCCGCCAGATCGCCCACGTGAAGGAGTTCATCAGCCAGGAGGTCGATGTCCTCATCATCTCCCCCAAGGACACGAGCCTGACCCAGGTGGTGGCCGAAGCCCACCAGGCGGGCATTCCCGTGATCGTCCTCGATCGCGCCGTCGAGGGTGACCAGTTCACGTGTTTCATCGGGTCCGACAACCGCAAGATCGGGGCCGAAGTCGGCAAGTGGGTGGTCGAGCGTCTGGGGGGCAAGGGCAACGTCGTCGAGCTGCAGGGCCTGGCCTCGAGCGTTCCCTCCGGCCACCGCTCCGAGCCCTTCCGCGCCGCCCTGGAGGGAACCGAGATCGAGATCATCTTCGCGGCGGACATGGAGTGGCTCAGCGAGCTGGCCCGCGAGAAGATGCTCGCGGCGCTGCAACGCAACCCCGAGCCGAACAGCATCCAGCTCGTGTACGGCGCCAACGACCCGGCCGCCATCGCCGCCTTCAACGCCGCGCGTGACCTGGGTCGCGAGGAGGAGATGATCTTCGTCGGGGTGGACGCCCTGCCCCACGAGGGCATCGAGGCGGTCAAGAACGGCATCCTTGACGCGACCTTCCTGTATCCCAACGGAGCCGACGTGGCGATCGATAGCGCCGTGAAGATCCACGCCGGCGAGACGGTCCCGAATGAGATCGTCCTCGGCACCCGGCTCTACACCCCCGAGAACGTGGAGCAGGGCGGCCTGCCGCTCGATTGACCTCCGCCCACGCTCCGGTGATCTCCTGGTGTGATCCTCCCCCGGCGGGCTGCGGCCCCTCTCGCCGGAGCTTCCTGCGGGCGGCGGGGGCAGCGGCCGTGGTGCTGACCCTCCCAGCGGGGGCGACGAAACGTCTACGTCGCCTGCGAGGACCGGTGCGCATCGGCCTCATCTCCGACCTGCATCACGACCTGATGCACGACGGAGAGGCGCGCATGGGCGCCTTCCTGGAGCGCATGGAGTCCTTCGAGGCGCACGGGGTGATGCAGCTCGGCGACTACGCCTACCCCAAGGCCGCGAATCTCCCGGTGATCGCTCCCTTCAACGAGGCCAGTGCCGCCCCGCTGCACGTCATCGGCAACCACGACACGGATGCTGGGCACACTGAACAGCAATGCCTGGACGTGTGGGGGATGAGCGGCCGCTACTACGCCCGGGATCTGGGTGGACTGCGGGTTCTCGTCCTGGACGCCAACGACCCCGACTCGCCGACCCATCGCGGGGGGTATCCGACCTACGTGGGGCCCGAGCAGTTGGCGTGGCTCACGAGTGAGCTCGACGAGCACGAAGGTCCCTTCCTCGTGGCCAGCCACCAGCCGCTCGCCGGAGCATACGCCGTCGACAACGCGCAGGAGATCCAAGCACTGCTGAGCCGCCACGCCGACAAGGTGGCCCTGTGCGTGAACGGGCACTCCCACCTCGACCGGGTCCTGCGGGTGGACGAGGTGAACTACCTGCACGTGAATTCAGCCTCCTATCAGTGGGTCGGAGGCGCCCACAAACACGAGAGCTATCCGACCGAGATCCACGCGGCGCATCCGTGGATCAGCCACACCTGCCCCTACCGAGACGCGGTCTTCTCGGCACTGACCTTCGAGCCCGCATCCGGCACCATTGCGATCGAGGGATGCGAGAGCGCTTGGGTCGGTCCCTCACCAGCCGAACTCGGCGTGGAGTTCCACCCGAGCCTGATCCACGGAGAGCACGTCGCGCCGCGCACCCGCTCGCGCCGCATCGAGCGCGCCAGGCGCTGATCCCGCACAATGCCCGCGCCCCCTCCGAGGCCCCTGGAATGAAGCGCCCCCTCACAGCCCTCTGCCTCCTGGTCCTGACCTTCGCCCCGTCCCTCGGATGCGGCACGCTGCTCTTCAGCGAGCGTCAGAACGAGCCGCACTCCGGCAAGCTGGACCCGAACGTCCTCATCATGGATGGGGTCGGGCTCTTGGTCTTCGTGGTTCCGGGCCTGGTGGCGTTCGGCGTGGACTGGTACACGGGAGCGATCTACCTGCCGCCCGGAGTCGAGAAGGGGGAGGGCCCCTTCATCCGCGACCCCAAGCGACCGGCCGGCGAGGCGGACTGAACGTCCGCACTCTGGCCCCCCCCCTTTGAGTCGCCTCGGGGGGTTGGCCCCCCCGTCCCCGCCGCGTACAAGAAGCCCATGTCCTCTCCCTTCCAGCTCTTCGGGCACCCCGTCGTCCTCGCCTTCGGCGGCAACGCGCTCCTGCCGGACCCCTTCCACCCGGAGGACCAGGAGCAGCGGGCGGAGGAGTTGGCGCGGGCCGTGATGATGCTGCACGATCGCGCCTCGGGCATCGTCCTGGTGCACGGCAATGGACCGCAGGTGGGCATGATCCTGCTCAGGGTCGAGGAGACGCGGGATCGCCTGCCGGCGGAGCCCCTCGACATGCTGGTCGCGGAGACCCAGGGCAGCATCGGCTACTTGCTCACCCGCGTGCTGCACAACGCACTGCGCGCCCACGGTTCGACGATCGGCGTCACTTCGATCCTCTCCCAGGTCGTGGTCGATGCCGACGATCCCGCCTTCGACCGGCCCACCAAGCCCGTCGGACCCTTCTACTCCGACGAAACCGCCCAGCGCCTGCGCAACGACTGGGGTTGGCAGCTCGAGGAGGACACCGGCCGTGGTTGGCGGCGTGTCGTTCCCTCTCCGCGGCCGATCGAGGTGGTCGAGATGGGCTTCATCCAGAAGGCCTCCCGAGGGGGAGGCGTGGTGATCGCCGGTGGGGGAGGCGGGGTCCCCGTGCGCCGGGAAGGCGACGAGCTGGAAGGGGTCGAGGCGGTGATCGACAAGGACCGCACCGCGGCCCTAATCTCCCTCGAGCTGGAGGCCTCCGCCTTCATCATCCTCACCGGAGTCCCGCACGTCTCCACCGGCTTCGGGACTCCGCAAGCCCAGCGGCTCGCCACCCTGCCCTGCGCCCAGGCGCGGGAGTTGATCGAAGCGGGCGAGTTCCCCGAGGGCAGCATGGGGCCGAAGATGGAAGCCGCTGTCCGCTACGTCGAAGCGCGCGGCCACCCGGCGTTGATCACCGACATCGGGTCCCTGAAGGCCGCCATGGACGGTGAAGCCGGGACCTGGATCGTTCCCTGAGGCGCTCCCGGCGCTCAGCGCCCGCGCTCGACCCAGCGCGGCCACTCCGGGTCCGCCGCCGCACGCGCCAGCATCGTCTGGGCCAGGCGGTGCTCCAGGAAGCGGAAGATCCCGGTGTCCACGCAGACGCGCAGGGCGGCCAAACCACCCTCGCGGTCGCCATGTCCCAGCCGATGGAGGCCCACCAGGAACATCAGCTCCGTGCGCAGCCCGGGGCGATCCCGACCAGCGTCGATCAGGGTCTGGGATCCCTCCCGGCCCATCAGGTACTCGAACGCCAGGACGCGGAAGGTGTCGTCGGCGTCTTCGGAGGTGATCGCCGTCGAGTCGGCGCGTGAGAACTCCTCCAGGGCCTGGTTGGCGAGGTCGGGGAAGCCGCACAGGCGCGCCAGGGCCGCGCCGATGAAGAGGGCGTTGGCGTGGGAGCTCTGGCGCTCGAGCATCACGGCGCACGCCGTGCGCGCGTCCTCGACGCCGCCCAGTTCGGCCAGGAGCAGGGTGCGCAGCATCTCCAGGGGGTAGTAGGAGGGGGCGTGTCTGGCCGCCTCCTCGACCTCCGTCAGGGCGCGCTCCAGCTTCCCCTGGGCCCACAGCACCGCCGCGTGCTTGTAGGGCAGGGCGGGGTCCCCACCCCAGGGGGAGCGCGCATCGGCGGCCCGCGCGCGGGCGAAGGCCTCTTCGGCGGCGGCGTAGTCGCCGACGTAGCGCAGGTAGGTGCCTTGGGTGGCGTGCGCCAAGGGGTCGAGCTCGCCGCTCAGGGCGACCGCCCGCTCCAGGTCCTCGCGGCAGCGCTCCAGCCAACCCTCTCGCTCGCTCGCCAGGTCCTCCTGATGGGCGGCGTGGGCCGCCGCGGAGAGCCATCCCGCGCCGCGCACCGCCCAGGAGCGGGCGGAGTTCGGGCGGAAGACGGTCAGGGCGCGTCCCTCGTCGAGCATCGGCTGCAGGTTCTCCCGCTGCCCCTCGGTCAGTAGGCGGTAGCCGCGGTAGTGGGCGCGCGCCGCGATGGCGGGCACGAAATCGGGGCGCAGGTCGGTGGCCCGCCTGAAGGACTCGAGGGCGCTGCTGCTCTGGGTCTGGCTCAGGATCTCACCGTGCAGGAGCCAACCCAGGGCGCTGTCGATCTCCAGCTCGGAGATCTCCTCGAAGGCCTTCCAGCCGGCGTTGTAGTCCCCCCCCAGGGAGAGCGCCAAAGCCCTCGCCAGCCGCGCCTCCGCGCACGCCGGGTCCCGTTGCAGGCAGGCGCGCAGGTGGGGCAGGGCGGCTTCTCCCTTGCGGTTCACCAGGCACAGGAGAGCGCGGTTCAGGTGCAGGTCCGGGGAGTCGATTCCGTACCCCTCGGCGCGGTCGAGCAGCCGCGCGCCCTCGACGTGGTTGCGTTCCAAGAGGATCTCGACGAAGGCGCGTTCGACCAGGCGGGCGCCCAAGCCGCGTCGCGAGGAGACCGCCAGGACGGCCGCCAACGTCGCCAGGGCCACCAGCAGCACGGCGGCGCCGACGCGCAGGCGGTGGCGCCGCAAGAGACGCCAGGCCTTGGCCAGGGGGGAGACCCGGCGGGCGCGGATCGGCTCGCGATCGAGGAAGCGCCGCAGGTCCTCGGCCAGCTCGCGGGCGCTGGGGTAGCGGCGGGCGCGCTCCTTCTCCAGACAGCGGCTGACGATCGTCTCCAGATCCCGCGGCACGTCCCGGCTCACCCGCCGTAGGGGGGGTGGGGTCCGCTGGGCGATGCGCCCCAACACCTCCTCGCGGGAGTCCCCCGGGACCGCGGGCTGGAGGCAGACGAGTTCGTGCAGGGTGGCTCCCAGGGAGTAGACGTCGGTGCGCGCGTCGAGCTGCGCGTGCCCCCCGGAGGCCTGCTCCGGGGACATGTAGCGCGCCGTGCCGACCACGTCCCCGGAGGCGGTGATGGTGATCTCCGCGCTCCTGCGCGCCAGCCCGAAGTCGGTCACCCAGACGTGATCGCGCCCGTCGAGGAGCAGGTTCGAGGGCTTGACGTCGCGGTGGATCGTCCCCTCTCCGTGGGCGTAGGCGAGCGCCTCGGCCACCTGCCGCCCCCACCCGGCGGCGCGCCGGAAGTGCACCGCCGTCGGGTGCGACCCCTCGGCTCGCATACCCTCGAGGCAGCCCTTGAGGGAGGGGCCGTCAATGTACTGCATGGCGTAGTAGTGCACCCCCTCCTCCTCGCCCACCGCGTAGACCGGCACGATGTGGGTGTGGTGCAGCCGCGCGGCGGTGGTCGCTTCGCGGGCGAAGCGCTCGCGGGCGTTGTCCGAGAGCACCATCCCCGGGTGGAGCACCTTCAGTGCCACCCTGCGCCCCAGGGAGGACTGCAGCGCCTCGTAGACGACCCCCATGCCGCCGCGCGCCAGCTCGCGGACGATCTCGTACTCACCCAGCCGGCAGCCCTGCTCGAGGCGCCCCCCTCCGAGCGTGCGGCCGGTGGTCTCGATGAAGTCGAGGGTACGGAACACCCCGCGCAGCGCCTCGGCCAGGTGGGGGTGGTCGCGCAGGTAGCGCTCCTTGTCCGGCGTGCCTCCCTCCGCCAGCTCCTCGAGGTAGAGATCGACGATCTCCTCCAGGGTCTGTCCGCCTCCCCCCGCGGCGGAGCTGGAGGATTCAGACGACATCGCCCAGGTGCTCTCGCAGTTGGATCAGGGCGCGGGCACACAGGCTGCGCACGGCGCGCTCGGTGCGACCCATCAGCTCCGCCGTCTCGGCCACGCTGGCCTGGCGCAGGTAGCGCAGCTCGATGACCCAGCGCTGGTCTTCGGCCAGCCGCTCCAACGCTCTCTCCAGGAGCCGCGCGCGGTCGGCGCGCTGGGCGGCCATGCTGGGAGTCGACGCGGAGGGGGAGAGCCGGTCGAAGAGGCTCGCCATCGATGCGTCGGCGTTCAGGTCCGCGGCGCGCAGTTCCCCTTTGCGCTTCATCGTCTGGAAGGCACGGCGATCCTCGTCGCAGATGCGGTTGAGCGCGATGCGGCGCAACCAGGCCAGGAAGCTGCCCCGACCGCGGTCCTGGAACTGATCGATGCTCTCCAGGGCGTCCACGTAGACCTGCTGCATCACGTCCTGCGACTCCAGCCGCTGGCGCAGGCGATCGCCCAGCTCCCGGCGCACCGACTCCAGGAGCTGGCGCGAGTGGGCCTCGAGCAGCGCCGTCATCGCTCCCGGTTCCTTGCGCCGGGCTCTCTGGATCAGGTCCTGGACCTCGTCGGATTCGCTGGTGGGCACCACGGGGCTCCTGTTCGTCGAGGATACAAGTTTGCCCGGACTATTCATGAGCGTCCGCCCCGGTGCACGCCAAGCTCGCCGTGGTGCGCGAGTTGGCGCCGATCGGCGCGCCGGCGGGGCCGCTGCGCCCCGTCGATAACCGAGCGGCGCCGAAGCGTGCGCCAGGGCGGACTTGGCGTGTGCTGGGGTGGACGCTCATGAATAGTCCGGGCTAGGAGATCGTGCCGGTGGAAGCGCGTTTCGGGCCCGCGTGTTGCGCGGATTCCGGGGTTTCCGGGCGGCGACTCAGCGACCGCGGCGCGCCGGCGCCTGGAGCTCCACCTCCGCCCAACCCACCGCGTTCTTGGACGGATCGGCCGCCGGGGTGCGGTCCAGGACGCGCACGGTGAAGGAGCGGATCTTGCGCGGTCGCCCGAACTCGACCACCGTCTTGACCAGCCGGTCGGGATCGACCTCGACCACCATCGTCTCGCCCCCGTCGTTCAGGTCGAGCTCCACGCGCGTCGGCACCGTCGTGCGCGCGGAGTCCGCGCGATCGGTGCGGGTGTGGCTGAGCAGCAGGGACCCCGCCCGGACGGGCCGCTGCAAGCGCACGGTGAGGGTGGGCGTGGGATCCCCGTCCGCGCACAGCCATGCTCGGAACTGGGTGTTGTCCACCGCGTGCGAGGGCTGCCAGCCGCCGTGCTGGCTCGACGCCCAGACCTCTTTGCGCGCTCCCGCCAGGAGGTTGCGGGTGGGGTCCCAGGCGTACTCCAGCATCTTGGTGTCCAGGGCCTCGTTGATCTCGACCTCCAGGGGCTCGGATTCGACCGCCACCGTCTCGCGGGTGACCTCATCCACCAGGTGCACGCGTGCCGCCAGGGGGTAGCGGCCCGGGCGCGGGAATTCGATGCGCGCCGCGAAGCGCTTGCGTCCCGCCGGGCGCAGGGAATCCCCGTCCACCTGTGCCAGGAGCCGCCGGTCGCGGATCCCCAGGTCCAGTGCGCGTCCGACGCCTCCGTTGCGGGCGTGCACCGCGATGCGGTTTCGGCCGCGGCGCAGGAGGTCCAGCAGGCGCTCTCCTTCGATCAGCGTCTCGAAGCCGTAGGTCTCCCCGTCGAGCTCCACAGCGGGCAGGCCGTTGATCCAGATCGCGAGCACCTCGGACTCATCCTCCGCGCCGCCGCGGGTGGACTCCGGCTCCGCCCGCAGGTCCCACTCCGGCGGGCTGTCGATCAACCGACGCACCTTCTGGAAGTCGCTCTTCGAGCGCGCCAGGTAGATGGCGTCGAAGTGACCCTCGCCGCCCATCGGCGTCAGGGAGAGCCCCGTCATCAGCCCGTCGCCGTGGTCCTTCCAGAGGTCGCGGGTGACCGTCTCCCAACGCGTCGGCGCCTGCCCCTCGAGCGCCAGCGAGGGTTTGAAGCCCACGCTGTTCGGCCCGGCGTGGTAGCGCTGGGCGCGCTGGGTGCCGCCGTCGAAGAAGACCTGCACCATCGTGCCCCCCGAGGACTTCTTCCAGGCGAACTGCAGCCAGCGGTATTCACCGGGTCCCGGCTTCTCGCGGATCGGGAAGGCCCACCCCGGCACGCGCGCGTTCTCCCGCAGGCGAGAGTTGACAGCCAGGCAGCTCGCGCCGCTGGCCGCTCCGTCCTGCACCTGGCGGATCGAGCCTCCTCCCCTGTCGAGCAGGTGGCAGAAGGAGCTCTCCTCGTCGTAGAGCTTGAGCAGCTCGCCGCGCGGCCCGTCGGAGCCCGATGCTCGCTGCGCCGAGAAGGAGACCTCGAGGCGCGGCTCGATCATTTGCGCCAGGTCGATCTCCACGTCCCGCACGAGCCAGAGCTCGGGCGCGGTCCAGGGGGTGGCGACGGTGAGTTGCGGGCTGTCGGGGCGACCGAAGGCTCCGGGGCCCTGCTTCCACCCCTTGGGCTGGAACGCCGGCTGCGTCCAGCCCTCGTCGGGTTCGCGCGTCGTCCAGCGCCAGGGAGCGGCTCCCCGGCGGCTGTCCCCCAGCAGAACTCGCTCGTCCCCCAGATACTCGACCCGCGCCACCCGCGGACCGAGCTCGCGCTCCTCCAGGAAGGAGAAGGCCTCGAGCAGCGGCTCGCCGAAGGAGGAGATCCACACCGTGAGCGGCGTGTCGCCCGCGGCGCGCAGGTTGATGTCGACCTCGGGGTCGTCCCCTCCCCACGTGGAACCGGAGCGCGCGTGCCCAGGACCCGAGTTGGGTGCGCTGGCGCGCACCAGGAAGAGCAGGGCGTAGGAGGTGGTCGAGTGGGGTCGTCCCCAGGGATCGGCCCATCTCCCATTCCCGTGCTGGATCTTGACCAGGTGGCGGGCGCCCTCGACGTACCAGTTCTGGTGATTGAGCTGCTTGCGGCCGGTGAAAGCACCCACCCGCTCGATCCCGTAGAGGTAGTAGAGCAGCCAGGCGTTGTTCCCGTGGCCGGTGCTCTCGGTGGGGTTGAAGTGGGCGTCCAGCCAGCCCAGACCACGCTCCACGCCGCGCCGCACCTGTGTCTGGAGCTGGGCCGGGACGTGCCCCTCGCAGAGGGCGAGGATCGTCACCCCGGCGGCGGTCATCGAGCCGGTCACCTTGTTCCCGGGATGGTAGCCGAAGCCCGCTGCACGGATCCCCGCACGACCGCCGTCGTGCTGGTACTCCAGGACGCGCTCCGCCAGTCGCTCCCAGGCCCGCGCGGGGACATTCAGCCCCATCTGCGTCGCGGCCCACAGGCCCAGGGCCCCGTACTGGGTGTTCGAGAGGTCCTTGTGACCCGCGCTCGGGTCACCGTGGGATCCGGGGTAGCCCCAATCGGCGATCTGCCAGTCGAGCAGCTTCTCGAGCACGTCCAGCGCGCGCTCGCGGTAGTTGAGCTCGTCCCCCAGGGCGGCGTAGCACATCAGGACGCAGCCCGCCTCGTAGGTCTTCTCCGGCGGGTGGGCGTCGATGTAGGCCAGAGCGCGGCGGACCGCCTGGTGGTCGGGCGACAGGCCGCTCTTGACCAGGGCGTAGGCGACCAGAGCGGTGCATCCCACGGGGTAGTGGTCCCGCTGTCCCGACCAGGATCCGTCGAGGTCCTGTTCCTTCAGGAGATAGGCCGTGCCGCGGTCGATCGCGCGGTTGATCTCGAGCTGCAGCCCCGCCAGGCCGCGGTCCAGCCCCGCGGCCATCACGGTGCCCTCGGCGCTGGTGGCGGACACGCGCAGGCACCCGATCGTCTTGCGCCCGCCCTCGCGGAACTCGAGGTCCAGGACCAGGGTGCGTCGCCCTCGACCGAGGCGTTCCTTCAGGTTGAAGACCGCCTCGGCGCCCTTCGCCGACCCCCCCCCGACCCCCCAGCCGGTCTGGGCGCGCCCGTCCGCCGCGGCCTGGGCCGGCCAGCCCACCCGCGCGCGGCTCGCCGTGGCCGGCCCCAGCTCGAGCGACCGCACGCGCCGGTTGACGCGCGTGGCCAGGCGCAGCTCGCTCAGGACGAAGGAGCCGTCCCCGGCGCGCCCCGGGCCGGAGGCGGGCAGGTCGGCGTGGGGGAGGACCTCGAGGCGCAGGGCGCTGATCCCGTCCAGCTCGGTGGTGAACTCCAGCCGGTAGCGTTCGGGGTCGGCATTGCCGCGCACGAGCACCGAGCCGTCCTGAAGGGTCTCGAACTCCGCGCCCGCGGGGTGGGCCTCGAGCACCGTCGGCTCGAGCACGGTCCAATCCTGGGCGACGGCGGGGAACGCCGGGCCCAACGCCAGGGCCAGCAGAAAGCGCTGCATGGGGCCCTAGACTACAACCCGCCCTCCGCGCACGCTGCCTCGACCTCCGCGATCGATCGCGGGATGGGACGCCCCAGGAGGCGGTGGCCCTCCTCGGTCACCAGCACGTCGTCCTCGATCCGGATGCCGCCGAAGTCCCGGTAGGCCTCGACGGCGTCGTAGTCGATGAACTGCTCGAGGGTGCGCTCCGCCTTCCAGCGGTCGATCAACGTCGGGATGAAGTAAAGCCCCGGCTCCACCGTGATGGCGAAGCCCGGCTCCAGGGCGCGCCCCAGGCGCAGGGAGCGGAAGCCGAAGCTCGGATTGCGCTGCACCCGGTCGTCGTAGCCGACGTGGTCCTCGCCCAGCCCCTCCATGTCGTGCACGTCCAGTCCCAGCAGGTGGCCCAGGCCGCACTGGAAGAAGAGGGTGTGGGCGCCCGCCTCGACCGCCTCCGCCGGGTCCCCACGCATCAGGCCCAGCTCGCCCAGGCCCGTCGCCAGCTTCACGCAGGCCAGCTCGTGCAGCACGCGGTTCTCCACCCCCGGTCGGGCCGCGCCGGTGGCGGCCTCCAGGGCGGAGAGCACGATCGAGTACACCTCGCGTTGACGCTGGGTGAAGCGTCCACCGACGGGGATGGTGCGCGTGATGTCGGCGGCGTAGTGCAGCGGCGACTCGGCGCCCGCGTCGGCGACCGCGATGTCGCCATCGGCCATGACGTTGTCGTGGTGGTGGTTGTGCAGCGTCTCGCCGTGCACCGAGAAGATGGTCGGGAAGGAGAGGCGACTGCCGTGGGAGAGGGCGATCCCCTCCATGACGCCCGCCACCTCGCGCTCGACGACCCCCGGGCGCGCCAGCGCCATGGCGGTGGTGTGCATCTCGTGGGCGACGTCGATGGCGCGTTCGATCTCGGCCACTTCCTCGGCGCTCTTCGTCGAGCGCTGCTCGACGACCCCGCGGATCAGCGGCAGGGAGTGGCCGGCGCGCACCTCGTCTACGCCCAGCCCGAGCAGCTCGTGCAGGCGCAGCACGTTCTCCGGCCGGTACTGGGGGAGGTAGTGGATCGTGCGCCCCCGCCCTCGGGCGTCCGCCACCAGTGCGCCCAGTTGGTCGAAGGGCGCGGCCTCGTCGATCCCCACCGCCGCCGCCCGCTCCGCCAGGGCGGGCTGGGGCCCCATCCAGATGATCTCCTCGATCGTGACGTCGTTCCCCAGGATCACCTCGCGCCCCTCGTCCACGTCGATCCAACCCGCCAGGTGCGGCGTGTCGAGGCCGAAGAAGTACAGGAAGGAGCTGTCCTGGCGGAAGAGATAGGCGTTGTCGGGGTAGTTCATCGGGGACTCCTCGTTCCCCAGTAGGAGGATCACCCCGGATCCGACCCGCTCGCGGAGTCGTCGCCTGCGCTCTTCGTAGGTCTGTGCTGAAAACATGGTTCAGTTCTTTCTCTGGGTCAGGAGACTCACGACCACCAGACAGATGACCGAGGCGGTGATCGCCGGCAGGACGGCATCCAGCTCCTGCCACTGCTCGGGGAGTCGCGCCCTGATCACCTCCTCCCAGGCCAGGGTGACCAGCGTACCCGCCAGAATGGAGGTGATCGCGCCCGCCTTGGTGGCCCGTTTCCAGATCAGAGCGGCCACCAGACTGGGGGTGATCGCCGCTCCGTAGATGGTGTAGGCGTAGAGGGCCTTGGCAAAGAAGCCCGTGGATTCGGCGAAGGCCAGGGAGACGAGGTAGGCGACGATCCCGAAGAAGAGCACCGCCATGCGGCTCAGGAAGACCACCTTCTTCTCGTCCGCATCGGGATTGATGTGGCTGCGGTAGATGTCCTTGATGAACACCGTGGCGGGGACCAGGAGGAAGGAGTCGGCCGTGGAGACGATGATGCCCACCACCGTCACCATGAAGATCGCTCCCATGAAGGTGGGTAGGAAGGCCTTGGCGGCGTAGATCAGGATGTAGCGCCCGTTCTCCGGATCGGGGGTCATGCTGCCCGCCACCCAGGCACTGGCGACGATCAGGAGCTCGACCGCCAGCGCGGCGAAGATCATCGTCGTGACCGCCGACTTGGCCCCCTTGGCGGTGCGGCTGGCGAAGATGCGCTGGTACTGGTTCGCGTCCCCCAAGAGCAGCAGAAAGGCGGGCAGACAGAAGTTGATGATCGTGATGCCGCTGTACACCCCGAAGAAGGTCATGTGGTCGGGGCGGTTGCCCATCGCCGCGTAGGCCTCGCTCATGCCGCTCATACCGCCCGCCTTGATCCAGTAGATCGGGAAGGTGACGACCATGGCGACCATGATCACCGAGCCGGTCACGATGTCGGCGTAGGCCAAGCTCATCAGCCCGGCCAGCATCGTGAAGGCGATGATGAACGCCGCCGCGATGATGGTGGCGGTGCCCGCGGTGATCTTGGGTTCGACGAGCAGCAGCGCTCCCTGGGCGGGGGTGGAGCTGACGCTGTAGGTCGCCTCCACCAGATCCTCCCCGGGTGGGATCAGCCGGTGGTAGTGCCCCTGCTTGATGGCGATCCGAGGGCCGAAACCCTCGCCGGCCGACTCGGCTGCGCTGCGCGCCTCCGAGATCGCGGTCTGCGCCGCGATGATCGCCCCCGGTTCCACCACGTCGACGACGAACTCGATCTCGCGCTCCGCGCCCGCCCGTAGGCCGATCTCCACCTGTCCGGTCCAGTCCTCCTGCGTCTGGTAGCGCAGGCGCCCCTTGCGGATCTGGTCGTAGGTGAGCGCGTCGCCCTCCTGCATCGCCACCGGATCCCGGTCGCCGGTGATGACCTCGATCACCGCGCCCCCGGCGTTGAACTGGTAACTGACGATCACCATGTAGGCGATGATCAGGGAGACCACCGCCAGGAAGCGCGCGCCCTGGCCGAACTCCAACCCGATGATCTCGGGGACCGAGCTGGCCTTGACGTCGCGCACCCGGCGGGCGATCTGGGAGAGCGCGATCATCCCCAGGAACCCGCCCAGGGGCAGGATCAAGGCGGCCATGCCGGTCTCGTAGGTCTGCTCCGCGTTGGCGACGATCGAACCGGTGCCGATCCAGACCGCCAGCATGGTGCAGACCATGATCCAGGGAGAGAGGGAGCGACCGGCGACCGCGAAGTCCTCCTCGCTCTCGACCTGCTTCGACTTCCAGATGCCGATGCCCAGCAGGATCAGGAGGTAGGCGACGATGCTGGCGAAGTAGACCATGGGCCTAGGTTAGCGGGGGATGGGGCCGGATAGCGCGGCTAGCGACGGATGACGGCGGGAAGCGTGGCGCGGGGAAGTACCGAGCCCGCCCATTTTCCACCATCTACGGAGGGCCACCGCCCCCCCGGGGCGGTGGCCC
>CAZDQL010000043.1:0-49072 GCA_964507325.1 uncultured Planctomycetaceae bacterium | reverse complement strand
GCCGTGGCTGGGTGTAATGGGGGGCATCGGCCGGTTTTCTCCCGGGGCGGGGGGGGCCCCCGCCGGGGGGGGGGGGGGGGGGGGGCTGGAGCCGACCGCCGGAGCATCAAAGAGCTCCCCCTCCGCCTCAAGACCGCGAGCCCCCGACGTCGATCTCAGGATGCGACTTCCCTCACAGCCCCCTAGCCCTTCGCCTTCTTCGCATGGTAGTACACTGGCTGGTGCGGCGCCTGGGGGCGGAGGTCCCGTTCCCCAATCCCGCCCCCTTCCCCACCCGCGCCGGCCTTACGGTTTCTTAACGCTTAGACTCCGCACATGGGACGCGTCCTTTCCACGCTCCTCCTTTGCCTCGCATCGATCGCTTGCCTGCCTGCGCTCGCGCGGGGGCAGTGCCACACCCAGAACTTCTGCAGCTCCAATCCCAACTCCACGGGATCGGCGGCGGTGATGTGGAGCAACGGCGATTGCGTGGTGCCGAACAACGACTTCCGCCTCTTTGCGGGTCCGGTGCCGAACAACTTCGGGATGTTCTTCTACAGCGCCTCGCCGCGCAATGGGGGGTTGGGGACGCCCCTCGGCAACGGGCTCCTGTGCGTGAGCGACTCGGGCGCACCCCTCTTCCGAACGCCGGTGGTGACTGCGAGCGGGAATCAGCTCCAGCTCCTGATGGACTTCACCAATCCGCCGCCAGGGGGAGAGATCACCGCGGGGTCCACCTGGTACTTCCAGGCCTGGTTCCGCGATCCCCAGGGGGTGCCCACCACCTCCGATCTGAGTGACGGTCTCGAAGTCACCTTCCAGGAGGTGCTCACTCCCACGGTCGAGTTCGAGCTCGCTACCCAGAACGTCTCGGAAGGGACGACCGGCGCCGTCCTGACCGTCACGCTCTCCTCCGCGTCAGGCCTGGACGTGACCGTGCCGTACGGCGTGAACGGGACCGCCAGCGACCCCGACGACTACAGCCTGCCTGCCTCGCCGCTGGTGATTCCCGCGGGGGAGGTCAGCGTGGACCTGCCCCTGACGGTGGTCGACGACACGCTCTACGAGCTCACCGAGACGATCGTGGTGACCCTGGGGACGCCGACCAACGCTCAGCTCGGGACGACCGTCGTGCACTTGGTGGCTCTGCAGGACGACGATCCCGCACCGACGGTGGAGTTCGCCTCCGCCGGGCAGTCGATCGGCGAGGGCGCGGGCAGCGCCGGTGCGCTGGTCCACCTGACGGCCGTCTCCGGGGTGGACGTGACCGTCTGGTTCGGAGTGGCCGGGAGTGCCACCGACCCGGACGACTACTCCCTCTCGACGAGCACCCCCCTGATCATCCCCGCCGGGTCCCTGGGGGAGACGATCGACGTCTCGCTGGTGCAGGACTCGCTGGACGAGCCGGACGAGACGGTCGAGCTCACGCTCAACACCGTCAAGGACGCCACGCTGGGGTCCACGACGGTGCACACCCTCACCATCGTCGACGACGACGCCGCGCCGACGGTCGAGTTCACCAGCGCCGGGCAGAGCGTGGCGGAGGGGGGCGGGTCCGCGAGCGCCACGGTCCAGCTCTCGGCCGCGTCCGCCTTCGACGTGAGCGTGCCCTTCGCCGTGTCGGGCAGCGCGCTGGATCCGGACGACTACTCACTGCTCACCCAGTCTCCCCTGGTCCTGCCCGCCGGCACCCTCGCGGCGACGGTCGACCTGAACGTGGTCCAGGACCTCCTCGACGAGCTGGACGAGACCGTCGAGCTGACCCTCGGCACGCCGACCAACGCGACCCTCGGGGGCGTCGCGGCACACACGGTGACGATCACCGACGACGACGCTCCGCCCGTCGTCGAGTTCCTCGCCACCGCCCAATCGTCGGGTGAGGGCGCCGGCTCCGCCGCGGCCACGGTTCAGCTCTCGGCCGTCTCCGGCTTGGACGTCTCCGTGGCCTTCTCCGCGGCCGGCACCGCACTCGAGCCCGACGACTACGCGCTGCTCACCACCAGCCCGCTGGTCATCCCGGCGGGAGCGGCCTCGGCGCCGATCGAATTGGCGTTGGTGGCGGACTCCCTCGACGAGCTGGACGAGACCGTCGAGCTGACCCTCAGCGCGCCGGTCAACGCCACCCTCGGTTCGCAGGTGCTGCACACCCTGACCATCACCGACGACGACGCGCCGCCTGCGGTCAGCTTCACGGCGGCGACCCAGTCCTTCGGGGAGGGTGTCGGCACGGCGAACGCCAGCGTGCAGCTCTCCGCGGTCTCGGGCTTGGACGTGACGGTGCCCTTCAGCGTCGCGGGCAGCGCGCTGGATCCGGACGACTACTCACTGCTCACCGGCAGCCCCCTGGTCATCCCCGCCGGGAGCTCGGCGGTGACGATCGATCTCTCGATCGTCCAGGACACGACCAACGAGCTCGACGAGACGATCGAGCTCACCCTGGGCACTCCGGTCAACGCCACCCTCGGAGCGCCGGCGCAGCACACGGCGACGATCGTCGACGACGACTCGCAGCCGGTTGTGAACTTCACCAGCCCGGCCCAGAGCGTGGGCGAGGGCGTGGGAGGGGCGAGCGCCAGCGTCGAGCTCTCCAGCGTCTCGGGCATGGACGTCAGCGTCCCCTTCACGGTCGCCGGCAGCGCCCTCGATCCGGAGGACTACGCGCTGCTCAGCGCGAGCCCCCTGGTCATCACGGCCGGCACGACGACGACCACGATCGATCTCACGGTCGTGCAGGACCTGCTCGACGAGTGGGACGAGACCGTGATCCTGACCCTGGGGACCCCCACCAACGCCGGATTGGGTGCGACGACCGAGCACACGCTCACGATCGTCGACGACGACTCGCCCCCGGTGGTGGAGTTCGCCAGCCCCGCCCAGACCGTGGGCGAGGGGGCCGGCTCGGCCAGTGCGGTGCTGACACTCTCCGCCCTGTCGGGCCTGGACGTGAGCGTGCCCTTCACGGCGGCGGGCAGCGCCGGGGACCCGGAGGACTACTTCCTCGGGACCGGCAGCCCGGTGGTCATCCCCGCCGGAAGTCTCTCCGCCAGCGTCGACATGACGATCGTCCAGGACCAGCTCGCCGAGCCGGACGAGACGATCGAGCTCACCCTCGGGGCTCCGACCCACGGCACCCTGGGCGCGACCATCCAGCACACGGTGACGATCGCGGACGACGAGGGGACGCCGGTGGTGGAGTTCACCAGCGCTGGCCAATCGGTCGTCGAAGGGGTGGGGACCGCTGACGCCACGGTCAGTCTCTCGACGCTCTCGAGCCAGGACGTGATCGTCCCCTTCACCGCGGCCGGGACCGCCCTGGACCCGGAGGACTACTCCATCCTGACGGGCAGTCCACTGCTGATCCCCGCCGGAAGTGCCTCGGCGACGATCGATCTGGCGGTGGTGCAGGATCTCCTCGACGAGTTGGACGAGACGGTGGAGCTCACGCTCGGCGCGCCCACGGGCGCCGTGCTCGGCGCGACCGTCACGCACACCGCCACCATCACCGACGACGATGCACCGCCGACGGTGGAGTTCCTGCTGGCGAGCCAGTCCGTACCGGAAGGGGTGGGGACGGCGAGCGCCACGGTCGAGCTCTCGGCGGTTTCCGGACTGGACGTCTCCATTCCCTTCGCCGCAGCGGGTACGGCCACCGATCCGGACGACTACTCGCTCCTGACGGGTAGCCCCCTGGTCATTCCCGCCGGGGCGTCGTCGGCCACGATCGACCTGGCCGTCGCACAGGACGCGGTCGACGAGGGGGACGAGACGGTCGAGCTGACCTTGGGCGCCCCCACCAACGGCACGCTGGGGACGACGACCGCGCACACGCTGACGATCGTCGACGACGACTCCGCACCGACGGTGGAGTTCACGGTCACCGATCAGGCGCTGGGCGAAGGCGCGGGGGGAGCCAGCGCGACGGTGGGGCTCTCGGCCCTCTCGAGCCTGGCCGTGACGGTGCCCTTCAGCGTCTCGGGCAGCGCCGCCGATCCCGACGACTACTCGCTGCTCACCGCGAGCCCCTTGATCATCCCGGCGGGGAGCCTGTCGACGACGATCGACCTCTCGATCGTGCAAGACCTGCTCGACGAGGCCGACGAGACGGTCGTGTTGACCCTCGGCACGCCCACCAACGGCGTGCTCGGTGTCGACAGCGTGCACACCGCGACGATCGTCGACGACGACGCGCCTCCCACGGTGGGCTTCAAGATCGCGGCCCAGACCCTCGCCGAGAGCTTCCCCGGGACGCGGGTCACCGTGGCCCTCTCGGAGCTCTCCGGTCAGGACGTGAGCGTGCCCTTCAGCGTGGGCGGCACGGCGAGCGACCCCGCTGACTACATACTTCTGACGGGCAGCCCGGTGGTCATCCCCGCCGGCTCCCTGAAGACCACCCTCGATCTGAGGATCGTCTCCGATTCCCTCTACGAGGCCGACGAGCTGGTCGAGTTCACACTCGGCCCGCCGGTGAACGCCACCCTGGGGGCGATCCAGCAGCACGTCCTGACGATCACCGACGACGACACCCCTCCGACCGTGGAGTTCGTGGTCGCCTCCCAGTCGGTGGGTGAGGGCGACGGCACGGTCAGTGCGACGATCTCCCTCTCGGAGGCCTCCGGTCTGGACGTCACGCTGCCCTACGCCGTGACGGGTACGGCGGTCGATCCCGACGACTACTCCCTGCTCAGCAGCAACCCGCTGATCATCCCCGCAGGGAGCCTGTGGGGCACCGTCGACCTCTCGCTCGTGCAGGACCAGCTCGACGAGCCTGACGAGACGGTGGTGTTCACCCTGGGTACGCCGACCAACGGCGTTCTGGGTGCGACGGTGGTGCACACGCTGACCATCAGCGACGAGAGCGACCCGCCCAGCGTGGACTTCGTCCTCGCTGGGCAGTCCCTGGGCGAGGCCGACGGCAGTGGCGGGGCCAGCGTCACCCTCTCGGCGCTCTCCGCCCTCGACGTGAGCGTGTTCTTCGCGGCGTCGGGGACGGCGATCGAACCGGACGACTACTCACTGCTCAGCGCGAGCCCCTTGGTCATTCCGGCCGGCAGCGGGTCGGCCTCGATCGACCTGACGATCGTCCAGGACTCGCTCGATGAGCTGGACGAGACGGTGGTGCTCACCTTGGTCAGCGCGACCAACGGCGTGCTCGGTTCGACCGTGGTCCACACCGTCACCCTCGTCGACGACGACGCGGCGCCGACGGTCGAGTTCGCGGTCGCGGGACAGTCGCTCTCCGAGGGGGTCGGCCCGGCCAGCGCCGAGGTCCTGCTCTCGAGTCCCTCCGGTCTGGACGTGACGGTGCCCTTCGCGGCGGCGGGCACGGCGACCGACCCGGAGGACTACTCGCTGCTCACCGCGAGCCCCTTGGTGATTCCGGCCGGCAGCACGTCGGCGGCGATCGATCTGGCTGTCGTGCAGGACACGCTGGACGAGCCGGACGAGACGGTCGAGCTGACCCTGGGCACGCCGGTCAACGCCGGCCTGGGGGCGATCACTACGCACACGGCCACCATCGTCGACGACGACGCGGCGCCGACGGTCGAGTTCTCGGCGGCGACGCAGTCGGTGAGCGAGGGAGTGGGGACGGCCAGCGCGACCGTGGAGCTCTCGGAGGTCTCCGGTTTCGACGTGACGGTGCCCTTCACGGCGGCGGGTACGGCGAGCGATCCCGACGACTACTCGTTGCTCTCCACCAGCCCGCTGGTCATTCCGGCGGGCAGCGCGTCCGCGACGATCGATCTCGCGATCGCGCAGGACACGCTCGACGAACCGGACGAGACGGTCGAGCTGACCCTGGGCACGCCGGTCAACGCCGGCCTCGGGGCGCTCACCGTGCACACGGCCACCATCGTCGACGACGACGCGGTGCCGACGGTCGAGTTCTCGGCGGCGACCCAGTCGGTGGGTGAGGGCGTGGGGACGGCCAGTGCGACCGTGGAGCTCTCGGAGGTCTCCGGTCTCGACGTGACGGTGCCCTTCGCGGTGGCGGGCACGGCGCTCGATCCCGACGACTACTCGCTGCTCACCGCGAGTCCTCTGGTCATCCCGGCGGGCAGTGCGTCCGCGACGATCGATCTCACGATCGTGCAGGACGACCTGGACGAGCTGGACGAGACGGTCGAGCTGACCCTGGGCACGCCTGTCAACGCCGGCCTGGGGGCGATCACCGCGCACACGGCCACCATCGTCGACGACGAGGCGGTACCGACGGTCGAGTTCTCGGCCGCGGCGCAGTCCGTGGGCGAGGGAGCGGGTGCGGCGAATGCCGTCCTCACCCTCTCGGGGGTCTCGGGTCTCGATGTGACGGTGCCCTTCACGGCAGCGGGGACGGCGGCCGATCCCGACGACTACTCGCTGCTCACCGCCAGCCCCTTGGTCATCCCGGCGGGCAGCACCTCCGCGACGATCGATCTCGCGATCGTGCAGGACCTGCTCGACGAGCTGGACGAGACGGTCGAGCTGACCCTGGGCACGCCGGTCAACGCCGGCCTGGGGGCGATCACCACGCACACGGCCACCATCGTCGACGATGACGACGCTCCGACGGTCCAGTTCACCGCCGCGGCGCAGTCGGCGGGCGAGGGCGCGGGGGCGGCCAGTGGGATGGTGGAGCTCTCGACGGTCTCGGGCCTGGACGTGACGGTGCCCTTCGGGGTGTCCGGCACGGCGCTGGATCCGGAGGACTACACGCTACTCAGCGCCAGTCCGCTGGTCATCACCGCCGGTACCTTGTCGGCCACGATCGACCTGACGATCGTGCAGGATCTCCTGGACGAGCTGGACGAGACGGTGGTGTTCACCCTGGGCGCGCCGACGAACGGCGTGCTGGGCACGACGGTGGTCCACACCGTCACCCTCGTCGACGACGACGCGGCCCCGACCGTCGAGTTCTCGGTCGCGGCGCAGTCGGTGGGCGAGGGCGTGGGGACGGCCAGCGCCGAGGTGAGCCTCTCGAGCCCCTCGGGTCTGGACGTGACGGTGCCCTTCGCGGCTGCGGGTACGGCGACCGATCCCGACGACTACTCGCTGCTCACCGCGAGCCCCTTGCTCATCCCGGCGGGCAGCACGTCGGCGACGATCGACCTGGCCGTCGTGCAGGACACGCTGGACGAGCTGGACGAGACGGTCGAGCTGACCCTGGGCGCGCCGACCAACGCCAGCCTGGGGGCGATCACCGCGCACACGGCCACCATCGTCGACGACGAGGCGGCGCCGACGGTCGAGTTCTCGGCGGCGACGCAGTCGGTGGGTGAGGGCGTGGGGACGGCCAGTGCGACCGTGGAGCTCTCGGAGGTCTCCGGTCTCGACGTGACGGTGCCCTTCGCGGTGGCGGGCACGGCGCTCGATCCCGACGACTACTCGCTGCTCACCGCGAGTCCTCTGGTCATCCCGGCGGGCAGTGCGTCCGCGACGATCGATCTCACGATCGTGCAGGACGACCTGGACGAGCTGGACGAGACGGTCGAGCTGACCCTGGGCACGCCGATCAACGCCGGCCTGGGGGCGATCACCGCGCACACGGCGACTCTCGTCGATGACGACGACGCTCCGGAGGTGGAGTTCACGCTCGCCAACCAGTCGGTGGGCGAGGGCACGGGGTCGGCCAGTGCGACGGTTGAGCTCTCGGAGCTCTCGGGCCTGGACGTGACGGTGCCCTTCGCGGTGTCCGGCACGGCGCTGGAGCCCGATGACTACACGTTGCTCAGCACCAGTCCGCTGGTCATCAGCGCCGGTAGCACGTCGGCCACGATCGACCTGACGATCGTACAGGACCTGCTGGACGAGCTGGACGAGACGGTGGTGCTCACCCTGGACGCGCCGACGAACGGCGTGCTCGGGACGACGGTGGTGCACACCGCCACCCTGGTCGACGACGACGCGGCGCCGACGGTCGAGTTCTCGGCGGCGGCGCAGTCGGTGGGCGAGGGCGTGGGGACGGCCAGCGCGACCGTCGAGCTCTCGGAGGTCTCCGGCCTCGACGTGAGTGTGCCCTTCGCGGAGGCGGGTACGGCGACCGACCCCGACGACTACTCCCTGCTCACCGGTAGCCCCTTGGTGATTCCGGCGGGCAGCACTTCGGCGACGATCGACCTGGCCGTCGTGCAGGACCTGCTCGACGAGCTGGACGAGACGGTCGAGCTGACGCTGGGCACGCCGGTCAACGCCGGCCTCGGGGCGCTCACCGTGCACACGGCCACCATCGTCGACGACGACGCGGCGCCGACGGTCGAGTTCTCGGCGGCGACGCAGTCGCTGAGCGAGGGCGCGGGTGCGGCGAGCGCCGTCGTCACCCTCTCGTCGGTCTCCGGTCTCGACGTGAGCGTGCCCTTCGCGGCGGCGGGTACGGCGACCGATCCCGAGGACTACTCGCTGCTCACCGCCAGCCCCTTGGTCATTCCGGCGGGCAGCGCGTCCGCGACGATCGATCTCACGATCGTGCCGGACCTGCTGGACGAGCTGGACGAGACGGTCGAGCTGGCCCTGGGCGCTCCGACCAACGCCGTCCTGGGCGCGATCGCGGTCCACACGGCGACCCTCGTCGATGACGACGACGCTCCGACGGTGGAGTTCACGCTCGCCACCCAATCGGTGGACGAGGGCGCGGGCACGGCCAGCGCGACGGTGGAGCTCTCGGCGCTGTCGGGCCTGGACGTGACGGTGCCCTTCGGGGTGTCCGGCACGGCGCTGGAGCCCGATGACTACACGTTGCTCAGCACCAGTCCGCTGGTGATCCCCGCCGGTAGCACGTCGGCCACGATCGACCTGACGATCGTGCAGGATCTCCTGGACGAGCTGGACGAGACGGTGGTGCTCACCCTGGGCGCGCCGACGAACGGTGTGCTCGGCACGACGGTGGTGCACACGGCCACCCTGGTCGACGACGACGCTGCTCCGACGGTCGAGTTCACGGTCGCGGCGCAGTCGGTGGGTGAAGGAGTGGGCGCGGCCAGCGCCGAGGTGACCCTCTCGAGTCCCTCGGGTCTGGACGTGACGGTGCCCTACGCGGCGGCGGGTACGGCGACCGATCCGGACGACTACTCGCTGCTCACCGCGAATCCCCTGGTCATTCCGGCGGGCGCCACCTCCGCCACGATCGACCTGGCCGTCGTGCAGGACGCGCTGGACGAGCTGGACGAGACGGTCGAGCTGACGCTGGGCACGCCGGTCAACGCCGACCTCGGGGCGCTCACCTCCCACACGGCCACCATCGCCGACGACGACGCGGCGCCGACGGTCGAGTTCGCCGTTGCCGGACAATCGCTCTCCGAGGGGATCGGTTCGGGCAGCGCCGAGGTCGTGCTCTCGGCCCCCTCAGGTCTCGACGTGAGCGTCCCCTTCGCCGCGGCGGGTACGGCGCTCGACCCCGAGGACTACTCGCTGCTCACCGCGAGCCCCTTGGTGATTCCGGCGGGCAGCACGTCGGCGCCGATCGACCTGGCGGTCGTGCAGGACCTGCTCGACGAGCTGGACGAGACGGTCGAGCTGACCCTGGGTGCGCCGGTCAACGCCGACCTCGGGGCGCTCACCGCGCACACGGCCACCATCGTCGACGACGACGCGGCGCCGACGATCGAGTTCTTGGCGGCGACGCAGTCGGTGGGCGAGGGAGCGGGCGCGGCGAACGCCGTCGTCACCCTCTCGGCGACCTCCGGCCTCGATGTGACGGTGCCCTTCGCGACGGCGGGGACGGCGCTCGATCCCGAGGACTACTCGCTGCTCACCGCGAGCCCCTTGGTGATTCCGGCGGGCAGCGCGTTCGCGAGGATCGACCTGACGGTCGTGCAGGATGCGCTGGACGAGGCGGACGAGACGGTCGAGCTGACCCTGGGAACGCCGACCAACGCCGTCCTGGGCGCGATCGCGGTCCACACGGTCACCCTGGTCGACGATGACGCCGCTCCGACGGTCCAGTTCACGGCTGCGGCGCAGTCGGCGGGCGAGGGCGCGGGGGCGGCCAGTGCGCGGGTGGAGCTCTCGACGCTTTCGGGCCAGGACGTGACGGTGCCCTTCGGGGTGTCCGGCACGGCGCTGGACCCAGAGGACTACGCGCTGCTCAGCGCCAGTCCGTTGGTCATCGCCGCCGGCAGTCCGTCGGCGAGGATCGACCTGACCCTCGTGCAGGATCTCCTGGACGAGCTGGACGAGACGGTGGTACTCACCCTGGGCACGCCGACGAACGGCGTACTGGGGACCACCTTCGTCCACACCCTGACCATCACCGACGACGATGCGCCGCCCAGCGTCGAGTTCGCCCTCACCGCCCAGTCGGTGGGAGAGGGGATCGGCACCGCGAGCGCCTCGGTGGAGCTCTCGGCCCCCTCGGGCCTGGACGTCAGCGTGCCCCTCGTCCTGACGGGCAGCGCGCTCGACCCCGACGACTACTCCTTGGCGTCCGCCAACCCGCTGGTGATCCCCGCCGGCAGCACGTCGGCGCAGGTGGAGCTGGCGGTCGTGCAGGACCTGCTCGACGAGCTGGACGAGACGGTGATCGTGACTCTCGGCGCGCCGACCAACGCCGTGCTGGGGACCGACGTCGTTCACACCGCCACCATCGAGGACGACGACGCGCCGCCGACGGTGGAGTTCGAGCTGGCCGGTCAGTCGCTGGGCGAGGGGGACGGCGCCGCGAGCGCGACCGTCACCCTCTCCGCGATTTCGGGCCTCGACGTGAGCGTGCCCTTCTCCGTGGCGGGCAGCGCCGTCGATCCCGACGATTACTCGCTGCTGACCGTGAGTCCGTTGGTGCTTCCGGCCGGGACGGCGTCGGTGACGATCGATCTGACGATCGTCCAGGACGCGCTGGACGAGCTGGACGAGACGGTCGAGTTGACCCTCGGCGCGCCGACCAACGGCGTGCTGGGGAGCGTCTCCGCGCACACGGCCACCATCGTCGACGACGACGCGGCCCCGACGGTGGAGTTCTCCCTCGCCGACCAGACGCTGGGTGAGGGGGCCGGCGCCGCGAGCGCCGAAGTCACCCTCTCGGCGGTCTCCGGCCTCGACGTGACCGTCTCCTTCTCCGCCTCCGGCACGGCGCAGGATCCCGACGACTACTCGCTGCTCACCGGCAGTCCCGTGGTCATTCCCGCGGGTGGTCTCTCGACGACGCTCGACCTCTCGATCGTCCAGGATCTCCTCGACGAGTCGGACGAGACGGTGGTGCTGACCCTCGCGGCGCCCGTGAACGCCACCCTGGGCGCCACCTCGGTCCACACGGCCACCATCGCCGACGATGACGCGGCTCCCACGGTGGAGTTCGAGCTGGCCGACCAGTCGCTGGGCGAGGGTGACGGCGCCGCGAGCGCCAGCGTCACCCTCTCCGCGGTCTCGGGGCTCGACGTCTCGGTGCCCTTCAGCGTGGGCGGCACGGCCATCGACCCGGACGACTACGCCCTGCTGACCGGGACTCCCCTGGTCATCCCCGCGGGCGATCTGGCAGCCACGATCGACCTCACCCTCGTACAGGACACGCTCGACGAGGCGGACGAGACGGTGATCTTGACCCTCGGGACGCCGGTCAACGGCAGCCTGGGCGGCACCACGCAGCACACTGCGACGATCGTCGACGACGACGCGCCGCCGCAGGTGGAGTTCAGCGCGGCGGCCCAGACCGTCGGCGAAGCGGACGGGTCGACGGGCACGACCGTGACGCTGTCGGCGGTCTCGGGTCTCGACGTGACGGTGCCCTTCAGCGTGGCTGGCAGCGCCCTCGACCCAGAGGACTACTCGCTGCTCACCACCAGCCCGTTGGTCATCCCCGCCGGCGAGCTGTCGGCGCCGATCGACCTCACGCTCGTGCAGGACGTGCTCGACGAGCTGGACGAGACGGTCGAGCTCGCTCTCGGCTCCCCGACCAACGCGGTGCTGGGAACCATCGCCACGCACGTGGTGACGATCACCGACGACGACGCTGCGCCCAGGGTGGAGTTCGAGAGCGCGGTCCAGAGCGTGGACGAGGGGATCGGGTTCGCGAGCGCGACGGTGACCCTGACCGGGGCCTCGGGCCTCGACGTGAGCGTGCCCTTCAGCGTGGCCGGGACGGCGCTCGATCCGGACGACTACTCGCTCCTGACGGCCTCACCGCTGGTCATCCCCGCGGGGACGCTCTCCGCCGTGATCGACCTCTCGGTGGTACAGGACCTGCTCGACGAGCTGGACGAGACGGTCGAGCTGACGCTGGGAGTCCCCACCAACGCGACCCTGGGGGCGTTCACCACGCACACGCTGACGATCGTCGACGACGACTCCTCGCCGCTGGTGGAGTTCAGCTCCGCCGCGCAGTTGGTGGGCGAGGGAGATGGCGGGGCGAATGCCACCGTCACCCTCTCGGCCGCCTCGAGCCTGGACGTGACGGTGCCCTTCTCCGTGGCGGGAACGGCGGTCGATCCCGACGACTACTCGCTGGCTACCGCGAGCCCGCTCACGATCCCCGCCGGGGACCTCTCGGCGGTGATCGACTTGACCCTCGTGCAGGATCTCCTCGACGAGGCGGACGAGACCGTCGAGCTCACCCTGGGGACGCCCACCAACGCGACCCTGGGAGTGATCACCGCGCACACGCTCTCGATCATCGACGATGACCCCGCGCCGAGCGTGCAGTTCGCCCTGGCTTCCCAGTCGCTCCCCGAACAGGGGGGCAGCGTGGCGGTGGAGCTCAGCCTGTCGGCAGTCTCCGGTCAGGAGATCAGCGTGCCCTTCCTCCTGAGCGGGGCGGCCAGCGATGGGGTCGACTACACGATCGATCTCTCGCCCCTCTCGATACCCGCCGGTCAGGCTACGGCCCAGTTGACCCTCACGCCCATCGACGATGGAGCGGCGGAGCTGGACGAGGATGTCGTCATCACCCTGCAGGCGCCCACCAACGCCGTGCTGGGGGCGCAGACCGTCCACACGGCGACGATCCTGGACGACGATGCATGCCTGGTCTCGGACGACTTCAACCACTGTGAAGGGCTGATCGCGCCTTGGAGTTGGATCGATCCCGCCGCGGACAGCACTCTCACCGTCACCGGGGTAGGCACCGACGACGCCTGGGCCAGGATCGCGGTCCCCGCGGGCTCCGACCACCTGGCGAACCACACCGCCCTGCCGCCGCGCATCGTGCAACCGGTGGTGTCGCAAGACGACTGTCAACTCACGGTGGCCTTCGAGACGCTGCCCACTCTGGACATCCAGATCGAAGGGCTCACGATCGAGCAGGACGACCTCAACTGGCTGCGCTTCGACATCTATTCCTACGCCTCGGGCCTGTACGCCTACGTCGGCAGCACGCTGAACGGGGCGACCACCGAGGTGGCGGAGGTCGACCTTGGGGGGGCCAGCGCTCCGGTCTACCTGCGTGTCGACAGGGTTGGGGACGCCTGGACGATGGAGTTCTCCGACGACGGTCAGGCCTGGACTCCCGTGGCGAGCTTCAGCTATCCGCTCACGGTCTCCCAGGTGGGGGTGTACGGGGGCAACTTCGGTGGGACCTCCGCCCCCGCGTTCGAGGCCGCGGTGGACTGGTTCGAGGTGGCCGATCTGCCGATCGTCGTCGAGGACGGCAGCTTCCCCGGCTCGGGCCCCTTCACCCTGGACGTTTTCACGGCGGGCACGGGCTCCGGTAGCGTGACCAAGGACCCGGACCAGGCGACCTACACCTGTTCCGACGTGGTGACCTTGACCGCGATACCCGTTGCCGGTTCGAAGTTCATCGAATGGCAAGGTGACCTGAGCGGCAACACCAACCCCGTGGACGTGGGGATCACCTCAGACCTGAGCGTGACCGCCGTCTTCGACCTGGACTTCGATCCTCCGATCATCTCGAATCTGACGGTTTCCACGACCACCACCACGGCTCTGGTGACCTGGGATACCGATGAGCCCGCCACCAGCCGCGTGGACTACGGCTTGACCGCGAGCTACGGGGACGTGGTCGAGGATCTGACCTACAAGACCAGTCACAGCATCGAGCTGATCGGGCTCACGCCCGGCACCCTCTACCACTACCAGGTCTGCTCCACGGACGAGGCGGGCAACGGTCCGAGCTGTTCGGCGGACGACACCTTCACGACCCTGGATCTCTCGGGGCTGGTGTCCGACGACTTCAACCACTGCGAGGGTCTGATCGCTCCCTGGACCTACGTGGATCCGATCGGAGACGGTGTCTACGACGTGACCGGGGTGGGGACCGACGACGCCTGGGTGCTCCTCCACGCTCCCGGCGGCTTCGACCACGAGCCCTTCGACACCGAGATGCCGGCGCGCATCGTGCAGCCGGTGATGGACACCGACTTCGACTTCGCGGTCAAGTTCGATTCCGAGCTCGTCGCCTCGGTTCAGCAGCAGGGTGTGTTGATCGAGCAGGATGCGCTCAACTGGCTGCGCTTCAACGTGTACCGCAGCGGATCGAAGACCTGGGCCTACGTCGCCAGCAACCTCAACGGGTCGACCACCACCGAGGCCAACGTAGAGATCAGCCTCACGGCTCCGATGTACCTGCGCGTGCGGCGCGTCGTGGACGACTGGACGATGTCCTGGTCGGCGGACCCTGACACTCAAGGGTGGGTCGACGTCCTGACCTTCACCTACCCCATCTTCGCCGCCCAGGTCGGCATCTGGGGTGGCAACTCCGGCCAATCCTCGGCGCCCGCCCACACGGCGTTCGTCGACTGGTTCGAGAGTGCCTCCGATCCGATCGTCGGCGAGGACGGCGCCTTCCCCGGATCGGGGCCCTTCACTTTGGATGTGTTCACGGCCGGAACGGGCACCGGTAGCGTGACGAAGGACCCGGACCAGGCGACGTACACCTGCTCCGACGTGGTGACCCTGACCGCCGTGCCGGACCCCGGCTCGGTCTTCGTCGAGTGGCAGGGGGATCTCGGCGGCAGCGTCAACCCCGAGCAGGTGGCGATGACCTCTGACAAGAGCATCACCGCCGTGTTCGGGCCGGACGTCACCCCGCCGGTCATCAGCAACGTCCAGGTCGCGGTCACCGCCACCACGGCGCTGGTGACCTGGGACACGGACGAGCCGGCGAGCAGTCGCGTCGACTTCGGGTTGACGTCCGCCTACGGCGACTTCGTCGAGGACTCGACCTTGGTCACCGCGCACTCGATCCTGATCACGGGATTGATGCCGGGGACGCTCTACCACTACAGCGTGAGCTCCGTCAATGGCGCCGGACTGAGCGACAGTACGTCCGACGCGACCTTCCTGACCACCGAGCTGTGGAGCGCCGTCTCCGACGACTTCAACCAGTGCAGTGGATTGTCCGGGATCTGGACCTTCGTCGACCCGCAGGCAGACAGCAGCTACGTGATCAGCGGCGTGGGGACCGATGACGCCCAGCTTTCCATTTCCGTACCCGCGGGTGCGGAGCACCAGGTCGATGGGGTGCTGACCGCGCCGCACGTCGTGCAGGACGTCAACGACACGGATCTGGCGTTCGAGGTGAAGTTCGAGTCGGAGTTGACTTTGGGGACGCAGATCCAGGGGGTCCTGATCAAGCAGGACGACTCGAACTGGCTGCGATTCGACTTCTACTCAGACGGCAGCGAGGTGTATGCCTACGCGGGTGCCATCGTGAACGGCGTCCCCACGGAATTGGTCGACGTCGGTCTCGGCGCGCTCGGCGAGCCGCTCTGGATGCGGGTCTCGCGCACGGGCGACCTCTGGACCCAGCGCTTCTCGACCAATGGAATGAGCTGGACCACGGTCCTGCAGGACGTCACTCACGTCATGACCGTCTCCCAGGCGGCCCTTTACGCCGGCAACGCATCGGGTGCCAGCTCGCCCGCTCACACCGCGGTCCTCGACTACTTCTTCAACCTGAACGAGCCGATCGTGCCGGAGGACGGGGCCTACTCCGGTGATGGACCCTACACCTTGACCACTGTCGTCGATCCCCCTGGGCAGGGAGCCGGCACCATCGTGGTCGTCCCCGATCAGACGGACTACACCTGTGCCGATCTGGTCGAGGTCAGCGCCTCTCCGAGCGCGGGCTGGGCCTTCGTGGGGTGGTCGGGCGATCTCTCCGGCATCACGAACCCACAGACCCTGCCGATGACCGAGGACCGCAGTGTCACGGCGCACTTCGCGCCGGACGTGGATCCTCCGGTCATCTCGGATGTGAACGTCACCCCCGGGGCGACCTTCGCGACCATCACCTGGAAGACCAACGAGCCGGCGGACAGCCAGGTCGACTACGGTCTGACTTCGAGCTACACCGACACCTACTTCGATCCCGTGCTCGTCACGCAGCACACGGTGTTGCTCAGCGGGCTGGACCCGAGCACGACCTACCACTTCCAGGTGTGCTCGGCGGATCTGGGCGGCCTGACGTCATGTGAGGGGGACTTCACCTTCACCACCGTGAGTGACGGGGGCTTCCTCTCGGACGACTTCAACCATCCCAACCTCAATCTGGGAGCCTGGGAATGGGTGGATCCGAGCGGTGGCGAGGCACGCCTGCGGCTGGTCGACACCTGCACGAGCGAGGCGCGGATCGAAATCGAGTTGCCCTACGGCGGCTACGAGTTCGCCCCGTGGCTCACCAACAACGCGGCCCGCATCATGCAGCCCGTGCAGAACACGGACTTCGAGATCGAGCTCAAGATGCAGACGGTGCTCGACTCCCGCTACCAGATCGTCGGCATCGTGGTGGAGGAGGATGCCGACACCTGGTTGCGCTTCGACTGCCACCACACCGGGTCCCAGCTGAGGGTCTACGCCAGCGTCTTCGATGCTGGTGCACTGGTGGATGAGCGCAAGACCGTCATCTCGAGCGGGGCGTGGCTGGGAGATCCCCTGTGGCTGCGAGTGCAGCGCGTGGGTGACCAGTGGACGCAGTCCTATTCCTTCGATGGGCTGGCGTGGTTCGCGAACGAATCCACCCTGACCTTCGCTTGCGTACCCACCAAGGCCGGCGTCTTCGCTGGCAACGAGGAGCCGCCGTACGTCGGGCTGCTGGCCGCCTTCGACTACGCCTTCAACGCCGCCACGCCGATCGAGCCCGAAGACCAGGGCTGTCCGTCCGACGGGACGGTGCCGTTCCTGTACAGCGCGCTGGGACGTCCGGTCAGTGATACGGCGGTGCGGGTCGATTGGGCCACCGACGAGCGCACGAGTGGGGAGGTGCGCTGGGGCACGACTGCCGGTGACTACCCCTTCGGGCCCCAAAGCGGGCAGACGTTGGTCTACGAGGACTACGCCATCATCTCCGGCCTGCTCCCCGACACCGAGTACCACCTGCAGATCACGGTCCAGGACGGCAACGGCAACCCCGCCGTGCAGTCCTCCGACATCGTGGTCTCTACCGGTCCCCCGGGTTTCGACGGGCTGCCCAACTTCGAGGTCTGGTACGCCACGCCGAACGCGCAGAACGAACCGGTGCTGTCCTTCGGTCAGCTCGGCAACCCACAGCAGTGGGTCAACATCCTGGGCAACGTCACAGACGACGTAGGCGGCGAAGTCGAGACCCTGACCTACTCCCTGAACGGTGGCCCCGATCTGGATCTCTCGGTCGAGGGCGTCGACGGACTCGATACCTGGCGCCTGGTCGAACCCGGTGACTTCAATGTCGAGATCGACTACTCGACCCTGCTCTCCGGATTGAACGAGGTGCTCTTGACGGCCACCGACAACGATCAGAACGTGGCCCAGCTGAGGGTGTGGATCGACTACACACCGGGTGTCGTTTGGAGCCAGCCGTACTCGATCGACTGGAGTGCGGTAGCCCAGTTGGAAGATGTCAGTCAGGTGGTCGACGGACGCTGGGAGATCGACTCGAGTGGTGGTACCCCGCGCCTGCGCAACAGCTTCGGTGGAGTGCCCTACTACGGATACGACCGACTGGTGGCGATCGGGGACGAGGTCTGGGAGGACTTCGAGTTCGTGTTCGATTTCGAGGTCCACAGTCTCAACCCCGATGGGGTCACCCCGGGCACCAATGCCAACGCCTTCGGCGTGATCATGCGCTGGCCGGGCCACAGTCCCGGGACGCAGCAGCCCCACGACGTCTTCTTCCCCATGGGGATGTTCATGGCCTACCGCTGGTACTCACCGACCGACGAGTACTGGGAAGGCTATGGATCGGACTACAGCGACCGCACCAGCTTGCCACCCTTCTTCATGCCGGTCGACCTGGGCGAGCATTACTTGCTGCGAGGCCGCTGCACGACACAGCCGGATGGGCGCTCCCTCTATCAGCTGAGGCTCTGGGACGTGGGTGCCCCCGAACCGGCTGATTGGTTCTTCGAGATCCTGACGGAGGACATGGACGAGTGGAAGACGGGCAGTCTGCTGCTCATTTCCCACGACGTGGACTGCAGCATCGGCAACATCACGATCACCGCTCCCCAGTAGGAGGGCAGGGCGCGCCGCGCCTGGCCGTCTACGGCTGGAGCGGCACGTCCCAGTAGCGATCGCTGACGAACCGGCGCCAGGACTGGCGCACGCGCGCCACGGGAATCTCCATGATCGGCGTCCAGGCAGGCGCTCTAGGGGGACGGATCAGGCGCATGCCTGCGTCGTGCGGCGAGCGGCTCGCCTTGCGGCTGTTGCAGCGCACGCAGGCCAGGACGCAGTTCTCCCAGGAGCTCTTCCCACCGCGTGAGCGCGGCACCACGTGATCGATCGAGAGCTCCGCGGTCCCCGGCCGCATCCCGCAGTACTGGCAGGTGTTGTGGTCCCGCTTGTACAGGTTGCGGCGCGAGAAGGTCGCGTGCTGGGTGGGCATCCCCTGGTACCTGGTGAGGACGATCACCTCCGGTACGCGGATCTCGAAGGAGACCGTACGGATGCACGGCTCACCCGGGGGCACAGCGAGGTCCGCCCAGGAGTCGAACTCGTGGGCCTCGTAGGTCTCGGGCCGGATGGCGCGCGCGCTCCCGGTGAACACCATGCCCAGGGCGTGGCGCACGGTGGTCGTCGCGATGGCGGCCCAGGAGCGGTTGAGGACCAGGGTGGGTTGGGTCAGGACGCCGACGGTCATGGCTACACCCAAGTATCGTCCCCCCGCTCTGAAGGACAAGTGAATCCTCGTGGTTGCGGAGTGCGAAGGCGCGGTCAATCCCGAGTCGGGACGGATGCTCGCCGCGGACTCACCGCCGGCTTCGCGCGCGCTGATACAGCTCCTCTTCGCTGAGGCGCCTTCCCAGGACGGAACGCAGGACCAGCCCTGGGCTCCAACGCAGGGCGCGCAGAGCACAGCCCAGGCCCGCTGCGTAGCGATGCCCCGCCGCGTGCGCCTTGGCCAAGTTGACGTAAGTGGCGACGATCCGGCTGCGCAGGAGCAGCGCTTGAGGACGGGGGAGGTCCGGGAAGCGACGCAGGCAGTCCAACCAGAGCATCGCCGAGTAGCGCCAGTACGGCTCCGAGCGAGGAGCCATGACGGATGTGAGCCGATCTCCACTGGTGTCGTCACAGGTCATGACCGTGCCCACGTGATCGACGGCGCAGATCGGGTGTCCGACCCCGTGCGTGATGAAGCAGTGCGTGTCGTGGCGACGCCGGAGCTCTTCCCAGAGCCCGCCCTTGGCCAGGAAACGGGAGCGCTGGAACACGCTGCCCTGCAGCATCATCGGGATGCGTGGGCGAACGACCCACTCGGTCCCGTCCTCACGCAGCTCCCAGGGACCCTCGATCGAGAAACGCGCCTGCTCCCACTGCAGGTGGGCGCCCTCCTCCGCGGTGCGCCGCAGGTTGGCGAAGTAGAAGTCCGCGGCGCCCTCCGTCGCGTCGATCGCCGCGGCCATGGCCTCCAGGTGTCCCGGCGTGAAGTGATCGTCGGAGTCGAGGAAGGCGATCCAGTCGGCCGTGGCCTCGCGCACGCCACGATTGCGCGCCGTGGATGCGCCGCTGTTCTCCTGGTCGACGTAGCGCACGGACGCTCCGTAGGACGCGACCACCTCCCGGGTCCCGTCCGTCGACCCGTCGTCGACCACGATCACCTCGTCGGGTGTTCGGGTTTGGGCCAACGCGCTCTCGATGGCGCGCCCGACGGTTTTCTCCCGGTTGTAGGCGGGGATGACGCAGGCGAAGCGGAGCGGAACGACCATCCCTACCACTCGCTCTTCCGGCCCGTGATCAAGTGCTTGATGCGGCGCCCGATCCTACGCAGTCTACGTCTGGTGGGGGACCAGTAGGCGGGGTCGGCGGAGGCCACCTGGACCCGGCGCGCGGAACGCTTGAGCTGCTCCAGCCACTCGGCAACCGAAGTGACTCCGTTGCGCTTGGCGGAGAGGGGCAGGTAGCGCTCGAGATCCGCGTCGCTGGCCAGACCGCTGTTCGCGGCGCGGGGGTCGTCCATGTGCTCCTGATAGAGGAAGGGGTAGATCCAACCGTTGAACCACCCCACGCGCCCGATCTGGATGCAGTAGTCGGTGAAGCTCTGCCCCTCCTTCAGCGGACCGAAGCGGTTCAGGCACGCGCGCTTCATCAAGTACCCCGAACCTTCGACCCACAGGTTGACCAGCAGCCGGTGCCCGCCGCCGAATCCGCGGATCTTGCGCTCCGCCAGGCGGGGCACGAAATCCTCCTCCTGGAACCGCCAACAGCCGATGACGCCGAAGCGCGGTTCGTCCTCGTGCGCCTGCCGCAACAGAGCGCCCCAGTCCTCGGGCACGATGCAGTCGTCGTCGACCTTGGACAGGTAGTCACCACTGGCGTTCTTCCACAGCCAGTTGGTCGGCGTAGTCAGACGCACGTTTTCAGGGCTGTGGTGGTAGCGATGCATACGGGGGTGGTCGCGCAGCTCATCTACCACCGCCATCGTCTCGGGATCGCTGCCGTTCTGCCAGACCCACACGCGCATGCTGTCGTCACAGCGCTCCAGCAGCTTGCTGAGCGCCAACCGGGTGTAGCGCGCCCGGTTGTAGGTGATCATCAGGATGTCCGTCCCGTGCGCCATGACCTCCTCACCCAGAAGCCGTGTCCTGGCGGGAATCGGGTGCACCGCGTAGCAAGGTGACCAGCTCGTCCATCTGGGCCTTCAAGCTGGAGAGGACTCCTGGCAGGTGCTCGGTCAGGCTTTGACGGGCCTCCTCGCGCATCTCGAAGGAGCGCAGGAGCTGGGCCACCATGTCCTCGGTCTCCAGCTCGGTGGGGTCGGCCACGTGCAGCGCCTGCCCACAGAGCTCGAAGATCCCCTTGAACTTCGGGCTGTAGGCCACGGCTGCCACGGGGACTCCCGTGGAGAGCGCCGCGATCGTAGCGTGCATGCGCGTTCCACAGAGCCAATCCAGACGGGATATGCAGTGCTTGATCTCACACTGGTCGTACTCCGGACGCAGCACCACCGTCCGCGCTGCGAGAGCCGCGGGGAGCTCGTCGCGCACGGCCAGGGAGGCCTCGTAGTCCGACTCGTAGTGCCCCGGCGGCGCGAGTACGTGGGGGATGAGTGCCAGATGGAGGTCAGGGACCTCGAGTAGCCCCTTGACGAGCCCCTGCACCAGCTGGCGGTAGTCAGCTCGGAAGCCGTAGTCGCGTCGGCCCCGCCCCGGGTCGAGGTACACGAGACCGCTGACGTTCACGCCGACCACCGGCCCGCTGCGTTGCGTCAACCACTCCTCGAGCCGTGAGGAGAGGGGAGCCCGCGGAGTGCGCCGCTCCAGACCGAAGGCCATGTCCACGCTCTGTTTGTGGCGTTGGGGATCGAAGCCGTCCCCGGCGACTCGTCGCAATGACTCGAAACTCCACGGATCGCGCGCCCAGGCGGTCGAGCAGCGGGCGAGGACGCTGCGTGCCAGGCGGGCGCGGCGGTCGTCCCGGAAGGGACCGTAGGTCTGGGGCAGCAGCACGAGGGGGGTCGACTGCTCCAAGGTGATCAGCTTGGGGAGGATCACGCCCCAGAAGCGCTTCTCGCCGTAGAGGTCCGTGAAGCTGTCGCCGCCGCTCACGTCCAGGACCGCTCTGGCGGACCGGATGGCCCGTATCCCCCGGTTGCCCAACCCGCCGACTCGTCCTGCCTGGCGCATGGTCCAGAGGGTGTCGCCTCGCCAGAGGCGGCGGCTGTGGTGGGCGCCGATGAGGCGGATGGAGTGCTCTTGGTCTCGCGTTCGCAGTTGGCCCTGACGAACACCCCGGCCATGGTCGAAGACGGTGATCTGGGCCTCTTGGACGCGGCTCAAGAGCTGGGAGAGACTCGCGTGGAACAGGGCCGATACGCCCAGGTTGCTCGTCGACGGGGAGGCGCCGAACAGGCACAGCTCGAGTGTGCTGGGTTCCGCCACGGATCGGCGTGAGAGGAGAGTGAATCGCGGGTGGGTAGCGGGGTGTCGCCCGGTGCAAGACACCGCCAGCACCCAGGTATCGGCAAGTCCCGGTGTGAAGGCAAGGAATCTCCTTCGCAATGGGATGAGCCGCGTGAGTGGGGACGCTATGGTCTCACCTGGAATTCGCCGATCATCGGCCTATGGTCCCCCGAGCCTTCTCCTCGATTCAGGACGTTGCAGAAAAGCACCTGTGCTGTGGGTGCGGAGCGTGCGCCTACCTGCAGCCCGGAGCCATCCAGATGGTCGACGATGAGGCCCGCGGCTGCCGGCCTGCCCTCGTGGACTCCTCCAGCACCGATGAGGCCCTGGCCGCCTGCCCCGGGGTGGGCTTGGAGCACGAGGACCTGTCTGAGCGTGAGGGGCTCCTCCCGGAACTTCTGACCGACTGGGGGCCAGTGCTGCAGATCTGGGAGGGGCACGCTGCAGATGAGGAGATCCGCTATCGCGGCTCGAGCGGAGGTGTCGCCACCGCCTTGACCCTGTACGCGCTCGAGCATCTCGGCTTCCACGGTGCCCTGCACATCACCGCGCGCCGGGACACACCGATCCTGAATGAGACGGTGCTCAGTACCAGCCGAGAGGAGATGCTCGAGGCCACGGGATCCCGCTACGCGCCGGCCAGCCCCTGCGACGGGCTACAGCAGGTAGAGGATGCCCCCGCGCCCTGCGTGTTCATCGGCAAGCCCTGCGACGTAGGAGGCGCCCGCAATTCCGCCACCCTGCGCCCGGCTCTACAGCCGAACCTCGGCCTGACGATCGGAATCTTCTGTGCGGGGACCCCATCCACGAAGGGGACCCTGGAGATGCTCCGTCGCATGGGGTTCGAGGACACGAACGCAGTCCGGTCCGTTCGTTACCGAGGCAACGGCTGGCCCGGCTGGGCCGAGGTGACGGGTCAGGGCCCTGACGGGCCGCAGACGGCCCGACTCAGCTATCAGGATTCCTGGGGAGGGATCCTGCAGCGGTACCGCCAGTGGCGCTGCTACGTCTGCGCCGATCACACCGCCGAGTTTGCCGACGTGTCGGTCGGGGATCCCTGGCGCACGATCCCTGAGCCGGAGGCGCTGGGAGAGTCCCTGGTCCTGGCGCGCACGGAGCGGGGTCGCCAGTGCGTTCAGCAGGCCATCTCTGCGGGGCACCTGCGACTCCACCCGGTGGATGCCAAGGCTCTGGTGGACTCCCAGCCGAATCTCCTCAGGTCCCGAGGGGCTGTCTGGGGGCGGTCTTGGGCCTGCAGGGCACTGGGGGTGGCTGCGCCCAGGTACCGGAACCTATCGACCTTCGGCCCATGGCTGCGCGCACTGACACTGCGGGAGAAAGCTCAGTCGATCTATGGAACGGCGAAACGCGTCTTCACGAAGCGCCTGCGCCAAAGAGCCACGCTGGCCCCCCCTAGGGAGACGAAGGCCGCCGGGGGAGACCGGGCATGACGCTGGTGGAGTTGGCACTCGCTGCGCAGGACGCTTACGTTGCCCAGGGCTTCGGTGAGCGCGGCTACCACGGTCGGACAACGCTCTACCCCGTTGGGTTGGCGCTGCTCCTGGTCGCCTGCCTGGGGACCTTCCTTCTGCCCCGGAAGTACGCCCTGGCTCCGCTCCTGATCCTGGAGAGCGTAGTCCCCACAGCACAACGTCTCGTCGTCTTCGGGCTGGATTTCAACTTCGGCAGGATCCTCGTCGTGGTGGGGATGCTGAGGATAATCGCGAACGGGGAGTATGCGCGCATCAGGCTTCTCCGTTTGGACAAGGTCATGATCGCCTGGGCCGCTGTGACGGTGCTGGCCTACACGCTCTTGCGCGGATCACCGTCGGCCTTGATCTACAAGCTCGGCCTGACAGTCGACACCCTGGGTATCTATGCCCTCGCCCGGGTGTGGATCCACGACATGCGCGACATCGAGAGGATCGGAGCGTGGGTCATCGCCATGAGCATTCCCGCAGCTGCGGCCTTCTACTACGAGGCCTACCAGGGGCAGAATCTATACAAAATAGTAGGTGGAGCCGCGGAGTACGTGACCCAACGCGATGAGCAGATGCGATGTCAGGGCCCCTTCGCCCACCCGATTCTCGCCGGGTGTTTCTGGGTCGCACTCATGCCTCTCCTCGCCATCAGGCTCTGGACGAAGCCCGCGGCCCGCATCTCGACACTGCTCGGACTGGCTTGTTGCCTGTTCGTCGTCATCCAATCCTCGTCCAGCACCCCCTTGATGGGGCTGGGGGGAGCCCTGATGGCGGCGGCGTTCTTCCCGCTGCGACGCAGGATGCGGCTGATCCGACGCTCAGCCTTGCTGATACTCGTCGTGCTGCACTTCAGCATGACGATGCCTGTGTGGCACTTGATAACCCGAGTCAGCGTGGTGAGCGGGTCGACGGGCTATCACCGGTACCGGTTGATCAACGCTGCCGTCAATCGCTGGCAGGAGTGGTTTCTCCTGGGCACCAAATCCACCGCGCACTGGGGCTACTACCTCTTCGACGTGACCAACCAGTACGTCAAGGAAGCTGTCGAGGGTGGGATGCTGGCGCTCGTCCTCTTCGTCTGGTACCTGTCCCTGGCCTTCGGCTACACGGGGAGGCTCCGCCAGTTCGCCGGCAGGGACCGGCGCGGGAGCATCCGCGCTTGGGGGCTGGGGGCCTGTCTCTTCGGGCAATGCGTGATGTTCATCGGCGTGAGCGTGACTCACGCGCAGCAGAACCTCCTGGTCTGGTTGATCCCCGTGGCCGCCTCCGCTGCCATCCTCCAATCCACGCAGGACGCCCATGCCAGGAACCGAGCCAGGAGTAGCCTCCCTCGCCGGTCGGGGAGGTCCCGCAAACCGTCTCGTAGCCAGTTGCAGGTCGTTACCCATAGTCCACGCAAGGAACCGCCCACCGGCGGTGCCGATGCCGACCAATGATCACCAAGCTCTTCAAGAAGCTGTCTTCTGAATCCAGGCGCAGGAAGATGGAGCTTCTCTCGCGCTACGGCTTGGTGACCCCGGAGAAGCGCATTCTCGATCTCGGGGCACAGCTCGACAGCGGGCCTGGATTGCTGCTGGAGAGCGCCGCCAAGCCGGAGAACATCGTGGCCTGCAATCTGGGCGGCGATCATCTCACACGCATAGCGGAGGCCATGCCACGCGTGGGGCTGACCATCGCGGATGCAAGGCGCCTCCCCTTTGGTGACAGTGCGTTCGGCTTGGTGTTCAGCAACGCGGTCATCGAGCACGTTGGTACCTTCGAGGATCAACGCGCAATGGCGGAGGAGATCCGCAGGGTGGGGGAGAGCTGGTTCGTCACGACGCCGAATCGCTGGTACCCCTTCGAGTTCCACACGCGCATGCCCTTCTACAGCTGGCTGCCCGCCGGAGCGATGCAGAGAGCCGGCCGGATCTGGTCCTACAACCACGTCCGGAAGCGGTACGGATCCGGTATTCGAAGAGAGCATACCCGGCTCATGACCCGCAGGGAGTTGAAGCGTCTCTTCCCCGACTCTGCGGTGATTCCCATTCGTGTGACGGGCATGGCCGAGACTCTCGTGGTCGTGGGGCCTGTCTAGCGCACCGAGGTCACTCATGGGAGGCACCGATTGCGTGGACAGCACGAACCAGAGTCCCGTGCTCTCCACGATCATCATCAGCTACAACACCCGTCAGATGACTCTGGAGTGCCTGCGGACGTTGTACGAGCAGACGACGCGTTTGGCCATGGAGGTGCTCGTCGTCGACAATGCCTCCAGTGACGGGTCGGCCGAGGCCATCGCCGAGAGCTTCCCGCAGGTGAAGCTCATGGCGTTGACCGAGAATCTGGGCTTCGGTGCAGCCAATAACCTGGCGGCCCGGAGCGCACGTGGTGAGCACCTGTTGCTGCTCAATCCCGACACGGAGATACGCGACCGGGCGATCGAGCGGATCCACGACTTCGCGCGAGCTCGGCCAGCTGCTGGCATCTGGGGGGGGCGCACCATCTTCAGCGACGGCACCCTCAATCGATCGTCATGCTGGGGTGCTCCCACGCTTTGGAGCACCTTCTGTCTGTCCGCCGGCTGGGCATGGCGATTCCCGCACGTGCGGTTGCTGCACCCCGAGGGGCTGGGCTCCTGGGCGCGCGACAGTGAACGCGAGGTCGACATCGTGTCCGGCTGCTTCCTGATGATCACCAGAGAGCTATGGGAGCGCTTGGAGGGCTTCCATCCAGCCTTCTTCATGTACGCCGAAGACGCTGACCTGTGCCTGCGTGCACGGGCCCTGGGAGCGCGTCCGAGGATCTGTCCAGACGCCACCATCGTGCACCACGGTGGAGCCTCGGAACGGGTGCGAGCCGACAAGATCGTGCGTCTGTTTCGAGCCAAGGCTCAGATGTTCCGGATGCACTGGGGCTGGGCGAGGGGGTTTCTGGGCGTGCGACTCCTGGACTTCTGGGCGCTCGCACGGGTGGTGGCCTTGACGATCGTACGCCGCGGACGCTACGCCGCAGCGCGCAGGGAGTGGTTGGCCGTGTGGCGCAGCAGGCAGGAGTGGGCGACGGGATTCCGGGAGGCCGGCACCTCCCGCCAAGCTCCGGCCGGCCTACCCCCGACCCAGTAGCTCGCCCAAGGTCATGATTTGGAGGCCGGCTGCCTCCGCACCCTCGAGCAGCAGCCGCGTCGTCGTCAGGACGTAGGCATCGCGCCGAGGCTCCCGATCCAGGTCGTGCAGCAGAACGACAGCCCCGCCACCGGCTAGCACCCGCCGCGCGGTCTCCTGGGGATCGGGGAGCTCGTCATGGGTGTCCCCAGCGTCGACCGTCCACCAGGCCAGGGTCGTCCTCAGGCGCCTGGCCTGTAGCCATGTCCAGGCGTTGAGTTTCCCATGGGGTGGACGCAGCAAGTTGCTCGGGGCCAGCCACGCTGCCACTGCCCGGGCCCCTCGGGCCAGGTCCGCGGCGGCTGCCCAGGGCGCGACGCGCCAGGCGTGCAGGTGCTGGTGGCTGTGGGTGCCCACCTCATTCCCGTTCGCAGCCACGGCAGCGGCCAGACTCGGCCGCTGCTCCGCACGCCGTCCCAGCATGAAGAAGGTCGCCCGTGCGTCGCAGCGGGCCAGGAGCTCCAGCACACAGCGCGTGGTCGTCTCCGAAGGACCATCGTCGTAGGTCAAGACGAGCGCTCGGTGTCGTCGGGCACGACGGCGAAGATCGAACTCCCCGACCCTGCGCAGAGCGTGTGGGACCACGTAGTAGAGCGATCCCAGCACCAGGACGAGAAGTGCAATCCCGGGCAGCACGGGCCTCAGGCCTTCACCAGGCGGCCCCGTGGCGAACTGCCGCTGCGGGCGATCGCGTTGCGTGTGTCCACGATCAGGCGCGCGTTCTCCGCGATGACAGCGTAGTCGAATCGAGCGTGGTCTGTGGAGATCACCACCACGTCGTAGCCGGCGACCGTCTCGGGGGTCAACTCGACACTGCGCATCCCGAGATCGTGACGGCGCACGGGTTTGGTCTCTGGCACGTGCGGGTCGGAGTAGTCGACCTGAGCCCCGAGCTGTCGCAGTCCCTCGATGATCTCGAAGGAAGGGGACTCCCTGGTGTCGTCGACGTCGGGCTTGTAGGCCAACCCGAGTACCAGGACCCGGGCTCCGTTGAGCGACTGCTGCTCGTCATTCAGGGCCAGCATCGTGCGTTGCACCACGTAGGTGGGCATCGACGTGTTGATCTGGCCAGCGAGCTCGATGAAGCGGGTCGGTCGCCCGACCTCCCGAGCCTTCCAGGCCAAGTAGAAGGGGTCGATCGGGATGCAGTGGCCCCCCAGGCCTGGACCAGGCTGGAACGGCATGAATCCGAAGGGCTTCGTGGAGGCCGCCTCGATGACCTCCCAGATGTCGATGTCCAAGGCGTCGAGGATGGTCTTCATCTCGTTCACCATGGCGATGTTGACCGAGCGGAAGATGTTCTCCAGGAGCTTGGCCGCTTCCGCCACCTCTGCGCAGGAGACCTCCACGACCTGATCCACCCCGTAGCGGTAGAGGCGGGCTGCGAGCTCGGTGCCATGCTCGTCGAGGCCGCCGACCAACTTGGGAATGGTGCTGGTCGTGTGGGACTGTCGGCCGGGGTCCTCGCGCTCCGGGGAGTAGGCCACGAAGAAGTCACGTCCGCAGGTGAGCTCCTCGGTCCCGTCGTAGCCCTCCAGGATTCCGCGCAGGAACTCCCCGCGGGTCGTCCCGGGGTAGGTCGTGGACTCGAGCACGAAGAGCTGTCCGCGGCGCAGGGTGTGCCCACACAGCCGCGCCGCGTTGACGACGTAGGACAGATCCGGCTCTTCGTGGGGCCCGATCGGGGTGGGGACACACACCAGGACGACGTCCACATCGGCCAAGTCGCCGAAGTCGATCGTGGCCCTGAAGCGGTCGCTGCCGCTGAGCTCGCGGGTGCGCTCTGCGCCGAAGTGCTGCAGGTAGCTCCGTCCGGCGCGCAGGTCCTCGATCTTGGCGGGGTCGACGTCCAACCCCACCACCTGCAGGCCGCCCGCGTGGAGCGCATGGCAGAGCGGCAGCCCGACGTACCCCAGTCCGACCACGCCGACGCGTGCCGTCCCCGTTCCTACGCGGTCCTGAAGCTGCTCGTAGGCTGTCGACATGCTGGACTCGCTCGTGGTCATGGCTTTCGTTCGTCCTGTTCGATGAACGCTCGGATCGCTCCGATCAACTCGTCGGAGGCAGTGTTGCCTATCGGCTCGGGAGTGGGAATGGTGGAGAGGTCCGACAAGCGTAGCACCAGCTCCCCTTCGTCCATGGCGACCTGAACCTGTCCTCGCTCGCGGAAGCGTTGGGCGGTCGCGACCTGGTGGTCGTTGCGCGTTTCGCGCAGGTCTCCCCGGCGGGGCATGACCAGGAGCGCTTTGCCCAGCTGCAGCGCCGTGAGGATGGTCCCCATTCCCGCATGAGCCACCACCAACGAGGCTGCCTGCATCTTGGCGAGGAACTGGGGTGGCTCGAGGTCGTGTGCGAACTGGATCGAGTGGGGCACGTACGAGCTGTCGCTGATCTGGGCGAAGACGTCCTCGCGGGCGGTCTCGCGGGCCCAGTCGTCGACCGCCCGCACGAGTCGGTCGAAGGGGAGCTGAGAGCCCACCGTGACGAAGATCACAGGACGCTCCCTTCGTAGCGCGGCCCGCCCTCCCGTGCCAGGTGCTCCCATTGCGTGAGCCACAGGTCCGCGCAACCCTGAGCCTTGCGACCGGAGAGCGAGATCTGCTCGACGTTGGCGATGCTGTCGAGCCAGATGGTCCGCGCACCGAGGAACTTGCCGAGTCGCAGGGCGATGTACCCCGGAGCGGCTCCCGTCGTGAGGATCACGTCCGGTCGCTCCCGCAGGAGGATCCAGAGCACGCCCAGGGCGGAGGCGATCAGCCTGAGCTTGCTCCAGCGGGTGGCATCCAGGATGCGCCGATAGCGGCACTGGACTCCCGCCTGCTCCACGTCTTCCCGCTTGACGGTGGCCACGACCAGGTCGTGGTCGAGGAGGCCTGGGAGAATGCGGCTGAGCTGCACCCAATGCCCTCCGCTCGAAGCGAGCGCGAGCACGCGCCGGCGGCTCCTGGGCGGCTCGGGGCGATCAGCGTACGTACTGGAGGGGGGAGCCATGGGTGGGGATCCGCTCCTGGATTATCGTGCGCGAAGCCGGGCCGAGATGAGCCAAAGGACCCCCCGGGCCCAGATCACCACTCGTCGTCACGGTAGTACAGCGCGACCGCGTCCTCCACCCCCGCTCGCACCCGATCGACCTCCTCGGGGGACAGGCGGGTCTTCCAGTTCGCGATGTTGGCTCGGCTGTCGCGCCGCAGGGCGTGGGCTTGGCCCTGGGGCGCCTCGGCGGGGTTGTCCCCGCTGGTGGTCTCTCGCAGGGCCTGCTCCACGGCCGCGTCGAAGGGAATGCCCAGGTTCTGGAAGAGGCGTCGGTACTCCTCGAGCGGTTCCAGCGACAGATCCTCATGCCGCAGGAAGAGCCAGTCCGGGTGGGCCTCCTGATAGTCCTTGGTGACAAGGGCCAGGATGCGCCAAACCAGGGCCGCCTGGTCGAGCACGTCCCCGGGGTCCTGCTTGGCCCGGCGCAGGTCGTCCTCCCAGGGGGCCAGTACCTCTTCCATCAGGAGGGGCTGGGCGAGCCAGTTCTCCACGTCGAAGTGCCACGCGAGACGCTTCAGACTGGAGGCGAAGGCGGCGGGATGACGGGTCAGGACGACGACCTGCGACCCGAAGCGACGCGCGATCCAGGGTGCGGAGAAGAACGCGATGGGGTCCTTGAGGAGGGCCCGCGCTCCGCGCCCCCTGGCCGCACGGAAGCGGCTCCAATCCCTCAGCATGCGCCCCACGTCACGCGGGCTGCGCAGGGCGCGCAGCTCCGCCCCCCAGGAGTAGCGCCACGTGGTGGTGCGCTGGAGAGCCGCGTCGTACCCGGTCTGAGCCTGGTTCTCCTCCGTGACGTACTGGTACCAGTGCTCTGGACTGGCAGGACAGACGCCCGGGCGGTGATTCGGATGGAAGGGTTCCTCCACGTAGGCGATGGAGGGGCTGCGTGCCAGCATGCGCCCCACCCAGGTCGAGCCACTGCGATGGGACCCGGTGATCAGGATCGGGGGTCTCATGGTCGACGGGTGCCCTCCCAGGCGGGAGTTACGACTGTGCCGCGGTTCATGGGGCGCAGACTACTTCCGTGGACCGCGGATTCCAACTCGGACGAAGAACCGGCCCGGTCCCCCGAGAGGACCGGGCCGGCACGACCTGGTTTGCTGGAGCCTAGGACTCCGGGCTAGTGGTTGATGTCCATGTCCCCGCCCGTGTCGTCCCAGACGTTTCCATAGCATACGAAGTTGATGACGTTGCCATCCTTCTTGAGCACGCCGTACGCGTAGTCGCGGCCGAAGCGGTTGTTGATCAGCTTGCAGTCCCGCATCTCGTGCTGGCCGTACTTGTTCTTGGCCGTGAAGTAGACGGTGAAGTTGCCTCCGTTGAGCCAGTTGCCGTCCATCACCAAGTTGTGGATGTCGCCCAGCTCTGCTTGGTTGATCGAGGTCGCATTCGACTTGTAGCCGCCGGAGATACCCTTGGGCATGTCGAAGAAGTTGCCTCGCAGGAGGATGTTCGATCCCTTGCGCGTCTGGTTGCCGTCCGCGTGGGCGTTGGGATCGAGACCCAGGTGGTGAATCCAGCACCCCTCGACCACGTTGTCCCCACGGCACTTGATCGCGTCCTGCGCCATCTCGTGGATTTCGAGGCGACGGGCGGTGAACCCGGTGCCGTACATACCCGCGCTGGCGCAGCGCGTGATCTCACCGTCCTCGATGACGATGCCGGTCTTGCCGTAGGTGCACTTGACGCCGTACAGCGTGCTGAAGCCACCGTCGATCCGGAAGTTCCGGATGGTCACGTTGTTGGCTTCCACGTAGATGCCACCCGAGACGTGGACGTTCTCGATCACCGCCCCGTCCTGCGTGACCTTGATGCTGCCCGACGGAACCAGGAGCGACTCGTCGTAGGGCCCGGTGTTGTGGGGGCCCGGCTTGTCGCCATCCCAGTCGCCGCCGCCGTCGTCGTCGTCCTCCTCGGAGATCGTGAGCTTGACCCCCAGCTCGGTGTTGCCCAACCCATTGGTGTGGTTGACGATCGCGATGTCCGCCTCGTACACCCCAGGTGCGAAGTTCAGGACGGATGCCGCATCGAGATGCAGTTCGAAGGGTATCTCCTCCCCCGCAAGGAGCTCACCAGCCGTGGAATCCGTCACGTACACCCAGGATTCGCTGGAGGTGATCGACCACTGGACCGCATCCGGACCAGGGTTCTCGAGAGTGTAGGCCTTGCTCTCCTCGGAGAAGCTGCTGCCGACGATCCCGTTCACGATGAAATCCGAGGTGGGCTCGACGAGGATGTACCCCACCTCCTCGTCACCCGTCCCGGCGGCGAAGTTCTGCTCGACTTCACCGGAGGAGAGGGCGCGGTCGTACACGGCCACCAAGTGCAAGGTGCCCAGCCAGGGCCGCGAAGCCCCACTCTCGTTGGCCAGAGTCAGAGCGAAGCTGTTCTCCCAGTTGGAGAGATTGCCAGCCACCGAGCCCCCGACCACCGCGACCGAGTTCACATAGATGGAGGCCGCGCCGCTCGGGTCGCGCGTGTAGACGACGTGCTGCAGCCCGGGCAGTGCCGCCCCCGAAGGTCCGCTCAGGGACGGCATCCCGTTGTCGTCGGTGGCCGTCGTACGCAGCCGGACATCGAAGGTGTCCGACGGCTGACCGCCCCACAGGCCCTGGCCGAGGGTGACGTTGCGGTCGTACCCCCCTTGGGAGAGCGTGAAGATTCGAGCCGGTCCATCTTGGATCAGGTTTGCAGGGTCGATCCAGGCTTCGACCGTCAACTCGCCGTTGGACTTGCATCCGGAGATGACCTTGGATGCCGTGGTCGACGACGCGAGCCTGGTCGGCTGCTCGATCCGGAGCGCTCCCGGGACCCAGCACGTGGCGCTGGGGTCTTCGATCGCGAGGTCCAGCGGTGAACCGACGCCCGAGACGTCACGCACGACGGTCGAACCGGTCTGCTCGAAGTCGTACAGCGCGAGCAGTCCGTCGGTCACCCGTCCGGAATCCGAGTCCGAGTCATCCTCCGGAGACATGAGCACCGTCACGGTGCGAGCGATCTCCAGCGGATCACCATCGAGCTGCGCAGTGAAGACCAGGCCGCCCTCGTAGGTTCCGGCCCCCAGTCCCCAGAGCTGGGAGGCGTCGAGCCCGACGGTCACCTCCGCGCTGGCCCCTGCCGGCAGTTCGCCAGAGCAGGGATCGGCGACCTGCATCCAGGACGCCAGGCTCTCCGCCGTCCAAGCGACGGGTCCTTCCCCCACGTTGGTGAGGGTGTACATGATCGAGTCCGGATCGAGGGGCTCTCCGACAGTGCCGGCCACCTCGATCTCCTCCTCCGGCGTGACCGTCAGGGGTATCCCGCCGGCCAAGGGCAGGATCCTGAGGATGAAGGCCAGGTACACGTCGCCATCGGTGTTGCGCGCGTCGCGGATGATGACGTCTGCCGGGTAGTCACCGGGAGGCAGCTGGCTGCACAGGTTGCCGTCCACCGAGACGGTCACGTTCGTGCTGGCACCGGGGCCGAGCAGACCGCCGATCTCCGAGAAGACCAGCCAAGGCTCGCTCGCCTCGCCGTACCAGCGCGCGGTGAGGACGTTGGAGAGGTTGACGATCTCGTACGTCCGGCGTCCATCCTTGAACGGCCCCCCCTCGGACCCGACGACCACGACGGCGTCGGTGTCCGTGACCATGATGGAGCCAGTGGAACCTCCACCGCCCAGACTGGCCGACCCTCCCCCGCTGCCGGAGCAGCCGACCGAGACGAGCGTCGTCAGGGCCAACCCGACTAGCACCGCTCCCGCGCGAGACGCGCACACACGCGTCGATGTGCCGGGATAGTCCCGACTTGTAGTCCACCTGCGGATCCTGATCATCGATTCCCCTCAAGCTTCGTGCCGCGGGTGTTCTGCCCTTCCCCACGACCCTGTGCACGACCTTCGCCACCCTGGCTCGGCCTCAAGTTGGGGAGGATCCTAGCTAGCCGATGTGTCCGATTCATGGACGTTGCGGGATCTCCTGAGCGAAGTATCCGCACGGCATTGGATCTAGATTCGAGCAGCCCCATCCCAGCGACTCCGTGGGCCGACCCACCCCACCCCAGGGGGCTCGACCCTACCCGTATTCGAGCGATTCAGTCCTCACCGGTCCGCCCCACCTCGGGGCGAATCCAGCCCCACTTCGGCGCAGACTGGCCGCGATCTTGAGCTTGGATGGGAATCCGCAAATCCCTGCGGACCCCCGGGGATCAGTAGGCTCCCCGCCCGGAGAGCACCGCTCCGACCGTCTTGAATAGCAGCTTGAGGTCCAGGAGCATGGAACGCTTTTCCTGGTACTGGATGTCCATTCGAACCCAGTCTTCGAACCCGATCTCGCTGCGGCCGCTCACCTGCCAAATGCAGGTCAGCCCGCCCATCACTTCCAGGCGCCGGCGCTGCCAGGGTTCGTACTTCTCGACCTCGTCCAAACGCGGAGGGCGGGGCCCGATGAGGGTCATGTCGCCCACCAGCACGTTGTAGAGCTGGGGGAGCTCATCGATGCTCGAGCGCCGCAACAGGCGTCCGATCGGGGTGATGCGCGGGTCGTGCTTCAGTTTGAAGATCGGCTGCCCCTTGTGGATGTTCTGGCCCTGGAGGGCCTTGCGGCGCTCCTCCGCGTCGATGTACATCGAGCGGAACTTGTAGAAGGGGAAGGGTCGCCCCCCCAAGCCCGCGCGGGGCTGCTTGAAGAAGACCGGGCCGGGGCTGGTGAGCTTGATCAGGAACGCCACCGTCGCGAAGAGGGGCGCGAGGAGGACCAAGAGGGCTCCAGAGACGGCGATGTCCACCAGCCGCTTGCCGAGGGGCAAGGGTTGCACGAGGACCGGACCCAGGTCGTGCACGGGCCTGCCCGCAGCTCCCCGCCGCAGCCGGCGGAGGCTCGGCTCCGCCATCATGGCCTGGCTGTCGCGGTCCCTCGGACTTGGACCCGAGGTGCCCGTGGCGGAATCGCCGGCCGCCTCCCCCGCGGACTCGTCGACGGTGTCCCCGTTCTGCCCGGCATCCGTCGCTGCAGCCAACCGCGGCCTCCGTGGGGCCCGCGAACCGTCCTGTCGGGCCCAGTCGGTCGGGTAGCTGTAGACCTCGCAGCTGTAGCTCAGGCTCTCCTCGGCCAGTCGGTCGATCGCGTCGTCCGCGAAGGTCCAGGCTCCGTCGCTGTCCGTCTCCGGCAGCAGCAAGGCGAGGCGGCGCGAGTCGAGTTGCCCGACGCTGTCGTAGATCCGCATGCGCTGCCTGAGCACTTGGACCAGGCGGCCGAGGTTCCCGCCACGGCCGACGGCGGGGAGGAAGACCACCATCGAGAAGCCGTGGTGGCTGCGGTCCGAGCGCGCCCGCTCCTGCTGGAAGACCTGCTCCAGCTCGGACGCAGACAGGACACTCGCAAGTGGCTGACGGTTTCTAAGTCGTGACCAAAGCGGTCGTCGGGACCTGGGACCTCGGAAGAACATGGTGGCAGGTGAGCGTGGTGCGGGATCTCAGGGTGACAAGCAGGGCAGGGCAGTGGCTCTAAGCTACTGTGTTTTCCGGGTTTACGTTCTTGATCGGGTTGGGGTCCCTGGACCGTGCACGGCGCCGGCGGGACGGGCTCGGAGGAGGAGGGAACGGCGAGTTCTCAGCAACCAGGCTACCTTCTCCATCCCAGGAATGGGAGCCTTGGCCGCCTCGCCAAGCTTCTCAACGGGAAAGAGCGCGGGCCAGCACCACCCAGCCGAGTTCCTTTTTCGGATTCTCCTCGAACCTGGCTGGAGGAGCCTGTGGGGATCTCGTCGGGGGCGGTGGTTCCATGGTGGGAATGCCCGCCACCGGGGATTCCGGACCCGCAGAGTGCCCAATTCAAGTTTGTCAGGGTAATTCCCAGGGAGCTGCCGGGGTGGACTCCCGCAGAATCCCCGCGGCGGCGCCCAGGACGGTGTCGACCTCCAGATCCATCATCCGCGCGGGGGAGTGCGGCTGGGCCGGATTCCACGCAGGTTCGCGCAGAATCCGGTGCCCTTCCCCGAAGGGGCCCGTCCGCCGTGGATCCGCGGGTCCGAAGAGGGCGACCACGCGCAGCCCCCGGGCGGCGGCCAGGTGCGCCGGCCCCGTGTCGCATCCCACGAAGAGGCGGGCGTGGTCCATCAGGTGGTAAAGCTCCCGCAAGCCCGTCCCACCCACCAGGCTCTCGATCGCCCCCCCCGCCACGCGCAGGGCGCGTTCCGCCGCGGGCCGATCCTCTCCCCCTCCGGTCAGGAGCACCGGGACCCCGCACTCCTCCACGAGTCCCCTGGCGAGCTCCCCGAAGCGCTCCGGGGGCCAGCGGTTGGGCGCCTTGGAGGCCCCCAGGTTGATCAACACGGGCGGGGCGCCCAGGGCCCGGACCCGCTCCTGCGCCCAGGCCCGCGCCTGGGGATCCTCCGGGAGGAGACGCCGGGGGCGCGGGTCGGGGATGCCCAGGAAGCGCGCGAACTCGAGGGCCTGCTGCACCATGTGGGTGCTCGGGTCCGCTGGGGGGAGGTGCTCGCGGGTGAGGAGCCAGGAGCCCTCCTTGGCCCGGCGGCGGTCGAACCCCAGGACCCGCTCGGCGCGGGAACCGCGGGCCAACCAGGCGCTCTTGGCGATGCGCTGCAGGTCGATCGCCACGGAGTAGCCCTCGCGCGCCAACTCGGCGCGGCATCGGAGTAGACCCCGCAGGCCCCGGGTGCAGAGGTGCACGCGGTCGACGCTGGGGTGGTCGCGCACGAGCGGCTCCGCCAGGGGGTGTACCGCCCAGCCGATGTGCGTGGACGGTTCGTGGTCCTTGATCGCCGTGGCGAGCACCAGCGCGTTGACGACGTCTCCGATCGCTCCCAGTCGGACGATCAGGATCGAGGCGGGCAGGTTGGCGGCGGGCCTGGGCGCAGGCTCCGGAGGGCGCGGGCGCAGATCGGGCATCGCGGTCTCCGCGGCAGTCTATACGCGCCGAGCTCGCCCCCGCACACGATCCGTGAATACCCAGGGGGGCCCGTTCGTATCTCGCGGCGTGGCACCGATCCTTCACCACCAACGCTGCGCAGATCGCTCATCCCCCTCGGGAGCTGGGCGGCGCGAGGTTTCTCACGGAGAGACCGTTCGGTTGCCACTAGCGGCTCCTCTTGAGATGGAGTCCCGCGCCGGGGGCACCTCGCCCGCAGGTGCTGTCTCGAGCCGCTCCGGCGTTCGTCCTCCCCGACTCCGACCGCCGCCCATCAAGCCCGCCCCCTCGACCTGACCACGGTCGCTCGTCCAGCCGTATCGGCTGCATCACGGTTCGTCCCCGCAGTGGAAGAGAGAGCACCCCTATGTCCCTACCTCCCCGTCTCTGGCGTGGCCTCGCCGGCGCCCTGTTCGCCTTGCCCCCCCTGCTCGGCCTGACTCCTGCGACCGCTGCGAACGATCTGCCCTACGAGCGTCTGGCGCAGCAGTTCCTCGAGCAGCACGGCCAGCCCCAAGCCAACCCCGACACCTTCGATCTGCACGAGTTCTTGCGCGGTCGCTTCCTGCACTTGGAGGTGGGGCTCTTCGATCTCTACCTGCCCAGCGAAGCGGGGCGCGAGAAGCGCCAGCTCGAGCAGTTCAAGCGCGTTGCCGTGGCGCTCTCCGACGCCCAAGGGCGCTGGCTCGACTGGCTCGAGCCCGCCCTCGAGAAGAAGGCCCTGCGCCAGGCGCGCGGCGACCTGGCGGACCTGAGCCGCTGGATCGAGAGGTGGCGGGTGCGTCCCCTGATCGCCGGCGACCAGGCCGCCAGCGGCGATCTGCAGGTCCTGCTGGGAGCCAAGGACGCGCTGCAGCAGGCGTCGGCGCGCTTCGGTGAGTTCATGGCGAGTGGCGCGCCCTTGGGGCTCCAACGACCTGCCCCGGTGCGCGAGCCGATCGTCCTGATGCCCGAGCGCCGCGGCTTCACCGAGATGTGCTGCATCGGGGGATGGCTCTATCCCCAGCATCGCGGCATCTTCTGGCAGCCCTCGATCGCCACCTGGACGCACTTCTACATCGACGACGTGAAGGTCCTGGCCCTCGAGTTCGCCTCCCCCCGCGGCGTGGCGGGGGACTACTCCAGCGGGATGTCGATGGACTACCGCAGCGAGACGGGCCTCGAGCAACAGATCCTGCAACTGGCCGCCAACTCGATGCTGGCCAACTACTTCGGCGACTCGATGCCCCCCTCCCTGGCAGGCGGGGTGGCCGTCAACCTGGTCATCGAGCTCTACGGCGAGTGCAACACGCGCGTCGACGGCGACCTGCGCGCCCGGCGCACGGCGGCGCGCGAGGTCTTCGTGCCCGGCGGCGATCCCGAGGGCGGGGTCCTGCCCCCCAATCTGGCCGACTCCCGCTGGCGCGCGGACCAAGGCGCGGACCACTTCGTCGGCGTCCTGCGCCACGCGCTGGTCCAGCGCCGGCGCGGCGAGCCGGTGCGCTTCGAGTTGCACGGGGATGGCGGCGTGGGGAGGGAGGTCGTGGGGGCCCCCTTCTTCGGGAGTGCTGCCCGCAGCCGGCCCCCGGCGCCGGAGTTCCTGGGGGACCAGCTCGAATTCCTGCGCGCCTATCGGACCTGCTTCCTGGACTGGCTCCGGGTCCGAGGTGCCGGCAAGTCCAAGAAGCGTTCCCAAGCGGCCTTCGCCCAGTTCCTCGTCGAGCTCGCCTCCCGGGGAGACGCGGGCGACTTCCAGGAGATCGTCGAGTCGGTCTACGAGGCGCCGCTCAGTCTGGCGGAGCCGGGGCGAGGGGACCTCGAAGGGCGCTTCCTCGCCTGGCTGGAGAGGCAGCGCTGATCCAGCACGCTAGGCCGGCCGCAACTCGGGCTTCAGCCCCATCTCCGCCAAGCTGGCGGCGATCTCCTCGGTGTAGATGGGGTTGATCACCACCACCAGGTCCGGTCGCAACTCCCGCAAGAACTCCGGAGCCTCGATTCGCTGACCGCCGCCGGGGACGTGCATGCCGCGCTTCCTGGGGTTGATGTCGATGCCGTACTCGATCGTCCCATCGGGATCGGCCAGGTTCAGGAAGGTCACCCCGCGGGCGCCCGTGCCCCAGATCACGACCCGCTTGCCCGCGGCCTTCAGGCTCGCCAGCTCCGCGCGCCAGCGGTCGATGCGCTCGCGATGCTCACTGCCGAAACGCTCCAGGAGTCCCTCCAACTCGGCCAGCCCTTCGATCGGCGCGTCGATTGCGCCCTGTGTCGCGGCGCTCGGGCGGGCGTGGACCGAGACGAACTGGCGGTTGTAGGTCTCGCTGATCCAGTCCACGTCGTAGCCGGTGGCGGCGAACAGCCGCGCCAGGCTGCCGGGGCTGAAGTACAGGCAGTGCTCGTAGAAGATCTCCCAGGGCGAGAGCTGGTCCAGGGTGTGGAGCACGTTCGGCACGTCGAAGACCACCGCCGTGTCCAACCGTTCGCCCAGGGTACGGCGCACACTCCGCAGTAGACCGACCGGATCCGGCACGTGCTCGAGCACCTGCCGGCAGGCGACCAGATCGGCCTCGACGTGGGCGTACTCGGGGGTGTAGTAGTCGCGCACGAAGCGCACGCGCCCGTCCGCGATCGTCTCTGGGGAGTCGCTGGAGTAGGTGGGGTCGAAGCCCACGCCGCGATTTTCGCCCAGCTCACACAGCAGCTCGAGGAACTCGCCATCGCCGGAGCCGATCTCCACCACCCGCTTGCCATGGAGGTCGTGGCGCTCGACGGTGGCCTGCGCCAGGTCCCGCATGTACCCCTGGAAGAGCTCGGAGAAGCCCAGGGAGTTTTCGTAGCTCTCGGTGTACTCCACCAGCGCCGGATCGAAGAGCTGGTTCTCGATCATGCCGCACTGCCTGCAGAAGGTCAGCCGCACGTCCCCCTTGGGGCATTCGCGGGCGCCCTCGGCAGCGGGCCACAGGACGCACACCAGGACCGGGGTACGGTGCTCCTCGAAGAAGGTCACCAGGTCGGAGGAGCCGCAGGCGCAGCATTGCTCGGCCGGGGTGGTCATGGATTCCCTCGGATCGGTGTGGGTGGTGAGATGGACAAACCCCGGGAGAGAAGGGCGGCGAAGACCGATCCTCACCCGGCCGCTCAAGGTATACCACCCGCTGAACCGAAGCCTGCCCCGAAGGTGCGGGCAAGGCGGCCCGACTCCTTCCCCGACCCCATGACCTCTCCCCGACCCTCCGTCAGCATCGGCCTACCCGTCTTCAACGGGGAGCGCTTCCTGCGCGCGGCGATCGAGTCGATCCTGGACCAGGAGCACGGGGACTTCGAGCTGATCCTGGCCGACAACGCCTCCACCGACGCCACTCCCGAGATCTGCCGCGAGTACGTGGAGCGGGACGCGCGGGTCCAGTACCACCGCAGCCCCGAGAACCTGGGGGCCGCGGCCAACTACAACCGGCTGGTCGACCTCGCCCGGGCCCCCTTCTTTCGCTGGGCGACGCACGACGACTTGGTCGCGCCGAGCCACCTCGGCCGCTGCCTGCGCGCCTTCGAGGAAGGTGGCGACGAGGTGGTCCTGGTGTACCCCAAGACCAGCATCATCGACCTCGAGGGCCAGGTCGTCGACCACTACGAGGACGGGGCGGAAGCGCTCCAGCGCCGTGCCCACCAGCGCCTGAGGGTGATGCTGCGCAACCTCAGCCTGGTGAACGCCATCCTGGGTTTGGTGCGCACCGATGTCCTGCGCGGCACGCGGCGGATCGGATCCTGGCGCTCCTCCGACAAGACCCTGATGGCGGAGCTGGCTCTGCGCGGATTGGTGGTGGAGGTCCCCGAGCGCCTCTACCTGCGCCGCCGCGACCCGAGCCTGTCTTCGCCCTCGAACCTCTCCCCGGAAGCGCAAGCGGCCTGGTTCGACACCCAGCGCGCCCAGAACCGGGGTTTGCGGACCGGGCTGGTGAAGCACGCCTTCGCCGCGGTTCAGCGGGCTCCCCTGGATTTCGGCGAGCGACTGCGCTGCCACCTGACGGTGGCGCGGGACGCCGTGCGCTGGCGGCGCCAGCTCCTCTCCGAGCTCCTGGGGCGCGAGCGGCCTCCGCGGCGCGCACGATCCGAGTCCTCCGTGACCAGCTCGGGAAGGAGTGAGCCTTGACCGACAGCGGCGGAGGTCGATCGACGGACGGGGGGAGCGCCGTCCACTTCGGCGTCAAGTGGATGGGGATCTCGCTCGGGGCGGGGAACCTCCTGCGACTGGGGGTCACCGTCGTCCTGGCGCGGCTCCTGACCCGGGAGGACTTCGGCCTGGTCACCATGGCGTTGACCACCATCTTCGCCATGTCCGCCTTCCGCGAGGTGGGCTTCAGCCAGGCGCTCATCCACCGCAAGGACCGCGGTGAGCGCGACCTCCAGCTCGCCGCCGACACCGTCTTCTGGATCCTGATCTGTGCCAACGGCGCGCTCTTCCTGGCGGGGTGGATCGCCGCGCCGTGGCTGGCGACCTACTTCGAGAAGGTCGTGGGGCTGACCCCCGTGCTGCGCGCCATGCTGGGGATCTTTCTCCTGGAGGGCCTCACCGTCACTCCCGCGACGCTCCTGCAGAAGCGGCTCGAGTTCGGAGTCTCGGCGACGATCGAGATGGCGGGGACCCTCGGCTACGCGCTGGTGGCGATCCTCTGCGCCGCCCTGGGGATGGGGGTCTGGAGCCTGGTCGTCGGTCAGTTAGTGGAGCGCGCCGTGCGTGCCGTGCTCCTGATGCGCGCCGCCGAGTGGCGACCGGGGCTGCAGTTCCGCTGGCGCATCGCCAAGGAGCTCTTCGACTACGGCAAGTGGCTGTGGGGCAGCGCCTTCCTGCAGGCCTTCCACCGCTCCGTGGACAAGCTGTTCATGGGCAAGATCGCGGGGGGAGCCAGCCTCGGGAGCTATGGCGTGGCCTTCAACCTGTGCACCGCCCCCTCCAAGCCCACCGGCAACATCACCAACCGCATCGCCTTCCCCGCCTTCGCGCGCATCCAGGACGACCTCGAGGCGGTGGCCACCTCCTACGCCCGCACCATCGCCATGCTGGCCCTGGTGGCCTTCCCCGCCGCCGTGGGCTTGGCCAGCGTGGCACCCGACTTCGTCGTGACGGTGTACGGGGGCAAATGGAGCGACATGGCGCCCCTGATCCAGGTGCTCGCCTTCTACGGCATGGCCCTGTCCGTCGGCACCATCTCGCGCCCCCTGCTGCTGGCCCTCGGTCGGCCGGGGACCGTCATGTGGGTGGTGGCGGGGCGCGAGGCGCTGCTGCTCGGGTTGCTCCTCCTCCTGGGGCGCAGCGGAGCGCAGGCGATCGCTTGGGCCGTGCTGATCCCCACGCTCACCTCCTGCACCGTCGGGCTGATCCTGGGTGCGCGCGTGGCACGCTGCCCAGCCGCACCGATCCTGGGACCCCTGGCCCGCACGACCGCTGCCTCGCTGGTGATGATGCTGGCGGTGATGGCGGTGCGCTCGGGCCTCGCGGAGTCCTGGCACGTGGCCCTGCGCCTGGTGACGAGCATCGTTGTGGGGGTCGGCGTCTATACCCTCGTGACCCTGGCGGTGAACCGGGAACTGCTGCTCGAGACGCTGCGCAGCGTGCGGCAGATCCTGCGCTCCAAGGGGCGCCTGACCTGATCGCGCCCCGCGAGCCCGGCTACTCGACCAGATCGCCGGCGGGGGGGGTCATCTGCCAGTCGACCAGGCCCTGGGCGAAGAGCCAACTCGGCGCCGGCAGGGTCGCCGGGACGCTCCAGGAGGCTTCCGTCCACCCCTCGGCTCCGACCGAGGCGCTCAAGAGGCCGAAGCGCCGGTTCTTGAGGTGGAAGTCCCCCCAGGGTGTCGTCACCGGCACCGGACGCAGGGCGGTGCTACCCCAGACGACCGCCTGCGCTCCCGCCGTCGCTCCGGCTGCACGCACGGTCACCATCTGACCGGGTGTCGGCACCCCCACGAAGTACGCGTAGGGTGCGTACTCGTCCGCTCCCACGTCGACTGCAGCCCCGACCTGGCGCGGGTTGCCGTCGTAGTCCGTGGTCGGCAGACCGGGTGCGCTCGCCAGGCCCCGATCACGGCTGGTCGAGATCCCCTTCAGGTGCAGGTCTCCACCCGCCTGATCGACGAAGTTCGCGGGCTCGTCGAAATTGCCGTTGGTGCCGAACGACTCCCCGTAGTTGGTGTACTGGATGACCGTCCCCGGTCCGGCGCCGATGTCCCAGTCGGACCACCCCGACTGGTTGTCGCGCACGATGCAGTTGGAGATCGTGGCGTCTTCGTTGTTGTCCCAGATCCCGCCGGCCCAGCCGTCGTTGGGCACGTGGTTGTCGACCACGGTGCAGTTGGTGATCACGGTCCCCTGTGCGAAGCCGAGGTGGATGCCCCCTCCGTCCCAGTAGGTGGTGCCGTTCCCGCGCACGATGCAGTTCACGAGCGTCGGCCCTCCGCCACTGATCGCGACCCCTCCGCCGTCGGAGAGCGCCGTGTTGTGTTCGATCCTACAGCCCTCGATGCGGGGGCTCGAATCCAGGATCCGCAGGCCTCCGCCTGAGCTGGGAGCGTCGCCATTGGTCAAGGTGAACCCGGCGAGCACCCCGTCGGCCCCGCTCCACATGCGCACGACGGTTTCGAGGTCGCCGCCGTCGATCGTGGTCGCCGCGGGGCCGACCATGGCACGGATGGTGAGCACCTTGCCGTCCACCAAGGGGTTCTCGAAGTAGCGCCCCGGCGCCACCAGGATCGTGTCTCCACTGCTGGCGGCGTCGATCGCCGCCTGGATCGAGGGCTGATCGCGCGGCACGTGGATCGTCGTCTGGGCGCGGGCGTCAGCTCCCAGGATGGTCAGTAGCAGGGCGAGAACGGTGGTGCAGCGAGTCGTCATGCAAGGCCTCCACTCCGACCCTAGACCGATCCCCGGAGGCGGGGGGAGGGGAGTCGAAAAAAGGCCCCCCGCCGCCTCCGGCCGCGGCACACTGTGCGGCCCATGAGCCTCCTCACCCGACGCGCCCTGCTGGCGCTCCTGGCCCTGCTCCTCTTGCGTCCCGCCGTCGGTGCGGGCGAGGAGCGACTGCACCTGGTCATCCTCCACACCAACGACGTCCACGGACAGGTCGTGCCGCGCCTGGCCACCTGGCTGAAGGACCGCGACCCCCTGCCCACCTCGGGGGGGCTCGCGCGGCTGGCGGCGGCCGTCGAGCGGGAGCTGGAGGCGGCGCGGCGCGCAGGCGCGCAGACGCTGGTGATCGACGCCGGAGACTGGTGGCAGGGCACCCCCGAGGGGCGCATCGAGGACGGCCTTGCATTCCTGGCCGCGCTCAACGAGATCCCCTATGACGTGATGGTCGTGGGCAACCACGAGTTCGACCACGGGACCGACGTCCTGCTCGAACACCTGGCCGCCGTGAAACCGCCCGCCCTGCTCGCCAACGCCCGTGACTCGGCGGGGGAGGGTCTTCCGGGGACGCGCCCCTTGGCCGTCGTGGAGCGCCTGGGGCTTCGGATCGCGCTGGTCGGATTCTGCTCGACGCACACCCCCCAGATGACCCATCCCTCGGCGGGGGAGCTCACCTGGCGCGAGCCCGCGGAGGTGCTGACCGAGCTGATGCACGGCCTGGACGCCGAAGTCGACTGGGTCCTGCCCATCACCCACGTCGGCGTGGGTGGGGACCAGGACCTGGCTCGCGCCCACCCCGCTCTGGACCTGATCGTCGGCGGCCACTCCCACAGCTTCCTGCGCAACGGCGTGCAGGTGGGGGAGACCCTGATCGTGCAGGCGGGCGCCAAGGCCAGTGCCCTGGGGCGCGTCGACGTCTGGTTCGATGCCACGACTCGACAGGTGACCGACATCCGCTGCCGGTTGATCGAGCTCTACGACGAGCCAGCCGAGCGTCACCGCAACCCCGCCGTCGAGCGGGCCTGCGCCGCCCTCGTCGAGCGCAGCGAGGCCGCGATGGGGGTCGTGGTCGGCCGTCTCACGGGAGATCTCCCCCGCGGTCACGACCGCTACGTGACCTCGCCCTCGGGCAACCTGGTGACCGACGTGATGCGCGCGCGCACCGGCGCCGACGTCGCCATCCAAAACCGGGGGGGGCTGCGCGCGAACCTGCTCGCGGGTCCGGTGACACGGCGTCACCTGTTCCAACTGCTGCCCTTCGACAACCACCTGGTGACGGTCACCATCAGTGGGAGCGAGCTCGAGGAGCTGATGCGTTCCTCGCTGGAAGGGGAGGGCGGGCGCAGTTTCGAGTTCAGCGGCATGCTGGTCGGCATCTCCCGGGCGCAGGGCCGACCGCAAGTGCAGAGCATCCTGATCGCTGGCGCTCCCCTCGATCCCGCGGGGCGCTACACCGTCACCGCCAACAGCTTCAACGCCGCCGGTGGCGACGGGTTCGAAATCCTGGCCCAGGCGCATGAGCGGCAGGTGGATCCCATACTGCTGCGCGACCTGCTCGAGGAGGCCTTCGCCGGAGGTGAGCTCGCGCCGCCCACCGAGAACCGCTTCCGCTAGCGTCCTGACCCGCAACCCGCAGAGACCCTGCTTGTCTTCGCCCTGCGCAGCGCTACTCTCTGCGCAGGGGTGTCGGGCGAACTGAGCATGGCGGATACACAGGTACTGGTCACGGGAGACGTGAGGCGCGCGGCCTTGGCGCGCCTGGTGGCCGGCGTCTGTGAGGCGAACCAGCGCGCCGTGCACCTGATCGAGATCGATCCGCGCGAGTTCGCGCGGGGAGTCGTGGCGCTCCCCCTGGCGGAGGTGGCGGTGATCGCCGGGGTCGGCGAAGCACCGATCCCCGCCCGCGCGGCCTTCGAAGCAGCCCGGTCCGCCGAGCGACTGGTGCTCGACGCCGACGATCCAGAGAGTCGCCGCCGGGGAGCCCTGGAGTCCGCTCCGATCACCTGGTGCAGCCTCGATCCACGCAATCCAGTGGTCCTGGAGCACCTCGATCGCGGAGGGGACGCCTGCCTCTTCGCCGAGGGCATGCTGGAGCTCTGCGCCGGGGAGGAGCGCCAGCCCTTGGTGAACGCCACCGACCTCGCCTTCGCGTTGGGTGGGGCCGCCCGGGATCAGCTCTCGAACGCGCTCCTGGCGCTGGGCGCGGGTGTGGCCTTGGGCTTGCCGCTGGGCGCGATCCGCCACGGCCTGCTCAGCGCCCCGCCCCCTGCACGCATCACCTTGGGCGGGGCGACCCTGCTCTTCGACGCCGCCAGCGACGTGTCGGCGGCCGAGACCGCCCTGCGGACGGCGGCCGAGTTGCCCGCGGCTCGGCGACGCCTCCTGTGTTTGAGTGCGAGCCTGGGGGGGGCGACGCTGGTCGAGCGCGCTCGGCTGGCGGGGTTGGAGCCGGACGCGGGGCCCGATCTCGACGCGGCGCTCGAGCGCAGCGCTCCCGGCGACCTCGTCTTGGTCTTCGCCGGGTCCGAGGAGGAGACCGCTCGCGCGCGCATCGAATGGCTGCGACGAGCGGGGTGGAGGCCGGGAAGCCCGCTGCCGAGGTGAGCGCGTCAGCGCTCGAAGCGCAGCATGTAGTTGTCGACCAGCCCCACCTCCCGTTCTCCCTCGAAGCTGAAGCCCGCCTCCTCGATCTCCGCGATCACCTGCTCCTCGCCCGCCCGCACGTGTCCCAGGAGCCACTCGCTGGAGACGCCGGGGATGCGCTCGAAATCGATCACGAAGAGGCGACCGCCGGGTCTGAGGGCGTGGTACAGGCTGGCGAGGGTCGTGCGCGGATACGTGAAGTGGTGGTAGGTGTCGCAGATCAGGGCGACGTCGATCGCCCGCTTGGGGAGCAGGCATTCGCGCTCGGTGCACAGCACCACTTCGATGTTGACCAGGCCCTCGGTGTGCGCCCGCTCCGACAGGTGCTCGACGAAGCCGGGGCTGATCTCGACCGCGTAGACGGTGCCCTCGTCGCCCACCGCCTCGCTCAGGGGCACCAGGAAGAGTCCCGTACCCGCTCCGATGTCGGCCACCTCCTCCCCCGCTTCGAGCGCGAGCTCGGCCACGATCTCCGAGCGCTGGGCCGCGATCTCGCGTGACTCGAGCTCGAAGCGCGCGACCCACTCGTCGATGCGAAGATCCTCCTCGAGGAAGGCGGTATTCAGTCCCTCGCGGACCGGCTGCTCGTCGATGGGGCCGTCAGGCGCTGCAGCGGGTGCAGCGCAGGCGGCAGCCAGCCAGGTGAGCGAGACGCAGAGGGACGAGAGGGTGCGCATCACCCCATTGTGCCACCCCGCCCTCGGTGATGGTGCGCTGATCCAGAAGCGGCCCGCTGGGGCCCGCTGCCGTCAGCCGCCGCTGGCTCCGAGCTTTTGGTGGAAGGCGGCCATCGCTTTCAGGCGGCTGTCGAGGTAGTCGTGCAGCTCCTGGGCGCGCTCCGTGAGAGCACTGGACCGCGTCAGATCGAATTCCAGGCCGATGTAGTCGCGTTGTCCGAGCTGGCGCTTGTGCTGGATCGTGCCGTACGTCTCGAGCGGGGTGTTCCCGTCGGGCAGCGTGAAGCGCAGCTTGACCTCTCCCCCGAGCCGCAGGGGAGCGGCCTCGACGTGCCCGAGGCTGATCCCCATCCCGCTGGCGGAGATGTCGTGCAGCGGCCCGCGCATGGAGTGGTGCTCGTAGCGCAGGCCGACGGTCAGCTCCCGATCGAGCTGCGGCTTGACGCGCACGCCGTTACGCCGGTTGAAGTAGCGCCCGAAGGCTTCCTCCATCTGGGCGTAGAGGTTGCCCATGTTCAGGAACTGCAGACCGTAGTGGAAGTGCAGCTCGTCGGCCTGGTGCTGATGGCGCACCTGGGCGGGGGTGCGGATCGTCCAGTCCTGGCTCCGGCAGCGCATCTCGATGTCGACGACGTCCCCCTCTGCGAGATTCGGGTCTTGGGCGAAGTGCACCAGGAGACCGACGCCCCCGAGCGTCAGATCGTGCACGCGGGCCTCGACGGGCCATCCTCCCGGTGCCTGTAGGAGGGCAGAGAGGGTCTCGGGATCCACTGGGAGGGGCCGGTAGTAGATGCGTCTCTCCGTGGGACGCTCGGCCGGCTGCTTGCGTTTGCGGAAGAGCATGACGGTTGGCCTCGTTGGTCGGCCGTCGCGGACGGAGGTCTTGAGCGCAGGCCTTACTTCTCCAGCCAGACCGGCGGTGTGGGCAGGCGCGTCACCTCGAAGAGCGCCGCGACCAGCTCCCCCTCCTTCCCCGCGCGGTGGGGGGAGATGAACGCCCACACCACCTGCCCGTCGGGAGTGATTTCCAACGCGCGCCCGTTGCAGCTCTCCGTCACCAGGGTGTTGCCCCCCGCGAGTCGGGTGGCGCTGCCGCAGAAGACCGAGAAGAAGGTCTCCGGAGGTTCGGGCGCCCAGGACCAGAGCTCTGCGCCGCTGATCGGATCCAGCTCGAGCACGCGGGAATAGCCCTCGTGGCCCATGTTGTCGAAGATCAGGAGGTGCCCGTCATCGAGCAGGCGCGGGTCGTGGGCTGCGCGCCAATCCCCGTCGACCACCACACGAAGCGTTCCGCATCGAGATCGATCACGCCGACGGCGTCCAACTCCCGAATGGAGACCAGCACGTTGCCGGCGGCGAAGGCGGGGTCCAGGTGGGCCTGGCGACCGTCGAGCATGCTCACCGCATTGGTGTGCAGGCAGTCCCCACCCCGTCGAGCCGCCGCAACCAACTCCTTCCGCCAGCGGGAGTTGGCGAGGCAGCGCACGACCGATACCTGCCTTTGGAGCTCCCCCTGGGGGGACAGGATCGCGATCGAGTCGACCAGGATCGGATCGCGGGGGTTGAGGCGGGAGAGGATCTCAGGTCGGCGCGTGAGGGTGAGGATGCGACCGTCGTCGAGGACTTCGAGGTCGTGGTGGGCGAACCCCGGAAAGCACCACAGGAGCTCGGAGTCCCGGTCCAGGGCAATCAGAGCCAGGCCCTCGTGGATCGCGAGCAGGGAGCCGTCGTCGCGCAGGCGTACCCTGCGCCAGGTGTCCTGGCTGGAGTGCTCCATGGGGGGCGCGCCCGGGAGGTCCTGGTAGGCGTGGGACCAGCGGTGCAGGACGGAGCCCGACATGTCGACCAGCAAGGCTTCCGGGGCATGTCCGGAGGAGTAGAGGTTCAGTCCGGGGAGGGCGCGCTCCGGATCGTGGATGACGACTCCCGTTTCCTCGTGGGCGGGTCGGTAGCCGTCGGCGTAGCCGATCTGGGCCAGCTCCCGCATGCGAGCGGTCTGTTCCAGGGTGGGACGAGCCTCGAACCAGAAGCCGGGCTGGCTGTCGAGCCTCTCCTGGAGGGTGGTGGGGGGAGGATCGCCACAGGGGGGGAGGAGCAGC
>CAZDQL010000042.1:0-49111 GCA_964507325.1 uncultured Planctomycetaceae bacterium | reverse complement strand
ATCCGCTGATTCGCGCAGATAGGGCCTTGGATCTATGCAACTACGGGGTACACTCGCCGAGCGTGGGGTTGTAGCAGGTCTCCCGACCCGGGGTGGCCCAGATGTCGTCGTAACCAGCGAAGATCGGGCCCGTGAATGCAGTCCCGGGGTGGAGGTAGGTTGCTCCCCAGCCGAAGGAGTCGCGGTTCGGGTCAGCGTCGTAGCCGGGGTGACATCCGCCCCCGCCGCCTTCCGCCTGGAAGCAGACTTCGTAACCCGTGCCCGCGACGTCCACGGTCACGATCCAGCAGCCGCCTACCGGCAGGCCGGTGACCAGGAAAGTCGCCCCGGTCTGGTTGAGGCAGCTCGTGGGGGTCGACACATCGTCGCAGGGCGAGTAGGCGTCGTACCACTTGAACTCGACGTCCAGGGCGGTGTCGTAGCAGCAGTAGCCGAACTGCCAACCGTCGACCAGGTACTCGTCCTGCAGGCCGGTGTTGGGAGCAGGACGTCCCGTGCCGGGGAGGATGCCCTCATCGACGCCCTGCATGCCGGACCAGCCGGTGCCGTAGTAGCCGGACGGGACGGTTGCGTTGTAGATCACGTCGGCGCCCAAGTTGGCCTGCGCGTTCGTGGCGCGACTCCAGGTCCCGGAACCCAAGTGGTAGACACCGGCGTCCTTGACCGGAGTGGTGATCCTGAGCGCTTGCACGACCGGCTGCTGACCGGCGGCGCTGACACACAGGAGCAGGGCGCTCGCAGCGAAGCTCGAGGATCGGATCATCATCGGTATCTCCTATTCCGGGCTCTACTCGAGGGTCACCGTGGTCGCATCCGTGAAACGACTGCCTCCGCCCACCCGGTACCAGGTTTGGAAGTTCCAAGTCTGACCCGGCGCGTAGACCCCGCCGAAACCGGGAATCGGGCCGTAGGCGATCAGGTCGGTGCTGCCCTCGGTTCCGAACACCAGATCGCCCACGTAGCGGCCGACGCCGGTGCCCCCCGCTAGGCACAGGTCGCCCACCGCCCCAGGGGGGTTGCTGATGACGCCGCTGCCGTCGCCGACGTTGGCGTACCCGACGATGCCGCCGGTCATCCCGGCGGAGGTCAACACCAGACCTGTCCCCACGACGCAGTCGTACAGGCGGGTGGTGCCGACGTTGCTGCTCGCGCAGTAGGGTGCGTCGCACGCGAAGGCGCCGCAGTCCGAGCTGCAGTCGGTGTACAGCACCATCCAAAACTGACCCGCAGGAGTGACCGAGCCCGTGCACGCCACCGGCTGAGAGACGTAACCGCCGAAAAAGTAGCAGCCGTTCAGCTCGTCGATCGCGAAGAAGTCACTCGCGCCGAGGCCTACATTGTCACCCGGGCACTCGCTGGTCGTCGTGTCGTAGCAGGTCTCCCGACCCGGGGTGACCCAGGTGTCGTCGTAGCCAGCGATGATCGGGCCCGTGTAAGCGGTCCCAGGGTGAATGTAGGTCGCGCCCCAACCGAAGGAATCGCGGTGCAGGTGGCCGTCGTAGCCGGGGTGGCACCCGGCGCCGCCGCCGTCCGCCTGAAAGCAGACCTCGTAGCCCGTGCCGGCGATGTCCACGGTCACGATCCAACAGCCGCCCACCGGCAGGCCGGTCACCAGGAAGGTCGCCCCGGTCTGGTTGAGGCAGCTCGTGGGGGTCGACACGTCGTCGCAAGCCGAATAGCCGTCGTACCACTTGAACTCGAAGGCCAGAACCGTGTCGTAGCAGCAGTACGCGAACTGCCAACCGTCGACCAAGTACTCGTCCTGGGGACCCCTCTTGGGGCTCGTCGTCCCGGGCAACACGCCCTCGTCGACGCCCTGCATGCCGGACCAGCCGGTGGCGTAGTAGCCGGACGGCCAGTTTGCGTGGAAGATCACGTCGGCGCCCAAGTTGGCCTGCGCGTTCGTGGCGCGACTCCAGGTCCCGGACCCCAAGTGGTAGATGCCGGCGTCCTTGACCGGAGTGGTGATCCTGAGCCCTTGCACGACCGGTTGCTGGCCGGTGACGCTACCGCACAGGAGCAGGGCGCTCGCAGCGAGGATCGAGAAACGAATCATCATCGGTATATCCTCTTCAAGGCCCTACTCGAGGGTCACCGTGGTCGCATCCGTGAAACGACTACCTCCGTTCACCCGGTACCAGGTCTGGAAGTTCCAGGTCTGGCCTGGTGCGTAGACTCCACCGAAACCGGGAATCGGACCGTAGGCGATCAGGTCTGTGGTGCCCTCGGTTCCGAACACCAGGTCACCGGTGTAGCGGCCGAGCCCGGTGCCTCCAGCGAGGCACAGATTGCCCACCGCCCCAGGTGGGTCGTTGATGACGCCCTGGCCGTCGCTGACGTTGGCATAGCCCACGATGCCACCGGTCATCCCGGCGGAGGTCAATACCAGGCCGGTCCCCACGACACAGTCGTGCAGACGGGTGGTGCCGACGTTGTTCGTCGCGCAGTAGGAGGCGTTGCACGAGAAATCACCGCAGTCCGAGCTGCAGTCGGTGTAGAGCACCATCCAGAACTGCAGCGCAGGATTGATCGTGCCTGTGCACGGTACCGGTGAACAGGTGTACCCGCCGAGCCAGTAGCAGCCGTTCAGCTCGTCGATCGCGAACATGTTCTGCCCACCGAGACCCACGTTGTCACCCGGGCACTCGCTGGTCGTCGGGTCGTAGCAGGTCTCCCGACCCGGGGTTGCCCAGCATTCGTCGTACCCGGCCAAGATCGGACCCGTGAACGCGGTCCCGGGCTGGAGGTAGGTCGCGCCCCAGCCGAAGGAGTCGCGGTGCAGGTGGCCGTCGTAGCCGGGGTAGCACCCGCCGCCGCCACCGTCCGCCTGGAAGCAGACCTCGTAGCCGGTGCCGGCGATGTCCACGGTCACGATCCAGCAGCCGCCCACCGGCAGGCCAGTGACCAGGAAGGTCGCCCCGGCCTGATGGAGACAGCTGACGGGGGTCGACACGTCGTCGCAAGCCGAGTAGCCGTCGTACCACTTGAACTCGACGGCCAGGGCCGTGTCGTAGCAGCAGTACGCGAACTGCCAACCGTCGACCAGGTACTCGTCCTGGGAACCGTTCTTGGGGCTCGTCGTCCCGGGCAGCACACCCTCGTCGACCCCCTGCATGCCGGACCAGCCGGTGCCGTAGTAGCCGGACGGGTAGTTGGCATGAAAGATCACGTCGGCGCCCAGGTTCGCCTGCTCGTGCGTGGCGCGGGTCCAGGCCCCGGTCCCCAGGTGGTAGATGCCGGCGTCCTTGACCGGAGTGGTGATCCTGAGCGCTTGCACGAGCGGTTGCTGGCCGGCGACGCTGCCGCACAGGAGCAGGGCGCTCGCAGCGAATATCGAGAAACGGATCATGATCGGTATCTCCTCATTCAGGCCCTACTCGAGGGTCACCGTGGTCGCATCCGTGAAGCGACTGCCGCCACCCACCCGGCACCAGGTCTGGAAGCTCCAGGTCTGGCCCGGCGCGTAGATCCCGCCGAAACCGGGAATCGAGCCGTAGGCGATCAGATCGGTGGTGTCGGTCGTTCCGAACACCAGGTCGCCGGTGTAACGGCCGAGCCCGGTGCCTCCAGCGAGGCAAAGATCGCCCACCGCCCCAGGGGGGTCGCTGATCACGCCTTGGCCGTCGCTGACGAGGGCGTAGCCCACGATGCCGCCGGTCATTCCGGTGGAGGTCAACACCAATCCGGTCGCCACGACGCAGTCGTTGAGACGGGTGGTGCCGACGTTGTTTGTCGCGCAGTAGGAGGCGTCGCACGCGAAGTCACCGCAGTCCGTGCTGCAGTCGGTGTAGAGCACCATCCAGAACTGAAGCGCGGGGGTGATCATCCCCGTGCACGGTACCGGTTGACAGGCGGAGCCGCCGAACCAGTAGCAGCCGTTCAGCTCGTCGATCGCGAAGAGGTTCTGCGCGCCAAGGCCAACGTTGTCACCCGGGCACTCGCTGATCGTCGTGTCGTAGCAGGTCTCCCGACCCGGGGTGACCCAGCAGCCTTCGTCGTAGCCAGCCAGGATCGGGCCCGTGTATGCGGATCCGGGCTGGAGGTAGGTCGCACCCCAGCCGAAGGAGTCGCGGTACAGGCCACCGTCGTAGCCGGGGTGGCACCCGCCTCCAGCACCGTCCGCCTGGAAGCAGACCTCGTAGCCCGTTCCGGTGATGTCGATCGTCACGATCCAGCAACCGCGGACCGGCAAGCCGGTGACCAGGAAGGTCGCACCGGTCTGGTTGAGGCAACCGGTGGGGGTCGATGGGTCGTCGCAAGGCTCGTAGGCATCGTACCACTTGAACTCGACGGCCAGGGCGGTGTCGAAGCAGCAGTACGCGAACTGCCAGCCGTCGACCAGGTACTCGTCCTGCGGACCGCGCTTGGGGCTCGTCGTGCCGGGCAACACGCCCTCGTCGACGCCCTGCATGCCAACCCAGCCGGTGCCGTAGTAGCCGGACGGCCAGTTGGAGTGGAAGATCACGTCGGCAGCCAGGTTGGCCTGCGCGTTGGTGGCGCGAGTCCAGGTCCCGGTACTCCAGTGGTAGATGCCGGCGTCCTTGACCGGAGTGGTGATCCTGAGCGGCTGCACGACCGGTTGCTGGCCGGCGACGCTGACACACAGGAGTAGGACGCTCGCAGCGAAGCTGGAGGATCGGATCATCATCGGTATCTCCTATTCCAGGCCCTACTCGAGGGTCACCGTGGTCGCATCCGTGAAGCGACTGCCTCCACCCACCCGGTACCAGGTCTGGAAGTTCCAGGTCTGGCCCGGCGCGTAGACCCCACCGAAACCGGGAATCGGACCGTAGGCGATCAGGTCGGTGGTGTCGGTCGTTCCGAACACCAGGTCGCCGGTGTAGCGGCCGAGCCCGGTGCCCCCCGCGAGGCACATATCGCCCACCGCCCCAGGGGGATTGCTGATCACGCCCTGGCCGTCGCTGACGAGGGCGTAGCCCACGATGCCACCGCTCATCCCTGTGGAGGTCAACAACAACCCCGTCCCCACGACGCAGTCGTTCAGACGGGTGGCGCCGACGTTGTGCGTCGCGCAGTAGGAGGCGTCGCACGCGAAGGCACCGCAGTCCGACCTGCAGTCGGTGTAGAGCACCATCCAGAACTGACATGGAGGATAGACCGCGCCCGTGCACGCCACCGGTCGAGACATGTAGCTGAACCAGTAGCAGCCGTTCAGTTCGTCGATCGCGAAGTAGTCCTCCGCGCCGAGGCCGACGTTCTCACCGGGGCACTCGCTGGTCGTCGGGTCGTAGCAGGTCTCCCGACCCGGGGTGACCCAGGTGTCGTCGTAGCCAGCCATGATCGGGCCCGTCCATGCGGTCCCGGGCTGGATGTACCGAGCACCCCAACCGAAGGAGTCGCGGGTCGGGTTGGCGTCGTAGCCGGGGTAGCAGGAGCCACCGCCGCCTTCCGCCTGGAAGCACACCTCGTAGCCCGTGCCGGCGATGTCGATCGTCACGATCCAGCAGCGGTTCACCGGCAGGCCGGTGACCAGGAAGGTCGCACCGGTCTGGTTGAGGCAGCTGGTCGGGGTCGACACGTCGTCGCAGGGCGAGTAGGCGTCGTACCACCTGAACTCGACGTCCAGCGCGGTGTCGTAGCAGCAGTAGGCGAACTGCCAGCCGTCGACCAGGTACTCGTCCTGGAGGCCGGTGTGGGGAGCGGGACGCCCCGTGCCGGGGAGGATCCCCTCATCGACACCCAGGTAGCCGGACCAGCCGGTGCAGTAGTAGCCGGACGAGTAGTTGGCATGGAAGATCACGTCGGCGCCGAGGTTGGCCTGCCCGTGCGTGGCGCGGGTCCAGGTCCCGGTCCCCAGGTGGTAGATGCCGGCGTCTTTGAGCGGAGTGGTGATCCTGAGCGCCTGCACGGCCGGTTGCTGACCGACGGCGGTGACGCAAAGGAGTAGTGCGCTCACAGCGAGGAGCGAGGAACGGATCATCATCGGAATCTCCCTTCCAGGCCCTACTCGAGGGTCACCGCGGTCGCATTCGTGAACCGGCTGCCTCCGCCGACCCGGTACCAGGTCTGGAAGTACCAGGTCTGGCCCGGCGCGTAGCTCCCTCCGAAGAAGGGGATCGGGCCGTAGGCGATCAGGTCCGTGGTGTCGTTGCTCCCGAACACCAGGTCGCCGGTGTAGCGGCCGATCCCGCTGCCACCCGCCAGGCACAGGTCACCCAGCGCTCCCGGGGGGTCGCTGATGACGCCTTGGCCGTCGCTGATGTTGGCGTAGCCCACGAGGCCGCCGGTCATCCCGGCGGAGGCCAAGACCAGCCCGGTCCCCACCACGCAGTCGTTCAGACGGGTGGTGCCGACGTTGTTGGTCGCGCAGTAGTGGGCGTCGCACGCGAAGGCACCGCAGTCCGAGCTGCAGTCGGTGTAGAGCACCATCCAGAACTGGCAGAACAAACACGGAGGAGGGCTACACGGGGGGCCTGGCGAGCAGGAACCGAACCAGTAGCAACCCTTGTGGACCGGCCCGTCGATCACGAAGAAGTCCTGCGCGCCGAGGCCGGCGACGCCCGGCGTGCACTCGCCGAGCGTGGGGTCGTAGCAGGTCTCCCGACCGGGGGTCGACCAGGTGTCGTCGTAGCCGGCGATGATCGGGCCCGTCCAGGCGGTCCCGGGCTGGAGGTAGGTCGCACCCCAGCCGAAGGAGTCGAGCTTCAGGTCGCCGTCGTAGCCGGGAGAGCAGGAGCTGTCCGCCTGGAAGCAGATCTCGTAGCCCGTCCCGGCGATGTCCACCGTGACGATCCAACAGCCCCCGACCGGCAGCCCGGGGACCAGCAGGGCCGGACCCGTCTGGTTCACACAGCCGGTGGTCGTCGACGGGACGGCGCAGGGCTCGTAGCCGTCGTACCACTTGAACTCGACGTCCAGCGCGATGTCGAAGCAGCAATAGGCGAACTGCCAACCGTCGACCAGATACTCGGTCTGCGGGCCGTTCCGGGGGTGTGTGGGGCCGGGTAGGACGCCCTCGTCGATCCCCTCCTCACCCACGAAGCCGGTGGCGTAGTAGCCGGTCGGGAAGGTGGCGTTGAAGATCACGTCGGCACCCAGGCTGGCCTGCGCCTGCGTGGCGCGGGTCCAGGTCCCGGAATCCCAGTGGTAGATCCCGGCGTCCTTGATGGGCGCGGTGATCCTGCGTCCCTGCACGGTGGGAAGCTGGCCGACAGCAGTGGTGCACAGCACCAGCGCGCCGACTGCGGCAAGCGTAGAGCGAAGCATCTTCCTGTTGCTCCTTGTCAGGGGCGGGAGCGCAGGGAGGAACCTACATCCGGTATACGCCCCCTCCCGCGAGCCGTCAATGTTCAGGATCGAGAGGCCCCCTAGGCCCCCACAACGCTCTCCTCACGCCCCCCACGCAGGACGCCGCCGCTGACCACAGCAACCGTCAGGTCGGATCACGCTTCGCGGACACCGGAGGGTGATCGTGGTCGCATCCGTGAAGCGACTGCCTCCGGGAACGCGGTACCAGGCCTGGAAGTTCCAGGTCTGACCGGCGGCATAGGTTCCGCCGAGGGTCGGGATCTGGCCGGTGCCGCCACCATGGGCGCCGTCGGTGAGGTCCGTCTCGGCGTATTCTCCGTAGAACAGGTCCATCACGTAGCGGCCCATCGCGGCACCGCCGAGGCAGAGATCACCAGTCGCTCCCGGTGGGTCGGCGATCACGTCGCTGCCGGCGCCGACCAGGGCGTAGCCCGCGATGCAGCCGGTCATGCCCGTGTGGGATAGAGTCAGGTCCCAACTCACGGTGCAGAAGTACATACGGGTGGTACCGGTGTTGTTGGTGCCGCAGTACGGATTGTCGCACGGCGGGTACGGGCAGTACCCGTAGCCATGGCCGTACAGCACCAGATGGAACTGACCGGGCGGGTTGACCACCGAGCACTGGGCCGCACCGGCGACGTAGCCGCCGAACCAGTAGCAGCCGTTCAGCTCGTCGATCGCGAAGAAGTCCTGCGCGCCAAGGCCGACGCCCTCAGGCGTGCAAGCGCTGGGCGTGGGGTTGTAGCAGGTCTCCTCACCCGGGGTGACCCAGGTGTCGTCGTAACCAGCAAGCAGCGGGCCCGTGAAAGCGGTCCCGGGCTGGACGTACTGAGCACCCCAACCGAAGGAGTCGAGGTTCAGGTCGGCGTCGTAGCCGGGGTAGCAGGTGCCACCGCCGCCCTCCGACTGGAAGCAGACCTCCAGGCCAGAGCCAGCGATGTCGATCGTCACGATCCAGCAGCCGTTGACCGGAAGGCCGGCGACTTGAAAGGTCGTCCCGGTCTGGTTGATGCAGCTCGTGGGGGTCGACACGTCGTCGCAGGGAGAGTAGGCGTCGTACCACTTGAACTCGACGGCCAGGGCCGTGTCGTAGCAGCAGTACGCGAACTGCCAACCATCGACGAAGTACTCGTCCGTCGTGCCCTCGTTGGGAGCCGGACGCTCCGGCCCTGGGATGACGCCCTGATCGACGAGCTGCATGCCGGAAAAGCTGGTGGTGTAGTAGCCGCACGGAAAGGTGGCGTTGAAGACCACGTCGGGACCCAGGCTGGCCTGCGCGCCGGCGCGGGTCCAGGTCCCGGTGGCGTAGTGGTAGATACCGGCGTCCTTGATGGGAGACGTGATCTCGACCGGCCGCACGGTCTGCTGGGCCGCGGCCGTGGCGCACAGAAACAAAGCGCTGGCAATGGCGAGCGAGGAATGGAGCATGGACCAGCTTCTCCTTGGCAGAGGGTGGAAGGTCGCGGAGAGAACCCTACTCCAGAGCACACCCCGCCCGTGTTCTGTCATAGCCCGGTGTCGGCAGGCCCACCCGGGCCCCCGCAACGGTCTCCTCACGTCACCCCCGAAGGGCGCCGCCGCTGCACACACCCAGCCGTCAAGCCGAACCACGCCTGACGGACCCTACAGGAGGAAGACCGTGAACGCGTCCGTGAAGCGACTGCCTCCGGGGACGCGGTACCAGGCCTGAAAGTTCCAGGTCTGACCGGGGGCATAGTTGCCGCCGATCGTCGGGATCGAGCCCGTGCCGCCGCCCGTGTTGCCGTTGATCAGGTCGGTCTGGAATGGCGGGCCGGAGGCACCGATGAACAGGTCGAGCACGTAGCGGCCGATCAGGCCACCGCCGAGGCAGAGATCACCAGTCGCTCCGGGCGGGTTGGAGATCACGCCACTGCTGCCGCCGACGATGGCGTACCCAGCGATCATGCCGGTCATGCCATCGTGGTCGAGGACCAGGCCGGTGCTCACGACGCAGTCGTGCAGACGGGTGGTACCCGTGTTGTTGGTGGCGCAGTACGAGCTGCCACACGGATCCCCGAGGCAGTCGATGGTGCAGTCGCTGAAGAGCACCATCCAGAACTGGCCGGGAGGAGTGAACGAACCCGCGCAGGGAACCGGCTGGGCGATGTAGCCACCGAACCAGTAGCAGCCGTTCAGCTCGTCGATCGCGAAGAAGTCCCGCGCGCCGAGGCCGACGCCCTCAGGCGTGCACGCGCTGGGCGTGGGGTTGTAGCAGGTCTCTTCGCCCGGGGTGACCCAGGAATCGTCGTAGCCAGCCAGGATCGGGCCCGTGAAAGCGGTCCCGGGCTGAATGTACCGGGCACCCCATCCGAAGGAGTCGAGGTTCAGGTCGGCGTCGTAGCCGGGGTAGCAGGCGCCACCGCCACCTTCCGACGAGAAGCAGATCTCATAGCCCGAGCCGGCGATGTCGATCGTCACGATCCAGCAGCCATTGACCGGCAGGCCGCTGACGATGAAGGTCGCGCCGGTCTGGTTGAGGCAGCTGGTCGGGGTCGACACGTCGTCGCAGGGCGAGTAGGCGTCATACCACCTGAACTCGACGTCCAGGGCGGTGTCGAAGCAGCAGTAGGCGAACTGCCAGCCGTCCACCAGGTAATCGATTTGAGGACCCGCGTTGGGAGCGGGGCGGTTTGGACCGGGGAGGACGCCCTCATCGATGCCCTGCATGCCGCTCCAACCCGTGCCGTAGTAGCCCGACTGGTAGTTGGCGTTGAAGATCACGCCGGGACCCAGGCTGGCCTGCGCGCCGGCGCGGGTCCAGGTCCCGGTGTCGTAGTGGTAGATACCGGCGTCCCTGATGGGAGACGTGATCTCGACCGGCTGCACGGTCTGCTGGGCCGCGGCCGTGGCGCACAGAATCGACGCGCCGGCAATGGCGAGCGAGGAATGGAGCATCGACCAGCTTCTCCTTGGCAGAGGGTGGAAGGTCGCGGAGAGAATCCTACCCCAGAGTACGCTCCGCCCGCGTTCTGTCATGGCCCAGGGTCGCGAGGCCCACCTTGGGCTCCACGATGGTCTCCTCACCTCACCCACGAAGAACGGCGCCGCTCCGAGGAGCGACGCCGCTGTAAGCATCCAGCCGTCAGGCTGGATCACGCCTGGCCAACCCTAGAGGAGGGTGACGTTGGTGGCGTCCGTGAAGGTGCTGTTCCCGGGGATCCGGTACCAGGCCTGGAAGTTCCAGGTCTGGCTCGGGGCGTAGAAGGTGCCGGGGTGGCCCGGAACCGCGCCAACGCCACCGCCATGGACGCCGTTGATGAGGTCCGTGGTGGCGGGGCCGCCGATGAACAGGTCTCCAATGTAACGGCCAATGTTGCCGCCGAGGCAGAGATCACCAGTCGCTCCGGGCGGGTTGGAGATCAGGCCTTGGGTGAGGCTGACAATGGCGTAGCCCGCGATGGCGTTGGTCATGCCGCTGTGGGTCAGGACCAGGCCGGTGCTCACGGTGCAGTCGGTCAGACGGGTGGTACCGGTGTTGTTGTCCCCGCAGTAGGGGTTGTCACACTGAGTGGTGCCGCAGTCCGAGGAGCAGTCGGTGAACAGCACCATCCAGAACTGGCCGGGAGGAGTGACGGAGCCCGTGCACATCACACCCTGGGCGACGTAGCCGCCGAACCAGTAGCAGCCGTTCAGCTCGTCGATCGCGAAGAAGTCCTGCGCGCCAAGGCCGACGCCCTCAGGCGTGCAAGCGCTGGGCGTGGGGTTGTAGCAGGTCTCCTCACCCGGGGTGACCCAGGTGTCGTCGTAACCAGCAAGCAGCGGGCCCGTGAAAGCGGTCCCGGGCTGGACGTACTGAGCACCCCAACCGAAGGAGTCGAGGTTCAGGTCGGCGTCGTAGCCGGGGTAGCAGGTGCCACCGCCGCCTTCCGCCTGGAAGCAGATTTCATAGCCCGAGCCGCCGATGTCGATCGTCACGATCCAGCAGCCGCCGACCGGAAGGCCGGAGACGACGAAGGTCGCACCGGTCTGGTTGAGGCAGCTGGTCGGGGTCGTGATGTCGTCGCAGGGCGAATAGGCGTCGTACCACGTGAACACGACGTTCAGGGCGGTATCGGAGCAGCAGTAGGCAAACTGCCAGCCGTCAACCAGGTACTCGGTCTGAGTTCCCGCGTTGGGAGCGGGACGCGCCGGGCCGGGGAGCACACCTTCATCGACGCCCATGTAGGGCGTCCAGCCGGTGCCGTAGTAGCCGGAGGCGTAGTCGGCGTGGAAGATGATGTCGGGGCCGAGGTTGGCCTGCGCACCAGCGCGGGTCCAGGTCCCGGTGTCGTAGTGATAGATACCAGCGTCCTTGAGAGGGGACGTCATCTTGACGGGCTGCAGCTGCTGGGCGGCGGCCGAGGCGCACAAGATCAACGCGCTGGCAGTAACAAGCGAGGAACGAAGCATTAACCAGTTCTCCTTGGAAGAGGATGGAAGGTTGTGGAGAGAACCATACCTAGGTATACGCTCCCGCCCGCGAGCCGTCAAAGCCCATCCCGCCGTACCGCGGCGGGCGGCCCTCGGGTCTCCAGATGGGAGCCGGAGACGCTAAGACGCAGGGCGCGAGGCCCGGGTTCCCAGGGATCGTCTCCGAGCCAAAAGCTAACCCGGCCCGTCCCAGAGCGGGGGGCCTTTTTTCGAACTTGGTTCCAACGGACACACGCCTGCCCCCGGGCCGCCTCTCGGGAGGGATCAGGGTTGTCCCCTGCTCAGGTCTCCAAGCGACTACCTGTCGCAGCGTCGAACCAGTGCAGACGCTCGGTGCGCAAGCTCACCTTGAGCTCGGTTCCCGCCGTGAGCCTGGCTCCCTCTCCACCGTCGAGGGTGACGCGTAGGGATTGTCCCGCGATGGGACAGTGGACGTGCGTGCGCGGACCGAGCGCCTCGATTCGTTCCACCTGCAGCGCCGTCCCGGTCGGATCCACCACCACCTCCTCGGGGCGCACCCCGAGCACCACCCCGCCCATCTCGAAATGGGGGCACGGGACGGTCAGGGGACCCAGCCGCAGCCGGCCTCCCTTCACCCGACCCGCGAGTAGGTTCATGGGGGGGGAGCCGATGAAGCCGGCAACGAAGGGGGTGGCGGGACGCTCGAAGACTTCCAGGGGAGGTCCCACTTGCAGGATCCGCCCCCCCTCGAGCACGCAGATGCGCGACCCCAGGGTCATCGCCTCGGCCTGGTCGTGGGTGACGTAGAGGGTCGTCACCCCCAGCCGCTGGTGCAGGCGCGCCAGCTCGCTGCGCATCTCCTCCCTGAGGCGCGCGTCGAGGTTGGAGAGGGGCTCGTCGAAGAGGAAGACCCGCGGCCGGCGGATGATCGCCCGCCCCACCGCCACCCGCTGCATCTGCCCGCCGGAGAGCTGGGCCGGCTTGCGGTCGAGCAGGTCGCCCAGCTCGAGCACCTCGGCCACCTCCTCCACCCTCTGGGCCACCTCCCCCCTCGAGACGCGCGCCATGCGCAGGGGGAAGGCCAGGTTGCGCCGCACGCTCATGTGGGGGTAGAGGGCGTAGTTCTGGAACACCATCGCCACGTCGCGCCGTGCCGGTTCCAGGGTGTCGACCCGCTGGCCGTCGATCGCCACCTGGCCACTGCTGGCCTCCACCAGGCCGGCCACGATGCGCAGCAGGGTGGACTTGCCGCAGCCGGAAGGCCCCACGATCACCAGGAACTCGCCGCTGGCGACCTCCAGGTCGATTCCAGCGAGCACCTCCGCGCCCGAGGGGTAGCGCTTGCCGATGCCGGTGAGGGTCAGGGTGGCCATGGGACGGGGGGGCTCAGTGCTTGGAGGCCGCGGTGCGCACGGCGCGCATGAAGACCCGGTTGGCCAGGAAGTAGACCGCCACGCAGGGGGCCAGCACCACCCCCGCCGCCGCCATCAGGTGCTCGACGGCGGTGTTGTAGGTCTGCTGGAAGCCCGCCAGGGCCAGGGTCAGGGTGCGCTTCTCGGGGGAGAGGATGTAGATCAGGGGCGCCCAGAAGTCGTTCCAGGTGGCGAGGAAGGTCAGGATCCCCACCGTGGCGAGCATCGGCCGCGCCAGGGGCAGGAAGACGCGCCGGTACGTCCCGAAGGGGGAGCAGCCGTCGATGCGCGCCGCCTCGGAGAGCTCCTCCGGCAGGGAGAGGAAGGTCTGGCGGAAGAGGAAGATGAAGAAGGGCGCTCCCCCCAGCACCGTGGGCAGGATCAACGGCGCGTAGGTGTCCACCAAGCCCAACCAGCGGAAGAGCAGGAAGCGCGGGATGGCGCTGACCTGCTCCGGCAGGAGCATCGTCGCCAGGACCAACAGGAAGAGCCCGTCCCGCCCCCGGAACTCGAGCCGCGCGAAGGCGTAGCCCGCCAGGGAGCAGCAGAAGAGCTGCCCCGCGATCGAGGCCACCGTGATCAGGACCGTGTTCCAGAAGAGGCGCCCGAAGTCCCCCATCGCCTCCAGGGCGCGGGCGTAGTTCTCGAAGTGGGCGGTCTCGAGCAGCTGTGCGGGTGAGCCTCCCAACCCCTGGCCCTCCGCGTGCAGGGAGACCTCCAGCATGAAGAGCAGCGGGACGGCGAAGACGAGCCCCACCGCCACGAGGGTGGCCGGCCGCGCGCATCGCGCCAGCCTCATCCCGACCTCCTCGACGCGTAGTGCACCCAGCGCTTGGAGCTCACCAGGAGCAGACCCGAGAGGAGCGCCAGGATGGCGAAGAGCCACCAGGCGATCGCCGAGGCGTACCCCATGTCCAGGTGGCGGAAGCCGCTCTCGTAGAGGTAGAGCACCAGGAAGCGCGAGGCGTCCCCCGGTCCCCCACGGGTCATCACGTAGGGCTGGGCGAAGACCTGGAAGGCGGCGATCAGGCCGGTGACCAGGTTGAAGAAGAGCACCGGGGTGAGCTGCGGCAGGACCACGTGCAGGAAGCGCCGCCAGCGGCCCGCGCCGTCGACCCGCGCCGCCTCCTCCAGGGTGGGATCGAGGGCCTGCAGGGCCGCCAGGAAGATCAGCATCTGGGTCCCCACCGCCCAGAGGCTCATCAAGACGAAGGAGGGCACCACCCAACCGGGGTCCTCCAGCCAGCGCACGCCGGAGAGGCCGAGGGCGCGCAGGGCCTGGTTCAAGAGGCCACGGTCGTCGTCGAGCACGTAGCGCCAGACCGCCGCCACGATCACCGGCGCCAGCACCGCCGGCAGGTAGACCGCCGTGCGCACGGCGCTGGCGGTGGTCGACTCCGCCCGCAGGAGCAGGGCCAGGGCCAAGGCCAGGGCCAGGGCCAGGGGCACCGAGAGGGCCGCGTAGAGGCCGGTGGCCCAGAGAGAGGAGGCGAAGGTCGGGTCGTCCAGGAGCCGCCGGTAGTTGCCGAGCCCCACCCAACCGACGTCGTCGAGGGGGCGCAGCGGGGACCACTCGCAGAGGCTCAGGACCCCCGACGCCACCGCCGGTCCGAAGAGGAAGGCCAGGAAGCCCACCGCCCAGGGGAGGAGCATCGCCAGGGCGTGGCGCTCCTCGACGGCGCCGAGGGCTCCGCGCCGGCGTCCGCGGCGCAGGAGGAAGGTCCCCACCAGGGTCAGGATCGAGAGCGCGATGGCGCCCTCCATGGCGAAGGCGGGCAGGCGCGGGCGCGCGGCGCGCCGCGCTTCGCGCGACAGGAAGGCGTCGGTCTTGTGCGCCATGCGCGCCGCCGCCTCGGCGGGGGTGACGGTGCCGGAGAGCAGCACCCCCTCCAGCTCCGCCTGGCAGAGGCTCTCGATCTTGCGCCAGTTGGCGATCGGCGGCATGAAGCGCGCGTGCTCCAGGACGTCGAAGAAGACCTCGACGTTGCGCGGCGGCACCGCGGGCTTGAGCACCGCGTCGGAGCGGGCCGCGGCGATCAGCCCCGGCAGGCCGTTGCCGATCTCCCCCATCACGCGCTGGTAGCGTTCGCCCCCCAGGACCTCGCGCAGGTAGGCGTAGGCCAGCTCCGGATGCTGCGCGGTGCGCGGCACGACGTAGAGGCTCATCGCCACCGCGGTGGCCGCCCGCTCCTGGCGCGGCAGGGGCAGCACGTCCCACTCGAAGGAGGTGACGTGCTGCATGCGGTAGCGCTCCCAGTACCCCACCGGCCCGTAGAAGGCGGTGCGACCCGCCAGGAAGAGCCCCTGGGTGAGCTGGTTGGCGAAGGTGGCGTCGTCGGAAGCGGTGCGATCGACGAAGAGCAAGCGGTGCAGGAAGGTGAGGGCGCGCTCGACGGGGGGCTCGCCCAGGCGCGAGACGCTGCCGTCCTCGCTCATCAGCTCGCCCCCCGCCTGCCAGATCCAGGGGGTGACCGCCTGCAGCCACTGGGTGAGGGAGATGCCGAACTGGTCGGGGCGCCCGTCCCCGTCCAGGTCGCGGGTGACGCGTCGGGCGATCTCGGCCAGGTCCTCCCAGGTCCAGTCGGGAGGGGGGCGTTCGATCCCCTCCGCGGCGAGCAGGCTCTCGTTGACGTACATCACGTACGGCGTGAAGGTCTGCGGCAAGCCGTACAGGTGACCGCGGCGGTCGCGGGCCGCGTCCAGGGTCGCGGTGAACCAATGCGCCGGATCCCAGGTCGGGTCGGCGGCGAAGAAGGGCTCCAGGTCGAGCAGCGCCCCCTCGGTGGCGTAGGCCGCCAGCTCGGTCACGTCGATGCGCGCCAGGTCGAGGGGCACGTCCCCCGCCAGGAGGAACTTGACCCGATCCTGGCTGCCGGCGGCGCCCCCGAGGGAGGTCAGGCGCACGGTCACCCCGGGGTGGCGCTGCTCGAACTCGCGGGTGAGCTCCTGCAGGGGCTCCCAGGAGACGAGGGTCGCGTCCTCCGCCATCACGTGCAGGGTCACCCGCTCCTGGGCCGCGGAGGAGGCCGGCGAGAGGGAGGCTGCGACGACGAAGGCCACCAGACGCGCCTTCCCGATCCTCCATCCTCTCGCTAGGTTCTGCACGCGATGGGCATCCTAACGGACCGAGGGGGGGACGGTCCCCACCTCACGCGCCTCGACGAGGCGGGCTTCGTCGAGGCGGTCGGCGAGCGCATCGCCCTCTTCGGCCACCGCCGGCTCGAGTGCTGGATGTGGCCCCTGCTGCTCTTCGAGGAGCTGGAGCTCGCCGTCCGACCAGCGGGGGAGACCGAGCCGCTCCCCCCCCCACCGCGACGGGTGCGCGTCGTGCCGGAGGGCTTGGCGCTCGAGTGGATCTACCCCGACTTCACCCTCGAGCTGGAGGCCTTCGCCTGCCTCGAACGCCGCGCCCTGGTGATCCTGATCGCGGCTCGCGCAGAGGGCCCGGTCGAGCCGCTCGAGGTCGACCTCCGCCTGCGACCGGCTCTGCGTCCGATGTGGCCGGCGGGGCTCGGGGGGCGGGTCAGTGGCCGGGACGCAGAGACCGGCGCCCTCTTCCTGACCGAGGAGCTGGGGCGCTTCGCCGCCCTGATCGGCAGCCCCGACGGCCGGAGGCCCGAGCTCTCCACCGAACGTGGCCTCCCCGAGGTGGTGACGATCACCCTCCCCCTGCCCCCCCGCGGAGAGGTCGCAGGAGCGGCGCGGGTGCTCGTCGCGGGAGCCGAGCTCGAGGCGCGCCCCCTCTCGGAGGAGGCGCGCCGCGGCGGCTCCCAGTCGGCTCGCGGCACATCGCGCGCGGAGGAGGCGCTGGCCGCCGCCCGCACCCTGTACCGGGAGCTCTGCGAGAGCTGGCGAGAGGAGCTCGAGGCGCTGCGCACCCACTGGACGAGATTCCTGGCCCGCGGTGCCCACCTCGAGTGCGGTGACCCCGCCGTCGATGGCGCCTTCCTCTGGTCGCGCATCGCCATCGAGCGCCTGTGGGCGCGGGTCGACGGCCTCGAGCCGGGCCTGCTCGCGGGGCTGGGACCCAGCCGCGGCGGCGACCGGCCGGGACTCGGGTGGTTCTTCGGTGGAGACGCCCTGGCGGTGTCCCGCGCCCTGACCAGCCTGGGGGACTACCAGGGGGCGCGGCGGGCCCTGCGCTTCGTGGCCAGCACCCAGCGCGACGACGGCAAGCTGGCCCACGAGTGGACCCTCTCCCACCGCCTGGTCGATTGGGTCGGCGACTACCCCTACGCCTACTACAAGGGGCAGGTGACCCCCGGCTTCGTCGCCTGCCTCGACCACTACGTGCACACCTCCGACGACCGGGATCTGGCGCGGGAGCTCTGGCCGACCGCCGAGCGGGCGATCGCCTGGTGCGCCCGCGCGTGCGACCTGCAAGGCTGGCTCCTGGTCCCCGAGGCGGGGATCGCGGCGGTGGAGGCGGGTCCCTTGGCGAACCGCATCCGGAGCGAGCTCTACCTGCAGGGGATCTGGTGCTCCGCCCTCGACGGGGCCCTGCGCCTGGCCGCCCTGCTCGGGAAGGGGGAGCGCGCCAGCGTTTGGGAGGAGCTGCGCGGTCGCGCCCGGCGCGCCCTGGCGAGCGCCTTCCACCCCGACCTGGGTCGCTACGCCTTCGCCGAGCTCGAGGGGGGCGAGACCTTCGACGAGCCCTCGGTCTACGTCGCCCTGCCCCTCTCGCGGGACCTGGGGCAGGACGCCCGCGTCGCCAGGAGCGCCGTCGCACTGAACCGACCGGAGCTGATGGCGGACTGGGGTGGGCGCATGTTCGCCACGTCGAGCGAGGTGTACGACCCGGACGACTACAACTCCGGCAGCGTCTTCCCCTACCTGACCGCCTTCGCCGTCCTGGCGCTCTACCGCCAGGGATTCCCCGACGCCGCCTGGCCGGTGCTGCGCTCCCAGGTCGGCCTCGACGGCATGGGGGGTCTCGGGTACCTGCCCGAGTTCCTCGCCGGGGATCGGGCGCGCCTCCCGCAACGCTCGGTGCCGCACCAGGCCTTCAGCCAGTCGGCGCTGCTGGTGGGCTGCCTGCACGGGCTGGCGGGGATCGAGGCGGACGGCACCACCGGCGTCTTGACCCTGCGGCCGGCGCTGCCTCTCTCCCTCCCGCGCCTCGCCCTGCGCGCTCTCCCGGTGGGCGATTCCCGCCTGGACCTCTTCCTCGAACGCCGGCGCACGCAGGGGCGCACGAGTCTGCGCACCCGCGTCGAGGTGCGCTCGGGGCCGCCGGTGGCGGTGGTGCCCGAGTTGACCCTGCCTCCCCTGACGGTGGTGGAAGCGCTCGAGGTCGACGGGCAGCAGCACCCTTGGCGAGCGCGCAGCCTGCCCGGCGGCGCTCTCTCGGTCGCGCCGGAGGGTCCCCCGACCGCCGCGTCGCGCTTCGAGAGCGAGCTGGTCGTGCGCGCCGGCCCCGCCCTCGACCTGGCCGCCGAGGTGCAGCCCGACGCCGCGAGCCGCCACCCGCGTCTCGTCGGTCAGCTCCTCGATGGCGACGCCCTCCTGTGGACCTTCGCCGGCCTGGCCGGAACGCGAGCCCGCTTGGAGTTCGCCAGCGATCTGCCCCTGACCGTCGAGGGCGCGGCCCTCGACGGAGACCACCTGTCGATCGACTTCCCCCCCGGCGAGGGCTTCACCGACCGGCGGGTCCGCCTCCACCTCTCCTGACGATGCCCCGCCCCACTACGCGCCGTCCCCACGCCCTGCTCATCCCCTCGAGCTTGGTCGCCAGCCCCCTCGATCCCCGCTTCCTCTTCCCCTCCCGGAGCTGGGCGGCGGAGACCACCGGGCCCACGCCCCACGCCTGTGCGGTCGAGACCTGGGAGCCACTCCTCGGGGAGGACGCCCCCGCGCTGCGGGCGAGCGAGATCCTGACCCACCCCCCGCAGCGCGCCGGCGAACCCCGCACGGCGTCGGAGGAGCGGGTGCGCTTCGAGTGGGACGGCTCGAGTCTGCGCGCCCAGGTCCCCTGGGAAGCGGGGAGCGACGCCTACGCCCTGGGGGAGCAGCTGGGCCCCCTGCGCCGCAACGGACGCCGCCACGAGTGCTGGAACACCGACGCCTGGTGCTACGACGAGTCGACTCCCGCCCTCTACCAATCCCACCCCTGGCTCTTGGTGCTGACGCCGGAGGGTCGCGCTCTGGGCGTTCTGGCGGACACGCCGCGGCGCCTGATCCTCTCGGTGTGCGACGACGGGGTGGAGCTCACGTGCGCGAAGGAGCCCTTCCGGGTGCACCTGGTCGACGGTCCCGATCCCGGGGAGGTGCTGCGGGCCCTGGCGGCGATGATCGGCACGCTCGCTCCGCCTCCGCACTGGGCCTTCGGCTACCACCAGTGCCGCTGGTCCTACTCGAGCGACGGCGAGGTGCGGGAGGTCGCGATGCGCATGCGGGCGGAGCGCGTCCCCTGCGACGCCATCTGGTTGGACATCGACTACATGGACCGCTTCAGGGTGTTCACCTGGGACGCCGAGCGCTTCCCCGACCCGCGCGGGCTGATCGAGGAGCTCCGCGTCCAGGGCCTGCGCGCCGTGGCGATCCTCGACCCGGGGGTGGCGGTGGCGGAGGACTACGAGGTCTGCACCTCGGGGCTCGCGGGGCGGCACTTCGTGGAAGACCGCCAGAAGCACCCGATCCGTGGGCGCGTGTGGCCCGGGGTCTGCCACTTCCCCGACTTCACCCGCGCTTCGACCCGCGCCTGGTGGGCGGGCAAGGTGCGCACCTTCCTGAAGGAGAGCGGCCTGGCGGGGCTCTGGAACGACATGAACGAGCCCGCCCTCTTCCGCACCCCCGGCGGGACCCTGCCGCTGACGGCCCGCCACCGCGGGATGGGGGGAGGCACCCACGAGCGCTTCCACAACCTCTACGGCCAGCTGATGTGCGAGGCCACCGCGGCGGGCTTCCGCGCGGCGCGGGGCGCGACGCGTCCCTTCCTCTTGACGCGCGCCAACCACCTCTCCGGCTCGCGGCTGGCCGCGACCTGGACGGGGGACAACCAGTCCAGCTGGGAGGACCTGCGCTGGTCGGTGGCGACCGTCCTGAACCTGGGGCTCTCGGGGCAGCCGCTGGCCGGACCGGACCTCCCCGGGTTCTTCGGAGATCCGAGCGAGGAGCTCTTCGTGCGCTGGTTCGAGCTGGGGGCCTGGCTCCCCTTCTGCCGCGGGCACTCGGAGCGCAACTCCGTGCGCAAGGAACCCTGGAGCTTCGGCCCGCAGGCACTGGCGTGGGTGCGTCGCGCCCTGGAGGGTCGCATGCGCCTCCTGCCCACCCTCGTGACCCTGGCCCGCGAGGCCTCCGAGAGCGGCCTGCCGATCTGCCGGCCCCTCTTCTTCGCCGCTCCGGGGGAGGCGCGCCTGCGCGCGGTGGACGACGCCTTCCTCCTGGGCTCGGACCTGCTGGTGGCGCCGGTCCTGGAGCCGGGGGTGGAGCGGCGCAGCGTGCCGCTGCCCGCCAACCCCGGAGGGTGGTTCGAGTGGAGCGGCTCCGGCCGACGCTTCAGCGCCGCAACGGTCGAGCTACCGGCGCCGCTCGGAACCTGCCCCGCCCTGGCGCGGGCGGGTGCGGTGGTGGTCGAGTCGGGGCTGCGCCAGCACACGGGGCAGGCCGACGAGCTCAGGGTGTGGAACGTCTTCCTCGACGAGGCGGGGCGAGCTGGCGGCCGCCTCTTCGAGGAGCGCGGCGAGAGGAACGACGAGCCCTGCTTGGAGCGCAGGATCGAGGTGTCGCTCGCCGACGACCGACTGCGCTTCGAGGTGACCGACTCCGGCGAGCTCCCCCAGCCTGAAGAGAGGCGCCGCGTGCGGGTGCACGGCCTGGCGGAGGACGGCGTCCTCGAGGCGCAGGTGGAGCTGGGGCGCCGTTTCGAGGTGCGGTTGGAGCCCCGCTAGCTCACTTGCGCGTCTCCCTCGGCGGCCTCCTCGGCGCGCCGGCGATCCTCCAGGTCCCGGGCCTTCTTGCGCATCTGCTCGGGGGAGAGGTTCGAGAGCATCATCGTCATTCGGCGGCCGGCCATCTTGGGCTCCGACTCCACCTTGCTGACGTCCTCGAGGTTCCGGGCGACGCGGCGCATGACGTCGAATCCGTGCTCGGGGTGCGCCATCTGGCGGCCGCGGAAGATGCACACCACCAGCACCTTGTGTCCCGCCTCCAAGAACCTGCGCCCGTCCTTCAGCCGGTACTCGAGGTCGTGGTCGGAGATCGCGGGCCGCACCCGGAGCTCCTTCAGGCCGGAGGCGTGGCGGCTCTTGCCACCGCTCTTCTTCTCCTTCTTGCGCTGATCGTATTTGAACTTGCCGAAGTCCATGATCTTGCACACGGGAGGGCGAGCGTTGGGCGAGACCTCGACCAGGTCCAACCCCGCATCTTGCGCGCGTCGCTTGGCATCCGCCGTCTGGACGACACCGACTTGCTCTCCGTTCTCGTCGATGAGGCGCACCTCGCGCACCCGTATGCGGTGATTGGCTCGGTATTGTTGTGTGGCCACTCAGCTCCTTTGCAGTCCTGGATGATGGAGGCCCCGAGCCCGAGCCGGGCCAAGGGCTAGATCTTGGAGGATAGACGCCCCTCGGCGAAAGCGCCAGCAGAGGGGATCCCCGCTCAAGGCCTCTCCTCGTCCCCCTCCGGCGCGTCCACGGCGGAGGAGCCGGCGGGCCGCACGTGCACTGCCGCGAGCTGGTCGGCGTCGACCACCGAGGGAGCGTCGCACATGGCGTCGGCGGCGGTCGCGGTCTTGGGGAAGGCGACCACGTCGCGGATCGAGTCCATGCCCAGGCTCAGGGCGACGATGCGGTCCAGCCCCAGCGCGAAGCCCCCGTGGGGAGGCGCACCGTAGGCCAGGGCCGAGAGCAGGAAACCGAATTTGCGCCGGCGCTCGTCGGGACCGATCCCGAGCAGCTCGAAGACCTTCTCCTGGGTATCGGGGCGGTGGATCCGGATCGAGCCCGAGCCCAGCTCCCAGCCGTTGAGCACCAGGTCGTAGGCGCGGCTCTCCATCGCGGCGGGCTCCCCCTGGAGCTCCCAGTCCGCCGGGGCGGTGAAGGGGTGGTGGCTCGACGCCCAGCGCTGCTGCTCCTCGTCCCACTCGAACATGGGGAAGCGGGTCACCCACAGGAAATCCCAGCGCCCCTCCTCGGCCAGAGCGTGCTCGCGGCCGAGCTGCAGTCTGAGCTCCCCCAGGACGCGCCAGACCACCTCCTGGCGGTCGGCGCAGAAGAGCAGGAGATCGTCGCTGCCCGCGCCCATGCGGGTGCAGAGGTCGCTCCCCACGTCCCCCTCGACGAAGCGCGCCAGGGGTCCGGCGGCGCCGCCGGAGGCTCCCGGCTTCCACCAGGCGAGCCCCTTGGCGCCCAGGGAGCGGGCCAGCTCCTCGAGCTTCTTCATCTGGCCGCGGGAGACCTTCTCCCCCCCCCCGGCCAGAGAGAGCCCCATCACCGCGCCCCCTCCCTCCAGCGTCTTCTGGAAGACCTGGAAGTCGCAGGTCGGAACCCACTGCGCCAGATCGACGAGCTCCATCCCGAAGCGCGTGTCCGGCTTGTCGGTGCCGTAGCGGCTCATCGCCTCGGCCCAGGTGAGGCGCGGGAAGGGCACCTCGAGCTCGATTCCCATCGCGTCGGAGAAGGTGTCGACCAGGACCTCCTCCCACACCTGCCAGACGTCCTCCTCCTCGACGAAGGCCATTTCCATGTCGAGTTGGGTGAACTCCGGCTGGCGGTCGGCGCGCAAGTCCTCGTCGCGGAAGCAGCGCGCCACCTGGAAGTAGCGGTCGCAGCCGCCGACCATCAGGAGCTGCTTGAAGATCTGGGGCGACTGGGGCAAGGCGTAGCACTTGCCGGGGTGAACGCGGCTCGGGACCAGGTAGTCGCGCGCGCCCTCGGGGGTGGCCTTGGTCAGGATCGGCGTCTCGACGTCGAGGAAGCCGCGCGACAGGAAGGCCTGGCGCATGTCGGCGATGAAGCGCGAGCGATGCGCGAGGTGGCGCTGCATCTCCGGCCGGCGCAGGTCCAGGTAGCGGTGGCGCAGGCGCAGTTCGATGTCGGTGTCCAGGTCCTCGATGATCTCGAAGGGGGGCAGTTCGGAGCGCGTCAGCACCTCGAGCCTGCTCGCCAGGACCTCCACCTCGCCGGTGGCGAGCTCCGGGTTGGCCTCCGCCCGCGCCACGACCTGACCGGTGACGCTGATGCAGTCCTCCGGTCCCAGCCGCGCCTCCCCCCGGACCTGATCCTCGAAGACCACCTGGGTCAGCCCGTAGCGGTCGCGCAGGTCGACGAAGTAGACGTTCTTGTGGTCGCGGCGGCGCGCCACCCAGCCGCAGAGGCGCACTTCTTGTCCGATCTGTTCGGCGCGCAGCTCGCCGCAGGTGTGGGTGCGACGCCAGTCGCTCACTTGCGTTTCTTGTTGGCCACTGTGAGCCGCATCAGGGCGCGGCGCAGCGAGGCCTCGGCGCGCAGCACGTCGAACTCTTCGCTGCCGTGCTTCACGCGGCGGACGCGCAGGCGCTCGCGGGCGCGCTCGGCGGCGGCCTGGGCGCGCTCCATGTCGATCTCGTCGGCGGGCTCGGAGGCCTCCGTCACGACGCGCACGGTGTTGTCGCGCACCTCGGCGAAGCCGCCGGCGACGAACATGTCGTGCACCTGGCCGTCGCTGTGCCAGGTCAGGTCGCCGGAGTCGAGGGCCGCCACCATCGGGGCGTGGCGCGGCAGGACCCCCATCAGCCCGTCGGAGGCGGGGAACTGGATCGACGAGGCTGTGGTGTCGACCGCGATGTGGTCGGGCGTGATGACGCGCAGGGTGAGGGGATCGGCCACGGGCTCTCCTACATCTGCTGGGCCTTCTCGATCGCGGCTTCGACGCTCGCGACCATGTAGAAGGCGTCCTCGGGGAGGTCGTCGTGCTTGCCCTCGAGGATCTCCTTGAAGGAGCGCACGGTGTCCTCGCGCGGCACGAACACCCCCGGCATGCCGGTGAACTGCTCCGCCACGAAGAAGGGCTGGGCCAGGAACTTCTGCATGCGCCGCGCACGGTGCACGACCCGCTTGTCCTCGTCGGAGAGCTCCTCGACGCCCAGGATGGCGATGATGTCGCGCAGGTCGGCGTAGCGCTGCAGGGTCTGTTGCACGGTACGCGCGACCTTGTAGTGCTCCTCGCCGACCACCTGCGGGTCGAGCATGCGACTGGTGGACTTGAGCGGGTCGACTGCGGGGTAGATGCCCAGCTCGGAGATCGCCCGGTCGAGGATGATGGTCGAGTCCAGGTGGGCGAAGGTCGCCACGGGGGCCGGGTCGGTGATGTCGTCCGCCGGGACGTAGACCGCCTGCATCGAGGTGACCGAGCCGTCCTTGGTGGATGTGATGCGCTCCTGCAGAGCGCCCATCTCACTGGTCATCGTCGGTTGGTAGCCCACCGCCGAGGGCATGCGACCCAGCAGAGCGGAGACCTCCGAGCCCGCCTGCACGAAGCGGAAGATGTTGTCGATGAAGAGCAGGACGTCTTGACCGCGTTCTTCGCGGAAGTACTCCGCCATCGTCAGCCCCGAGAGCGCCACGCGCAGACGGGCGCCGGGGGGCTCGTTCATCTGACCGAAGACGAGCACCGCGTTGTCGATCACCGAGGCTTCCTCCCCCTCGGGGGTCTTGTAGGTAGCCTCGGTCATCTCCAGCCAGAGGTCGTTGCCCTCGCGGGTGCGCTCCCCCACCCCGGCGAAGACGCTGAAGCCCCCCTTCTCGACCGCGGTGATGCGGATCAGCTCCTGGATCAGCACCGTCTTGCCCACGCCGGCACCGCCGAAGAGGCCGATCTTGCCCCCAATGGCGAAGGGGCACAGCAGGTCGACCACCTTGATGCCGGTCTCGAACACCTCGCTGACCGCCTCCTGCTCCTCGAAGGAGGGTGCCGGGCGGTGGATCGGCCAGCTCTTCTCGCTCTCGAAGCCGCCGCGCGTGACGGTGTCCAGGGGACGGCCCAAGAGGTCGAAGATGCGCCCCTTGGTGTTCTCCCCCACCGGCACGCTAATCGGCCCGCCGGTGTCGATGGCGTCCATGCCGCGCCGGCAGCCGTCGGTGGAGGCCATGGCGACGCAGCGCGCGACGTCGTTGCCCAGGTGCTGGGCGACCTCGACGATGATGTCGATGCCGCGCTCTTCGTCCTTGATCGCGATGGCGTTGAAGATGGCGGGCAGTTGGCCCGCTTCGAAGCGCACATCGACGACCGGACCGAAGATCTGGGCGACGGAACCTACGTTGGCGGTGGCGGTGGTCATGGGAGATGGGGGTGCTGCGTGTGAGTTGGGCCGGTTCGGTCTGGTTGCCGGGTCGCTCTAGTCGACTCTTACTTCGTCACTTGACTGCCTCGGCGCCGCCGACGATGTCGAGCAGCTCCTTGGTGATGCTCTCTTGACGCTTGCGGTTGTAGATCCCGCGCAGCGCCTTCTGCATGTCGGTAGCCGCGTCGGTGGCGTTCTTCATGGCGAAGCGGCGGCTGGCGTACTCCGAGGCCAGGGACTCGAGCAGCGAGTTGTAGATGCGCGTCTCGAGGTAGCGCGGCAGGAGCCGGTCGAAGATGGTGTCCGCGTCGGGCTCGAGCAAGACGTCGCTGACGCTGCGCTCTCCCGCCTCCAGTCCCTGCGCGGAGACGGGCAGGAAGGGCAGGACGGTGGGCACGTACTTGGCCATCGACTGGAAGCGGGTGTAGACCAGCACCACGTCGCGGTACTCGCCACTCGTGAAGTGGCGCTCCAGGAGTCCGGCGGTGATGGCGGCGCTTCGGTAGTCGATCGACTCGAGGGGGGGCTCGGTCAGGAAGCTGCGAATCTCGAAGTCGCGCTTGTTCATGTAGGCGAAGCCCTTGCGCCCGTAGACCAGGTAGTCCACCGGCCGCGGGTGCTCCGCCCGCCACGCCTCCACGGTGCGCAGGACGTTCGAGTTGTAGGCGCCGCAGAGCCCCCGGTCGCTGGTCACCACCAGGGCCAGGGTCTTCTGCTCCTCGCCCTCGCGGAAGAGCGGCTTGTCGTCCACCGCGTCCCCTAGGACCGCAGCCAGACGACCCACCAATCCGGCGATCTCCTCCGCGTAGGGACGCGAGCTGGTGGCCCGGTCCTGGAAGCGACGCAGCTTGGTCGTGGCGACCATCTCCATCGCGCGGGTGATCTGCTTGATGCTGCCGACGGAGTTGATCCGCTGGCGCAGCTCCTTGATACCGGCCATGGTCTAGGGTCTGGAGAGGGACGGGGACTGGAGCACTGGAAGGCTCACTGGAATTGGCGTTTGACGGTGGCGATCGCCTGGTCGAGGGTCGCCTTGGTCTCGTCGGGGAGCCCCTTCTCCGCGGACATGATCGCCTCCGCCACCTCGGGGTGGGTGTCGGCGACGTGCTGGAGCAGGGCGCTCTCGAACTCGGCGATGTTGGCGACCTGCATGTCGTCCAGCGCACCGGAGGTGCCGGCGTACAGGATCATCACCTGGTCGGAGGCCTTGTAGGGGGTGTACTGCCCCTGCTTCAGGATCTCCACCAGGCGCTCGCCGCGCGTCAGCTTGTCCTGGGTGGCCTTGTCGAGGTCGGAGCCGAACTGGGCGAAGGCCTGCAGCTCGCGGAACTGGGCCAGGTCGAGGCGCAGGGAGCCGGCGGTCTTCTTCATGGCGGGGATCTGCGCCGCGCCCCCCACCCGGGAGACGGAGATGCCGGCGTTCACCGCCGGCCGGATGCCCGCGTTGAAGAGGTTCGACTCGAGGAAGATCTGACCGTCGGTGATCGAGATCACGTTGGTCGGGATGTAGGCGGAGACGTCCGCTTCCTGGGTCTCGACCACCGGCAGGGCGGTCAGGGAGCCGCCACCGGCCTTGAAGCGCGGATTGATGTCGGGGGCGTTGTCAGCCAGCTTGGCCGCGCGCTCGAGCAGGCGGCTGTGCAGGTTGAAGACGTCCCCGGGGAAGGCCTCGCGGCCCGGCGGACGCCGCAGGAGCAGCATCACCTGGCGGTAGGCCAGGGCCTGCTTGTAGAGGTCGTCGTAGAAGATCGCGACGTGGCGTCCCTCGTCGCGGAAGCGCTCGCCCATGGTGGTGCCGCAGTAGCACGACAGGTACTGCATCGAGGCCTCGTCGATCGCCGAGGCCATCACCACGATGGTGTAGGCCATGGCGCCCGCTGCCTCGAGGCGGTTGACGATGTCCACCACCGTGGACTGCTTCTGCCCCACCGCCACGTAGATGCAGATCACCTGTGCGGGATCGTCGGCATCCCCTCCGGCGGTGTTCTTCTGCGACAGGATGGTGTCGATGATCAGCGCCGACTTGCCGGTCTGGCGGTCGCCGATGATCAGCTCCCGCTGGCCGCGGCCGATGGGGATCATGGCGTCGATGGCCTTGATCCCCGTCTGCAGCGGCTCCTTCACCGGCTGGCGCTCGACCACCGAGGCGGCCTGCTGCTCGATCGGCAGATAGTCGCTCTCGCTGACGCCCAGCGGCCCCTTGCCGTCGATCGGGTCGCCCAGGGCGTTCACCACGCGGCCCAGGAGCTGCCGGCCGGTGGGCACCGAGATGATGCGTCCGGTGGCCTTGACAGTATCTCCCTCGCGGACCTTGGCCGCGTCGCCGAGTAGCACGCAGCCGACGTTGTCCTCTTCGAGGTTGAGCGCAATGCCCCGCACGCCGTCGGGGAACTCCAGCAGCTCGTTCATCATGCAGTCGTCCAGGCCGTAGACGCGTGCCACGCCGTCACCGACGCTCAACACGGTGCCGACGCTCTGCATGCGGCCATCGCCTTCGTAGTTCTCGATCTCCTTTTCCAGGATCGAAGTCACTTCCGCGGGTCGGAGGTCCATCGCTGCTTCTTCGTTTGGTGGTGATCAGGCCGGCAAGGGCGCGGCCTCGAGCTTCTTGCGCAGATCCTCCAGTCGGCCTTGGACCGACTGATCGATCATCCGGGAGCCGACGAGCACGCGCACGCCGGCGATGAGTTCAGGGTTGACGCGACTGGTCAGGACCACGTCCTTGGCCAGCCGCGCTTCGAGGGCGCTGGAGAGCTTGCCGAGCTCGGTGGAACCGAGACCTCGGGCGCACTCGACCACCCCCTCGACCACGCCGCGCTCTTCGAGCAGGCGCTGGTGGAAGGCGTCCGCCAATCCGGAGAGCACCTCCTCCCGACGCCGGTCGAAGAGCAAGCGCACGAGGTTGACGGTCAAAGGGTGGAAATCGGACAGCAATCCCGAGAGCTTGGCCAGTCGCTCGGCCGAGGTGTGCTCGCTCCCCAAGAGGAAGGTCGCCACCTGGGGGCGGGCGAGTTCGGCCGCGATGCGGTCGAGGTCGCGCTCGACCTCGGCCAGGGCGCCCTGGCGCCCTGCCACGTTGAAGAGCGCTGAGGCCCAGCGCGCGGTCACCGGATCCGTGGCGCGCATCAGGCCTCCCCGTCGCCACTGGTCGTGGCGGCCGTGACCAGTTCTTCGACCAGGCGGCGGTCGTCCTCGCTGCCGACGCTGCGGGAGACCACCTTAGAGGCGGCGGACAGGGAGAGGTCGACCACCTCGTCGCGGATGGCGGTCAGGGCCTTCTCCTTCTCCGCCGTGATGGTGGCCCGCGCGGCCTCGATCATGGCGTCCGCCTCCTGCTTGGCGTTGTTCACGATGTCGCGCTCGCGGACCTCGGCCCGCTCGCGCGCTTCGGCCAGGAGCTTGGCCGCGTCGGCCTGGGCCTCGCCCAGCCGCACCTCGACCTCGGCGCGCGCCTTCTCGGCCTGCTCGCTGGCGGCCTCGGCGGCGCGTATCGCCTCCGAGGCATTGTCGCCGCGCTCATTGAGCGCGCCGGCGATCTTGCTGAAGACCAGCTTCCACATCAGCGGCAGCGAGATGAAGAAGATCAGGAGCGTCCAGAGGTAGTTGCCGGCCCCGGCGACGTCGAGGGGATCGAAGCCGCCGCCTTCGGCGATCAGGAGCGGGAGATTCATGTCCATTCCGAGGTGTGGGCGGGGGCGGCTCGGCAAGGGTCGAGAGCCGGTCTCGGACCGCCCCGCGCTGCGGGGCGGTCCCGATCCGGCCGAGCCGAGCGGGGCTCAGATCGCATCGGACCGGCTCAGCCCAGGGCGACCAGGAGGGAAACGACGACGGCGAAGAGCGCGACGCCCTCGATGAACGCCGAGAGGATCAGCGAGCCACCGCTGATGTCCTTGGCGGCTTCCGGCTGGCGCGCGATGCCCTCGTTGGCGGCAGCACCGATGCGACCGATGCCGATGCCGGCGCCGATGGCGGCGATGCCCGGCCCGATGGCCGCGCCGAACCTGGCGATGTCCATGACCGTGCTTGCTGTCTCTTGCGGCAACATGTCTTTTCGTCTTTTCGAGTCGCCCGCGGGTCCCGGATGGGGTGCGGTCTGGGGGTTAGCTTGGGGAACTTCCGAGCGCTAGTGCTCGGGGTGCAAGGACATCCCGACGAAGATGGTCGACAGGATGGTGAACACGTAGGCCTGCACGAAGGCCACGAAGCCTTCGATGATCATGATGAAGACGGCGAAGCCCACCGCCGCGGGGGAGGTGAGGTAGCCCACCAGGGGGGCCTTGGCGCCGAAGAAGAAGATCAGGCCGATGAAGGACAGGACGACCATGTGGCCCCCCGTCATGTTGGCGAAGAGCCGGATCGTGAGGGCGAAGGGCTTGACCAGGACGCCGATGACCTCGATCACGAAGAGCATCGGCCACAGGTAGCCCGGCACGTGGGGCACGAGGTTCTTCCAGTAGGCCAGCGGCCCCTGGACCAGCATGCCGCCCCCGATCATGACGCCCAGGGTCACCGTGGCCATGGCGGCGGTGACGAAGATGCTGGCGGTGGCGGTGACCGCTCCGGGGACCAGCCCGGAGAGGTTCATGAACAGGATGAAGAAGAAGAGGGAGAAGAAGAGGGGCAGGAGCTTCTCCCCGTGTTGCTTGCCCACGTTGGGCAGCACCATCTCGTCCCGGATGTAGTGGCAGAAGCCCGCCAGGAAGCGGCTGGTCGCATCCCCCTTGCCGCTGCGCAGGTGGGCGGGGACCCCCCAGAAGGCGACCAGGATCAGGAGCACCGCGGCGATCTGGAAGACCTGCAGGTTGAAGAGGACCAGGGTCGCGCCGTTCTCGGCATTCCCGTCGTAGTCGAAGCCCCCCAGGAAGGCGGGCAGGGGGATCGTCACCAGGGGGTGGACCTCGTGCTGTCCACCGTCGGCGGCGTGAGCGTCGCTCGACCCGGCCGCGGCGTCGTGCTCCTGCGCAGCGTGCTCCTCGTCGGTGCCGTGCTCCTCGGTGCCGGGCTGTGCCTCGGCATCGTGCTCACCAGCAGCGTGTTCTTCGCTGGACGTGCCGTGCTCCTCGTCCGTGCCGTGCGCCTCGGGGTGGACCAGGGGCGCCGGCATGAGGTGCGTGTAGAGCGTCTCGAAGGGTGTCTCCAGCGGCGCGTGGTGCGCGGAGTAGCGCACCGTGACGAAGCAGGCCGCCACGACGATCGCCAGCAGGAGGAGCGGTCGCAGGAACGTCACAGGGTCGACTCCTTGACAGCGCGGGACAGATCGAGAGAGGAGAGCAGCAGGATGCCGACCGCGGCCACGACGTAGGCCACCAGGAAGGCGCGCCAGTCCGCCAGACGGCCGACGGCGTCGACGAAGCGCAGCGCGGCTCCGGCCATGAGCGCCACCACGATCTTCATCACGAAGGTCACCAGCGATGCCTGCATCCCGCGCCGCAGGTCGATGCGCAGGACGTGTCGCTGCCAAGCCGCGCCGAGCAGGGCCACCGCGGCGCCGAGCAGATAGCCCGCCACCACCCCCACCGCGATCGTACGCTCGCCCTCGAACCGGGTCGCCACGAAGATGGCGACGCAGAGTCCGAAGAGGCTGCCGTAGACGGTGCGGTTCATCGGGGCGGGAGAGCTAGGCTGGGGATTGGGGTCGGTCGTGGGGGGGATCGGAAGGCGGCTCGTCCCGGCCGCGACCTCGGTTGACCGCCTTCACCAAAGAGACGGTCCCTCCGAAGAAACCGGTCAGGACGCCCAGGATCAGGAGCAGGGGGCTCGTCCCCAACCGCCCATCGAGCCAGTGACCAGCCAGCGCGAAGAGGGTGATGACGGCGCCGAACTGCATCCCAATTCCCGCGTGACGGGCGTACCGTCGCGTGAGACTCGGGGTTTCTCGGCTCTTCTCGAAGTCCGATGCGGGACGACCTGTCAATGCAGGACCCGTCAGTGGAAGACGTGCGGAGGGATGACCTGGGTACGCTCGGGTTCTCAAGTCCGCCGCCGGTGGAACTCCGGCGCACCGGGAGTGCCGCCGGGCGGTTTCAGGGCGAACAATGTAGGCGGCGCCCCCCCTGCGTCAACTCCCCTCGGGAAAATCCACCGCACCGTGCGGAGGCGCATTCGAACGCCTGCTGGCCCGGGCTGTTCATGAGCGTTCGCCCCAGTGCACCCCAAGTTCGCCGTGGTGCGCGAGTTGGCGTCGATCGGCGCGCAGGCGGGGCCTCTGCGCCCCGTCGAGCACCGAGCGGCTCCAACTGGTGCGCCACGGCGAACTTGGGGTGTGCTGGGGTGGACGCTCATGAACAGCCCGGGCTAAAGTGCTCCGCCGCCCGCGGTGGAGCGGAGCGGGGCGCAGCGGGAATCCCCCCTCCAAAGAGGGGTTCCCCTTCGAAATTCGCCACTTGCCCTTGCGACCAATTCCCCTAGCGCGATGTCCCTGGAACGTACACTAGTGCTCCTGAAACCCGACGCCCTCCAACGCGGGCTGGTGGGTGAGATTCTGAGCCGCTTCGAGGCCAAGGGCCTGGAGCTCGTGGCCCTCAAGCTGCGCACCTTCTCCCGGGAGCACCTGGAGAAGCACTACGCCGTCCACGCCGAGCGGCCCTTCTTCCCCGCCCTGGTCTCCTACATGAGCTCGGGGCCGGTGGTGGCGCTGGCTCTGCGGGGCAAGCAGGCGATCGACGTGGTGCGTCGGCTGGTCGGCTCGACCAACGGTCGCGAGGCCGCCCCGGGCACCATCCGGGGTGACTTCGGGATGAGCTTCTCCAACAACCTGGTGCACGCCTCCGACTCGGCTGAGAGCGCCGCCTTCGAGCTCGACCTCTGGTTCCCCGCATCCGAGGAGTGGGTCGAGTGGACCCCGGCGGACCTGGCCTGGCGCTACAACGTGGCCGAGGAGCTCTCCTGAAGGGACTGACCGCGCGGCACGTCGGCGAGCTCGTGGACGAGCTCGGTCCGCTGGTGGCCGGGCTGGCGGTGATCGAGGTCCAGCCCCTGCCCCCGCGGGACCTGCTCCTGATCCTCGAGCCCGCGGCGCCCCCGCCACCGGTCCTGCGCCTGCGCCTGAGCGCCGACCCCGAAGCCCCACGCCTGCACCTGCAGGTGGGCCGGGTGCGCTCCGCCGCGGGTCCCGCGGGCCCCTTCTTCCGCGCCCTCGCCGCGGAGCTCGAGGGCGCCACCCTGCGCAGGATCGAGCAGGTGCGCGGCGACCGCATCGCGCTGCTCGAGTTCACCGGCACGCCGTCGGGACGGCGCCGGGCCCTGGCGGCGGAGCTGGTGGGACGGCACGCCAACCTGGTGCTGCTCGGTCCGGAGGACGAGGTCCTCCAGGTCCTGGTCCCCGCCCCCGGCCGGGCCGGGCGCGCCGCGCGCCTCGAGCCGGGGCGCCCCTGGTCCCCCCCGGGAGGCTCCGCAGCGCCCCCCACCGGGGACTCCCCTCCCTTGACGGAGGCCTTGGCGGACCCCGGCGGGGACCCGCCCGGCCCCCTCGCCGAGAAGGTCCCCCTCTCCTGGCGGGTGGAGCGCACCCTGGGGGTGGCGGCGGCGGAGGCGAGGCGCGCGCGCCTCGCCAAGCTGCTCCTCGAGCGCGCCAAGCGGCGCAGGCGGCGCGCCGCCGCCCTGGTGAAGGGGCTGGAGGAGCGCGCCCGCGCCAGCGACCGCTCCGAGCGGGTGCGCTGGGACGGGGAGCTGCTCAAGGCCAACCTCGGCCGGCTGAAGCGCGGCCTGCAGGAGGTCGAGCTCGAGGACTGGTTCGTGGAGGGCAGCCCGCCGCGCCGCGTCCCCCTCGATCCACGGCGCTCCCCCCAGGAGAACGTGGAGCGCATCTTCGCCCGCTACAAGAAGCTCGAGCGGGCCCGCGGCCACGTCGAGGAGGAGATGGCCCGCGCCCGGGAGCGCCTGGCGGCGCTGGACGCCCTGGTCGAGGCGGCCGCCGCCGATCCCGCCCACCCGGAGGCCCTCGAGGCGGAGGCGGTGGCGGCGGGGCTCCTCGATCCCCGCCAGGAGGCGGACCCTCGCAAGCGCCCCACCCCCCCAGCGCGCCTCCCCTACCGCGTCTTCCGCGTGCACGGCGGAGCCGAGGTGCGGGTGGGCAGGAGTGCGGCGGACAACGATCTCCTGACCTTCCGCCACTCCCGCGGCAACGACCTGTGGCTGCACACCGCGGACCGCCCCGGCAGCCACGTGATCCTGCGCACCCCCCGGGGGCGCGAGCCGGATCCCGAGGCGCTGATCGACGCCGCCCTCCTGGCGGTGCACTTCTCGCCGGCGCGGGCCGGCGGCGCGGTCCCGGTGCACCTGGCCCGCCGCAAGGAGGTCCACAAGCCGCGGGGGGCGAAACCGGGGCTGGTGACCCTCTCGGGGGGACGGATCCTCACGGTGAGAGCGCAACAGGAGCGGCTCGAGGCCCTATTGCGGACGGCGCGGGACCGCCCCCCGCCCACCGAGTAGTCCCCCGCGTGTATCCTCCCCGGCCCACGGCCCCCCCCGCCCCCCTCGCCATGCGTCATCCGTACACCCTCCTCTCGGCGCTGCTCCCCCTCCTCCTCGTCGCGGCCGGCTGCGCGTCCCAGAACCCCGCCGACTTGACCATGGAGCAGAAGCTCGGGGGGTATCTCGAGCGGGCCCTGCAGCACCTGAACGACCGCAACCTCGACGCGGCCCAGCAGCAGTGCTTGAGGGCGCTGGACCTGGATCCGGAGAACGAGCGCTTCCTCCTGATCCTGGGCAACGTGCACCTCCTGCGGGGGCAGACGGAGGACATCCTGATCGCGGAGAGGATCTTCCGCGACCACCCGGCGGAGCACGACTACCGCGTGCACCTCGGTCTCGGCGAGGCGCTGGAGCGGCTCGGGGTGCTGCGCGGCGAGGCGGCGGACGCGATCCGCGCGGGGGAACGCTTCACCGACCACCCCGATCCCGCGGCGCGCGCCGACGAGCTGGAGGAGCAGGCGATCGCCAGCTGGCGCGAGGCCAGGTCGGAGTTCGAGGCGGCGGAGGAGATCCACCAAGGGGAAATCGCGGCGGTCAACGGCCTGATCCGCACCAACGCCCTACTGGGCAGCGACGAGGAGAGCATCCGCTGGGCCTTCACCCTGATCGAGATCCTGGAGGCCTCCTCCCTCGTGCGACGCACCGAGCTGGAGGACGTGGGGATCGAGGCCAATCGCGAACGCGAGCTGCGCAAGGCCATCCGCGACAACGGGGAGATGCTCCTGAACACGCGGCTGCACATCGCCTCCCTGTACCGGCGGCTCGGTCGCCTCGAGGAGGCGGTGGACGAGTTGGGGGAGGTGATCGCCCTCGAGCCCGAGCTGCCGGAGGCCTACAGCCGGCGCGCCCAGCTCTACGTCGAGCTGGGGCAGCACCTCAGGGCCAAGGAGTCGATCGAGCACTACCTGTCCCTCTGCGCCCTGCCCTACGAGGACCCGCGGGTCCAACGCGCCTTCGCCCTGAAGACGGAGTGCGAAACGGCCCTGGCCCGCGGGGATTCCGGGTCGGATTGAGTCCCACCCGGTCCCCGCGTTCGGGCCTCAGAAGGTCGACATCTCGTCGTCCGAACCGAGCTGGGAGGCGAATTCGCCGTCGTCGTCGCCGCCGTCCCACTCCATCTCCGACGAGGAGCTGGGCAGGGCGGGGGAGACCACCGGGGAGCAGATCGGAGAGGCCGCCTGAGACTCGGGTTGGGACACCTCGGGGGTGCTCGAGTCCGGGGCGGTCTTCTGCGCGACGTTGAAGCGCGCCGTCACCGCGGCCACGGACTCCGCTTGACTCGACATCTCCTCGGCGGCGGCGGCCAGCTCCTCGGAGTTGGCGCTCCCGTCCTGGGCGATCTCCTGCACCTCCGCCACCGCGGCGGTGATCTGCTGGACCCCCTTCGTCTGGTCGGTCGAGGCCTTGGCGATCGAGGCCGCCAGGTCATTGGACTGGCCGGCGCGTTCGGCGATCTGCGACAGGGCCTCGCTGACCCGACCGGAGATCGCCGCGCCGTTCTGGGCGCGCTCGGCGGCGACTTCGATGATCCCGGCGGAGCTCTTGGCGGCATCGGCGCTGCTCTGGGCCAGGCTGCGCACCTCCTCCGCCACCACCGCGAAGCCGGCCCCCGCGGTCCCCGCCCTGGCCGCCTCGACCGCGGCGTTCAGGGCCAGGAGGTTGGTCTGGAAGGCGATGCCGTCGATCGTCTTGATGATCTTGGAGATGTCCTCGCTGGATTGCTCGATGTCGGCCATGGCGCGCGTCAGGTCCGCGGCCTCCGACTGACCGCGATTGGCGAGCTCCATCGACTCCTGCGCCAGGGCGGCGCCGCGGTCGGAGTTCTGGGAGTTCGTCTCGGTCATCTCGGAGATGTCCCGCAGGGATTCGCCGACGGTGTCGAGGCTCAGCGACTGGCGCTGGGCGTTGCTGGCCATCTCCTGGCTGGCTTGGGCCACTTGCGCCGATCCGGTGCTGATCTGCGTGATGCCCTGGCCGGTGTCCGCCATGGCACACTCCATCTTGGCGACGAAGGCGTTGAAGCACTGCGCCACGCTCCCGAGCTCGTCCTTGTGGTCGGCGTCGAGTCGACGGGTCAGATCCGCCTCTCCCTGGGCGAGGTCCTCCAGGGCAGTGACCACGCCTCCGATCGGCTGCACGATGCTGGTGGCGCACATCCACCCCAGGACCAAGCAGCCCGCGAGGGCCGCCATGGCCAGGGCCAGAACCTCGGTGCGGACCCGGGCTCGGACCTCCTGTGCCCTCTCCTGGGCGCGCGCCCCGAGGGCCCGGCCGAGCTCCCGGAGGTGATTCAGGTCCGAGCCGCAGCGCGCAACGGCGGCGGCGAGCTCACCCTCGTCGCCTTCCTGGGCCTGGCGGTAGCGCGAGGCGACCACCTCGAAGCGAGTGTGGTACCCCTCGGCCGCATCGAGAAGCTGCCCCATGGCCCGCTCCTCGCCCTCGGTCAGACGGCTCTCGTCCACGATCCCCTGCAGGAGAGCGCGGTGGGCCTCGGCCGCCTCGCTGTGCTCCGCGAGGATCACCTTGCCCCGGCCGGCATCGCCCCCCTCCGAGAGGAGAGCGGCCTGGAGTCGACCCAGCTCGGCGCCCTGGGTATCGAGGTCGGCGTAGGCCTGGGCCAGGGCGTTCTCCCGATCGACGGCGCCGGCCCCACTGTGACCGACGAGTCCGACGATCCCCGCCCCCGCCCCGGCGACCAGGAAGCTCGCCAGGAGGCGCCGGGAGATCGGCAGGCGGTGGAAGAACCCGGTCCGGCGGCTGGCGACGAACAGGGTCCCGACGACCAGGAGCGCCACCAGGGTACTGGTCCAGGGGCTGCCCCCCGCGTCCAGGGGGCCCAGGTCGGCGGTGGAAGCTCCGTTGAGCCCCTCCAGGGCGAGGGCGGGGCCGGCGGAGAGGAGCATGGCGAGCGGGCGGAGACCAACGCTCTGGATGGAGGAACGCGTCATCGCAGCTTGGGGTCGGAGACTGAGGGCCAGGGATCGGGGCCGGAGAAGCCCCGTCGGCGGGACGAATCGTGTCCCTCAGATCGACCGGGATGGGCCCGAAACCTGAGCGGAGGCCAAAAGGCGCGCCCCCCGGCCTACTGGCCGAGGGGCGTGGCTTCGTTCCATCGGGTGACTCTCGGTCAGCGATCGGCTGGTCGCAGCGTCTCCGGGGTGCTGGCGAGCGTGTCCCTAGCAGGGGGCGGCGGTACCAAGAGACCCTGCTCCGGACGCAGTTCAATGGCCCTGGGGTACATCGGCATGCCTTTGGCGCCAACCTTCCTGAGAGCGCCGTGACCTGCCATTGCACCCGGGTCCTGGGGTTCCGCAACGGCGGAATGGTGGACCACTGGATCCGCTCCGACGGTGTCCCCGCCGCTCCCCAGCGCATGGGGGGCGGTGGGCCGGCCGTCGGAACCCATGAATCCTGCCAAGGTGAAGGAGAAGAGCAGCGCCGCCGCTGCGGCCACCCCCCCGACACGGATGCGCTGGATCCAGGGGCGGTGGATGCGGGGGATCTCCGCGACGGCGGTTCCCGCCGACGGGAGGAGACCCTCCTCGATCAGGCCTGCCCGCACCCCCTCCCAGAGGGAGGGCGCGGGCCCTTCCGCGGTCTGGCGGCCGCTCGCGAGGAGCACCTCCCGGGCGTCCCGCGCCCGCTCGTGCTGAGCCTCGCAGGAGGCGCATCCGGCCAGGTGCGCCTCGACGGTGGCCATCTCCTCCGGCTCCAGGTCCTGTCCCACATAGAGAGGCAGGGCGAAGCGAACCTCGTAGCAGATGTCGTGGGGGTGTTCCATGGTTCCGTGGGCTTCGTTCCGACCCCGCCTACGGGCCGGATTCGGAGTCGTTGGCGCCCACTCATTCCGAGCCGTGGATTCCCTTCGCCTCGGCGACCCGCTGGCGGCGCTCCCACTCCTCCAGGAACAGCTTGCGGCCCCTGTGGAGGCGCCAGCGTACGGTAACGTGCGTAGCACCCACGATTTCTGCGATTTCCGTGCAGGCCAGCCCCTCCAGCTCCCGCAGGCGGAGCACGGACTGGAAATGGGGCGCCAGGGCGGCGAGGCACTCCTGGACCTGGTCGGCGGTCTCCTCCGATTCCACCCGATCGGAGGGGGCCTCCCCGCGGGGGTCCTCCAGGTCCAGCTCCCCCTCGTCCTCCTCGAGCAGGGCGGCGGTCGAGACGGTGGGCCGCCGCTTGCGCAGGTGGTCGATGCACAGGTTGGTCACGATCCGGAAGAGCCAGGTCGTGAAATCGTGCTCGAAGTCGAAGCGCGCCAGGCTGCGGAAGACCCTCAGGAAGGCCTCCTGGGCCAGGTCCTGGGCGTCCTCGTCGGAGGGCACCATGTTCCGCGCCACCCGGTAGGCGCGACGCTCGTGGCGCTCCACGAGGGCTTTGAAGGCCTCTTCCTCCCCCGCCTGGGCGCGGCGGATCAGGGCGTGGTCGACCTCGCGGTCGCCGGAGGGGGGGGTCGCCTCGGATTTCGGGGTCTGGCGCTCGTCCATCGCAGCGGGGTGGGCCAGCCCCGCAGGGTTTCCAGCCCTCCAGTGTATCGGTCCGAGCCCGCCCCAGCCTGCTAGCGAACCCGGCCGCGACTCACCTCATAGGACCGGGAAGCGGCCCTCGATCGAGCCCAGCCGACGGAACTTCTCGCGCCGGCGCTCGGGGAGCTCCTCCCAGGGCAGTTCCGCCAGCTCCGCCAGGTGCCTCTCCAGGGCGTCCCCCAGGTTCTGGAAGGCCACCTCCCGGTCGCGGTGGGCCCCCCCGAGGGGCTCGGGGACGACCTCGTCGATCACGCCCAGCTTGGAGAGGTCCGCGGCGGTCAGGCGCAGGGCGGCGGCGGCGTCGGGGGAGCGGGCCGCGTCCTTCCACAGGATCGCCGCGCACCCCTCGGGGCTGATCACCGAGTAGTAGGCGTACTCCATCATCAGGACCCGGTCTCCCACCCCGATCCCGAGCGCTCCCCCCGAGCCCCCCTCGCCGATCACGACACACACGATCGGCACCGGCAGGTCGAACATGTACAGGATGTTCTCGGCGATGGCGGTCGCCTGGCCCCGCTCCTCGGCGCCGATGCCGGGGTAGGCGCCCGGGGTGTTGATCAGGGAGACGATCGGCAGGCCCAACTTGGCGGCCAGGCGCATCTTGCGCAGGGCCTTGCGGTACCCCTCGGGGTGGGCGCTGCCGAAGTTGGACCTCAGGCGCTCGGGGGTGGTGCGCCCCTTCCTGTGTCCGATCAACATCACTCTGTGGCCGCGCAGGGTGGCGAAGCCGGTGACGATGGCGGCGTCGTCGGAGAAGGCCTTGTCCCCGTGCAGCTCGATGAAGTCGTCGAAGGTGTGGGCGATGTAGTCGGAGGTGACGGGGCGCTCCACGTGGCGCGCGACGTGGACCCGACCCCAAGGGGCGAGTTCGGCGTAGGTCGCCTCGAGGGCCTCGTTGATCTTGGCGCGCAGGGCCTCCATCTCGCTCGAGATGTCGAGCTGGGTTCCCTTGGAGAGCTCGTGCAGCTCCTCGAGCTGGGCCTCGAGCTCCTTGACCGGGGCTTCGAAGTCCATCCCCGCCGAGGGCAGGGGCGTGGATTGGGCGCTCTTCTTCGGGGATTCGCTCTGGGCCAAGGTGGGCTTCTTCCTTCCTTCTCGGGAGCAGGCGAGGGGAGAGATCCTCGACGACCGGCCGCCAGATCGCAAGCACGCAGCGGGTGGGGAGATCTCCCGGATCCCTCGACACCCGGGAGAGGCACCTTCGAACCGCGGAGGCGGAACACTAGAATCCCCGCGACGGCCCGTTCCCCCCGCGCCCCCCCACCGCTCACCATGGCCCCCGCCCCCCCCGTGGCCCTGCCCGACGCCTGGCGCGTCGAGGTCTTTCGTCGGGACGCCTACGACGATCCCCATGGCACCCACGCCGCAGCCGCGATCCGCGAGCTGGGGGTCGGGAACGTGGGCGGGGTGCGACTGGGTCGCGGCTACCTCTTGCCCCCCACCCTGGAGCGCTCCCAGGTGGAGCGCGTCGTGCGCGAGCTCCTGGCGGACCCGGTGCTCGACGAGCCCCGCATCCTGGAGCCGTGCACTCCGCCGGCGGCCTCGAACGCGCGGCGGGTCCTGGTGGCACGCAAGCCCGGGGTGATGGACCCGGTGGCCCAGACCCTGGCGCGGGCCCTGGTGAAAGGTGGGGTGGTCGCGCAGCCGCCCCTGGTCCAGACCTTCCTGGCCTGGGAGCTAGACGGCACCCCCAGCTCGGCGGAGCTGGCGTCGATCGCACGGGCGGCGCTCGCCAACGAGGTGATCGAGGACGTGGGGCTGGAGAGCGAAGGGCTCCACTACGGCCCACCTCCCCAGGTCGAGGTGCGGCGCCGCCTGGAGGTGCCGCTGGTCGACCTGGACGACGACGGTCTCCTGCGGCTCTCCGAGGAGGGCGTCTTCTCCCTGAACCTGACCGAGATGCGAGCCATCCAGGAGCACTACCGCGCCGCCGGACGCGAGCCCACCCTGGCGGAGCTCGAGACCCTGGCCCAGACCTGGAGCGAGCACTGCCAGCACAAGACCTTCCGCGGCCGGATCGAGATGGACGGCGAGGTGATCGACAACCTCCTGAAGTCCACCGTCATCCGCGCCACCGAGGAGCTCGCCAAACCCTGGTGCGTGAGCGTCTTCCACGACAACGCCGGCATCGTCGAGTTCGAGCCGGAGGTCGACGGGGGCTGGGACCTGGCCTTCAAGGTCGAGACCCACAACCACCCCAGCGCCATCGATCCCTACGGCGGCGCGGGCACGGGCATCGGCGGCGTGATCCGCGACATCCTGGGGGTCGGGCTGGGAGCCAAGCCGATCGCCAACACCGACGCCTTCTTCGTCGGCCCCCCCGACACGCCCCACGAGCAGCTGCCGCGGGGCACGATGCACCCACGCCGCATCCTGCGCGGCGTGGTGGCGGGGGTGCGCGACTACGGCAACCGCATGGGGATCCCCACCGTCGCCGGGGGGGTCTGGTTCCACGAGGGCTACACCGCCAACCCCCTGGTCTACGCCGGGACCCTGGGGCTGATCCCCCGCTCCTGCGCCGAGAAGCGGGTCGATCCGGGGGACGTGATCCTGCTCGTCGGCGGCCGCACCGGGCGCGACGGGATCCACGGGGCGACCTTCTCCTCGGCGGAGCTGCACGACGAGAGCGAGGTGGTCTCCGCCTCGGCGGTGCAGATCGGCGACCCGATCACCGAGAAGAAGATGCTCGACGCCCTGATCGTGTCGCGCGACGCGGGGCTCTTCCGGGCGGTGACCGACTGCGGGGCGGGCGGGCTCTCCTCGGCGGTGGGCGAGATGGGCGAGCACACCGGCGCGGTGGTGGAGCTCGAGAAGGTGCCCCTCAAGTACGCCGGGTTGGCTGCGGACGAGATCTGGATCAGCGAGGCGCAGGAGCGGATGGTGCTGGCGGTCCCGCCCGAGAAGCTCGAGGCCTGCGCGGCGGTCTTCGCCGCCGAGGACGTGGAGGCCACCGCCATCGGGCACTTCACCGACACGGGGCGGCTGGTGCTCCTGCACGAAGGCGAGTCGATCGGCGAGCTCGAGATGGAGTTCCTCTTCGGGGGCACGCCGCGCTCGACGCGGCGGGCGGAGTGGAGCGCGCCCCAGCTCTCCGATCCCGGCGCTCCGCCCCTGGCCGATCCGGGGGCCACCCTCCTGGCCCTCGTGGCGCGGCCCACGATCGCCAGCAAGGAGTGGATCGTGCGCCAGTACGACCACGAAGTGCAGGGGATGAGCGTCGTCAAGCCGATGGCGGGGGTCGCCGCGGACGGCCCCTCCGACGGGGTGGTGCTCTGGCCCCTGCCCGCCTCCCCCAAGGGCGTGGCCCTGGGGGTGGGCGCCAACGCGCGGCAGGGACGGCTCGACCCGCGCGCCATGGCGCTCTCCGCCATCGACGAAGCGCTGCGCAACGCGGTGGCGGCCGGGGGCGATCCGACGCGCACGGCGATCCTCGACAACTTCTCCTGGGGCAACTGCGACAAGCCCGACCGACTGGGTGCCCTGGTGTGGGCGGCGCGGGGCTGCTACGAGGGCGCCATCGCCTACGGCACCCCCTTCATCTCCGGCAAGGACTCCCTCAACAACGAGTACCGCGTGGGGGATCGGACGCTGGCGATCCCGCCCACCCTCTACGTCTCCTCCCTGGCCCTGGTGCCGGACATCGCGCGCAGCATGACGATCGACGCCAAGCAGGCAGGGAACCTCCTGGTCCTGGTGGGCGTCACCCGCGCGGAGCTGGGGGGCAGCGAGCTCCACGCCGAGCTCGGCCTCGACGGCGGGCGCGTCCCCTGCCCCGACCTGACAGGCGCCCCGGGGATCCTGGCCGGCGTCCACGGCGCGATCCGTGAGGGGATCCCGCGCGCCTGCCACGACCTGTCGGAGGGGGGGCTGGCGCTGGCCCTGGCGGAGCTCTGCCTGGCGGGTCGTCTGGGGGCGGAGGTCGAGCTCGGCCCCCTCGACTGCGGCGAGCTCCCCGCGGGCTACGACCCCACGACCACCGCGCTCTTCTCCGAGAGCGCCACCCGCTTCCTGATCGAGGTGCCCGCGGAGCGGGAGGAGGAGCTGGGCTCCGCCCTGGGGGACGTCCCCTGGGTGGTGATCGGCCGCCTGACCGCAGCGCCGCGGCTGGCGATCCGGGACGCGGCCGGCGACCCGTGCATCGACCTCACCCTCGACGCGCTCCACGAGGCCTTCCAGCGCGTCGGGCAGGACCTCTCCGGCTTCACCGGCTCGGCGCCGACCCCCTCCACGCCATGAACCGCCCCCGAGCCCTCGTCCTGCGCACCGCCGGCACCAACTGCGAGCTCGAGACCGCGCGAGCCCTCGAGCTGGCCGGCGCCCGCACCGAGCTCAGCCACTTCGACCGCGTGCTCGAGGAGCCCGAGCTCCTCGATCCGCACCAGATCCTGGTCTTCGCCGGCGGCTTCAGCTACGGGGACGACCTGGCCGCGGGGCGGGTCTGGGGACTGGAATTGCGCACCCTCGGAGAGCGGCTGGCGCACCACGTGGAGGGGGGCGGGCTGGCCCTCGGCGTCTGCAACGGCTTCCAGGTGCTGGTCGAATCGGGGATCTTCGAGCCAGAGCGCGCCCCGGAGGAGCGCTCGATCAGCCTCTACGCCAACGCCTCGAACCACTACGAGTGCCGCTGGGTGGAGCTGGAGAGCCAGCCCTGCGCCTGCCCCTGGCTCGTTCCCGGGGAGCGCATGCCCTGCCCGGTGGCCCACGCCGAGGGGCGCTTCGTGGCGCGCGGGAGCGACGTCCTGGAGCGCCTGCGGGAGGCGGGGCAGATCGCCCTCACCTACGTCGGGGCGGACTACCCGGCGAATCCCAACGGATCGCTGGACGGGATCGCGGGGATCTGCGACCCCAGCGGACGGGTGCTGGGCCTGATGCCCCACCCGGAGCGCAACCTCGATCCCTGGAACCACCCGCGCTGGGCGCGCAGGGCTGCGCGCGCCGAGGGGGAGGGGCGCGCCTTCTACCGCCGGATGGTGGAAGTCGCCTGTGGCGCCCGGGTAGGCTAGCCTCCTGAACCCAGTGCAAGGGGGGTAACCATGAACCGAGTCACTCTCGCGGCCCTCATAACAGTGCCGCTCGTCCTGCTCGGCGGCTGCGCCGTGGCCGCCGTCGGTGTCACCGCCATCGTCGTCACCGAGGAGTGGCGGGATCAGGCCCTGACCGCCGACGTCCAGGAGGACGTGGAGATCGTCTGGGCCAGCACCAAGCGCAGCATGTCGAACATGACCGACGCGCTGCTGCACGTGGACGAGGACCTGCGCGCCATCGAAACGCGGGTCGACAACGCCGTAGTGCGGGTCCACGTGGCGAACTGGACCGTGGGCGAGACGCGCATCTGGGTCGAGGCCAAGAAGTACATGCTGAACTCGAACGAGGTGGCGCAGCTCGTCCAGCGCCGCATCGTCAAGGACCTCTCTCGCTAGGGAGGAACCGTGAGACACCGTCTGAGGAGACTCGCGGGCCTGCCCCTGGCGGCGGCCCTGCTCCTGCCCGCGCTACCGGGCTGCTTCATCGCCGCGGTCGGGTTGGGGGCGGTCCTGATCAGTCAGGAGTTCATGGACCACGCCAGCATCGCCTACGTCAAGGAGGAGCCGACGGTGGTGTGGGCCCAGACCAAGCGCACCCTGTCGGAGCTCTCGCTGCAGGTCCTGGAGGTCGACGAGGACCTGACCGCCCTGGAGGCCAAGGTCGAGGGGGCGCGGGTGATCGTCCAGGTGCAGCGCTTCGATGCCACCCAGACCAAGATCTCGATCGGGGCCAAGAAGTGGGGCTTCTACGACTCCGACATCGCCGAGCGGGTGATGGTGCGCATCAAGCAGGACTTGGACCGTTAGTGTGCTGGACCAGTAGTCCGTGTGCACCTGCCGGCCCCTCGTGGCTCCTGGCGGCGTTGCGTCCTCGTCAACGTAGCTACGGCTACGCCCTCCTCGGCGCGCCTAGCTAGGAGCCACGAGGGGCCGGCAGGTGCACACGGACTACTGGTCCAGCACACTCCCGGGTCCGTAGTCGCGCAGCACCTCCTCCAGGCGCCCCTCCCGCTTCAGTTCGGCGGCGCAGGTCCGGCACACCCCCGTCAGGCGCAGCAGGTGGCCGGTCAGGTGGAAGCCCTTGCGGTGGGCAGCAGCGGCTTGCAGCTCTTCGATGATCTGGTCCTGGAACTCCTCGATCTCGCCGCAGCGCAGGCAGACCATGTGGTCGTGGTGGCGGTGGCCGAGCACGTGCTCGTAGAGCAGGCCCCCCTCCCCCGTCCCGAGCGACTGCACGAAGCCTCCCTTGTCGAGCAGGTCCAGGGTGCGGTAGACGGTGGCGCGCGACACCCCCGCGCCCGCCTCCGACAGCCAGGCGGCGAGCTGATCCGCGGTGAAGTGCTCGTGGATCTCGAAGACCGTGTCGAGGACCTTGCGCCTCTGGGCGGTCAGCTTGAGCTTGTTGCGCCGCAGGTAGGCTTCGAAGCGATTGACGATGGCGTCGTGCTTCACGGCTGCGTCGTGCTTCAGGGACCCGTCAGCTCGCGCCGCGCCTCCTCGCGCCGTCCTATGTCGCGTCGGCAGAACTTGCCGTCCCACTCGATCGCGTCGTAGCCGGCGTAGGCGCGCAGGCGCGCATCCTCCAGATTCTCACCCAGGGCGGTCACGCACAGGACGCGCCCCCCATTGGTGACCACGTCCCGTCCCTGGCGCTTGGTGCCGGCGTGGAAGACGACCACCTCTGCAGTCTCCTCGGAGCGCGCCAGCCCGTGGATCGGATCGCCCTTGCGGTAGTCCCCGGGGTAGCCGCGGGAGGCGGCCACGACCCCCACCACGGGGCGCGTATCCCACTCGGGGATGTCGATCTCCTCCAAGCGCCCCTCGGCGGTGGCGAGCAAGATCGGCACCAGGTCCCCCTTCAGGCGCCGCATCAGCGCCTGACACTCCGGATCGCCGAAGCGCACGTTGTACTCGATCACCCGCGGTCCGCTGTCGGTCAACATCAGGCCGACGAAGAGCACGCCGCGGAAGTCGATCTCCTCCTGGCGCAGACCGTGGACGGTGGGCACCAGCACGCGCTGCTCGATCTGCTTGTGCAGGCGCCGGTTCAGGATCGGCACCGGAGAGGTGACTCCCATGCCCCCGGTGTTGGGACCGGAGTCCCCCTCGCCGACCTGCTTGTGGTCCTGGACCGGCTCCAGGATCAGGATCGTGCGCCCGTCGATGATGGCGAAGGCGCTCGCCTCCTGGCCCTCGAGGAACTCCTCGACCAGGATGCGCTCCCCGGCCTTGCCGTGGCGCCCCTCCTCCATGATCCCGTCGACCGCGCGTTTGGCCGAGCGCGCGTCCTCGCACACGTAGACCCCCTTGCCCGCGGCCAAACCGTCCGCCTTGACCACCTGGGGCCAGGTGGTGCAGCTCTCCAGGTAGCCCTTGGCCAGCCCGGAGCGGTCGAAGCGGCGCGCGCTGGCGGTGGGGATGTGATAGCGCTCGAGGAAGTCCTTCGCCCACCCCTTCGAGCCCTCCATGCGCGCCCCGTCGGCGCCCGGCCCGAAGACCGCCAGCCCCTCGGCGCGCATGCGGTCGGCCAGTCCCTGGCAGAGGGGCTCCTCGGGTCCGACGACCACCAAGCGCGGCTCCTCCCGCCGGGCGAGCGCCACGATCCCCGCCAGGTCGTTCGCGGCCACCGCCTCGCAGCGCGCCACCTCGGCGATGCCCGCATTCCCCGGAGCGCAGACCACCTCGTCGACCAGCTCCGACTGGGCGATCTTCCAGCACAGCGCGTGCTCGCGACCACCCGACCCGACCACCATGACCTTCATCGCCATCGTTCCCTCGTTCGCCCGTCCACGCCCCCTCTCGGGCGGGGAAGGGTATCCGGAGCCCTCCTCGAGCCCAAGGGCAAACCGCGGTCCTGGAACCCCGGCCGCGGCCGGGGGACTTGGCTGCCCCCCGGAGCTGGACTACCCTTCGGACAACGGGGAGTACCTCAGTTGGTAGAGGCGTAGCTTTGGGTGCTACGAGTCGGGGGTTCGAGTCCCCTCTCCCCGACCAGCTCTGGCGGTGCTAGATCGTGGTCACGCGCGGAGTTGCGACGATCCGTGCGATCGAGCTCTTGGTCAGCAGGGGACACGAAGGGCCAGGGTGTCCCAGGGTTTTTGGGAGACTCTCGGGTAAGCACTCGCGAGCTCGCGTCCCCGCCGGTTCCGGTCGCGGCCGAGCGCTCGCCGTCACACTCCTTCGGCTGCGGTTCACCGTCTCCACGCCAGGCCGGCAGGCGATCGAGCCAAGGGAGCACATCGAGCGCTGAGCGGTCGGTGTACGCGCGCTCGGCGAGCGTGTCGCCCGCGTGGCGCATCCAGGTCGAGATGACCTGCGGAGGGGCGCCGAGCTTCCCCAACAGCGTCGCGGTCGTGTGGCGCAGGCTATGGCGGCAGGCCGTTCGCCCCCGCACGCGCTTCGGGATCTCCGCGAACTTCAGATCCTTGTCCATCTCGCGCAGTGCCGGGACGTGCAGTAGGCGCCGCTCAGGAGCGAGCCTGGCGGGGACCGCCTCGCCGCGCTCGCGCGCCCGTTCGCGCTCTGCCTCGAGCTCCTCTGTGATCCAAGCCGCAAGATCGGTCGCCAGGTCCGTACGGAGCGGAATCGCGGCAGGCTCGCCGTTCTTGGTCCACATCTTGTCGAGGTGGACGGTCGGAGGGTCGGCCTCGAGCTCCAGATCCCCCACCGTGACGGCCGCCAGCTCGCCGGCTCGAAGCCCCGTCAGGAGCAGGACCCGGTACGCCAACCACCGCTCTCGGCCGTGCCGTTCGAGCTTCGCCCGGGTGGAGTCGCCGATATTTGCGGCGAGCTGGCCCTTCCTCGGGCCGCGGCGGATCACCGACGCCTCCTGCACGGGACGACGCAGCGCGGCGATCAGCAATCCCTCGATCTCACCCTCGTCCTCGTTCAGGGCCCGCGGCTTGCGCCGGTCCTCGTGCCTGGGCGCGGATACGGCGACGAACGGGTCCTCGCCGACGTAGCGGCCATCCTGACGCAGCCAGCGTAGGAACGTCTTCCAGGCCGCGAGATGTGCCTGAATCGTGCGCGGGGCTACCCCGGCATCTCCCTGTTCCGCCACCCAGCTGCGCAGGGAGCGCGCATCGACGTCCCGCAGGGTTCGCCAATCGAGAACCGCTACCACGCGCTCGAGAGCCCGGCGGATGTTCTGGAGGTGTTTCGGCGTGCGCCGTCGGCCCTTGCGCCCCTGAATCGGGGCCGCGAGGTAGTCGTCGATCTGCTCCTGGATCGGTGCAGCCATGCTCCCGGCAGCGTCCAGCTCGGCGCGCGATGCAACGCCCGAGTGGATGCGCTCTTCGGCCCGCACCCAGTCGGCGAGGACATCGCAGTCGGCGCACCGGGACAGAACTACGGGGACGCCTACCTGTTTGAGACCGGCACGTACTCGCAGTTGTTCCATCTCGCGGCCCCGGTTGTCGTGGGCGAGGGTCGCGCTGGATTCGGCACGGCCGTCGCGCTCACGGAAACGACTGTTCTGGTTGGCGAGCCACACCGCAACGTGGGGTCCTTTGGCGTTCGGCATGGGGCTTGTCATGAGTTTGACCTGGCCACCGGCCAGCTCGTTAGCAGGCTGGATCCCGCTGACGGCTACCAGAAGAACTACGGGCTGGCCCTGGCCGCCTCCCCACGCCACGTCGCCGCGGGCGGCGCGGGGAGTAGCGAGGTCATCGGCATCTACGACTACCGCCCTAGGATAGGTCAGACGTACTGCTGGACCTGGCCCAATTCCACCGGGGAGATTGCAGAGATCGTCGCCACGGGCTCTGATCTGGCAGCGGACGGGAGCATCGTGGTAGTCGCCATGAACCTCCCCAAGGAGCAGTTCGGATACTTCTTGAATTCACCTGCGCAGGGATTCGTCGCATTCCCGGGCGGCAGCCAGGGCAACCTGTGCCTCGAAGGTGGCATCGGGCGACACACCGCGCAGATCGGTTCTACGGATTCGGCCTTGCCAGTCCGGTCGTTGCCTGGCGGGATCAGCGCGGCTTGCTGGCGCCAGTCACTGCATGTCCAGGACAATCTCGTTCCGGCCGGGAGTCAGCTCCACCGTGCGCATGGCCTTCCTCCCCTGCTGATCCCAAGCCTCCAGTAGGTACTCACCCACTGGGAACGGTCCGAGTGAGTGGATGTGAGGCAAGGGGTATCCCTCGGAACACCAGCCCGTAGGAGAAACGAATGCCGTGACCGGCATTCCTCGCGCGTCGGTGACGCACACTTCCCCTTCGGCGGCCTGCCCTCCGACAGTCGTTCGAATCACCAGCCCGGCCCCACGTGCAAGTCTCAGCTCTACGCTGTCACCAGGGCCGACAGGCCCCACTTCCGTACTGCAAAGCCCCTCTTGAGCCGCACTGACCCACAAGTCGCCCGCTACGATGATGCAACTCGCGCCCGTCGCGCAGGGCTGAAAAACACCGGCGGTATGGATCGGCAGCAGCTCCCCTGTCGCGTTGCGCAGTCGCAGCTGGACGTAACCACCAACGACCATTCCTCTCTCATCCACGACCCGCATGACAAGGGGTGGTCCTTCCGATGGCGCGGGAAGGACGACATTGGCGCGGGCGGTATCTTCGCGGCCGAACTCGATTGGAATGAGCTCTCCAACACCCCCGGTGGTTTGAGAGTGTCTCGTGTGCCTCATAGCGAACAGGTGCCAAGGACCGGGGTGATCGACGAACATCTCCCACCTGCTCGCTTCATCCGTATCCACCCCGTAGTTGCATAGATCCAAGGCCCTATCTGCGCGAATCAGCGGATGCT
>CAZDQL010000041.1:0-52315 GCA_964507325.1 uncultured Planctomycetaceae bacterium | reverse complement strand
GCCTGCGCCCCCCCCCTTCTCAGGGCGCGAGCTCGCTGCCGAGGCCCGGGTAGACGCGGAACTCCTCCGGCGCCGTTGGGCTCTCCACCTCCGGCCACCTTCCAGCCTGCGGCTCCGGTCCCTCCTGTGCGACCTCCGACGGCTCGCGATCGACCATCAGCGGCTTCGTGCGCAGGTCGAAGTCCGGAACGTCCCAGCAGAATTCGACCGGGATGTTGTTGGGGTCGAAGGTGTAGATCGACTGGACGAAGCCGTGGTCGACCACCTCCGAGGTCCAGAAGCCCGCCGCCTCCAAGCGGTCCTTGATCGCCCAGAGCTCCGCGCTCTCGGTCACCCCGATGGCGACGTGGTCGAAGCCGACCGGCCCGCGGCGTGCCGCACCGTGGTCGTGCTCGGAGAGCGGCTCCACGCCGGGCCATTCGAAGAAGGCGATCAGGTCTCGCTCGCAGATCTCGAAGAAGTAGTGGCGATACCCAGGCCGGCCGAGCCGGGCGACCATGCGCATGCCGAGGAGGTCGCGCCAGAAGCGGATCGTCCCGTCGAGATCGCCGGTGGCGAGCGCCAGATGGTTGATGCCTTGATAGCGGGTCATGAGAAGCTGGGGAGCGTTGAGGCACGCATGATAGCGCCGGTCGTGCGGGCCCTCGGCGCCCTCCTCTCAGTCTTCGCCCCCCGATCGTGCGAGTCCCTCCGCGACTCGTGCTACGAGTGCGTCCGCGTCGAGCTGGCCCTGCACGTAGGAGGTCCAGGCGGCACGCACGATCCCGGCCGGCGCGCCCATTCGCTCGTAGACGCCGGCGGTGATTCCGTAGTCGACGTGCTCCGGGTCGAGAGCCGTCCGCACGGCCTCCGCGGCGGCGAGGAACACGTAGGCGTGCAGGGCGTCGCGCGTCCTGCGGTCCCGCGGTGAGAGCTGCGCCTTGCGGAAGGCCTCGCGCTGGGCGTCGAAGAGGCAGGTGGCCCCCTCGGGTTGCATGACCTCGACCGCGTGCAGGGCTTCGTGCACCACCACCTCGGCCAAGGCCGCCCCCCGGCGGCTCTCGACCGCGACGAAGCACGCCGCGCCCCCCGGTGCGCGGTGGGTCACGGCGCCGGGCCACGGCGAGCGCACCACGAGCTGTACGGGGACCGGCGTGTCGGGCGGGGCCAGGCCCAGGAGCTCCTCGATCCGCGCCCAGATCGCCGTCTCCTTGCCGTCGGCGAGGAGCTCGTCCAGGTGAGCGCGCTGCTTCTCCAGGAGCACCTTGCGTTGGGGCCACGACTCTCGGAGCCACGTCTCCTCGAGCTGGACCACCTGTTCGGCGAGGGCCTGGGCCTGCGCACGCAAGGGGATGCTCCGTCGCGCCCCATCGGGACCGCGGAGCTGGAATTCAGGAGGAAGCATGAGCATGGCCTGGAGGAGCTCGTCGCCCGTCGCGCACCCGGCGATGCGACCTTCCACGAGACCCCAGGCGATGGGACTGCCCAGGACCTCGTCGAGCGCGCGTGCGGCCTCGATCGCCGCCCGCAGCGCCCCGGCCTCCTCGCTCGCGAGGGACTCGCCCTCGGCGAGGGTGCGCAGCTCGTACCACAGGTCGACGATCGGCGAGAGCCGGAAGCCGAAGCGTGAGGCCTGCCTGGCCGGCTCCTGTGCGGAAAGGTGGAGGGCGGCGCCGAGCGCGAGGAGGAGGATGAGGAGGGGTCTCATGAACACATGGGTACCAGCAGGAGCGCGACGAGGTGCCAGTGAACCGGAGGAATCCGCGCCTGGCGTTCACCCCCTGGCGAGCAGGCGACGAGGCTGCGCGGGCGGGTGCGGGTTTCGGGAATGCGGGCTACCATGCACCGATCCAGATCAGCGCCTCGATCGGCCTCACCGGCCGAACACTGCGCTGACAGACCGGCACGGGATCCAGAGCCCTGAGGGGCAAGGGGAAACGACGATGCGAACGATCACGGCGTGCTTGGTGGGGATGGTGCTCTTACTCGTGCTGCCGTCGTGCGCCTCGGCCCAGCGGGAGCGTCAGCGCGACTTTCGCGAGGACGGTGCCTACGAAGAGCTCATCCATCACCTCGAGATGGGAATGGTCGCGCTCGAGGAGCTCGGACGCGAGGAAGCGCTTGCGATGCTGGCCCGCATCGCCGACGAGGCGCGTGACGAGCGCCGGGCGGCGCAGAAGGCACGCGCCGGCCGCGAGCGCGAAGGCGCGAGAACGGAGCGTCAGGAGGCGCAGCGCCAGCTGGAGATCCTCGCGCTCGCGCACGACGCGTTCCGAGAGAGCAACAAGCAGGAGGCCGCGGAGCGGATCGAGCTGGCGATGCACGCCCACGAGCTCCGGCTCGCCGGGCACCGCGGCGAGGAAGCTCAGCACATCTACGAGCAGGCGCCCAGGCGCGAGGAGTTGGGCAAGCTCCTGAAACACGCCTCGGGCCTCTGGGCCGAGTGGGGCCATGCGGAGCAGGCGGGACTCACCGCTGAGCTGGCCCAGGTCTACGCCCGGCGCACCGAGGGTGGCCGCGAGCGCGAGGCGCAGCGCGAGCGCGAAGGTGGCCAGAACCAGGAGCGCGAGCTGGCCACGCGCATGGTCAAGGGCTTCCGCCTCGCCGAGAAGGCTTGCCGCGAAGCGGATCGCCCCGACGCCGGCGACCTCTGCAAGCACGCGTACCGCGCGCTCGAGATGCAGCTCGAGGGGCGCCGCGACGAGGAAGCGCGCCAGTACATCCAGAAGGCGCCCGAGCTGGGCGCGAAGGTCGAGCTGATGCACTGGGCGTCACAGCTCTGGGCCGAGTGGGGCCACGAAGAGGAGGCCGCCTTCACCGGCGAGCTGGCGGCGACACTGAAGGAGCACTGGCAGCGCCGGCAAGAGCGACGAGAGCGCGAGGTGACCGGCGATTTGGAAGCGTTGGGACGGCGCATCGAGATCCTCCGCTTCGCCCGGGACGCGTTCGCCGAGATGGGCGATGAGAAGAACGCGGGCTTCCTGAACCGCGCCATCCACTACGGCGAATTGGTGGTTTCAGGGGCGAACGAGGAGAAGATCGCCCAAGCGGTTCAGAAGCTCCCCAGCAAGGGCAACCTGATCGAGGGGCTGCAGTGGGCGGCCCATCAGTACGGCGAGTGGGGCAACCGGGAGCGGGCGCGGGCCTGCGGTCAACTCGCCGAGTACTACGCGCAGCACCTGCGCGAGGAGCGCGGCGAGGGGGAGGAGTCCCGTGAGGCCGAGGACCGCGAGCTGCAGGTCATCCAGGGGATCGAGCACCTGGAGGCGCGGATCGAGATCCTGCGCTGGGCCCGTGGCGCGCTGGCGGAAGCCGGGCGCAAGGAGAAGGCCGGGGTGATGGAGCGCTTCATCCACGTCGCGGAACTGCAGCAGGGAGGCGCGAGCGACGTGGAGATCGGCCGGGCCTTCGAGGGCCTGTCGATGGAGACGACCATCGACCTGCTCGAGCTCGCCACCGAGCTGTACGCCGACTGGGACCTGGGTCTGCGCGCGCGCGGCTGTGCCGCCCTGGCCCACTACTACGCCGAGCGCGAGGGAGGGCGCGAGGGCGAGCACGAGGAGCAGGCCGAACGCGCCCGCGAGGAGGATCTCCACCGGCTGAAGCAGCGCGTCCAGGAGTTGCAGGAGGAGCTGCAGAAGATCAAGCGCGTGCTGCACGAGCATCTGGAGCGCCGGTAGGTAGGGGAGTCGCCTCCTGCAAGAGCTCCGCCCCAGCCGGCCCACCGGCCGGGGTGGAGCGCTGCATTCGGCCTCAGCCCTCGGTCATGAACGAGACTTCGTAAACCGGGCGGTCCCGTTCCCGCGGGTAGCCTCGAGCTCCCAGTCGGACTCGGTCCCGGGGTCGGGAAGGCGTCGGGGAGTGGAGCGTGCTCACCCTCAAGGCACGAAGGTCACGGCGATCGCGTCCGTGAAGTTCGACGTGCTCTGCGGGTTCTTGTCCCGGAACCACGTCTGGAAGTTCCACGTCTCGCCGCTCTTGATCTGGCCGAGGCCGGGGATCGCCGTCAAGTCGATCCCGAGCTCGATCACCCCCGAAGCGCCCGCGCTCTTCACGCTCGAGGCGAAACGGTAGATGGTGCTCCCCGCCAGGCAGAGGTTGCCCTGCGAGCCGGGAGGATTGACCACGCCCGTTCCCATCCCGATCAGGAAGTAGCCCGCTTGGTGGGGCGGCAGCTCGTCCGCGACGAGCGTGACCGAGTTCACGGCCGTGGAGGCTTCTCCGGCGATCCACAGCTCGGCGGGGAGCCCTGTGGAGTTCGCGACGGCAGGAGCGCAGAAGCGCGTCCCGATCGACAGGGTGAGGCAGACGTCGATGACGTCGAGATCCGCCGAGCTGAACTGCTTCTGGTAGGGGACCAGTGGGTCGGGCGCAGGGCCGTTGGGCTCACTGATGGGGCCGTTCGGGCCCGAGTGGGCTTCGAACTGCACGTAGCCGGGCACGACGTCGCAACCGGGGGACTGCCCGCCGGCATCGAAGCGCTGGACGATGCCTCGGTAGTTGGCCGACGCCGCCCCCGCGATCAGGAGGTCGCCGTTGGCTGCGAGCGCGATGTCCTGGCCGTACTGGTAGTCGGCATTGCCCTGCATCCCTTGCCACTCGATCTCCCCCGCGGCGCTCAGCTTGACGTAGAGCAGATCGAGGGCCGAGCTGTCGGGCCGGCGGTTGTAGCCCGTGGCCACGGCACCCCCGTCGGCTGTCGCGGCGAGACCCCACAGGCCCTGAGTCCCCACCAGCTCCTGCTTCCACGCGACGTCGCCGTCCGGGTTCATGCGCAACACGAGTGCCGAGCTGTCGATGGCCATCAGGTCACCGTCCGCGAGCAGCGCGACCTGCGGCGACCACCCGATGCCGCCGGCGACCTCGTCGAGCCAGAGCAACTGCCCCGCCGCCGAGACGCGCCCGCAGACCATGTCCGGAAAATAGCCGCCACGCCCGACGAAGAAGAAGCTCCCGTCCGCGAGCTCTTCGACGTCCGTGCCGCCGGTGTACTTCATGTCGGCAAAATCGCCCGCCCGCAAGCTCCAGAGCACCGTCCCGTCGGGGGCGAAGCGGTAGAGCATCAGCTCGCCCCAGTCGTCCTCGTAAGCGACGTCGGTGAACCAGCGGTTGCCGATCGCGATGACGCCGCCGTCGGTCGTGAGGTCGAGGCCGTAGAAGTGTGCGTACTCCCAGTACCCCAGGGAGTCGACGTGCCAGCCCCACTCGAGCTGGTTGCCGGCGTCGTAGCTCGCGACCCAGCCGCCCCAGGCCCCGCAGAGCACCTTGCCGCCGTTCGCTCGCACCTGGATGTCGGTGGCGTAGGGCTGCGAGGTCCACTCCCCTAGGACCGAGCCGTCCGCGCCCAGGTGCAGGAGTGCGGCCCCCGAGGCCACCCAGGCCTCGTCGCCCGCCGCGGCGATCGCGTGGTAGTAGTTGAAGCCCGTGAAGGTCTTCGACCACGTCTGAGCCGAGGCGATGGGAAGCGTGAGCGCGAGGGCGACCGAGGCGGGGAGGAGGTTCTTCATGGCTGGCCCGCAGGCGGTCAGGGACGCCGAGCTGCGAGAGGTCCGGGGAGGGAGGTCACACTACCATGCTCGGAGACTCCTCGGGGCATCCTCTCGAAGCTGGCGCGAGTGATGTTTTGTGCTTGCCGCTGGGGCGGATACGGCGTACCACGGGAGCGGATGGAAGCAACAGGGACGATGCGCCACATGCGAGCCGCCGAGCAGGAAGACACACGAGGAACAGGGACATGAGAGGTACGTCGTACATCCTCGTCCTGCTCAGCATGGCACCCTCCACGGCCGCCGCCCAGGACGCCATCGAGATCGACGTCCCGGCCCGGGAGCATGCGGCGACCCGCGGCAAGGTGGTCCCTATCGAGCGTGCGTGGGACGGCCTGGTGGTCACCCATGGCGAGGGCGGCGTGCAGGAGTGGCAGTTCGAGCTCGAGGAGCCCTCCCGGCTCTTCCTGCACTTCGAGTACGCATCGGGAGAGCCGAGGCCTGTCACGCTCTGCGTCAATGGCGCGCGACAACCGGGCGAGTTCCTGGCACGGGACACCGGAGGATTCTTCGCCCGGCACCTGTCCTGGGAGAGCTACGGCCCGTTCGCATTCCGGCGCGGCCGGAACACGCTCCGCATCGAGGCGGCCGGTTGCAGCCCGCACCTGGCCGGCTTCACCGTCTCGAGCGCGGAGAAGGTCCCGGACCCGGACGCATTCGTCGACCTGTTCCCCGCCCCGCGGGAAGATCCCGAAGACCGGGCCCTGCTCCTGACCGTGGAGATCGACGACGACGTCGCCGCGACTCGCGCGCGCCTGCGCGAGCTGCTCCCCGGCGTCGACGAGCTGCTCTACGTCCGGCGCCACACGCTGCAGTCGACCCACTACTACACCGACTTCATCGACGGCTGTCGGGACTACGGCGGCGACCTGTGCGTGCTGTCGTTGGTTGACGGCTCGGTGCGCGAGCTCGCGCCCTCGTTGGCGCACGGTCTCTTCGGACGCTGCGATCTCTCCTTCGACGGTGAGCGAGTCGTCTTCGGCTGGAAGGAGAAGCTCGGCGTCGGCTTCCGCATCTGGGAGGTCGGCATCGACGGCACGGGCCTGCGCCAGCTGACCTTCTCGCCGCCCGACGAAGAGGCCCGCATCGACAAGTACAACATCGACTACTCGGTCTATCGCCACCACACCGACGACCTGCACCCGTGCTACCTGCCCGATGGTGGCATCGCCTTCGCCTCCAGCCGCTGCGAGTACGGCATCCTCTGCGACGGGCCGGACAAGCTGACGACGACGGTGCTCTTCCGGATGGACGCGGACGGCGGGAACATCGAGAGGCTGTCCAACAACTCGGTCAGCGAGTCGACGCCGAGCGTCATGAACGACGGCCGCATCCTGTACACCCGCTGGGAGTACGTGGACAACGGCTCGGTGACGAACAAGGCGCTCTGGGCGGTGCGGCCCGACGGCACCGGCTCGGAGGAGGTCTACGGGACGAACATCGCGTTCCCCTCGGTCTTCAACGTCGGCCGCGCGGTGCCGGGTTCACACAGCCACTTCGTGGCCATCGGCGCACCCCACATGCCACTGGGAGTGGGGACGCTGATGCTGATCGACACCCGCTTGGATCGCCGCACGGGCGCGCCCGTCACTTACGTCACCCCCGAGGTGGACGTGCAGCACCAGTGGGGCTGGGACAACGTGCCAGGCGGCGCGACCAAGCCGATCCCGCCCGAGCTGCAGCAGGGCCGCGACGGTAGCGGCAACACCGATCGCGGTCCGCTCTACATGGATCCGTATCCACTCTCGCTCGCGGCGCAGCTCGTCGCCTTCAATCCGACCGAGACGTGGAACGTCAAGGACGCTTGGAGCCTCTACCTGATCGACGGCGAGGGCCCGCGGCGCCTGCTGCACGAGGAGCCCGGCACCTCCTGCTGGAACCCGATTCCCGTGCGCGCGCGCCCGCGGCCGCTGGTGGTGCGGGGGACGATCGATCCGGAGCTGGCCGCACGCGGTCTGGCGCGGCTCGTCGTCACCGACGTCTACCTCGGGCTGGACGGCGTCGAGCGCGGCACGATCAAGTACCTGCGGATCAACGAGCACGTGCCGCGGCCCTGGGCCTCGCGGCGCTTCTGGGACGGCGACGCGCACGACCAGCAGCACTCCGTCATCACCGACCGCACGCACCTCGGTCTGAAGATCCAGCACGGCATCGTTCCCGTCGAAGAGGACGGTTCTGCGCATCTCCTGGTCCAGGCCGACCGGAACATCTTTCTGCAGGCGCTGGACGAGGAGTACGTCGAGGTGCAGCGCGAGCGCACCTTCGTCAACTTCCGGCCCGGCGAGACGCGCTCGTGCATCGGCTGTCACGAACAGGCGCAGGACGCTGCGCCCGTGCAGCCGACGGCTCCAGTGGTGCGGGCCCTGCAGCGTGCAGCCAGCCTGCCGGGGCCGCAGCCGGGGGAGGAATCGGGGGCTCGCCCGCTGTCCTATGCACAGGACGTCCAGCCCGTCTGGGACGCGCACTGCGTGGGCTGCCACGGCTCGGAGCGGAAGGACGGGGGCCTCGACCTGTCTGGAGAGCTGACGAAGCACTTCAACCGTTCGTACGAGGAGATCATGAGGCGTCGCCTCATCCCCGTCATCGGCGAGAACCACCCCAAGGCGGGCAACAACCACTACCTGCCGCCCTACAGCCTCGGCACGTACGCCAGCAGGCTGCAGGAGTACATCGGGCCGGAGCATTGGGGGGTCGACCTCTCGCGGGAGGAGCGCATCCGCGTCACGACCTGGATCGACAGCAACGGCCAGTACCACGGCTCGTACTTCGGCCGCAAGAACCTGAAGTACAGGGAGCACCCGAACTTCCGTCCGGTCCTGACCTTCGAGCAGGCCCACGCCAACGTCCCCCCCCTCCCCGAGGATCGGCGGTAGGCCAGAGAGCGGGCCGTGAGCGCCGGGGCCTGGCTACCATGTCTCCATGACCCCCCTCGCGGAAGCAGTCGGAGCTCTGGTGCAGATTCGGAGAAACCCCGGATGGCGAGTCGCGCTCGCCGCCCTCATGCTCGGAGCCGACGCGGGAGCGACGCCGCAAGGCAGCGCCGGAGACGCGGACACCCCGAGCTACCAGGAGCTGCGCGACGCGTTCGTCGACCCCGACCACGCCCAGTGGGGTGAGGTGCCCCTCTGGTGGTGGGAGGGGGATCGTCTGGAGAGAGAGCGGGTCACCTGGCAACTCGAGACGCTCGCCGCCGCCGGCGTGAAGGCCGTCTGTCCGATCCAGCGCTCCCCCGGTCGTTGTCACCCGGCGTCCTTCACCCCCGAATGGTGGGAGATGTTCGAGTTCGTGCACGCCGAGTGCCAGCGGCTGGGCATGTCCCTCTGGGCCTACGATCAGGTCGGCTACGGGCAGTACGGCTGGCTGGAGATGGCGGCCGCCAAGGTCGGCGACGAGCGCACGCGCCGGGTCGAGTTCCTGTCTGCCGAAGGAGAGGCCGGGAGCGCCGTACGGCTCGAGCTGCCCGCGGGGGAGGTCCTCGCGGCGCGCGGTTTCCCGCTCCACGAGGGTCTGGCGGACGACGAACGCAGCCTCGACCTGACCGATGCTCTGGAGGACGGTGCCCTCGTCTGGACGCCGCCGGAAGGTCGGTGGCGCGTCACGGCCTCGGTGGCCGTCCCCTTCCAGTCATTCCAGCTCAGCCCGACGGCGAGCGATGCCTTCGTCGACATGCTCTACGGGGAACTCGAGCGGCGGCTCGGGGCCGCGGCGATGGGCACGAGTCTGGCCGGGGTCTTCCAGGACGAGCATCCACCGACGCCGCGCGACATCTACACCGAGGTGCTCAGAGACCGGTTTCGCGAGAGGAACGGTTTCGAGATCGGTCGCGCCATCCCCGCCCTGCACTTCGACGTCGGCCCGCGCACGCCAGCCTATCGCACGGCGTTCTTCGACACGTACCTGGACGTGGACGAGCACGCTTACTGGCGCAAGGTGTACGACTGGACCGCCGAACGCGGCGTCTTGACGAGCCACGACAACTGGGGCCGCAACAACATCTACCGGCACAGCCAGGGCTACATCGACTACTTCCGCACGCAGCGCTGGTTCTCGGCGCCGGGATACGACGACTACGGCCAGCGGCCGGTGGATCAGCGCAATTACTACGACACGAAGATCGCCGCGTCGATCGCGCGTCTGTACGGGCGGCCACGCGTGTGGAACGAGGCCTTCCACTCCAGCGGCTGGGGGCGCACGACCGACCAGACGCTCTCCTGGCTGTCCGCCGACTTCGCGTTCGGTGCGAACCTCTACGACGAGCACGGCCTCTACTACTCGACCCGTGCGAGCACCTGGGAGCACGCCGCTCCCGACCCCCACTGGCGACAGCCCTACTGGCGCTACTACAGGAACATCTCGGACTGGGTCGCGCGCCTCAGCTACCCGATGTCCCAGGGCGTGCACGTGGCGGACGTCGCCGTGCACTACCCGGCGGTCAGCCTGCTCGCCGGGGAACCACCCGCTAGCAAGGGCCCCGACTACAACCTCTACATGCGCCTCTCGCGGGCGATCTACGACGCGGGGATCGACAACGACATCATCGACGACGATTCCATCCTCGCGAGCCAGGTGCAGGGCGGCGAGCTCGAGGTGGCGGGCAACGGCTATCAGGCGCTCGTCTTCGGGCCGACGACGACGATGCGCCGCAGCGTCCTCGAACGAGCGCTAGAGCTGGCGGCGTCCGGGGGCACGGTCGTCTTCTTCGAGCGCTTGCCCGTCGCCAGCGCCGAGGGCGGTCGCGCGGACCCCGCCCTCGAGGAACTGCTGGAGCGCCTGCTCGGCAGCGGGTTCCGTCAGCGCGCCAGCGAGCCGCTGACCAGGGAGTTCGAGAGCGGCGGCCAGGTCGCCTTCCTGCCCTTCGGCGTCGACCGCTTGGCGCCCCTGCTCTCGCGACAGATCGCACGCGACTTCCTGCAGCAGGCCGGCACCGTCTTCACGCACCATCGCCGCGTGGGCGACGTCGACGTCTACCTGGTCCAGAACGCCGGCGATGAGGCGCTCGACCTGGAGGCGCGCCTGCGCGCGGTCGGCCTGGTCGAGCTCTGGGATCCCCTCACCGGCCGCGTCGACGAGGTCGACGCCTTCACGCGGGAGGAGGGCCACACGCTCGTCTCGCAGCGCCTGGAGGGCAACACCGCCTACCTGATCGTGGTGCGACCCGGCGACGAGCGGAGTGGAGGACGCCGGCCAAAACGCGTGCAGCCGCCGGCGCGCGAGCTCGCCGCGGACTGGGGCTTGGCGGTGATCCCTACGCGCGACAACCGCTGGGGCGAGTTCCGCTGGCCGCCCTCGGGGGAGGTGATCGGCCCCGAGGTGCGCTCCCTGCGCTGGTGCGAGGAGACGACCACCCCCGGAGAGGAGCAGCGCTGGCACGAGCCCGGGTTCGACGACAGCCGCTGGGCGACGTGCCGGGCTGGCATCGGCCCCTATTGGCTCTACACCCAGCCCGACGAGGGAGATGGGGGCGCGACGCAGGCCGTGCTGCGCGCCTCGGAGCGCGTCGAGCCGGGGGCCAGGATCCCCAGTGGGGAGGCGGTCCTCGACTGGAAGACCGTCGAGTTCTCCAAGACGATCGGCCTCGCGCGTCCGGCGCCCTGGGGAGGCCACAGCGGCTATCCCGACGGGGCGATCGACCAGAACTTCATCGACCTGCCCGCCGGCCGCAAGCTCCTCTTCACCCGCATGCACTCGCCGGCGGCGCGCCGGCTCGGTCTACGGGTCGAGCTGCGCAACTCGGCCGCTCGCCTGTGGGTGAACGGCGTCGAACAGCCCTTCGAGGGTGCCCTGGGCAACCTCCCCCTGCAGGCCGGGGTCAACTCGGTGCTGCTCGACCTGCCCGACGGGGGCAAGGGCCGGCTCTACGCCCAGGCCCAGCCCCCCGCGGTGAGCTCGATGGAGGACGCCGCGCGTGGCGTCGTCACTCCGGACCTGCGCCAGGGCGCGTGGATCTGGGGCGGGAACACGACCGCCGGCTACGTGCGTCGGCAGCTGCGACTCGACGAGGCTCCCGCCGAAGCGCGCGTCGTCGTCACCGCGTACACCGGCTACCGCCTCTACGTCAACGGCGTCAAGGTCGAGGAGGAGATCGGGCCCTGGGCCAACTGGAGGCGCCCCGAGACCTTCGACGTCGCACGACACCTGCACCCCGGAGAGAACGTCGTCGCCCTCTGGGGACAGGTCCACGCGGACCTCGGCGTCGTGGAGCAGCGCGGGCTGGTCGCGGTCCTGAAGATGCGCTTCCCGAACGGCCAGGAGCAGACCCTCGCCACGGACGCCCGCTGGAGGGGCAGTGGGATCGAGGAGCCGGGCTGGAGCGCGCGTGGCTTCGACGATTCCAGGTGGCAGGCCGCCACCGTCATCGGACGCATGGGCGTTCCTCCCTGGGGCGACGAGCCCCTGAAGAACGTGGGCGCGGTCACCGAGCCCCACCGCCAGTTGGCGATCGACTTGCCGTCGCCCTACCTCGAGTGCTTCGACGAGGTGGGGGACCTGGCCTACGACGTCAAGACCCCCGCCGACCCCCGCGTCGGCTGGTACCGCTGCGCCGCTCCCCCAGGACTGCGCCGGCTCCACCTGAGGACGACCGCCCCGGCCCGAGTCTGGGTCGATGGGATCGAGGCGCGGGTCGCCGAAGGCATCGCGTTCGTCGAGGAGCCTCCCGTCGGTGTGTCGCAGGTGGCGATCCGCTTGCGGATGCGACCGGGCGCCTACGGCGGCGCCGCCTTCGAGCTGCCGCTCGGGCTAGAGCTCGAGGGCGGGGAGATCCAGACCGGCGAGTGGGGCGAGTTCGCGCTGCCGACCTACTCCGGCATCGGCGTCTACCGCCAGAGACTCGACCTAACGGCAGCGGAGGCGGAGCGCTCGGCCTGGCTCGATCTCGGCCAGGTGCTCGTCGCGGCCGAGGTGCTCGTGAACGACCGGCCCGCCGGCGTGCGACTGGCGCGGCCCTTCCGCTTCGATCTCACCGGCCTCTTGCGTGCGGGCGGGAACACGATCGAGGTGCGCGTAGCGAACACCATCGCGCCGCACTACACCGTGACGAACCAGGTCGCCAATCTCGGTCCCACCGCATCGGGGTTGATCGGACCCGTGCGGCTCGCTCTCGAGCTCGAAGGCGAGGAGTGGAGCACCTGGGCGGCGAGTGAAGTCGAGCGGCTCGAGCGGGAGCTGCGAACCTCGACGCCCGAGCTCCAGGCGGCGCAACGCGCCTGGGAGAAGAGCGCCGGCTGGAGCGAGCTCGGTCCGCACGCCGCGCGCACTGCGGGCGGGGAGTCGGTGCCCATCGACGAGGACGGCTGCGTGTCGCTTTCCGGCAGGGGCGCTGCTCGCAGGACGTACAGCGTCGTCGCGGACACGGGATCGGAGCTCCTGACGGGCATGCGGCTGGAGCTCCTTCCGCCGCCGGGGGGCGGAAGCGTGGGCGACCTCTCCCTGCTCGAGCTGGGGGTCACCGTCGCCCCCGCGGGGGACGAGCCGCTGCGCGCGAGGTTCGTGCGCATCGAGATCCCCGACCGTGGCGAGTACCTCTCGCTGGCCGAGGTGCAGGTGTTCGACGGCCAGGAGAACATCGCCCCCTCCGGCGCAGCGCGGCAATCCGGCACGTCGGCGGGCGGAGAGGCGCGCCTGGCGATCGACGGCAACACCGACGGGGATTACTTCGGCAGCCACTCGGTGACGCACACGCCCCCGCATCACGCCCCCTGGTGGGAGCTGGATCTCGGGGCCACCCGCGGCCTGGAGCGCATCGTCCTCTGGAACCGCACCGATGGCGGCCTGGAGACTCGCCTGCGCGACTTCGTGGTGAGCGTGCTGGACGAAGAGCGACGGCCCGTCTGGCGACGCAGGATCGCGCGCCCGCCGAGCCCGAGCCTCGCGCTCGACCTGCTGGGACCGGTCGCTCTGAAGCTACGCGCGACGGACACACCCCTCCCGGTGGAGCGGACCGGCGCTGCGCACATCGTCGACGGCCGATTCGATACCGGTTGGGGGACGGCCTCCTCGGAGACCGAGCGGCAAGCGCTCGTATTCGAGGCGGTGCCGCCGGTGGGCTTCGCCTCCGGGGCGACGCTGACCTTCGAGCTCACGTGGTCTGGACCAGCCTCGGGGGAGGCGGGCCCGCGACTGCGCTTCTCCACGACGCGCGCCCCCGGTCCACTGGTCGACATCCCCGCCCGGATCGAAGGGATCCTGGCGATCGAGCGCACGCGACGCAGTGCTGCGCAGCGCGCCGAGCTGGCGGCCTTCCACCGCTCGTTCGCGCCCGAGACGCGACCCGTGCGGGACCGGCTCGGACGCCTGCGCGAGGAGCTGACACCGGCGGTCGACAGGAGCAGCGACCGATGAAGAACCCGACTCCCCTCACCTTGCGGCTCTACTCGGTCGTCGCACTCGCCCTAGCGGTGGGACTGGCCGGTTGCCGCGCGCCTGCAAAGGGCTCCATGCCCGTGCCGGTGGAGCCGACGCTCTATCCCGACGGCCGCCCGGGAGCGGCGTTGCGGATGGAGGCCCGCGACCAGGGTGTCGTGCTGCGCTACGGCGACGACCCGGGCGACTGCGACCGGCTCGGCGCCCGTGACGTCTGGGTCTGGGAGGACGGCGGGACCTACTACATGCACTACGACGGTGCCGGCGCGCAGGGCTGGCTGGCCTGCCTCGCCACGAGCCGCGATCTCGTTCGATGGGAGAAGCACGGGCCCGTGCTGGACTTCGGCGCTCCCGGCAGCCCGGATGCGCGCTCCGCCTCATACGGGGTGACCTATCGCGAGGGCGAGCGCTGGCACCTCTTCTACCTCGGTACGCCCAACGTCACGCCGGCGCCCGATTTCGTACCGATGTTCCCGTACCTGACGCTGAAGGCCGAGGGGGACTCGCCCCGCGGACCGTGGCGCAAGCGCTACGACGTCGTCCCCTTCCGCCCGCGCCCCGACAGCTACTACGCGAGCACGGCCAGCCCCGGGCACGTGGTGGCGACCGACGGCGGGTGGACGATGTTCTTCAGCGCCTCGATCCACGCCGGGTCGATCACCCAACGCACTCTGGGCCTCGCTCGCACGCAGGACCTGGACGGCCCCTGGACCGTGGATCCCGAGCCGATCGTTCCCCTCGAGGAGCAGATCGAGAACTCGAGCCTGTACTACGAACCGGCGAACGACACCTGGTTCCTGTTCACGAACCACATCGGGGTGGACGAGCGCGGGGAGTACACCGACGCGATCTGGGTCTACTGGTCGCGCGACCTCGACCGGTGGAGCGCCCGCGATCGCGCGGTCGTGCTGGACGGTCGGAACTGCACCTGGTCCACCGACTGCATCGGCCTTCCCAGCGTGGTTCGCAAGGGAGACAGACTCGCGATCCTGTACGACGCGCCCGGTGGCGACAGCGTCAGCCACATGCGGCGCCACATCGGTCTGGCCTGGCTCGAGCTGCCGCTGCGGCCGCCGGAGTCGGCTCTCGTTCGCTAGCGCAGAGGCGGATGTTCGAGTCCCGTGTACTGACCACCACGTTCGGCTTCTGAGGAGTGCGCTCGTTGACCCCCTGCACGGGTCTACGTAGGTTGTCTCGGTCGCAGAAGCCGAGCCGGAAGGCTCATCTGGTTCCAATCCGATATCGGTTGCGCTGTTTGGATCCTCGACGGCGCGCCATGACCCGCGGGGAAGTTCGATGTCTCGAGTCTTGACCGTCCTCATCGTCGTCCTGTTGACGCTGGCGCCGACCGTCGTGGCCGCGAGTACGGCCCAGCAGTCGGAAACCGGGTGGCGCCACCCCCCCGAGGAGGTGATGCAGGTCCTCCACGCTCCGCGGCTGCCCTCGGTCTGGACCGCACCGACGGGGAAGCACCTCATGCTCGCCGATCCCGTCTCCTACCCGCCACTGGCCGAGATGGGGGCGACCAAGCATACGCTCGCCGGCATGCGGGTCGATCCGAAGACCAACAGCACCCACGGACGCCACGGGGCGACCTCTCCGAGACTCGTCGCGGTCGAAGGCGGGGCGGAGACACGACTCGCTCTGCCCGCGGACGTCGAAGTGCTCTCAGTGAGCTGGGCCGTCGACGGCAAGCGCTTCGCGCTGACCACCCGACACGCCGACCACCTGGGTCTGTGGGTGGGCTCGATCCGAGGCGACCTGAAGAAGATCGAGGGGGTGGCGGTCAACCAGCTGCTGGGCAGCGGAGTGCGCTGGATGCCCGACCAGGAGCGCCTTCTGGTGCGCCGGATTCCGAAGCGCGGATCTCCGCCCCAGCCGCCCGCCATCCCGGCGGGACCGAAGATCCTCGCTGGGGAGGGTGCCCGGGCCCGCTCCACCTACGAGTCGCGCAATCTGCTCGAGACGGCCCATGACGATGCCCTCTTCACCTACTACACCACTTGCGAGCTCGTGGTCGTGGATCCCCAGAAGGGCAGCGTGGAGCCTCTGGGTGAGCCCGCGGTCTACGCGACCGCCAGGTTCTCTCCCGACGGCAACTACCTGTTGGTGGAACGCCTGGTTGGACCGTGGTCCCACGCGGTGCGACATGGGCGCTTCGCCAGGGAGATCGAGGTGTGGGATGCGACCGCTGAGCGCATCGCGACCATCGCATCCCTTCCGCTGGCCGACGAGGTTCCTACCCACGGCGTACGAGTGGGCCCGCGTGGGGTTGCGTGGCGCGCCACGGCTCCGCACACGCTCTTCTGGGTCGAGGCGCTGGACGGCGGCAACCCCGTGGCCGAGGTGCCTCACCGCGACCGACTGATGCGCCTGGAGGCGCCCTTCACCGGGAAGCCGGAGGAGGTCTTCAAGGCGGAGCACCGCATCGTGAGCTGGCAGAGCGGCTGGGGTGCAGAGGGGGGTACGCTCATGCTCGGTCAACGCGAGCGCATACGCCGTTGGAGGTACACCTGGCTGCTCGACGTCGACGAGGGCACTGCGCGCCTGTGGTTCGATTTGAACGAGGGGGACCGTTACGCCTCGCCAGGCTCTCCCGAGCATCGCCAGCTCCCCAACGGCGAGTGGGTGCTGCATCAGAGGGGAGACGCGGTCTATTTCTCTGGAAGCGGCGGCACCAAGCAGGGCGATCGGCCCTTCCTCGACCTGCGCAGCATGCAGACCGGCGAGGTCGAGCGCCTATTCCGCTGCAGGCGGGATCGCTACGAGAGATTCGTCGCCTTCGCCGGTGGTGAGGACCGTTTCGTGCTGCGCTCGGAGTCCGCGCTGGACGTGCCCAACTACCACCTCGTCACGCTGGGCGGCACGCTGGAGGCTGCCGAGGGCGAGGCCACCCGGGCTTCCACCAGGCAGCCCATCACCCGCTTCGAGGACCCGACTCCCCAGCTGCGCCAGATCGAGAAGCGTCTCGTGCGCTACCAGCGAGAGGACGGCGTGCCGTTGAGCTTCGAGCTGCAGCTTCCCCCCGGCTACCAAGAGGGCACGCGCCTGCCGACGGTGCTGTACGCCTATCCCCTGGAGTTCTCCGACCCGTCCACCGCCGGTCAGGTGCGCGGCTCCACGCAGCGCTTCAGCCGCATCTACGGCGCCTCGCACCTCTTCTTCCTGCTCCAGGGCTATGCCGTGCTCAACAGCACCGCCATGCCCATGATCGGAGATCCCGAAACCACCTACGACACCTTCGTGCCCCAGCTCGTGGCCGACGCCGAGGCGGCGGTGGCCAAGGCGGTCGAGATCGGCGTGGCCGATCCGGAGCGCATCGGGATCATCGGGCACAGCCACGGCGGGCTGATGGTGGCCAACCTCTTGGCCCACACCGACCTGTTCCGGGCCGGCATCGCCCGCAGCGGCTCCCACAACAAGACGATGCAGCCCTTCGGCTTCCAGTCGGAGCGGCGCTCGCTCTTCGAGGCCCGCGACGTCTACATCGAGCTCTCACCGACCTTCTTCGCCGACCAGGTCGACGAGCCCGTGCTCGTGATCCACGGCATGGAGGACGCCAACCCCGGCACCCTGACCATCCAGTCCGAGGTCTTTTTCGAGGCGGTGCGCGGCTCGGGGGGCATCGCCCGCCTGGTCCTGCTGCCCTTCGAGGATCACGGCTACCGGGCCGTCGAGAGCATCGAGCACGTGCTGTGGGAGCAGATCACGTGGTTCGACAAGTATGTGAAGAACGCCGAGTCCGGAGAGGGTGATTGAGCGAGGCGCATGGTCCGGGGATGCGGACTCGGATCAGAGGGGGCCAATGACACTTGGGCGCCATCAGCCGCGACCCGTGTCATCCTCTCGGGTCGTAAGGAGCCGGCCCACCATCTGACCTCACCCGAGCGAAGCGACCGAGAGGCAGGTTGCAGAGTGACAATGGATGATGCAGGCAGCCACGCAGGAAGGGACTGGATCGATGCTCAGTAGTGCCCGCCTCGCTCTCGTGACCGGCTGCCTGGTTCTGGCCGGATCGTGTTGGTCATCCGATCTACGGCTGAGAGCCTATGCGCCGCCCGCGATCGTCCCGTCGCCCACGACCATGACCATGGAGAGGGGTCGGGCCACGCTGCACTCCGGCAGCACCATCTACTACGGCGATCCCTCCGCTCAGGGCGCGGCCGAGCTGCTGTCCGGCGACCTGGACCGGATCTACGGACTGGCGCCAGCGGTGGCCTCCGGATCGAGCTCGGGCGCCGGCGACGTCGAGCTCCGCCTGATCACCGATCCCTCCCTGGACGGTGAAGGGTACCGGTTGACGGTCTCGAGCCACGTCTCGATCGAGGCGACCGGAGTCGACGGGCTGTTCGCGGGGGCCATCTCCCTCGTCCAGGCCGTCATTCCGAGCGGTGGCCACCTGATCGTCCCGCGCATGACGATCGAGGACTCGCCCTTCAAGTCGCAGCGGGCCCTCATGGTCGACGTCAAGAACCACTGGCACTCCATCGCCGAGCTGCGGAAGTTCGTGGATCTGTGCCGGTTCTACAAGGTTCGGCATCTCTGCCTGCACACCGGCGAACCGCAGTGGATCGGTTCGGCCATGAGCTCCACTGCGGGCATCCCCGCCGCGGACCGGGAGAGCCAGCGTCTCTACACCCAGGCCGAGATCGACGGACTGATCGCTTACGCGGCGGGGCGGGGCGTCTACCTCTTTCCCCACAACGAGACCACCGAGGGCTTCTCCACCATGCGCCACGCGCTGCAGAACGACTTCGACGGTCCCGGAGGCCACCCCAATTGGGTGCAGGAGGCGTACACGGAGGAGGGGGTCGACTTCGGCTCGGGAAACCCGGAGGACCTCGACGGCTACGTGGATTCGGCGGGCAGTGGGGTGGACGCTTCCGACCCGGACTACTGGAAGTCCATCGCGATCTTCACCGAGCGCTCCTACGCCCAGTTCGCCGCGGGCTACCCGGCCGGGGACTTGCCCTACTACCACATGGGGCCGGTCCTGGGCGAGGGCGGGACCAGCCCCGACAACGCGGCCATCGTGCTCGACATCCTGCGCGAGGTGGACGCGGACGTGCAACTGATGTTCTGGAATGGCCCCAACGCTGCCGCAGCCGGCGGCTTGACCGGTCGGGAGGAGGAGACGATCGTCTGCTTCTACACCAAGCAGTTCAGCGCCAGCGACATCTACGGCTATCTCGACACCGGCTGGCCGCTCCTGAACTCGACCTGGAGCCCGCTCTACATCGTTGGCACGGGCGTCGCCCGCACCCAGCAGCAGGTGCACGACGACTGGAACACGTTCCGCACCGGGACCGACGGCTTCACGGGTTTCGGCTTCTCCTACGACGCGGTCGACTGGGACGAGTTCGACACCCCGGCGGCCCACTCACTCGTGACCGGCGGCATGCTTTGCACCTGGGAAGTGCCCGCCTCGATTCACCTCGACCGGGTGCGCATTCGTCTGCCCGCCATGGCCGAGCACGCCTGGCAGCACGAAACCTGGCCCTACCCCGCCGACGGTTTCGCCGACTTCCGCGCGCGGTACGTTTCGGCCGATGCGCTCGTCCCCGCCTTGCTGGGGATCACCCTGCAGGCCCCCGGCGCGCCGGCCGGCCTGGAGGCGACCGACAGCGAGCTCGCCAACGCGATCGAGATCTCCTGGCAGGGCAGCGCAGGGTTCCCGGACGGGTACCGCGTTCTGCGCTTCGCCAGTGACGATCTGGGCAGCGCAACCCAGGTGGCCGAGATCGCCGTCGATGAGTCCTACACGGACACCGACGTGACGGTGAACACGCCCTACTTCTACTGGGTGACAGCCTTCAACAAGGCCGGTGAGAGCGCCGCGGCTGGCTCGGTGCTGGGTTCCGCCGGAGACGGCATCGTTCGTGTGCAGGCCCACGAACCCTTCGATTACTCCCCCGGAGAGAGCATTCGCGGCCAGGATGGGGGCGAGGGGTGGGAGAGCGGGGGCTGGAACGTGACCAGCGCCAACGGGCTCATCGCGACCGACGCCACCAACCTGACGTACTCGAACCTGCCGACCAGCGGCGGCGCCCTCCGAGTGCACCCCGCAACCGACAACCCCTCCGTCGACATCCGCCGTGACATGGCGGACGAGATGGGCACCGGGGGCACCACCGTTTGGCTGAGCTACCTCTTCCGGGGCGAACCGAGGGCCGACGGGCACGCCTTCATGAGGTTCGGCACCGCTCCCGGCATCGGCAAGAGGTGGGGCAGCGAGTTCGCGTTCGAGAACGACGGCTCGGGGATCTTCATGGACTCCTACGAGACCTACTTCATCGTGGTGCGCTTCGACTTCGGCGCAGCGGACGACATGTACATGTGGATCAACCCGTCCCTGGGCGCCGAACCCGGCGTGGTGACCGCCGACCACTCGGTCACGGCGGACGCGGGTGTCGATGACGAGCTCCTGATCAACATCCAGGGTTGGGGTCAGGGCAACTACCTGATCGACGAGATCCGGATCGGACCCACCTGGGCGTACGCCACTGGCGACTGAGGATCGCGAGAGACCGGCTAGTCCTGCTCGCGAACCCAGGCCACGGCCGCCTCCAACACGAGGTCACGCCCATCGAGCAGTGAGGCGCGAGTGAGGGCGACCTCGATGTCCGGGGTGACGCCGATGCCCTCCAGGCGCTGGCCGGCTCCCGTCACGAAGTCGGCCACGGCGAAGAGGAACACATCCCCGTTGGGGAGGGTGATGTACTGGGCCGGCAGCGCCTCGCCCTTGGTCCGGGTGCCGATGATGCAGGCGCGTCCGGTCTCCTGCAGTGCGGCGGCCACGAACTCGGCGGAGGAGCCCGTCAGACCGTCGGTGAGAACGGCCAGCGGGCCGTCGTAGGTGGTCGAGCGGGGTCGGACGGTCATCGGAGTCTCGCCGGCCCTCATGCGGATCCTGCCCGCCACGTACTCCTCGGGCGCCAGCCAACCGAGCATCAGCATCGCGATCAGGTCCTTCCCGCCTCCGTTCCCGCGCAGGTCGAGGACGACCCCGGCCCCGCCCTGGAACGACTCCATCGCGGCGTTGAACGTCTTCATGACGTAGGCCGGGTCGAGGAACTTGTTCACGGCGATGTACCCGATGTTCCCGTCCAGGCTCTCGACGTCGACCCGCACCCGGGCCTGCCCGAAGTTGCCGACGTCAGCGAGGCGACCGCGCGGCGCGCCGAAGGGGATGGCCAGCTCGACCCGCTCTCCCTCGCCGTCGCGGAAGGTGACAGCCAGCGACGTTCCCGCCCCGGACCTGACGCGAATCACGACCTCTCCCGCCATCTTCACGCGCTTGGAGGGAGTGTCGGGAAGGGTGGCCGCGAGCTCCTCCAAACGGGCGCTCACGTCGAAGTCCTCGATGCGCAGGATCTCCCAGCCCGCTCGAACGCCGGCACGCTCGGCCGTGGAGCCCTCGGCCACCGAAGTCACCAGAGCCCTGCCCTCGATCACGCGCGCGTCGATCCCGGTCTCTCCACCAGGCCCCTCGCTCCTGCGGGGCTGGGGATCGGCAGGAGGCGTGTCCTTCCCCGGGACGATGCCGAAGTGCGACACTCCGAGGCGCGCGATCATCTCGCCCAGCAGAGCCCGGACCTCGGCCCGGTTGGAAGCCGCCTGGATCCGGGGTCGCAGCTCCTCGCGCACGGCTTGCCAGTCCAGTCCACCGAACTCCGGGTCCCAGTAGTGATCGTTGACGATGCTCCAGACGCGATCGAAGGACTGGAGATGGAGCTCTCCCAGTTGCGTGTCGTCCCCCTCGAGGAGTGCCTGGATCGCGTCGGGCAACGCGAAACGCTCGGCGGGGATGTCGACGTTGTTGCGGAGTGACTTGACCGTGTACAGCACCTCCTGGCCCTGGCCTACGCGGCGATACACGTGGGGGAACAGCACCCCGTCCACCTCGCGGTAGTCCCCCGGGAGGAGCTGGAAGGGGGTGTGCTCGTCGTCGACCCACTCGACCTTGCGAAGCAGGCCCGATTCCCGGTCGTAGTAGTGCGTCTCGGGCGTGCCGGTAGCGGGAGTCAGGACGACCCGGTAGCACGGGTTGCCCGCAAGGGTCTCGACGCCCGTGCATTCCACTTGCGTGAAGAGCTCACGCCAGGCGCAAAGGCGGTCGAAGGTACCGGCGCGAAGCGAACGCTCTCGCTCCGTGCCCTCCTCGACGACGGGGCCGCCCGCCGAGGACACCTCCCACGCGACGCCACCTGTGGTCCCGCGTTCGATCTTCCCGATGGCCCTTCCCTCGATCAGGAAGTACGTCCTGTCCGGCCGCGCGTAGTACGCCTTCATCGGGATGGTCAGCCCCGAGCCGACGGGCTCGACGGTGAGCTCCTCGACGCGGTTCTCTAGATTGGCGTAGGCGTCCTTGCCACCGGTGGCCAGGACGAAGGCGTCGAGGATCTCCTCGGCCGTGGGCCAGTCGTCTTGCTCAGCTGGCGCCGCGGCCGTTGCCTGGGCGGCCAGGAGAGCTGCGATGCAGAGGAACAAGCACTGCGCGAGGCGGGTGGGCATACTCATGGCTCGACTCCGGAAACCAGGCTACTCGACCGCACGTCCACCGGACAGCTCGTCCGGTGGGCCGGCGTAGGAAGCACGCTCGAAAGCCATGCCTCCAAACCCAGTGAACGCCGACCACTACCCGGCTGGAGGACCGCTACGGTCCACCTCAGAGGACATTCGCCGAACCTCTGCCTCCCCGCGGATGCTGTATCCTGTCGGGTCGGCAATCCAACAGACCAGCGGCCCCGGGAGGCTTCACTCCCGGCGAGGAGACGCCATGAGCCAACGCAAACCCCTCACGCGCCGGCAGTTCGTCCAGCGAACCGGCGCGACGATCGCGGCACCGTTCGTGCTGCCGACCCTGGCCTCGGCCGGCTCCCTCCAACGCCCTCCGGCGAGCGAGCGGATCACGATGGGGTTGATCGGTTGCGGCGGGATGGGTAGGGGGAACATGCGGGCGTTCCTGTCGATGCCCGACGTGCAGGTGCTCGCCGTCTGCGACCCGGACGCCGCCCGGCGCGATGCGGCGCAGGGCGAAGTCGAGAAGAAGTACGCGCAGGAGACCGAGAGCGGGACCTTCCGCGGCTGCGAGTCGTACAACGACTTCCGCGAGCTCCTCGAGCGCGACGACATCGACACCATCATCCAGGCGACGCCCGACCACTGGCACGCCCCGGTCGTCATCGGTGCGGCGCGTGCTGGGAAGGACATCTACGGCGAGAAGCCGCTCAGCCTGACGATCCAGCAGGGACGCGCGATGAGCGACGCGGTGGCCCGCTACGGCCGCGTCTTCCAGACCGGCAGCCAGCAGCGCTCCGGCGGTCGCTTCCGCTTCGCCTGCGAGCTGGTGCGCAACGGCCGCATCGGCAAGGTGCACACCGTCACCTGCGGCCTGCCCGCGGGCAGCGCCACCGGCAACAAGCCCACGCTCCCCGTACCCGAAGGCTTCGACTACGACCTCTGGCTCGGCCCCGCCCCGGCGGCGCCGTACTGCGACGGCCGGACGCACTGGAACTTCCGCTGGATCCTCGACTACTCCGGCGGGCAGGTCACCGACTGGGGCGCGCACCACATCGACATCGCCCACTGGGGGCTGGGCCTGACGCGCACGGGCCCGATCGAGGTCGAGGGGCGGGGCGAGTTCCCGACCGACGGCCTGTGGGACGCGGCGACCAGCTACCGCTTCGTGGCGAAGTACGAGAGCGGCGTCGAGCTGATCGCGACCAGCGCGTTCGAGAACGGCGTCAAGTGGGAGGGGGATGAAGGCTGGGTCTTCGTCAACCGGGGGCGCATCGACGCGCATCCCAAGACCCTGCTCCAGGAGGAGATCGGTTCCGCCGAGATCCAGCTCCCCCGCGCCGCGGGCGGGCACCACCGCAACTTCATCGACTGCGTGCGGAGCCGGCGCGATCCGATCGCGCCGATCGAGGAGGCGCACCGCACGATCACCGTCGCACACCTCGGCAACATCGCCATGCAGCTGGGCCGCAAGGTGCGCTGGAACCCGGTCACCGAGCGCTTCCTCGACGATCCCCAAGCGGAGCGGATGCGCGACCGGGGGCTGCGGGAGCCTTGGAGGCTGTAGTGGAGGTGGCACGGATGAACACACAGAACGAACCGCAACGGCTGAGAGATACGTGGGTGATGCCGATGAAGAGTGAGCGCAGACACGAACCGGCTCGGGTGATCGTCACGGTCCTCGCGTGCGCCGCGATCCTGTTCGGGCCCGCTGCGCTCGCCAGCGCACAGGAGCCGGACGCCTGGGAAGCGGCCGCCGCCTGGGAGCAGGGGCAGAGCCGCGTGCCCCTCTCGACGATCGAGGCTTCGGTGACGGCCGCCCTCGCCGAGTCCGCGCGGCGCGGCGAGGTGGTCGAGAAGCTCCTGCAGCTCGCGGGCGACGGAGAAGCCACCGTCGAGGGGCGCTCCTTCGCCTGCCGCCAGCTCGCGCGCATCGGCTCGGAGGAATCCTTGCCCGTGCTCTCGCGGCTCCTGCGGCACGAGGAGCTCTCGCACATGGGGCGCTACGCGCTGCAGTGCATCCCGCACAAGGCGGCCGGCGCGGCCCTGCGCGAGGCCCTGGGCGGTTTGGGCGGGGCGCTGCGCATCGGCGTCATCAACTCCCTCGGCGAGCGCCGGGACGGCGCCGCGGTGCCGATCGTCGCGGATCTCCTGGTCGAGACCGATCGCGAGACGGCCGTCGCCATCGTCGGGATGCTGGGCGCGGTGGGCAGCGAGGCCGCGGCGCGGGTGCTGATCGCACTGGAGAGCTCCCGCGAGGCCTCCGAAGCGCGCACCTCCGCGAACGCGCTCGACGACGCCCTGCTGTGCTGCGCCGAGCGGCTGGCCGCCGAGGGCGGGGAGGCGACCGCAGAGCGGATCTACTCACTCGCCTACGCAGAGGACCACGCCGCGCACGTGCGCGTCGCCGGGCTCTGCGGGCTGGCCCGCCTGCAGCCGGTGCGGACGGCTGCGCTGCTGGCGACCCTCCTCGGGTCGGGCGATCCTCTGTGGCAGGGGACGGCGGCGAGGCTGATCGCGGAGGTCGGCGGCCCCGAAACCACGACCGTGTACGCGGCTCTGCTGCCCGACGCGCAGGACGAGCACCTGCCGCGGCTGCTGGATGCGCTCGCCGAGCGCGGCGACCCACTCGTGGCTCCGGCGGTGATGTCGCTGATGGCCGGCCAGGACGTCGAGACGATCCAGGCGGCGATCCGCGCCCTGGGCTCGGTGGGGGATGCGACCTGCGTGCCGTCGCTGGCGCGCCTCGCCTCCGCGGGCAACACCGACGCGCGCACCAGCCTGCACTCGAATCGCCAACCCGGCTTCGACACCGCCATCGGCCAGGCGCTCACCGACGAGCCGGACTCCGCGCTGCGCGCCGTGCTGGCGCGCGCGCTCGGAGTGCGGCGCGCGATGGGGGAGGTCGATCCGCTGCTCGCCGTTGCGGCGCGGGACCCCTCCCTCGAGGTTCGGATGGCCGCCCTCGACTCGCTGGAGACCCTCGCCGGCGAGGCGCAGCTCGCGCGCCTGGTGAGGATCACGGTCAAGGTGGCCGGCGCAGACGAAGCGGCGGCGGCGGTCGACGCCGTCGTCGCGACCTGCGGGCGAGTCGAGGAGGGGAGCGCGCGCACGGCGCCCATCCTCGCAGCCCTCGACGGCACGGGAGCCCGGGGACGCGAGTCCCTGATCCGCATCCTCGGCCGCATCGGGGGTCCGCAGGCGCTCTTCGCGGTGCGCGACGATCTCGCGACCTCGGGACCGGTCGGCGAGGCGGCCCGGGAGGTGATCGCGGTCTGGCCCGACGCCGACGCGGCGGAGGCGCTGCTCCAGATCACCCGCGAGACCACCGAGCCCACGCAGCGGGAGGCGGCGTTCACCGGCTTGGTCCACACGGCCTCGATGCCGGACGCCCACTCGCCGGAGGACGCGACGGCGCTGCTGCGGGCTGCGCTGGAACTGGCGGAGACGGACTCGATGCGCCGCACGGCGCTGGAGGGGGTCGCGCACCTGGCGCACCCCGACGCCCTCGCCATGGCAGAGCCGTTTCTCACGCGCGTGCAGGTCCGCCGCGAGGCCGCGCTCGCCCTGGTCTCGATTGCGCACGCGGTCGGCGAGGGGAACTACGACCAGGGGAAGGACGCGATCGAGATGGCGCTGCGGGCCTGTCCGGAGGACGAGGAGGTCAAGCGGCGCGCGGGCGAGGCCCTCAACCACCTGGAACGCAACGCGGACTACGTCACGGACTGGAGCTACGCCGGCCCGTATCGCCAAGACGACACCGACGGCACGGGGATCTTCGACGTCCCCTTCCCACCCGAGCCGGGGGGGCCGGAGGGCACGGTGGAGTGGAGCGAGATCCCGGCCGAGGCGCTCGTCTCGCCGGGGTGGGTCGACATCCAGAAGCTGGCCTCGGGGGGCAACGCGTGCGTCTACTTCGAGACGCGGATCACTGCGACCCGCGCCGCTCAGGCGCGGCTGGAGATCGGCAGCGACGACGGGATCGTCGTCTGGCTCAACGGAGAGCGGGTGCACGCGAACAACGTGATGCGCGGGATGACCCTCGGGTCCGACGTCTTCACCGTCGAGCTGCGCGAGGGGGCGAACTCGCTGCTCCTCAAGGTCACCCAGGGGGGCGGCGATTGGCGCTTCGGCTGCCGCATCCGCTCAGCAGATGGGCATCACCTGGAGGGGCTTCGGATCGAGGTCCCGCACTAGCACCGACGAGGGGGTCCCCGTCACGGGGTTGGCTCCCCTGGGGGCCAACCTGGCCAGGAGCGTGGTTCACGAGCCGCTCTTCAGCTCCCTCAGCCGCTTGCGGACCGCCTGCGCCTCGGCCGCCTGGCCGCTGCGGCGCAGGAGCTGGAAGAGGTGCTCGTGCATCATCACGTGCCTGGGCTCCAGCTCCACGGCGCGCCTGAGGTGGCGCACGGCCCCCTCGAGGTCGTCGGTGCTCTCGAGACACGCCCCCAGCTTGGCGTGCGTGATCCCGCGCTCGGGCGGGATCTTCAGCCGGCTGCGCAGGACCGGGATGGCCTCGGGGAACCGCTCGGCGACTATGAGCAGGTGGGAGAGCTCCTGGAGCGCCGTGGGGTTCTCAGGGTTGCCCTCCAGGATCTCCCGGTAGATGCGGATCGCCTCCGCCCCGCCTCCGGTCTGGACCAGGGTTCCGGCGCGGTCGATGAGCGCCTGCTCGGGCCGTGATTCGATCGGGCTCAGTCGGTTGCTGTCGGCCAGCGGGTGCGGAAGCTCGTGGTCTCCGCCGGCGCCTGCGGTGGCGTAGCCGAAGCCCGCCAGCTCCTCGAGCCGGTTCTCGTCCGCCGCCGGCGCCGGCGCCTCGAGCGCGGGGCGCGCCGCCGCCGCGCCGATCGCCCGCACGAAGGACTCGACGGCCCCCTCGACCGGCGTGGCCTCGTCGGGGTCGCGCGCGAGGTCGTACAGCTCGGGCGCCGAGCTGTGCAGGTACTTCTTGCCACCCTGGACCCAGCCCGCGATCGGGCTCCTCCCGTACTGCATGTAGCCGTAGTAGGACTCCACGTACACGCCGCGCCCCGCCTCGATGCGGCCGCGCCAGAGGGAGCGAGCGTCGTGCTCGGAGCCGGCCGCCAGCCCCAGCGCGTCGACGAGCGTCGGAAAGACGTCCGCGACGCTGACCGTCTCGCTCGAGCGCTCGCCGGCGCGTCGCCCGTCCGGGTGACGCACGAGCAGGGGAACGAGCAGCGTCGAGTCGTAGCAGTACGCCCCGTGGGTCTCCTCGCCGTGCTCGCCGAAGGCCTCGCCGTGGTCCCCGACCGCGACCACGGCGGTCCTCTCGAGCAGCCCGCGCTCGCGCAGCGCGTCCAGGAAGCGCCCGATCTGGGCGTCCATGGCGGCCACCTCGCCGTGGTAGGGATTGCCGTGTGCCTGGCGCAGGAACTCGGCCGACGGCTTGTACGGCCGATGCGGGTCGAAGAAGTGCAGCCAGAGTAGGAACGGTCGCTCCGGATCCCTGCGCTGCAGCCAGGCGAGCGCTTCGTCGACCACCTCGCTCGCCGGCCGCCGCGCGTAGTGATGCTCGACGAAGCGCGGGCGGGGCGGCTCGTCGTACAGCTCGAACCCCTGGGCGAGCCCCACCGAGCGGTTCAGCACGCGCGCCGCGACGAACGCGGCCGTTTCGAACCCCGCTTCGCCGGCGAGCTCGGCCAGCGTGCGCGCCGACGGGGGGAGCGGCGTGCCGGCGTTGTCGCGCACGCCATGCCGCAACGGGTAGAGCCCGGTCAGCATCGAGGCGTGCGCGGGGGCGGTGATCGGCGCCGTGGTGCGCGCCTGGGTGTAGAGGACGCTCTCCAGCGCCAGCGCGTCCAGGTGCGGCGTGATTCCCTCGGGACCGCCGTAGCACCCCAGGGCGTCCGGGCGGATGGTGTCGATCGTCAAGAGCACGGCGCTCAGCGGAACCCGCTCTGGAGCGCGGGTGCAGGCGACCAGGGCCAGGAGCGGGAGCAGTACGAGTTTCCCCAGCGGCGAGGAAGGCATGCTCGGGAGCCTACCAGGGAGCGGAAGACGGGGCCAGCTGCCCTCAGGGCCCAGCAGAGCGCACGTGTGAGGCGCGCGTTCGCCCGTTCGGTGGTCCCGATCGACAGCCGCTAGTGGGTGTTGATCACCGCCGTCTGGTTCAACCCCGGCGCGGTCGGCGGCCAGTACAGCTCTGCGCCGGAAGCGGTCTCCGCGCTGACGTAGTACTCGATCGTCGCCGAGCCGAGCTCCTCGGCCGCGATCTCGTGCACCCCGCGCCCGCGGTGGGCCAAGGCCGCCGAGGCAAAGGAACCGTCGCCTAGCGGTCGCCAGTGCAGGCGTACCGACCGGGGGGGCTTGCGGTCCAGGACGATGGCCGTGAGCCGCAGGGGTTCGCCCGCCGCCAGTCGGCCCCGCGCCGTCGGGACGATCAGCCGGGGGGGACCGCTGTAGTCCCTCGACGGGTTCGCCGCTTCCGGTAGCGGCCTGCCCAGCGCCTCGACCAGCGCGTCGTCGTGAACCGCCAGGAAGCGGTGCCGCCCTCCGTCCCGCGGGTTGCGGCGCACGTGCTGTTCGAGGTTGGCCACGGTCCCCAGCTCGCCCGGGGTGTCCACCGTCTGCAGCAGGAGGGTCATCATCTCCTCCCATTGCCGGGCCAGGGCAAGCCGGGTCTCCAGCGCCGCCTGCGCGAGGGTCTCCTTGCGAGCGCCATCGGTCTCCGCGGCCATTAGCTGCACCTCCCGATCGAGCCGACCCCTGGCACAGCCGAGCTCGCCGATCGCCCGCAGGAAACGGAAGGTGTTCAGCCAGTAGTCGAAGCGCGCGCGGTTGCCGGCGCCCCGAATGCGCGGGCGCAGCGCCTCGAGCTCGTCCACGAACGCGTAGCGCAGGCGCTCCGTCTCCCAGTCCGCCGGGTTGGGAGAGATCCCGCCGGGGCCGGCGATCCAGTTCGCGGGTCGGGGCAGGTGAACGCGGTCGTCGTTGCGGGTCGTGTTCCCCCCGTCGAGCCGGGCCGTGAGCCGGGCCAGCTCGAGAGCGGCTTCAGGGCCGAACCAGGCCCGCGCCCAATCGGTGTAGAAGTCGTCCACCGGGAGGTCGCGCACTCTCCCCGGGGGATGGGGGGGGATCTGCCCCAGCTCGGAGAGGTCGGCTTCGTACTCACCCCAGGCGCCGCCGCCGCAGTTGATCCGGCGGCGGAACTCTCCGCCCTCCAGCTGGTTGGCGTCCGTGACGCGCCCCTCCACCACCAGACCGGCGATGAAGGGGAACTCCACCTGGCGCTCGAACGCGATCTTCAGGACCTCGTCGCTGACCAGCACGTCCTGCACGACCAGATCGTGAGCCCGGTTCTTGCCCACCCGGGCGAACACGTCCAACGCCTCGGCCAGCGTTCGATCCTGCACCCGGATTCCGAAGACGCGCTTGCCGGCCGTCGCGTACGCGCTCTCGCAGAACTTGAGCGTCACGCTGTACGAACCGTTGGGCACCTGCAGGTGGTAGCCGTCCACGTCCCAGCGGCAGGTGTGGTAGATCGGGGCCTCGTCGGTGCTCTCGATCACCTCACGCGAGAAGTCGGCGCTGCGCCCCCCGAGGCGGCCCTCCTGCGACGCGACCAGCCTCACCCTGCGACCCGCGTCGGGATTCCAGGGACGCTGCTCCCAGGCCGCCGAGGCCAGGGCGGCGATGTTCGGCGCGAGGACCTTGGTCCGCCAGTGGATGCCCAGCAGGCCGGTGCATCCGTAGGCGTGGGCGTCCGCCGCGTCGCGGCGCATGCGTCCCACCCAGAGCTGCGGGAGGATCATCGCCGGATCGTCCTCCAACCAGGGGATCGCCCACTGGCGCCGCTCCTCGATGCGCGAGAAGCCCGGCTCGACCCAGTCGAACCCGACGTGGCGGTTGATGCAGCTGACGGCGACCTCCCCCGGGAGCTCCTCGTCGAACAAGGTCCGCTGCTGTGGCGGTCCCAGCACCCAGCCGGAGGTGGCCAGGCCGAAGGGGTGGCCCGCCGCCTCCAGGGCCCGGTGGGCGAGTCGGATGTCGCGCATGGTCACGTCCACCTGGTCCTGGGTGACACCGCTCCAGGTCCAACCCTCCGGAGTCCACAGCCAGTAGTCATCGAGCGGGTGCGCCGCGGCGATGCGCCGGAACATCCCCTCGTAGAGCCGGGCGACCGTCTCCGGACTCTGCGGATCGAGCCCCCTGGCGCGCAGCCGCTGCTGCAAGGCGGTGGGAACGGCGAGCGGCGTCTCGGTGCCGATGACGGTGCGGATGCCCAGCGCGCTCGCCTCGGCGAAGACCGCGTCGAGGAAACGCCCGGCGCGATCGAAGACCTCGATACAGCCGCCGAGATCGGCGGGGACGGGGCGGTGGCCGTCGGTGACCGGGGAGCCGTGGTCGTCGGCGGCGAAGAGCAGCGCAGCGCCCGCGGCGAACTCGCCGGTCTTCGTCGGGGCGTACCCGAATGTGCCGGTGAGACTGCCCGCCCAGTGGCTCGGATACGCGAACTCCACCGTGCCGTCCGGGTTGACGTCCTCGGGCAACCCGATCCAGACCAGCGGCTCCGGTCCGACCCCGCCCTCCGGGTAGCAGTGGAACCCGATGCGGTTCATGCGCAGCTTGGCCATCTGCGAGAGGTGCACCGCGTAGTCGTCGAAGGTCCACCAATCCGGGCCCTCGGGGAAGTCGTGGAAGGGCAGGATGCCGCGATCGGCGAACAGGGGCCGACCCGTCTCGTCGACCTCTGGCAGCTCTGGGGCGATGCGCTCCTCCGGGATCACGTCGCCGTGCAGGTAGTAGCGCACGCCGAGCCGCTCGCAGAAGCGGTACGCGCCGTACAGGGTGCCGGTGTCGTCACCGCCCACCACGCAGACGCGCCTCCCGTTCGATGCGTCGACGCTCTTCAGGAGGAACTCCTCCGTCCGGAGCGCTCGAGCGGTGGCCTCGCCGTCCTCTCCGAGCCATTCGGAGAGACGCGCGTCCTCCCGCCGGAGCAGGAGGATCGCGTCGCCCCGTGCGGGGACCTCGGTGGAGAAGGAAGCGAGCTCACCCGTGCGCAAGTAGAAGTAGCGCTGGAGCTCGAGCGCGGCCAGGTGCTCACGAGTCGAGGGGTCGCGGGGCTCGACCACGGTGAGGGTCTGCGCCGACGGGACCACCGCCATGACGAACGCGGCCGAGTGGATACCGATCGAGAAGAGGAGTGCACTCATGAGCCGTCTCCAGCTGTTTGCACGCTGCGGGTTGGGGGTAGATGCTGGTCCTGTTCGTCGACGTCAGTGGCTGAGCACCCTCACCGCGGACCGGGCGGCAGGTGTTCGAGCAGATACCGCACCATGTGCATGCGCAGGTGCACGGCCGTACCCCGGCCTTCACTGAGGCCGTGCCGCCGGTTCGGATAGGTCATGTAGTCGAACGGCTTGCCGAGCTCGATGAGACGATCCACCAGCCCCTCGACGATCTGGACGTGGGTGTTCAGCTCACCCGTCCCGTGGATGATCAGCAGGTCCCCCGCCAACCCCTCGGCGAAGTTGAGGGGCGCCGAGTTGCGGTACCCCTCCGGGTTCACCTCGGGGGTTTGCATGTAGATCTCCTGGAACCAGGCGTTGTAGAGCCGAGGCTGGGGCTTCGACGCCACTGCGATCCCGACGTGGAAGACGTCGGGGCAGCGAAACATGGCGTTGAGAGTGTTCGATCCACCGCCACTCCAGCCCCAGGTCCCGACGCGCGAGGCATCGACGTAGGGACGGGTGCGCGCGAGCTCCCGCACCGCGGCCGCCTGCTCCTCCGTGGAGAGGGGCCCGAGGCTGCCGAAGACTGCCCGCCGCCAGGCGGCCCCCTTCGGGGCGGGCGTGCCGCGGTTGTCGATCGACACCACCAGGTAGCCCAGATCGGCGACGACCCGATGGTAGTGGGCGTGCACTCGATCCCAGGCGTCCACCACGGTTTGGGCGTGGGGCTCGCCGTACACGTACACGAAGAGCGGGTACTTGCGCGTGGGATCGAAGTCGCGCGGTTTGATCATCCAGGCGTCCACGCTGACACCCTCGCGGAGTTCGAGTTGCAGGAACTCCGTCGGTTGAGCGATCAGCGGAGCCACTCGCTCGCGGAGCTCGGCGTTGTCCTCCAGCAGGCGCACGCTCTCGTGCTCGGGAAGCTGGACGAGCTCCGTGATCGGGGGAGTGTCGAAGCGGGAGTAGGTGTGGAAGGCCCACCCCGCGTCGGGAGAGAAGACGTAGTCGTGGGTGCCGGGCTGGTCGAGCGGCGTGACACGCTCCGGCGCGGCGGAACCGTCCAGCGGAACCCGGTAGAGATACCTCTGCGTCGCGTCGTCGGGAGAGGCGTAGAAGTAGAACCACCCCCGGGTCTCGTCGATCCGGGAGCGCTCGATGATGTCGAAGGCCCCCGGCGTCAACTTCGCCATCAGCTCGCCGTCGCGCGCACGGACGTAGGCCTGGCGCCAGCCTTCCCTCTCGCTCAGGACCAGGAAGGCCTGCCCCTCGCGTAGCCAGTGGAGCCCGGCGTTGCGGTGGTAGCTGGCGACGACCCAGGCGGGATCGGACTCGTGATGGATGCGCTGGAGCGCACCGGAGTGGACGTCGGCGAGCAGGAATTCGCGCTGGTCGCGAAAGCGGCTCAGCTTCTCGATCAGGAGCTCGTCGGAGTTGCCCGCCCACTCCACTTGCCCCAGGTAGAAGCCCTCTTCGGGTGCCGAGAGATCCAGCCAGCGGACCTCTCCACCCTGCGCGGCGACGATGCCCACCCGCAGGGAGGCGATGGCTCCCCCCACGCGCGCGAACCGGGTCTGGGCCACGTCCGGGTACGTCGGATCCCCCGGCACGAGGCGGGAGCGCATGCGGACGTTCGACGAGTCGGTCTCCACGAACGCGATCCGCGTTCCGTCCGGGCTCCAGACGGCGCGGCCGTTGCGGAGGGCGTCGGGGATGGCGTCCCTACCGAGCTGAGCTCGCGAGTCGTCCTCGAGGTCACGGACCCACAGGTTTCCTCCGCTGCGCTCGAGCCTGCGTCTCCCGTCCGGGGACAGTTGCCGCGAGATCTCCTCCTCCGGCGCAGCATCGAGGACGGTGCGGCGCCCGGAGGCGGCGTCGTACGACACGAACGAGGGCATCTGAGAGCCGGCCACGCGCTCCCGCACCGTGTAGCCGGAGCTGTCAGGCAACCACGTGCCCCGGAAGCGCGTCGCGCGGAACTCCCCCCGGTCGTAGATCGCACGCAAGCGCGCTTCGACCTCGGCGAGCGGTGGATCCGGTGCCTGCGCAGCCGCAGGGATCGAGGTCACGGTCACACCAATCAGGCAGACAGACGCGAGGGACACGACGTTCATTGCATGACCTTTGGATGTCGGGTGCTGTGCACGGCCTCGAACGTGCAGCTTGTCGAGGTCCGCGACGTCCTCAGGCTAGCATGGGCGGGTGAGGCGGCACCGTATTCCCCGTATCCCGCGAGCGGCACCAAGCCGACCTCGTGTGCAGCGCGTCAGTCGGAGTCGGCGGGCCACCGCCGCTCACCCGTCGCGACGCTCGATGCGGTAGAGGTGGGTTTTCGAGCGCAGGATCAAGGCCTGCCCGACGATGGCCGGGGAGCTCATGAATCCGCCGTCCAGGGTGCTCTCGCCCGCGGACTCGTACTGCGGCGTGGGCCGGAACATCACCGCCTTGCCCTCCTGCGAGAACGCGAAGATCCGGCCGTCGGCGAAGATCAGGGAGGCGGAGTACTCGCCGCCCAGCCGCTGCCGCCAGAGGATCTCTCCCGTGCGGGCGGCCACGCAGCTGGCGATGCCGCCGTCGTCGCACAGGAAGAGGTGATCGCCGACCAGCACCGGGGACGGTTTCTTCGGAACTCCCTTCGCCAAGCGCCAGCGGACGTGCGTCGCGGTGACGTCGCCGCGACCGCTCGGGTCGACCGCCAGCAACTCGGGGTTGGAGTAGCCCGTATTGATGAACACCAGGCCTTGGCCCTTGACGGTGCGAGACGCGCTTGAGTGATTCCCGTAGCGCACCTTCCAGAGCTCCTCGCCGGTCCGGGGATCGTAGGCGATCGCCGCCTTCGCGCCCGGACTGATCAGCAGAGGGCGTCCGTCGACCGCAACGACGATCGGGGTGGAGAACCCCTTGCGGAAGTCGCCGTCGGCGATCGGCGCGCCGGTCGCGGGGTCGAGGTCGTCGTAGTCGGTCGAGCGGTCGGCTCGCCAGCGCGTTGCGCCGGTGTGTGCGTCCAGCGCGATCAGGTACTGGTGATCGGCGCCGTCCATGGTCAGGATAAATAGACCCTCGTGGACGATCGGGGACGAGCCGGCGCCGCGGAAGTGGTCGCAGACGAGGTCGTCCCGTCGCCAGAGGACCTTTCTGGTTGCGCGCTCCAGGCAGGCGGTGCCCGGGGAACCGAAGGTGACGTAGACCCGGGGGCCGTCGATCACCGGGGAGGGTGAGGCGTAGGTGTTGAACGCGTGGGCGAACTGGGGCTCCGCGACCTCGAACAGCCGCTCGTCGTGCACGATCTCGCCGCACTCCAGGTCGACGGCGAGCACGAACAGCTCGTGCCCGTCCTCCGTCGCCGTCGTCAGCCAGACCTCGCCGTCCGCGACCACCGGCGACGACCAGGCGCGGCCGTGGATGGCGACCTTCCAGACGACGTTCTCGGTCTCGCTCCAGCGCTCCGGGAGTCCCTGCGCGGAACTGTGGCCGTCGTGGCGGGGACCGCGGTAGTCCGGCCAGGCGGCAGCGGCGGAGTCGTCCTGCGCTTGGGCACCACCGAGGAGGAGGAGGATCAGCAGACCGCTGGTCGAAGCGCGGAGCATCGTCTCAGTGTACCCCCCGGGTGGGGGCGCTTCTCCTAGCGGCACGAACCGCGGTTGGTGGGGCCTGCTGCTTTCCGTATCGTCTCCCTGGCCCACCGCGAACGAGAACGCCCATGAGACTCAACCCCTGCGCATTCCTGCTGGTCGTCATCCCGGGTCTCGCCTCGAGCCTGCCGGACGACGATCCCCTCATGCACTGGACCTTCGACCGCACCGACGAAGGCGCATCGCACTGGGCAGACCCGGGCAGTCCCGACCTCCTGGAAGGCAACGCCTCGCCCGCCCCCGGCGTGGTGGGGGACGGGCTGCGGCTGGACGGCTTCACGGCGTGCGTGAGACGCGCCGCCGAGCACGTGGCGCGCCCCTCCGGTGACTTCACGGTCGAGGCCTGGGTCGCCCTGGGCGCCTATCCCTGGAACTGGTGCCCGCTGATCACCACGGAGGGGGCGGGGCCCGCCGGCTATCGGCTGCAGCTGGGCCCACTGGGGCAGGCCTCCCTGCAGGTGGCCATCGACGGGGAGTGGGCGTCGTGCAGCAGCGAGGAGTCGGCGATCCCCTTGCGGCGCTGGATGCACGTCGCCGGCGTCCACGAGGCGGGCGAGGAGCTGCGGCTCTACGTCGACGGGCAGCAGGTGGCCTGCTTGCCGATCGAGGAAGAGTTCCGGCCCGCGGTCGAGGCGGAGTGCCGGATCGGGATGGTCGCCGCGCCGGAGAAGCCCTCCGACATCCACCGTGAATGGGGCACGATCGCGGGCTGGTTCGGGATCGACGGCATCGTGGACGAGATCGCGGTCCACGACCGGGCGCTGGGCGCCGAGACGCTCAGGGCGGTCTACGCAGCGGTGCCCGAGACGGTGCCGGAGATCGCACCGCGCAGGCTGCCGACGATCGCGACGCACCCGGGTCGCTTCGGCGCGTTCTACACGCAGCTGCAGTACTACCCCGGCTGGGACGACCTGTGGCCCGTCGAGCAGGACCCCGACGTCGTGGTCTGCTTCGAGCGCTCGCCGGTCAAGCTGATCTTCTGGCGCGGAATCCGCTACGGGGCGTCGTGGGTCTCGGAGAACGAGAACTGGATGACCGACCAGAGCGTCGAGGCTTGGGAGCACGGCGACGCCGACCGCGAGGGCTGCTTCGAGCACATGCAGGACCGTCACTGCCGTTTCTCCCACGTGCGGATCATCGAGAGCACGCCGGCCAGGGCCGTGGTCCACTGGCGCTACGCCCCCGTCAGCGCCCACAACAACACCTGGCGTCCCGACCCGAAGACCGACTGGGAGTGCTGGGTCGACGAGTACTACTACGTCTATCCCGACGCGACCGGGATGCGGCGCGTCTCGTGGAAGACGGGTTCGCTGGGCAGGCCGCGGCAGCTCCAGGAGACGCTCGCCCTCCTGCACCCGGGACAGGTGGTCTCGGATCTCCTCGAGCAGGTCTTCGTCCGGATGGCGGACTACGAGGGCAACCGCGGCGAGGGCCTCACCGTCGAGGATCCGAACCGCCCGCCGTACGGCCCCTTCCGCTGGGACAACCCGCTGCCCTTCACGATCCAGCAGTACAACTTCAAGTCGACCCACAAGCCCTTCATCTGCTTCGAACCGGGAAACCAGATGCACATCCGCCACCGCCGTCTGGGTTCCTACGACCGGGCCGGGGGCTGCAACCACTTCCCGGTGGGGCAGGCGCGTTGCGATGGCCGCACCACGCGCATGGCGGACCGCCCCTCCCACTGCTCCAGCTTTCCCATCTCCGATCCCGTCGTGCACCAGGATGGCGAGCGCTCCTACTGGTGCGGCCTCTACGGCATGAACGACATGCAGGACCTGGAGCAGCTCGTCGCGCTCGGCCGGTCGTGGGCCTACGCGCCGGAGCTCGACGACCTCGGACCGGGATTCGCGTACGGGGGATACGACCGGAGCCGCCGCTGCTACGAGTTGGTGAGCGAGACGGATGCGCCGGCGCCCCTGACCTGCACGCTACGGGGAAGCGTGTCGTCCCCCGTCCACAACCCGGCCCTCGTCGTCCGCGGCTGGCGTGGGGAGGGGGCCAGGGTGCTGCTGAACGGCGAGGCGCACCTCGACTGCGAGCTGGGTCTCGTACCCGAGCTGGAGGGCACGCACCTCGTGGTCTTCCTGTGGCACGAGTCCACCGCGGACGTGCGGATCACGGTCGTTCCCAAATAGCGAGCCATCCCCCTGATTCCGAGGATGCGCTCCGTCCTCGTCTCGCGCACGGGAGCGGCTCGACAGGACTCGGAATCAACTGGGAAGTGCTCCCGAAGGTCGCTGAGCCAGTTCAGTAGATAGGCAGCGGAAGAGGATTACCCCCTGGCACGGGGCGCAATCTCATTCGTCGGCGGTGACGAATGCAGCCCAGTCCGGAGCCTCGCCGACGACTTCCCGGTGGAGACGGGCAAGCGTCGTCGCCATGGCGGCCAATCGCACCGGATCTTGCGCCGCACGATCGATTCTCTGCCCTTCGTCGTGACTCACGTTCCACAATTGGAAGCCCGTCAGTTCCGCTGCATGCAACGTGCGAATCCCGTCGAGCGTGATACGTCCCATCCGTGGGCCCGGGCGGTCCCAGTCGCCGCCGACGATCCAATCGCCATCGCGCAAGACCGCACGCGGACCTTCCTCGGAGGCGAGATAGTGCCAGTGCAGCGGATTCTGGCGGGCGATGGAGTTGCCCCGCAGTAGGGGAGTCAGGTCGGTGCCGTCGATCGCGTGACCCACTGGCGGGGCGATTCCCGCGAGACGGCACAGGGTGGGTAGCAGGTCCACCGCCGAAATCGGCTCCTCGGAGACGCTCCCCGGCGCCACGCGCCCCGGCCAGCGCGCGATCCCGGGCACACGAATGCCGCCTTCGTAGAGGGACCACTTGTGTCCACGCAACGGACCGGCGGAGCCATGGGACCGAGCACGATAGCCCGCTTGCAGCCGCGCCGGACCGTTGTCAGACGTGAAGAAGACGAACGTCTGCTCTGCAAGCCCCAGATCCTCCAGGGTGTCGAGGATTCGGCCTACGGCGAGGTCCATGTTGGTCACCGCTGCGTAGTAGACCGGCCGCGTACCTTCCTGACCGGTGTACCGGGCCTGCAGCGCGGGAGGTGCATCGAGCGGCTCGTGAGGCTCGTGAAACCAGACGCACTGAAGGAAGGGCCGGTCCTCTGGGCGATCCTCCACCAGCCACCGAATCGCCTCGTCGGCCACGACCTCGCAGGCGAAGCCCTTTGCTTCGCCTTGCGGTCCCTCCGGGCCGACGAATTCGAGGGGGTCCTTCATCCGCTTCAGGTTGGCGGGTGTGACCAGCCAGTGCTCGAAGCCGTGCTCGCTTGGACCGGGCTGGTCGCCTCCGAGTCGGCCAGTCAGGTGCCACTTGCCGACCAGCGACGTCGAGTATTCTGCGTCCTGCAACAGCCGCGCGATGGTCACCTCGCTGGCGGGCAAGTGGACGAAGTCGTGCCCAGGGCGAGGGGGAATCCAGTCGTGCACTCCGGTGCGATCGGGCACGCGCCCGGTGAGCAGAGCCGCTCGGGAAGGCGAGCACACGGTCGAGCCGGCGTAGCAGGCGGTGAAGCGCATGCCCCCGGCCGCGAGTCGGTCGAGGTGGGGCGTCTGAATGACCTCGCTCCCGTAGCACCCAAGATCCCCCCAACCGAGGTCGTCGGCGAGCAAGAGGAGGAAGTTGGGTCTTGCGGGCAGCGCCTCCTCTTCCGGTGCGTGCCTCGGCGCGACAGCGGTCGTACAAGAGAGGAGCAAGAGCCACAGTAGCGTGAGCCCGGCGGGCAACACACGTGCACGGTGATGTTCTGGTTTCATGATCGCCTGGAAAGACCCTCCCGGCACGGGGATGCAGATGATCCCAGTTCCCCTGCCCGGCGCTCAGCGGAGCTCCTCCAACGGAATGCGGAGGAAGCGGATGCTCTCATAGCCATCGGATTCATAGAGACAGAGCAGGCTCCCTCCATCGGGCGAGACCTGCGTCGCGGAGTACGCGAAGGCGCCCTTGATGATCTGCTCGACCTGAAAGGTCTTGCCCATGTCGGTGGACACGGCGATCTGCCCATCCTGGCGTCCCGCGGCGGAGGGGAAGGAAGCGTACAGGTCCCAGCTGCCGTCGTCCTCGACCGGCCCGGCGATCAGGGAGCCCATGCAGGCCACCGAAGGCAGGGTTGGATCGGTTCGCAGCGCGGTCCACGTGAGGCCGCCGTCCGTGGAGAAGGCCTTCTTGCGCAGACGCTGACCGCCCTGGTTGCGGGCAACGACCACCAGGGTGCCGTTGGCGGCTTCGGCGACCTGGCATTCGTTGGGCCAACCCTGCTCCGGATCCTGCAGTGGCTGCCCCCGCTGCCAGGTCCGGCCCTCGTCGTCACTCCACGCGGCGCAGATCTCCCAGGTGCGCTGCACCTGGCCCTGCGCGTCCCCGACCGGCACGCAGCCCCACAGGCCGGTGATCACGCGCCCCGCGTGCGGCCCCCTCCTCAGCTGGGTCATGCAGCCAGGCGTGTTGGCGTTGAGCCAGTGGGCCGGTTTGACCGAACGGCTGATGTCTTGCGGCTCGCTCCAGCTGAGGCCGTCGTCGTCGCTGAAGCAGACGAAGGTGAGGATGTTGGCCTCCAGATCGTCGTAGCCGGGCTCGGCCATCTTGATCCAGCCGGAATCGCGCGCGTGGCGACCGTAGGGGAAGCGGGCGAACACCAGCAGGATGCGGTCGTTCTCGAGCTGCACCGTCAACGGATCGTTGATCGAGTTCATGCCGTCTTCGTGGACGACGATCTCCTCGCTCCAGGTCCCGCCGCCGTCGGTGCTGCGCCGCAGTACGATGTCGTTCTGGGCGTGGTCGTGCAGCCCGAGACGCCGCTCGCAGAACGCCAGCACGGTGCCCTGGGAGGTGGTCAGCAAGGAGGGAATGCGGTAGCCGTACTGCTTCGCATCCACGCCGTGGCCGAGCTTGGGCGTGCCCTCGGGGATCTCGCGGATGGCGAACACGACCTGGCCGGCGGCAGCGTCGAGCTGGGCAAGACCCTGCTCGACTGCGAGTGCAGCGCTGTCCAGCACGCCGTGCCGCTGATCGGGATGGGAAGCCAGCCAGGCCTGGATCGCGGCCACGACTTCGTGCTGCTCCGCCGAGACCTCGGTGTGCTCCCCGATGCCGCTTCTGGGGTGCAGCATGTCGTAGACCTTGAGCTGGCCATCGGCCTCGAGCATGCCCTTGTAGCGTCCGCAGCGCACCATCTGGCGGAAACGGCGATCCACCGGGATCAGCCGCCGCATCTGCTGCAACAGATCGGCCTGGGCCGGCTGCGACGCCAGGTTGTGGAATTCGTGCGGATCGCTGCGCAGGTCGTAGAGCTCCTCGCTTCCGTCGTAGTAGTGGATGTACTTCCAGTGATCCCGGCGGATGCAGGAGCTCGAGCGCCCGAGGGTGGTCACCAGGTGGTCACGTACCTGCTCCTGCTCGCCGGTGAGCACCGGCTCGAGCGACGCCCCTTCGAGCTCTTGTGGAACCTCGAAGCCGCACAGGTCGACCAGGGTCGGGTAGAGGTCCAGCAGCGAGCTCAGGCCGGCGTGGTGCCCCGCCGGCAGGTTCATGTTCCGGGGGGGAACGATGATCAGCGGCACCCGCAGCGAGCCCTCCCAGGGGGAGTGCTTGCCCCAGTGTTGCTTCTCCCCGAGCTCCCATCCGTGGTCGCTCCACAGGACGATGATGGTGTTGTCGGCGTAGGCGCTGCCATCGAGCGCGTCGATCAGGCGACCCACCTGGGCATCGGCGAAGTGGACGGAGGCCAGGTAGCCGCGGATCGCGTCCTGCCACTGGTCGTGCTGCTGCACGGTCGCGAACGAGCCGGCCCACGGGTAGTGCGCGTACTGGCGTGCCGCCTGGCCGCAGTCAGCCAGGTCGTGGAGCAGCGTCGGCGGCAGGGCCAGCTCGCGGCCCTCGAAGGGCTCGAAGTAGCGGGCCGGCGCGTACCAGGGCTGATGCGGGCGGTAGAACCCCACGGCCAGGAAGAAGGGCGCCGTGTACTGCGCCTCGAGCTTCTCTTCCGCCCAGCTCGCCATGCGGGCGTCCGGCATCATCTCGTCGGGAATGTCCAGGCCGCCCCAGTCGAACGTGTTGTAGCCGTTGGCGGGCCGGTCGAGGCGGTTGTCGATGCCGTTGAGCGGCAGGGTCGCCTCCAGCGGGCCGCGGCGCACGACCTTGCCGGGGTAGACGTTCTCGACGATGCCGCTCGCGATCTCGTCGCTGCGCCCGGCGATGTCGGTGCGCTGCACTTCCTCGCCGGGGTTCAGGTTCAGCTCTTCCCAGGTGAAGGGGCCGCCGATGGCTCCGGCATCCGGGCCGAACTCGTGGTAGTTCTCCCTGACCACCACCCCCATGGCATGGTTGATCTTGCCCGCGCCCATCACCAGGTAGCCCCGGTCCTTGAAGAAGCGCGGCAGGGCCACGGCCTCGGGCACGTAGTCGATGTACGTTCCTAGGTTGTTGTAGACGCCGCTGGTCTCCGGTCTCAGCCCCGTGAGCACGGCAGCGCGCGACGGCCCGCAGATCGGTGAGGCGCAGTAGGCGTTCTCGAACACCACGCCCCGTCGCGCCAGGCGGTCCAGGTTCGGCGTCAGCGTGTCCGGGTGGCCGCCGAGGAAGCCCACCCAGTCGTTCATGTCGTCGCAGGCGATGAACAGCACGTTGGGGCGCGACGGAGGAGCGGCTTCGTCTGCTGAAGGGCTGGTGGCGAACAGCAGGAGGAGGGGCAGAGTGGGCATGGGGAGGATCGGCGCGCAGTGATGGCCGCGCGCTGGATTATGACCCAATGCGAGGTGCTGGCAATCACGACGACCCGAGCGGGAGAGCTGGTCGGCTCCGGGGCCCCGAAAAGTGCTCTCTCCGAGAAGTAGTTCCTGTTCCGGGCCGTCAGGACCCAGGGCGTGGTCCGTTCGTCGGCAATTGCGATCGATCGATGTGGCGAGTCCGTCAGGCTCGGTCGAGAGCGAACTGGCAGGGGATTCCTACTCGGTACCGGTGTGCTGCGCGGCCAATTCACCGAGCGCGGTGGCGATCTCCGCGAGGCTATTTGGCCATTGATCGAAGGTGACGCTCATGGCGCCCGGGATCTCGGGCTCGGTGATGCCTGCGACGAGGGAGCTCGCCGGTTGTGCATGGAGGAATGGCACGCTCTCCTGTCCATAGGTGTTGGGCAAGCTCCCGGCGTAGATCTCCAGCTCGGCCGCGTAGTGGGCTGGGGTCTCGCCGAGGTTGTGCTCCGAGGGAACCCAGATCACACCGGCGACGCCCATGGGGGTCAGCGGGCTGACGCACCAGTTGTAGGCGTAGGTGGGAACCGTGTCGGAGCTCACGGTTCCGCCCTGGCCAGGTTGCGGGAAGGGGGGCGCCCGGAGCGCGATCGCCGACAGATCTGCGCCACTCTGGTCGGCCGCGATGATGTTGTCGACGAAGGCCTGGACCTCTCCGACGTGCCTGGCGGCAGCCTGTTTCGCGATCGCGGTGTGCGGGTACTGCAGGAACAGTTCATCCAGGCGGACCTCGAAGGCGGGGTCCGTCACGTCCTTCACGCCCTGGAAGGACGTCCAGGACAGAGGTGATGCGAGCTGTCGGGTGCGCCCGCCATGGCCTGACGACATCGTGATGAATCCCTGCGGGATGCCTGGCCGGTCCAGAGCCTCGGCAAACCGATACGCGAACATCGTCACGCCATCGTGCTCCGTCGAGTGGTCAGCGGTCCTCCATGAAGAGCGGTACTTCCCGCCCCCGGTTTCGAAGCGGCGCTTCCTGGGGGTGGGGAACGTGCTGGCCTTGGTCTTCCTCCGAAACTCCCGCACGAGCGGCATCGCCGCCGGCCGCGTGGCCTGCGCGTCACGCCGGTCGTAGGCCCACTCGGAAGTCAGGAGCGTGCTGCCGGTCAGGTACCAGACATCGCCGACGAGGATGTTCTCGACCGTTCTGCCGTGACCATGGCTCGCCTGCACGGACAGGGTGATCGGAGTGGTCGAGGCCTGCATGGCCGGAAACGAAACAGACCACTGTTGCAGGTCGTTGGCCACGGCGGTCTGCGTGATCCCGCCGAGCGTCACGGTCACCTGCACTCCCCGGTTCGCATGTCCCCACACCGGGATCGGCCGATCGCGCTGGATGACGGCGCCATCGCGATAGAACTCCAGCACCTGGAGGATCGGGTAGTCGGGATCGGTGTAGCGGGCGTACTTCGCCTTCTCAGCCCCGGCCTTCGCCAGGTCGTCCTCCTCGAAGATCAACGCTCCATCGATCGCGGCGAACGGAGTGGCGGGGAGGCCGGCTTCGTTGTAGAGGTTCGAGTTCTCCGGCACTGCGCTGTAGGCGTATTGCACGCCGACAGGGGATGGGACGTCGCTGGAACGAACGACGACGGTATCGCCGACGATCAGCGCCTCGGCGGGGTGCCACTGCCTGTCCTGGCCGCAGACCCGGAAATGGTTGAGCCTGTCGCCGGGGGTGGACCGTGCCGGCTCCACGTATTTCCCGGGTTCCCGGTAGTCCCTGGCCATCCCCTTGTCGCCCACCATCAGGCCGCCGAAGAGACTCTGCGCTTCGAAGGAGACGATGACCTCGTCGCCTTCGACGCGGTAGCCGTGGTAGATCGGGCCGGTGTAGGCGATGTCCCGGCCGTACTGCTGGGCGAGGGCCCAGCGCGCCATCCTCATCCCCGGGTGCAGCTTGTTGAAGTAGTGGATCCCACCGGGCCTGGCCGAATTGAGGTCGGATTGAACGACCATCCCCACGTTCTCACGGTTGTTCATGAAGAACATGAACTGCACCTGCCGGATGTCGGCGAACCCGACGGAATCCGGATCCGGCGCGCCGTAGCACTGCATCTGGGTGAAATAGAAGGGCATGTCAGGCATGCCCCAGGCCTCTCTCCACCCGTTGACGAGGGCCTCCATGCGCGCCGCGTAGATCCTGCCGTCGCCGCTGTTGCTGGTCCCCTGGCACCAGATCGCGCCGCGGATGGCATAGGGAATGATCGGGGCGATCTTGCCGTTGAAGAACTGCGATGGCCCGCGCCACATGCCGGCGATCCCGGGGAGAGGTGGGCGCTCTGGGATCCTGCCGCCCGCCATCGCGATCGCGCCGGCTTCGCGCTGCCACGCTCGCAGGTCCACGAAGTACCGTGCGTAGGCAGCGCGGCCCTGCTCGGTCAGCGGGTCCGCGTCGTGAATGAGCCTGGCGTCCTCCTGGAGTCGCGGATGCGCTTCGATCGCCTGACGTCTCGTGAAGGCTTCGATCCTGGTGTTGCTGTGGGCGCTGAGCACGATGCCGATCGGCACGTCCAGCTCCACGTAAAGCTCGTAGGCCAACGCCAACGACAGGGCTGAGAACTCGCTCGCACGGCGGGCCTTCTTCCATCCACCGTCAGAAGTCACCCGCTTCTGGGGATAGAGTGCGGACACGGTGTCGACGCCGAGTTCCCTGATGGGAACGTCTTCCTGCGCCCCGGCGATTTCGCGAGCGATCTCGCTGCACATGCTCTTGCCGGCGGTCCACACCATGTTGGACTGCCCCGAGGAGAACCACACCTCGCCGACCAGGACGCCCCTCAGGGTGATGATCCTCGTCTCCTGACCGCGGATCCCCGAGCACTGAACACGCAGCTCCCGCTCCGTGGCCGACGCCTCGAGCGGATCGAGCTTCACCATCCAATCGCCCTCGGCGCCCACATCGGTAGCGATGGTCTGGCCGGCGAAGGAGACGGTGACCTTGCTTCCACGTTCCGCCCAACCCCACACCGGCACCTCCATCCCACGCTGCAGGATCATGTCGTCCAGGAATGGCGCGCCGAGCTCCAGCTTTTGCTCCGCCGCCGCCTCGCCCGGCAGGGCCAGCAGCAGCGCGGCCAGGATGGGAAGTCGCAACGTCGTCGATGATCGGTCGTGCATGGGGGGGAAGGGTCGCTGTGCTGTTCGTTCAGGCCCCGGCTGTTGATGGCCCGGGCTCCCCCGTGGGGTGTTCTCATTAGACACGCGGACCCACGGGGACTACAGCGCCGGGCCGCGTCCCGACCTCCGCAGAGCGTGCTTGGACGGACCCTCTCGTTCACCCGGCAGTCCCAGTCGATCGGAGCTCGGACTTCTGATCCGGTGCAAGGTGTCGAGTCGGGGGCAGGCGTCAGGGATCGTCGTCAGGCTGACGCTCGACGCGACTCAGCGAACCGCCTAGGCTGAAACCATGAGTGGCGGATGGGGAAGCCGCAGGGGAGTGCGGGCACTGATCCTGGGCGCCGCGCTCCTCGCGACCGGTCACCTGTCCGATGCCCAGGAGGGTGCGGACGGCGCGTCCGCCGTCGCGGAGGGCCCGGAGCTGGACTACCGCGAGTACGTTCGTCGCTGCATCGAGACCCTGATGGAGCACGGTACCGATCGCTATGGAGAAACCCACGCCCCGATCCTCGTCAGCATCCTGGACGTATCCTCCCGCGAGTGTCCCCGCGACCCGGCTGCGCTCGACGAGGCCTGGAGAGTCACTCGGCGGGAGCGGCGCAATCCCGCGGGCAGCAATCTGCTCACCGATCAACCGCTCCTGCGGACGATGTTCCTGCTCTCGCGGGTGACCGGTCGGCAGGAGTACGCGACCTTCGCGCGCGAGTACGCCGGCTGGGTGATGGAGCACCTCGTGGACGAGAAGGGCCTCTTCTGGTGGGGATGGCACCGCCACTACGACGTGTTCGCAGACGAGATGACCGGCCACGCCGGGAACCACCACGAGATCCACGCCATCCACTCCATCCTCTGGGGCGAGCTGTGGGAGATCGACGCCGAGGCGGTGCGCGCGGAGATCGAGGCGATCTGGAACTGGCACGTCATCGATCGGGAGACGGGTGAGATCAACCGCCACGCCGACGGTCAGCGTGGGTGCGACTTCAGCATGAGCGCGGGGGCGTTCCTCGAGGCGTTCGCGTTCCTGTACGAGAGGACCGAAGAGCCCGTGTGGCTGGAGCGGGCGAAGCTCCTCGCGGAGTACTACTGGGAGCGGCGGCACCAGAAGACGAACCTCTTTCCCGAGCGGCCCAACGCGGGTGCGGATCGCTTCGACGGCGGGAGTTTCGTCACCAGCATCACCGGGTGCTACGTTCACTCGCTGTTGCGGGCCCACGAGCGGACCGGGGAACCGCTGTTCCTGGAGCACGCCGTGGCGATCCTGAACGCCTACGGTCGCCTCGGGTGGGACGTGGAGACGCAGCGCTTCTGGGGAGCGCTGCGGCTGGACGGCACGCCGATCCGTGGGCCGAGGCTCACGGAGGGCTACGCGATGTACGAGCCCCGAGGGCCGCTCGACCTGTGGGAGCCCTACGCGGCGGGATACCAGTACGCGGTCTACACGGCCCAGGCGTACGCCCACGCCTACGACCTGACCCGGGATGCGCAGCTGCTCGAGGTCGCCCTGCGGTTCGCGGACTGGATCGAGGCCTCCCCGCCTGCGCGCGGCTGCCACGCAGAGAGCTGGTACGCCGGCTACGCGCTGGAGTACGCGCCCCGGGGGACGCACGCCGGCAAGTACGGCCGCGCGATCTCCTTCCTGGTGCACCTGTACGCCTCGACCGGAGAAGAGCGCTACCTCGGCCAGGCGCGCGAGCTGGCCGATCAGGCGATCGCCAAGCTCTGGCACGACGACCTGTTCCGCGGCCACCCCGCCAAGCCCTACTACGAAGCGATGGACGGGGTCGGGTACCTGCTCTACGCCCTGCTGACGCTGGACGTCATCGGCAGCGACCGTGATGCGGACGTCGCCCTGGACAACTGGTGATGGGGCGACTCCGCGGCGACCGCGCGGACCACGGCTTGGAGCAGGGCTCGACGAGCCGTTCCTCGCGTCAACGCCAGCGCGCCGAGGTGGATCGACTGCAGGCCGGGCTCGCCTCCCGAAGGAGGAGCTCGGGATCAAGGACCCTCGCTGGGGGCGTGCACGTTGGAGCCGCCGGCCTCAGGCCGACGGCGAATCGTCCCCGCCCCCGCGCAGCACCAGGATCAGGCCGAGCAGGAGGATCGCACCGCCGGCGATCGACCCCTTGGTCTGTTGAGGGCCGAACCCGGGGTCGTCCCCGACGCCGATCACGTCGGCCAGCAGGGACACGGCCAGCAGGCCGGCCCCGATGAGCAACACGAGCAAACTCGCGGTCTTGTTGACAGCCATGGGCGCGTCCTCCTTGGCACCTGCGCCCACTATGCTCGATCGGCGCCAGGATGGCCATGACCAGACTGCGGCGCGTGCGTCTTCCCGGGGCCACATGCCCCTGCAGGCCGGTTGTCCCCTCGAAAACGGCTCCCCCGGGATCGCGACGAGATGCCGAGCGGTCAGTGATTCCTGGGTGGTGGCCCCAACCTCAGCCTTGCGAACCGAGCACCCGGCGTCGGCCGTCGTGAGGCCGACGCCCTGGCCGGGTTGAGGTTGGATTCGGTCGAGGTCTTGCTCCTACGGGCTCCGGGACCATCGGTCCAGATCCCGTCGACCGGTCTATGGCGCCTCTTCCTGGTTGGCGATGAAATGGGGTGCCGGCCACCGCCGTCATCATCCACAGCGAGAAGGAGCACCATGATCCTCACCGCACCGCTGGCTCGTCTGACCCTGTGCGCGTCGTTCATCGCCTTCAGCGCCGGTGCTTTCGCCCAGCACTCGAGCAAAGCGCCGCCGCACCAGGGGGCGCGGAAGGAGGTCTGGGGGAGGTGGCGGGTGCTGCCGATTCGGTCCGAGGCGGAGTACAGGCTCGGCCGGAGGGGAGGCGAGGCGGAGCAGCACCCGCACGGCATCGCTCGCAGTCTCTCGGATCCGAACGTCATCTACCTGTCGCACGACGTGGGAGGCGCCTGGCGAAGCGAGGACGGTGGCGTGTCGTGGAGGAAGACCCTCGACAAGGGGCTGTTCGTCAAGGCGGGGCAGTCGATCGAAGTCGATCCGATCGATCCCTCCATCGTGCTGTTCGAGGTGGACAACAGCTGGAACTGGATGGCTGCGGGATACGAAGGGCTGTTCCGATCCACCGACTACGGAGACACCTGGGAGCTCGTCCTGCAGACCGATACGCACTACGACTCCAGCAAGCATCGGATCTACCGGCACAACATCGCCTTCGATCGTGCCAGCGTCACCGGAAATCGGGTGGCGCGCTGGTATGCGGCGTTTCCCGACCACGGTCTGTTCCGCTCCGAGGACGGCGGAGAGACCTGGACGACGTCACCGGTCAGCTCACTGGTCGGACACGACATCGTGTACGCGATCCAGACGCACCCGAGCGACGGGCAGACGGTCTACCTGGCGAGCAGCTTGGGGCTGTTCGTCAGCCACGATCGGGGCGCGAGCTTTTCGCCGCTGGGGAACCTCCCGAGTGGAGCCGTGTCCTCCCTCGCCATCGAGACGGCCGCCCCGAACCGGCTTCTCGCGACCGTGCTCGGCGACGGCCTCTATCGGTCCACGGACGCCGGCGTGACCTTTTTCTCGGTGCGCGCGGGAGACGCGGCCAGGGTGTTTCAGAACCCGGGGTTCCCGGAGACCTTCTTCCTCGTGGGCCTCGGCTCCAACACCGTCATCACCCACGACGGCGGGGCGACGTGGATCGAGGACATGGTGACCGAGCCGGCGCCGGGGCTCGGGCGCGATACCTCCTGGAAGGGCAAGATCGCCGGGCAGCTGACAGGCATCGCCCCGGATCCGACGGATCCGCAGGAGGCGGTCGCCTTCTCGCGCGCCACCCTCTGGAAGAGCGAAGACGGCGGCCACAAGTTCGTAGACAGCTCCACGGGTTTCACGGGCTACGCCTGGAGCTGGTGGAACTGCGGCGCGGCCTTCGACCCGACGAACCCTGATCGCTTCGCCTTCTTCAACTGCGACGTGGGCATGACGATCACGAGCAACGGAGGGCTCTGGTTCGAGCGATACAACGACCAGGCCTGGGATTGGTACTCCTCCGGCTTGATCACCTGGATCGGTACCTACGCGGGATCCTTCCAGCCGCTGCCCGGCTCGCAGAGACTCGTCGCCTCGATAGGCGGGTACTTCAAGACCAAGCTGATGACCACGTCCGACGAGGGCAACACCTGGGAATTGCTGCCGAACCAGAGTAACGAGCGCAACCTGTTGATCGCCTATCACCCGAACGATCCGAGTCTCGTCTACGCCGGCAAGCAGATCTCCACCGACGGCGGAGCGACTTTCCAGGACGTGGACTTTGGAGTCCTTGGATCGCTGGATCCTGCGATCCTCGGCATGTGCCAGGCATACCCGGATACCATCTATGCCCTCAGCGAGGATCGGCACCGGATTCTCCGCTCCGACGATCGGGGGGTGAATTGGATCGAGTACGCGAATCCGGGGTGGGCGTTCAAGAAGGTAGATTCGTTGCCCACCTTCGCCGCCGACCCGCTCGACCGCAACCGGGTCTTCACGATCGACGCGCAGGGCGACGTCGCCATCTACGACGGCCTGTCCTGGACGAGTTGCGGCGTGCTGGCGCTGGCCGGGGGCCAGAACTACGGCAACTTCGTACGGACGGTGGCGATCGACCCGCAGGACAACTCCGTGGTGTACGCGGGCATGCACTCCTGTGGGCTCTCATGTGTCTGGCGCAGCCTCGACGGCGGATCCACCTGGGAGGACATCACGGAGAACCTGCCGCGCATGGGGATGAGCGCGATGGCGGTCAATCCCCACACTGGCGAGCTCTTCAAGGGCAGCACGATCGGCACCTGGATCTACCCTGCGCCGCGGTAGCCAACCGAGCTACCAACGCCGACATTCTGCCTTCGGGCGTTCGAGTTCTCGTCGGATGCGGTGGGCGGAGCGATCATCGGCCGCCGAGCTGAAGATCACTCGTGCGCCGCGGTCCTCGCTCAGTCTCGCCACGGCCCTGACGGGAACCCGTCGCCGATAGCCCAGAATGTCCGCGCTGATGGCTCGGCCGCAGGTCGGGTACAGCGCGCGACTTGCGCAGATCCACCGACGGATTCGCCCGTCAACCACCCGGCGATCGAAGCTGCCTCCCCCAGAAGGCAGTGGCGCCCCGATCCTCACGGCCTTGCAAACTCGCTCTCGGGGGGCAGAATCGGGTCTGGCAGGGTCAGGAAGCCTGAACTCTACGTTCGCAAATCGGTATGGATCGGGGCCCGAGTGAGACTCGAACCTTCGGGGTCGGGAACGGGGCTGTTCACCAGAGAGCATTGAGAAGGGGACACGACGATCGGCGCCGCGAAACTGGACTGCGAGGATCGCTCCCCGCCGATGGCGGTGCACTGGCCCACAGAGGCCGTTGGAGCGCCGCTCGTGGGGCCCTTGCACAGGATGCGATTCGTTCCTCGCGTTGACAAACACCGGCCGGCAGCGCGGATGGAGGCCCCTTGCCCCAGAGGTGCGTGATCTGCGATCGGGACTGCAAGTTCACCGACCGATTCAAGCGGCTCCTCGAGGACACGGGGACGGAGGTCATCCTCACTCCTCGGCAAGCGCCCTCTCGATCAAGTCAGAGTGCCTGCGACGGATGATCTTCTTCGGGGAACGTCCGTTCCGCCGGGCCGTCCCCGGGTTTGTCGTTCACTACCATGCCGAGCGCGCGTACCAAGGGCCCGGAAGCGAGCGGGTCGAGCAACGGGGTGCGGGCAGAGTCCAGCGCACGGAACGCCTGGGAGGAATCCTCAAGCACTACTTGCGGGCGGCGTAGGCCAGATCCATAGGGGCGGGACCTCGCGCAACGGTGGGGGAGGTGCACCTCGTGTGCGGTAACCTCGCCGCGAAGTCAGTCTCTCGCAGGCGGCCCTGGGGACACGGCCGGAATCCGCGACCAGGAAGCGCCGCAGGTCCGTACACTGGCAGGAGTTGCCCCTCGGTCCAGTATTTGGATACGACGCGATGTGACTAGCAGCGGATGGAGCAAGCACCGGCCGCGTTCATGGAGAGGATGCCCATGTTGTGGACGAGCGGACAGAGAAAGAACGCGGACGTCGGCTCCCGACTGCGGCACGGCGCATTGGCAGGTGCGCTCCTGGCCCTGGGCGTCTACTGGCTGAGCCCGTCTGCGTGGTCTACGGAGTCCCCGAGGGAGAGAGGCAGGCAGCCCACAGATGTGGTTCGCTATGCCGACTTCGGCGCTCGAGGTGACGGTGAGACTGACGACATCGAGGCCATCGCCAGGGCCCATGAGTTTGCCAATCAACGCGGGCTTCCCGTGAAAGCGGACGACGGTGCGACGTACTACCTCGGGGGGCAGGACAAGACCGCCGTCATTCAGACCGACACGGACTTTGGCTCTGCCAAGTTCATCGTCGATGATACTGCCGTCCAGAACCACAGGGCGAATGTCTTCGAGGTCCGGTCGGCGTGGCAGCCGGTCGAACTGGAGGGGGTCTCGTCCCTGAAGCGGGATCAGCCGAAGATCGATGTTGTGCTGCCCCGGAGCTGCGTGGTCAGCGTGATCAACTCCCACGTCAAACGCTACATCCGGTACGGCGCGAACCGGAACAAGGGAGCCTCGCAGACGGACGTCTTCATCGTCGACAAGGACGGCAACGTCGACGTGAACACTCCGATCATCTGGGATTTTGACCAGATCACGGGCATCACCGCGCAGCCCATGGACGAGGTGCCGTTGACCATCACCGGAGGGCATTTCACCACCATCGCCAACGCCGCTGAGTCGAGGTACGCCTACTATGCACGGGGGATCGCGATCAGGCGCTCCAACGTCGTCATGGATGGGCTGGAACACCGCGTCACCGGCGAGGGAGACTGCGGTGCGCCCTACGGTGGGTTCATTAACATCGGCAGCTGCGCCAACGTGACTGTCCAGAACGCAGTCCTGACCGGACACAAGACCTACCGGACAATCGGCTCCGCAGGCGTGCCAGTGTCCATGGGCACATACGACATCTCACTCAACCGGGCCCTCAACGTCTCATTCGTGAACTGCAGTCAGACCAATGACATCAAGGATGGCAAGTACTGGGGGATCATGGGCTCGAACTACTGCAAGAACCTCCTGGTCGACCGGTGCACCTTCTCCCGCTTCGATGCCCACCAAGGCGTTGCCAACGCGACGATCCGGAACTCGACCTTGGGCTACATGGGGATCAACGCCATCGGCTTCGGGACCTTCACC
>CAZDQL010000040.1:0-56020 GCA_964507325.1 uncultured Planctomycetaceae bacterium | reverse complement strand
CAGCATCCGCTGATTCGCGCAGATAGGGCCTTGGATCTATGCAACTACGGGGTAGCCTGAGCCGGGGGATCGAGATCCTCATGGAGATCGCGCAGGAAGCGTGCTCGGTCAACGAGTTCCTAGGCGAGGCGCTCGAGGTGGTCGGCTCGCGGCTGTCTGCGATCTATGCCGAGCTCGAGGTCCGTCAGCCCGCCACACTCGTCAAGGAGTCGTATGCGCCTCCCACCACAGACCCCGACTTCTGGTCAACACCAACCACGCAGAACATGCTCACGGTGACCATGGCCGAGCCGCGATCGCACGCGCGTGTCTACCGCGCACGGGGGGGAGAAGCCCGCCTTGCCCTCCTCTCCACCCCGATCCGTGCGCAGGTCGGTGGAGTCGAGGGCGCGATTGTGGCCGTCGTCCCCTGCGCCGAGCGCGAGAACGCGGAGCGCGCGGGCATGGAGCTAGACGCCCTCGCTTCGTTGATCGCCCACCTCGTAGCTTCGATTGGCCAGGTGAGCTCGAACCGCAGCGAGGTGAGCCGCTCTTCGGTCTCCTCTGTGCGCAAGCTCACGCAATTCGAGTCGGAAACCGAGCTAGCCTTCACGATCACGAACAAGCTCCACAGCCGAGAAGGCTGCGACCAGGTGTGCCTGGCATCCGTGCGCGGGGCCAAGGTCCGCATTCTGTCCTTGTCGGGACAAGCCGAGGTGTCCAGGAACAGTCCGGGCATCCGGACAATCCAGGCCGCGCTCGAGGAAGCGGTCGACATGGGTTGCACGGTCGTGGCCCAGGCCGAGGACGGTTTGGATCCCGAGGACGTAGCGATCGGATGTCCGCTGCACATGGCGTGGCATTCCGCTGCAAGGGGAGCGGCGGTAGCGACGATACCCCTCTTCTCGGATGGAGAATGCGTCGCAGCTCTCGCCATCCGACGCTCTCCGCACGCCCCGTTCGACGCCGAGGAGCTGCACGAACTCAAGACCCTGGTCGAGCCCTACGCGACCGGACTCGAGGTGGTGCGGCACGCGACGCGTTCCCTGCTCTCGCACCTCCTCTTCTCCGCAAGCGGCTTCGTGCGCGGTCTATTCGATGGACGCCGGTGGGGTCGCAAGGCTCTGGTGATGGGCGTCTTCGCGTTCGCGTCCTGGTGCGTATTCGGCTCCGTCGATTACAGGATCACGGCGCCGTGTACCCTGAAGCCATCTGCGGCGCGGCATGTGAGTGTTCCCTTGGACGCCGTCCTTCGCAGCTGCGAAGTCGTACCAGGGGACGTGGTCGAAGCCGGGCAGGTCCTGTGCGTCCTCGATACATCGTCGCTCGAACTCGAGGTGGGCCGGCTTGAGAGTGAGCTTGCCATCAAGGAACTCGACGGTCGCCGTGCTCTGGCCGCAGGCGTTCCGATGGACATCAAGCTGGCGGAGGCCGCGCAACGTCAGATCGAGGCCGACATAGCTCTCTACCGATTCCAGATTGCGCAGGCCTGCGTTCGCGCACCGACTGATGGAGTGGTCATTGTCGGGGACCATCGGGAGAGGATTGGCGATCACCTGACGAAGGGAGAAATGCTGTTCGAGATCTCGCGTGATGAGTCGTGGCGGCTGGAGATCGAGGTCCCTGAGGCGGGCATCGCCGACGTGCACCCGGGTCTACCCGGCCGCTTCACGAGCGTCTCGCGACCGGAAGAGGCGCATCGATTCGAGATCATCCGCCTGCAGCCCGCCGCTGAGCAGCGGGGAGGGCGGAACGTGATCATCGCTGAAGCCCGCATTGACCTCACACAGGAGTGGCTGCGGTCGGGGATGGAGGGGCTGGCGAAGATCGAAGCTGGGAAGCGTCGGCCGTACTGGGTGGCATTTCATCGAGTCGTTGAGAACCTGCGCTACCACTTCTGGCTGTAGCCCATGGATCCAGGCACCGAAGCCCCCTCTCTTGCCAACCGCCTCGCCGAGGCGCGTGTCGAGCTGCGGCGAGATCTCGAGGTGAGCCGCCACATCTTCCGTGGTGTGCCCGCCTACGTAGTGCGTGATCCGGTTACTTTCGGAAGCCACAAATTCTCGGCCGACGACTACGCCGTGCTCTGTGCCCTGCGAGTGGATCGGACGCTCCACGAGACGTTCGAAGTCCTCGTTCTCCAGCGCCGACTGGGTGAGGATGACGAGGAGCGGTTCTTCCGATTCGTGTTCTCGCTCCACAAGCTCGGACTGCTCAAGCTCCCGATCGCCGACGAGAAGAGCCTGTACCGTCGCCACGAGGCCCAGTCGAAGGCGAGGCGTGCTCGCCTGGTTACCTCGGTGCTCTTCTGGCGGGTACCCCTCGTCAAGCCCAATGGGTTTCTCGAGCGCACGATCGGCTACGTACGCCCACTCTTCAGCCGCGGGGCGATGATCGCGTGGTGTCTGCTTGTGGTCGTGGCGGGCTGGGTGATCGCGCGCAACTGGGCGGACTTCTCTGCGCCCGTTCTCAACATCTTCACGAGTTCCAACCTTCCTCTCCTGTGGGTCACGCTCGTGGTTCTGAAGGTCGCGCACGAACTCGGGCACGCTTACGCGACCAAGTACTTCGGAGGCCATGTACCGGAGATGGGCGCCTACTTCATCGTCGGTACGCCGTGCGCGTACGTCGATGCGACGGCGTCATGGGGCTTTTCGCGAAAGCGCGAGCGCCTGTTCGTGTGCATCGCCGGGATGTACGTCGAGATCGGCATCGGCGCTCTCGCCGCGATCCTGTGGTCCGTGACGCCACCAGGGTCGCTGCAGTCGGTGCTGCACAACGTGATCGTGCTCTCCACCGTGGTGACCGTGGCCTTCAACATCAACCCGTTGATGCGCTACGACGGCTACTACGCACTCAGCGATCTTGTGGAGGTCCCCAATCTTCGCCAACGCTCGCACGCGGAGGGAGCTCGCATCCTCAAGCGCGTGTTCCTCGGAGTGCGGTCCTCTGGCGAGCCAGGCTCGGTCGTGCCCCGCCTCTTCCTGCTCGGCTTCGGCTTCGCCTCGGCCATCTACAAGGTTGTGCTCGTCCTCGGGATCTCTGCGCTCATCGCGACGAAGTTCTTCGTCCTGGGGCTGTTTGTAGGCGGGGCCTATGTGTTGACCGAGGTGGTGCGCGTGGTGCGCACGACCCTTGGCTATCTCTGGAGGTCGGAGGAGACCGCGAGCGTTCGAGGTTGGGCCGTGGCCTTGAGTGCCCTAGTCTTCGCAGGGATTCCCCTCGCGGTGGCGGCCATTCCGGTGCCGACTCACGTCACTGCTCCGTGCGTTGTGACGGCCCAAGCGGAGAGCGTGGTTCGCGCGCAGGTGGCAGGTTTCCTGCATGACCTAGCGGTCGAGCCCGGGGCCCGCCTTGCCAGCGGCGACCAGGTGGCCGCGCTCTTCGATGTCGAAGCCGACATGGCGCTGTCGGACGTCGACGCGCATCTCGCCGCGGCAAGGCTTCGGCATGGCGTCCACGCCGTCGAGAATCCAGCCCTGGCGATGCAGGAGGAGAAACGTATCCTCCAGCTTGAGGAGGAGCGCTCCTTTCACCAGACGCGGCTTGAACGCCTCGTGCTCTGCACCCCCATTGACGGCGTCGTGGTTTCGTGCCTCGACACGAACGACATCGGGCTCCACGTCCGCCCCGGCGAGGCGGTGGCCACGGTCCTCGGAGGTCCGACGGTGGTGCGCGCCCTTCTGACTGAGGAGGGCGTGGCCGCGGCGCGCCCGCAGATCGGGCAGCGCGTCGAGTTTCGCTCGCGGTCCGACCCCTCCCGCGTACTCTCGGGAACGATCCTGCGCGCGAAGCCCGCGGGTATGCGCAAGCTAGATGAGCGCTATCGGGCCCACCTCAACCTCAGCGCGTTCGCCATCAACCCATTGAGTGGCGAGATGCAGCGCTCCCAGTTCGAGTTCGAGGTGGTCCTACACGAGGCCGAGGACGCGCGCCTCCTGTGGGGTATGACGGGGCGCCTGCGGCTGCCGGGAGAGCGCCTGACGATCGCCACCATCGTGCTGCGCAAGGTCCTAGTATTCGCCGATCGCTTGCGTCGTTGAGCGAACTCGCGCGACGTGGCCGCTGCGCGCGTCGCCCGACGGGCAGAGGATGTCCACGTTCTCCAATGGAACGCGCGGTGGGTACGACGCCTGAGGTCCGCTCACCCTCACCGGCGGCGCGCTCGCAGCCACACCACCGAGTAGAGCGCGGGGTACTCCACCACGACTCGGTAGAGCCGCATGCGCTGCGGATCCTCCCCGAGGCCCTCGACGCCGCGCGTCGACGTGACCCCCCCCCTGAATTCGCCTGCGGTAGAATGCCCCCGCTCGACCCCCGGACCGTACCCATGCAGCGCACACGATCGCACCCCAGCCTGAGCCTCGCCATCGTCGCAGCGCTCGCCGCGTCTCTCCCCACGCCCGCCAGCGCCCAGGACGACGCCGCGCCGGCACCCCCCTCCGCGCGCGAGACCGACACCCTCGTCGCCGAGTACCTCACCCTCGACGGACGCACCGAGGAGGGTCGCTCGCGCCAAGCCGCGATCGAGGAGCGCCTCGAGCTGCTCCCGCCCCTCAACGCGAGCCGCGAGAGGACCTGGCGCAGGAAGATCGCCAAGCTCTGGGACAAGGGTCCCAAGCTCGAGAAGAAGGCCGGCCCGTACCACCTGTGGGAGGAGGGGGAGCGCGGCCTCTACATCCTCGGCGGCGAGACGAAGAAGCCCAAGGGGCTCTTCATCGGCATGCACGGTGGGGGAGTCGACTCGGGGGACGCCCGCTCCGCCCACGGCGCGTTCGACGCCGCGGCGGATGACGCCAAGTGGCTGGGGATCTTCCCTCAGGTGCTCGAGAAGACCGAGCGCGGCTGGACCGACAGCGGCACCGAAGAGTTCATCCTCGAGCTGATCGAGCGCGCCCTGCGCACCTGGAAGATCGACCGCGACCAGGTGTACTTCGGCGGGCACTCGATGGGGGGCTACGGCTCCTGGACCCTCGGGGGGCACCACGCGGACCTCGTCGCGGGCCTGATCCCCTCGGCGGGCGCGCCCACGCCCGTCATGACCGGCGGGGGGAGGATCCTCGACATCGACGCGGGCGTCGTGCCGAACCTGCGCAACACCTCCATCGTCGTCTACCAGTCGATCGACGACCCGCGCGTGTCCCCCGACGCGAACCAGTTCGCCGTCAAGCGGCTGGCCGAGGCGCAGAAGCGCTGGGGGGGCTTCGACTACGAGTACTGGGAGGTGGACGGCCGCGGGCACGGGCCGCCGCCGGGGGGGTACGAAGCGCTGGTGGACAAGATCCGGGACAAGCGACGCGACGCGCGACCGGAGCGCATCGTCTGGCAGCAAGCGCTGGCGTGGAAGCGCCAGTTCTACTGGCTGTGGTGCGAGAACCCGGTCAGGGGGACGCTCGTGGTGGCGGACCTCGATCGCGAGGAGAACACGGTTCGGATCGAGGTCCAGGGGCCGGGCAAGGGCTACGCCCTCCTCCTCGACGACGAGCTCGTGGACCTCTCGCGCGAGGTGGTGGTCCTGCTCGGCGGCAAGGAGGTCTACCGGGGTCGTCCCGTCCCGACCCTGGCCGCGCTGCTGGCCTCCGGCGCCCACGGGGACCTGGCGCGCACCTACCCGATCCGGGTGGAACTCGCGCAGTGAGGCCCGCGGGTCAACCGTCAGAGGGGGCTGCGAGCCGCGTGGTCCGACCGACCTCGATCACGACCGCATGGGACTGGACGACCCCCGCGGGGTCTTCGATCTCCAGCGTGTAGCTCCCGGCCGGCAGGGCCCGGTCCGTCTCCCAGTCGTAGCCCGGCTCCATGTGCGCCTCTCGGAAGCAGAGGATGTAGCCGCAGTGGAGGACGTGCCTCGCCATCAACACGTGCACCGGCCCGTCCGGCCCGTGCAGCGCGAAGCGGCTCTCTCCCTCCTCGGACAGCAGCGCGCCGGGGAGCGCCAGGCGTCCCCCCTCGCGCAGGGTGACTTCAATGCGCGTCTCGACCCCCTCCTCGAGCTCCAGCTCCAACGGCGTGCGCAGGAAGTAGGTCCGCTGCAGCTGCGAGCTCTCCCGCGCCGCGGGGCGCAGGGTTCCGCGGTACCGTCCGGCCGGTAGGTCGGGGAAGGAGAGCCGGTCGCCGGTACGAGTGGCTCGCCTCTCGATCCGCCGCGACCCTTCGCCGGGACCGACGCGTTCGAGCTCGAGCTGGGCGTACTCCAGCTGGCGCTCGGGATCGCCGTGGAGCCGGACGCTGAGCCGCGGTCGATGGGGGCCGGGGTCGAGCTCGATCCACTGGGGGCCGTCCCCCGCCACCTCCGCCGCGCAGATCGACAGCGAGCGCTCCGCGTAGCCGTCGCAGGAGAAGGTCACCTCGTAGGTGCGCCTCGGTGCCACGGCCAAGGTGTGCACCCCTCCCGGCCCCCGGTCCACGTGTGCGCCGCAATCGGAGCGCATGCGTGCCCCGTCGAGCGGGCGTCCCCGGGAGCCGACCCGGAAGCTCGCCAGGGCGAAGCCGACGAGCAGCTCGACGTCGCGGGCCGGTGCGACGACGGGGACCATCTGCGGCTCGAGCTCAGGCGGAAGCTGGTAGGTGGTGCAGTAGGGCTCGAGCCGGAGCTCGTAGAGCTGCGCCGCCAGCCCGGAGATCGCAAAGGCGCCATCCTCGGCCACCGCGACCTCGTGCACGCCGATCCCGTAGGTCGCCGTCTCGGGGAGGAACGCCGGGCCCTCCTCCCACGACATCGTGGACCAATTGTCCGACCACAGGCTCACCCTGCTCCTCGCAGCCGGTCGCTCGCCGTGGAGCAGCGCTCGACCCTGGATCACGGCCCCGGTCTCCAGGGTGATCGTCCCGAGGTCCAGCTCCTCGGCCCCGTCGAGCTCCACGTGCTCCGTCCACGGCTCGGGCAGGTCGCCGCGGGTGCCCCAGGCCTCCCGCGGGACGAAGGCGACGACGGCGTGCGGGCCGAGCCGCGAGCTGCGCAGGCGGAATCCTCCTCCGGCGCCGCAGTGCACCACGTCCTCCGGTCCGGCGGCGGGCCTGGGGTCTTCGCACTCCTCGAAGGGGACCAGCCCCACCGCGATCTCCTGCGGCGCGAAGCCGGGGGTCGGCTCGATGCGCCCGCGTACGACGCCGCGCAGGGGGAGCAGGGTGACCTCGAAGCAGGACTCGCTCCGAGCCTGCGAGACGAGCGTGGCCCGCACCTGGTCGCGATCGATCTCGAGCTCCTCCTCCAGCGGCATGAAGTCGGGGTGGTCGATCCGGAGGCGCAAGATCTCGGGGCGCGCACCCTCACCCTCGAAGAGGTGGGTGAGGTCGTGGGCGACGGGCTCGCCCGCGGGGGTCGACCAGCGATCGGCGACCGCGGCCTCGTACCTGCGCGGGCGCAGCTCGATGACGACCTCCTCCGTTCCGGCTCGGGGGCCGTGCACCTCCCCGCGCAGCCACCAGCGGCTGGGCGTCGCGGTCGGTGCCGGCATCTCGTTCGGCCCCGCGGGCGTGCGAGCCTCCTCGACCTCGTAGGGCGCTGGCTGCTCCCGCCGCCCCAGCGGGGCGAGGCCCGCGCCGCGACCTCCATCCAACGGCGTGTGGTCCGGGCCCGAGCCCAGGTACGCCCAGCCGAGCGTGAGGATCAACGCCAGAGCGACCGCAGACCCTCCGACGATCGTCAGCCCCTTGCCCATGCCGATGCCTCCCATTCCCCAGGTCGTGGCCCCGGCCAGCGCGGTGAGCTCGCGCGCCCTCCAACCGGCGAGCGGCAGGAGGGTCGCCGTCCACAGCTGCTGGTCACCGGCGGTGCGCCGCTCGAGATCGCTCCGCAGTTGATCGAGGGCGCGCTTGAGCTGGCTGCGCACCGTCCCGGCGGGCACGCCCAGACGACGGGCGACCGCCGTCGGCTCGAGTCCCTCGAAGTAGCGCAGGGCCACCACCTGCCGGTACGGCTCGCGGAGTCACAGCACCGCCTCGGCCAGCACCCGCTGGCCCTCGACCCGCTGCAGCGCCTCCTCCGGTCCCGGCAGCCGCTCCGCGCGCGCGCCGGCGGCCTCGTAGCGCCGCCGCCTGAGCTCGCCGCGACGCCACGTCCGGCTCACCCGCCGCACGACCTCGGAGAGCCACGCGCGCGGCGGGGCACCGCCGGGCCAGCGTCGCCGGGAGGCCGCGATCCACGCCTCCTGCACCGCGTCCTCCGCGCGACCCGGGTCGCCGAGCAACCCGCGCGCCAGCGCCCGCAGGTTCGGGCCCTCGGCCAAGAGGGCTTCGACGTGGATCTCGCTCGGTTCGCTCACGACACACCGTCCACTGGGAAATGCCGGCCCGAGCCCTACCGTTGCCAGATCCCGCCGTTTTCCGATAGTCCCCCGGTGGCGGGGGAATCCGCGCTGGCACCATGGGATGGTGCGGCGCCCCTTCACCCTCTCGTCTCTCCTCCTGGTCGCCCTCGCCGCCTGCGCGGGGTCCGACGAGCCCCCGCCGGCGTCCTGGCGGCCGGCGCTCGAGCGCACCGCTCCCCTCCCGCCGGAGGACGTGGTCGTCGACGAGCGCAGCGACTTCCAGGAGTGGCAGAGCGACGCGCCCGATCAGCGGGTGCTCGAGCAGAACGGCGTGCGCGCCCTGGCCCTGCGGGGCGCTGAGGAGGTGGAGGTGGCGATCCCCGGCACCTATCGGGCCGGGGACTTCGATCTCGTACGGCTGGAGGTGCTCTGCAACTCCCCGATGACCCTGCGCGTCGGGCTGCGTTCGGAGGAGGGCGCCACCGGGAGCCTCGACGTCGCCCATGCGGGGGAGCAGACGGCCGCGACCCACGCCTTCGACCTGCGCGACTGCGCCGACGAGGGCCGCGTCTTCGACGAGCTCGTCGTGCTCGGCAAGCGCACCCACCGGAACGAGGAGGAGCTCGACTGGAGCCTCCTGGGCGTCACGCTCCTGAGGCGTGCTCCGGAGCGCTGGCTGCCCCTCGCCGGCGAGGCGCCCGCCCTGATCGACGTGGCGGGCGAATGCCGGCGCGGGGTGGGGCTGGCGCCGGGGAGTCCACTCCTCGCGAGGATCCGGGTGCCCGAGTCCGGGGGGCGCCTGCAACTCGGAATCGCCCCCGCGCCGCGGACGGCGGGGGCGCGGAACTTCTCCGTCGACGTCGCGGGAGCACCCCGGATCGACGCGGAGGTCGGCGACGGTTGGGAGAGCCACGCGCTGGACCTCGGCCCCTGGGCGGGCGAGGAGGTCCAGGTGCGCTTCGCGTCCCGCGGGGCGCTGGTCGCGCTGGAGCAGCCGACCGTGGTCGCGGGCCGGGATCCGGCGCCGACGGTGCTCCTGATCAGCTCGGACACGCACCGCGGCGCCTACGTCGGTGCGGCGCGCGCAGGCGTCGAGGTGCTCACCCCGAACCTGGACGCCCTGGCCGCCCGCGGGGTGCTCTTCGAGGACTGCTTCGCCAGCTCGGACATCACCCTGCCCTCACACTGCGCGCTGATGACGGGCCTCGATCCCGCGGTGACGGGGGTGACCACCAACCGCACCCGGCTGGCCGACAGCGCCGTCACCCTCGCCGAGCGCTTCTCCGAGGCGGGGTACACGACCTTCGCCGTGACCAGCGCCAAGCACATGCACCACGAGTGGTCCGGTCTGGGCCAGGGGTTCGAGCGCCTCCAGTACCCGACGACCGGCCGCGAGCAGCCGGCGAGGGAGACCCTGGACGTCGCCCTCGAGTGGCTCCCGGACGCCGAGGGTGCGCCGCTCTTCCTCTTCGTGCACGTCTTCGACGTGCACCGCCCCTACGACCCGCCCGAGGAGGACGCGCGGCGCTACTACGGGGACGGGGATCCCTACGATCGCACGCTCCCCGAGCCGACCTGGCCGACCCAGGGCCACCTGCGTGGGGTGCGCGACCGGGCCTGGGTCGAGGCGCTCTACCGCGGCCAGGTCACGGCCCTCGACCGGGACCTGGCGCGCCTCCTCGACCTGCCCCGCGTGCGCCGGGGGGTGATCGCGCTGACCTCCGACCACGGGGAGTCGCTCGGGGAGCAGGGGATCTTCTGGCAGCACAAGGGGGTCTACCCCGCGGTCCTGCGCGTGCCCCTGGTCCTGGCCTGGCCCGACGCGCCCGCCGGGGTGCGCGTCGCAGCGCCCGTGCGCCTGGGGGACGTGGCCCACACGCTGCTCTCGCTGGCGGGGCTGGACGGGAGCGGGGTGGGGGGGGTCGACCTGGCGCCCCACTGGACCGGCGAGGCGCCCGCAGAGCTGCCGCGTTTCGCGCTCGCGAGCGAGGGTCACGCCGCGGCGGTGACCCTCGGCCGCTGGCACCTGGTCGTCAACCTGTCGATCCTGGAGGACGTCGCCTACACCCGCGACCTGGCGGCGGAGCAACCGGTCGCGCTCTTCGACCTGGCCGAGGACGAGTACGCCGAACGCGACCTCTCCCAGGCCGAGCCGGAGACGGTCGCGCGCCTGGGCAAGGCGCTCCTGCGCTGGCTGGAGGCGGCTCCCGCGGCGCACAGCGCGCACAACCAATTGGACGAGGAGAGCGCCGCGATGCTCTCGGCGCTCGGTTACGCCGCCGCGAGCGGGGAGGGGAGCGCGGTGATCGACCTGGACGCGGTGCGCGCGCGGCTCGCGCCGTGGGTGGGGGACTAGCCGCTCGCGTCCGATGGCCCTCAGCTGCCGAGAGTGCGGCGTCGTCCTCCGCCGCCGCGACTACGTCCCCGGCCGGGGGCGGATCTGCCCCACCTGCCGGACTCGCCAGGCCCAGGCCGGCGAGCGCCGCGACGTGCGACGCGATCTCGTGTGGTGCCTGCTGGTCGCCGCCTTCGTCATCATCCAACTCAGCTCCGACGGAGGCCCCTGGCGCTGGACCGACGTGCCCGTCATCGCGGTGCTGGTCCCGTTGCTGGTCGTCCCGCACGAGCTCGGTCACGCGTGGGCTTGCCGCATGGTCGGTGGCCACGTGATGGGCATCCACCTCGGCATGGGGCGCCGTGCGCGCCGGCGCTGGTTCCTCGGGTTTCCCTGGAGGCTGCGCTCCGTTCCGGTCCGCGGGGCGACCTACTGCAACCTGCTCACGCCACGCGACCTGCGCACGCGGGACTGGCTCGTCGTCGCCGCCGGGCCGGGCACGCACCTGTTCTTCGGAATCGCCGCCCTCGCCGCCCTGCTGGCGAGCGACGCCCCCGCCGACGCCTGGTTCGCCCGCGATCTGGCCGTCGCCGCCGGGATCGGCCTCGTCGTCAACCTCTGGCCGAGCGTGGAGGGCGACTTCACCAGCGACGGCTTGGGCCTCCTGAGGATCCCCAGCCTCCCACGGGAAGCGAAGGTCCCACTGCTGCTCACGGCCTACGACTGGACGCACCGCGACGTCGAGCCGGGTCCCGACGCCGCTCGCGTGGCCGCCGAAATGCGGCGGCTGCTGCGACGCTCCCACCTCCCCCCCTACGGGCGCGCCTTCCTGGAGGCGACCCTGGCCTGGTGTCTGCTCCTCGACGACGGCGACCTCGACGAGGCGCTGGAGCTGTCCCTCTGCGCGAGTCGCCGGGGGAGCCAGCTCACGCTGGACCCGGAACGACCGGAGCGGTCCCTTTCGGCTTCCCACTCGCTCTTCCCCGCGGTGGTGGGGTGTGCGACCGTCCTCTCCGGCGAGCGCCGTGTCGGGACCAAGCTGATCATGCTCGCCTGCGCCGGGATCGGGGACGTGCGGCTGGAGGCGCTGTACCGCTGCTTCGCCGCCCGCGGCGCCGCCCGCGAGGGTCACGCTCGGGCGTTCCAGTGGCATCTGGCCGCCGCGCGCCGGCTCGATCCGCGCTGTCCGCTCCTGGCGGCCGTGTCGGCCGAGACGCCGTAGGACCCGCCGCTCGGCTCGTCAGCGCTCCTTCGGCGCCTTGCGCCGATCGTCGATGCGGGACTTGTTCAGGAGGTAGACGGTCGAGAGGCGGTGCTTCTTGCGCAGGGTGGAGTAGAGCTTGGCGGCTTCCGTCTTCTCCCCCTCCGAATACAGGCGGTCCGCTTCGCGCAGGATGGCCGGGGCATCCCCGCCGCGCAGCAGCTCGTCGATCGACAGCTCGTCGATGCCGAGCTCGTCGATCCCCAGCTCCTCGGTGATCCTGGCCTTCAACGCCTGCTCCGCCACCCCCTCGAGGGCCGCGTTCCAGTCGAGCTCCGGCGCCGTCACGGTTCCACGCAGGGGGACCTGCAGGCTGCCCCCTTCGAGGGCTTCGAGGACGCTGTGCTCCCGCGCCAGCTCGCGGGTGATCGGGACCTCCCACACCAGGTCGAGTCCGCCGTCCAGGGTCAGCCCCCCCGAGAACCAGGTGTCGACCCCGTCGATCGCCCAGCGCCAGCGCTCGGCGTAGTCCAGGCGATCGCCGCCGAGGGTGAAGCTCATCGGCGCCAGCTCCAAGGCCGTCTCGGCCGGCTCGCCGAGCGCGGTGAGCAGCTCGGAGAGCAGGGGGGACCCGCGCAGGCGGCCCTGGTCGAGGGCCAGCGAGCCCCGTCCACGCACCCTGGACAGGTCGAAGCCCTCGGTCAGTCCGGTCAGGGAGACGGGCCCGTCGACGCTCAGCTCGAGCTCGGCCGTCAGCGCTCCCTCGAGACTCGCACCCTCGATCTGGTCGAGGCCGGCGAAGACGGGGTGCAGCTCGCCGAGCAGGGGTGCGAGCTGGGCGCTGGCGCGCGCGCCGTCGAGCGCGAGGCTGAGGCGAGCGCCGTCCTGGGAGTAGGACGCGCCCAGGTTCAGGGCGCCCCCCGCGGCCTCGAGCTGACCGTCGAGCTGCAGGCGGCCCTCACCCACGTCCACCCCCAGGCCGCCGCGGGCTTCGATGCCGTAGGCGGAGAAGAGCCCCAGGCCGAGGTGCGAGCGGCCCTCGCAACCGGAGAGCAGGTCGTCCAGGGAGAAGCTCGCCAGCGGGCCGTCGAAGGTGATCTCGAGGCGCTCGGGCTCGGCACCGCTGAGCTCGCCCGGCAGGTGGGGCGCGAGCAGCTTCCCGAGGGCGTCGGGCAGGTAGGTCAGGTCGCCTTGCACGCCTCTGAGGGCGAGCTCCTCCCCTGCGATGCCTTCGAGGCGACCCTTCAGGTCTCCGCTCACGATCGAGCTCTCGAGGTGCAGCTCTGCGACGGCGACGGACGCGCCGTCGAACTCGAGGGCGGTGCTCAGCTCGACCGTCTCCTCCGCGACCTCGCCGGGGGCGCGCAGGGAGCGTCCCGCCACTTCGAGGGCGGCGTCGACCACCAGCTCCGGCTCGATCGTCAGCTCGCCGCTGAGCGAGAGGGTGCCCGCCTCCAGCGCGTAGGGCCCCGCGGCCGTCAGGTCCCCGGCGACCTCGAAGGGCGCCGGTCGATCGAGGCCCACGAGGTCCAAGCAGACCCGCCCGAGGGTGCAGGTGGCGGTCTGATCGCCATCGTGGAGCTCCAACGTGCCGTCGGAGAGCTGGACCCGGGCCTGGACGAAGGGCGGCTCCGAAGCTTGGGGAGGTTCCGTCGACTGCGGTGATTCCGGGTCTCCACCCCGTGCCTCGTCGCCCTTGATCAGCTCCTCCAGCGACCAGCTCCCGTCCGGCCGCCGCTCTGCCCGTGCGAACCAGTCCTCGACCTCCACCTGGGCCAGGTAGCGACCGCGCAGGGCGGCGAGCAGACCCACGCTCGCGTGGGCGCGGCCCACCCGCGCGTGCTCGTCGCCGTCGGGGCCGCGCAGGACCAGCCCCTCGAGGGTGGCCGACCCGGGCCAGGAGAGGGAGAGGGATTCGAGGGTGACCTCGCCCCCGGTGCGCTCGGTCAGCGCCGCCTCGAGCCGGGCGCGGACCAGGGGCGCGGAGAGGGTCGGAGCGAGCGCGAACAGGAGCGCGAAGAGGACGGCCAGGATCAGGAGTCGTCGCAGCCAGCGACGCCGCGGTCGGGGGGCGGTCGAGTTCATGACCAGGACATCCTAGGGGTCCAGCACCCCAGGCAGGTATGTCGAGCCGCTCGACAAGTCCGAGCAGCAGGGCCCACGCTTCGTCGGACTCGATCGACTGCGCGTCGTCCTCGATCGTCAGCTCGTCGTACCCGAGGGTCGCGCGCTCGCGGATCTCGTCGTCGTACGCGGAGCGCGTTGCCCCCCCCCGAAGATCGGGCTTCTGCCGAGACACGCGTCCGTCAGGCCGTGGAGGGAGAGCGCCGTGAGGTGACTGAGGGCTGCGGTGCGCTCGAGACCACTGAGCAAGGGGGCGGCACCCCCCTGGAGGGGAGTGCCGCCCGGCCGCTCTTGCATCTGTCTCTGGTACAGGGGATCCCGGCGCCCCTCGTCGCCTGCCCGACCCCCATCGGGAGGCTCAGGGTGGACTCGAATTCAGAGGTGAGGAACGGTGGAGAGAGCCGTCACCTGGCTCACGCGGACCGTCGGGAACTCCTTGCGCGGGTCGAGATCGAGCAGAGCGCGCCCCTCGCGACCCGTGGGAGTCACGGTAGGGAATGGGGGGAGGGGGAATTGCATCCGACCTGTTTCGCCCCGCATGAACTCTCCTGAACTGCCTCCCTTGCGTGGGCATCCCGGTTCACGACGATCCGGCTCCCGCCCTCGAGCCCTCGTTCAGACCTCCCTGCGCCACCCGCCCGCGGCACAGCGACTCGTCCCGGCCCACGCAGGGGTCCGAGTCTAGGGATGGGTGCTCCAATCCCTTGGCAGCAATAGGGTTAGGGCCGGGACCACGTACAGGAAGCACACTGAAAGGGGGCAGTTCAGCCGTGCAGAGAGGGCGGTCTTGCTCCTCCGGATCGACGACCCCGTGCGTCCCCCGGAGCCGACGAACTCAGTCCATCCCGACGCCCCGTACCGGAATCGAGAACCACACCCGAGCCCCGCCCCCCGGCGCGTTCTCCGCTCCCGACTCGCCGCCGTGGACCTCCGCCACCCGGCGCACCACCACCAGCCCCAGCCCCGCCGAGTCGGGGCGGCTGCGGCGGTCCGCCAGGCCTTCGAGGCCGATGCGGGCTCCCTCGTCTCCGGCGAAGCCGGGGCCGTCGTCACGCACCTCGAAGCGCACCGCCGCGCCTGCGTCGACGGCGGTCAATCGCACTCCGGATCGGGCGTGGTGCAGCGCGTTGCGCAGGAGATTCTCGAGGGCGCGCATCAGGCGGTGGCCGTCGGCGGAGAGCTCCGGTAGGCCGGGGGGGATGTCGACCTCCAGGGTCAGGTTCGAATGCTCCCCCAGGGCGCTGAGCCCGCGGGCCGCCTGACGCATCAGCTCTCCGGGGGGCACCGGCTCGGTCACCAGGGTGTCGTCCGCCTCCAGCCGCGCGATGTCGAGCAGGTCCTCGATCAGCTCCCTGAGCCGCTCGGCGTCGTAGAGGGCGATGCGCAGGGTCTCCCGCAGGTCGGCCGGCTCGCCGTCGATGCCCGACTCCGCCCGCTCCAGGCAGGCGGTCAGGGCGGTGAGGGGGGTGCGCAGGTCGTGGGAGACCTGGGCGATCCAGCGGCGGCGCTCCAGGTCGCGGCGTTCGAGGTCGGCGAGCAGGCCCTCCACGTGTCCGCGCAGGGCGTTCAGGGAGCGGGCCAGGGTGGCGATCTCGTCGTGCCCCGACTCGTCGAAGGGGCCCGGCAGGTTGGCGGGATCGTCGAAGAGGGCGGAGGCCTCCGACGCCAGCCGCGTCACGCGGCGGGTCACCAGCCGGGAGACCGCGAAGCTGAGCAGGAGCGCCAGGGCGCCGAAGAAGACCAGCGCCACCAGGTTCACCGTGCGCGCCGACCAGCGCCGGTAGCGATCCCGAGGGACGACCACCCGCCCCGACGAGTCCGCCGCCGCCGCCATGGCGGCGGGGCCCCTCTGACCCATGAGCGGCGGGCGGCCGTAGACGACGAGCCACCCCGCGAACTCTCCCTCCTTCCAGATCTCGGTCGCGGTGCGGCCCACCACGATTCCGTCGAAGGGGGAGCCGGCAGTGGCGAGATCGGGGCGGGAGAAGCCGCCCTCCAACTCGTCGCCGGGGCCGAAGGGCAGCCCCTCGCTGCAAGCGATCACCTCGGCGTCGGCGGAGAGCCAGGCGTAGGTCTGGCCGAAGCGCGCGAGGCAGGCCTCGAGCCGGGAGGTCATCTCGAGCTCCGGTTCCCAGCGCCCCGGTCCGTTCGGGCGCGCGTCGATCAGGAGCTCGTGGGCCAGGTAGACCAGGTCGTGGCGCGGCAGGAGCTGGGCGTCCTCCGGGTCGGCGAAGACCGCCAAGCCCTCGCCGCTCCCCGACGGGGCGAAGAAGCCGATCGAGAGCTCGTGGACCAGGGGGAAGAGCAGGTAGGAGAGGATCAAGAGACCCGCCAGCCCCAGCGCCAGCCGGAACCCGAGGCGGTGCATCCAGCCCGTGGGTCCGCCAACTCCCCCTCCCGCGTTGGGTGCCGGCCCGCTCAGCCCGCCACCTCCTGGGGCTCGCTCATCCGGTACCCGACTCCCCAGACCGTTTCGATGAAGCGCGGATCGCTGGAGTCGTCCTCGATCTTGGCGCGCAACCGCCGCACGTGCAGGTCGACGGTGCGCGAATCCCCGGTGAAGCCGGCGCCCCACACCCGATCCAGGAGCTGATCCCGGGTCCAGGTGCGGCCGGGGTGACGTACCAGGAAGAGCAAGAGCTCGAACTCCCGGGGCTTGAGGGCGATCTCCTGCTCGCCCTTGCCCGCCCGCCGCGTCTCGGGCTCGATCCAGAGCTCGTCGTGCTTGACCAGTCCCCCTCCCACCGAGCGGCCGGAGCGCCGCAGGATCGTGCGCACGCGGGCGACCAGCTCGGGCATGTGGAAGGGCTTGACCACGTAGTCGTCGGCGCCCGCATCGAGGCCGCGCACCCGACTCTCGGGATTGTCGCGGGCGGTCAGGATCAGGATCGGCACGCCCCGCCCCCGACTGCGGAGCGCGCGCAAGAGGTCGAGGCCGTCCCCGTCCGGCAGCCCCAGGTCGAGCAGGATCAGGGAGTACTCCCGCTCCGCCGCCACCGTGGCGTCCCGGAACGAGACCGCCACTTCGACCTCGTGCCCGGCGTTCCGGAGGGCGTCGAGCAGCTCTCGACGGATGCGCGGGTCGTCCTCGACGACGAGGATGCGGGATTCTTTGGGCATCGGTCGTGTCCCTTGGGGGTCGATCCTGGGGCCATTGTATGCCCAGGGTCTACACCGTGGTCGCCGCGGCGCTACCGCCACCCCGGTAGGAACTCGCTCTTGGACACGGCCCGGACAAGCGGGGGCAATCCCCTGCGGACACAATTTGGACACCATCGGCAGGGGGGCTCCCCCAAACTTCGCCGTCGAGGGGCTCCTTCGGGGGCCACCGGGGCTGAGCGGCCCCAAACTCCTCCTCCCGAGGGTCGCTCGCTCCTACGCCTGGCCGCGGCTACGGCCCGCCGGCGCCTCATCTCCGGAACCCACTCGCCACCCATCCCCAACCCTCCAGGGTGGCGAGTGGGGCCGGTTCTACCCCTCCTCGACCTGCCCGTGGTCTCGGCCCAGGCAGGGAGCCCGGCGAGGGAGACCCGGCAGTCGGTACGATGGCGCGCGATCTCCAAACCCCGCGCCATGACTGAAGACGATCCCAGGACCCCCGACCCCGAGGGGGAGTCCGCCGACCCGCGCCCGTCGACGCGTCCCGAGCTCACCCGCTGGAAGGTGGTCCTACTCGGCTTCGCGGCCGTCTTCCTGGTGGTCGGAGGCAGCCTGCAGGCCTTCGCTGGCCAGGACGACTCCGCCCAGCGAGCGGACCCACCGATCGCCAGCGCCGACGGCACATCCTCCGGCCCGGCCCCCAACGCCTTCACCTCCGGCACGGGGGGGGGCGACACCCCGATCCCCGGGCTGCCGAAGTGGGATCCGGACCCGGAAGAGGGGAGCGAGGACGAAGACGAGGTCGGCGCCGAGCCCGGCGCCGCGGGTTGGTCCCCCTTCTTCCTCAAGGGGGGCTTCAGCTTCTTCGTCGCCTTCTGCGTCGGCTACGCGATGCGGACCTGGCTGAAGGTGGCCGCGCTCATCCTGGGCACCTTCTTCCTGGGGGTCTTCCTGCTCTCCTACACGGGAGCGGTGGACGTCGACTGGATCACCCTGGAGGGGTGGTGGAACGCCTTCGCCGAGCGAGTGAAGGACGAGGCGGTCGACTTCAAGACCTTCCTGACCGGCAGCCTGCCCCAGGCCGGACTCGCCGGCCTGGGACTCCTGACTGGCTTCAAGCGGCGCTGAGTCCCCGCCCGGACACGTTTCTCCTCGCCCCCGAGTGCCCATGCGCCCCCTGACCCCGATCTCGATCCTGCTCCTGGCCGCCTGTTCCGCCCCCGACGGGGGGGGCTCCGCGGAGCTCCCCGGCGAGGGGCCCGGCCCCCGCGTCACCCGCTGGGGCACGGAGCTCGACCCCGAGCGGATCCTGCCCGAGTACCCGCGGCCGACCCTGGTACGCGAGCAGTGGCGGAACCTGAACGGCCGCTGGCAATTCGAGGTCGGGGGCGAGCTCCAACCCCCTCCCCAGGATCGCGACCTGACGGGGGAGATCCTGGTGCCCTTCCCCGTCGAGTCCGACCTCTCCGGCGTGGGGGAGCACCACCCGCGCCTCTGGTACAAGCGCCAATTCGAGATCCCCGAGGGGTGGCGCCGCGACCGGGTCCTCTTGCACTTCGGCGCGGTCGACTGGGAGTGCGAGGTGTGGGTCAACGGCATCCCCTTCCCCGTCCACCACGGCGGCTACGAGCCCTTCCACCTCGACGTCACCGACGCGCTGCTGCCGGTCCCCCGCCAGGAGCTGCTGGTGCGCGTCTTCGACCCCACCGACGGGGAGGAGCAGATGGTGGGCAAGCAGCGTCTCGACGCCAAGGGGATCTGGTACACACCCGTCAGCGGAATCTGGCAGACGGTCTGGATCGAGCCCGTGCCTCGGGCGGGGATCGACGACCTGCTGATCGAGCCCGACCTCGAGACGGGGACGGTGACGGTCACCGCCCTCGGAGAGGACCCGATCGGCAACGACGTGGTCGAGGTCGAGGTGCTCGAACGCGGGGGCCTCCTGGCGGCGCGCCGGGGCGGCGTCGGCGAGCCCCTGTCGGTGCCGATCCCCGCTCCCCGGGCCTGGTCCCCCGAGGATCCCTTCCTCTACGACCTGCAGGTGACCCGCAGCGCCGCCGACGGCCGGGTGCGCGAGCGGGTGGAGAGCTACTTCGGCCTGCGCAGCGTCGCGCTGGTGACGGGCGAGGACGGCATCGCGCGCATCCACCTGAACGGCGAGCCGCTCTTCCTGATGGGCGTCCTCGACCAGGGGTGGTGGCCGGACGGGCTCTACACCGCACCCGCGGACCAAGCCCTGCGCTACGACGTGGCCACCACCCTGGAGCTGGGCTTCAACCTGTCGCGCAAGCACGTCAAGGTCGAGCCGGAGCGCTGGTACGCCTGGTGCGACCGGCTGGGCCTCCTGGTCTGGCAGGACATGCCCAACGGCGCGGCGGCCAGCGAGGAGGGCCGCGCGCGCTTCGAGGCGGAGGTGGAGGGGATCCTGCGCACCCGCAGGCGCCACCCCTCGATCGTGGGTTGGGTGCTCTTCAACGAGGGGTGGGGGCAGTACGACACCGAACGCCTGACCGCCTGGCTGCAGGAGCTCGATCCGACGCGCACCGTCACCTGCGCCAGCGGCTGGAACGACGCCGGCGTCGGGCACATCCTCGACCAGCACAACTACCCCGGCCCGGTCCTGCCCCCGCCGGGGCCCGAGCGCGCCTCCGTGCTGGGCGAGTACGGTGGTCTGGGCCTACCGATCGAGGGGCACTTGTGGAGCGCGGACTCCTGGGGCTATCGCGGTGTGGAGGACGCCGACGGCTTGGCCTTCGGCTACGAGTGCTTCGCGCGCGACGTGCGCAGCCTCGCCGAGGAGGGGCTGGCCGCCGCGATCTACACCCAGCTCACCGACGTCGAGACGGAGACCAACGGGCTCTTGACCTACGACCGGGCCGTGGTCAAGACCGACACCGAGCGCATCGCGCGCGCCAACCGCGGGGAGTTGGTTCCCCTCGAGGTGGTGCTGCCCACCTCGGAGAGGGTGGGGCGCCCCTGGCGCTACCGCACCGCGCCGCCCACCGGGAACTGGAACGCGGCGCACGGCGAGGGCCTGGTGCTGCCCGGACCGGAGGACGTCTGGCTCGAGGGGATCGGGGGCTTCGGCAACGAGAAGACCCCCGGGTCGGTGGTGCGCACCGCCTGGGAGAGCGACGAGATCTGGCTCGTGGGCGAGTTCTCACTGGCGGCGGTACCCCGCGGGGAGCTGCTCCTGCGCCTGCACCACGACGAGGATGTCGAGGTGTGGATCAACGGCACCTCGGTCCTGGAGGCGTCGGGCTTCACCCGCAGCTACGAGCTGCGGCGCACCGGCCTCAGGGCCGAAGAGATCTTGCGCGAGGGGATCAACCGGGTGAGCGCCCACGTGTGGCAGACCGATGGCGGGCAGTACATCGACCTGGGGATCGAAGTGCTGCCCTGAACCTGGAGACCCCGGGCGACCTCAGGGAGTCCAGGTCACCCGCAGCGCGCTGGAGACGTTGCCGCCGGCCCCACACGGCCCCAGCGCGTCGCGGAACCAGACCTGGTAGTAGCGGGTCGTCACCCCTTCGGCGGCGATGTCGTCGCCGCAGGCCAAGGCGGCGTTCAGGAGGTCGAAGCCGTGGATCGGATCGGCGGTGCTCAGAGCTCCGCCGGCGTCCAGCACCCCCAGGCCGAGGATCGAACGGGGATTCCCGAGGCAGAGCAGACCATCGTGGGCGGGCAGGGAGGCCGCCTGGACCCCACCCTGCAGCCAGATGCAGGGCTGATTCGGCGGGCCCTGGGTGATCTCGAGCAGCAAGGGCGCGCCGCCCTGCTCGCTCACCCGAGTCGAGCCCGTGGCCGCGAGCAGGGCCCCCGCTCCCGTCGAGTTCGCGCAGCCCTCACCGGCAGCACCCGGGTTTCCGCAGGGACAGGCGCCGGCGTCCCCCGTGCACAGGGTGAGGATCCGCTCCAGCCCCCGGTAGAGGTGCACCCGGCCGGAGGCTCCACCGCAGAGCAGGTCCAGCAAGCCGTCGTCGTTCCAGTCGCAGACCCAGGGACGGGAGCGCCCCGCGGGGACCTTGAGCATGTGCCCGTCGCTCTCGACCATCTCGTAGCCCGAGAAGACCGGCTGCGCGTCCGTCCCCACGTTCAGGTAGAGGAACACGGCGCCGCCGGCGCAGCCGCTCAGGATGTCCTTGCGACCGTCGCCGTCCAGGTCACCCACCACCGGACTCGAGCGCCCCGAGGGCACGTACAGGATCTGGCCGCCCGACTGGATGAAGACCCACTGGTCGAAATCCGGCGCCGCGTCGGTGCCCTCGTTGCGGTAGAAGCGCAGCTTGCCGTTGCTGGCGCCGCAGATCAGGTCGCGACGTCCGTCGTTGTCGTAGTCGATCACCGCCGGCGAGGCCCCCGCGCCGACGTCGAGCTCCACCTTGGATCCCGGCGGGCCCTCCTGCAGGTAGCTCCCCGCGTCGAAGGCGGGTGCTTGGTCAGTGGCGACGTTGAGGAAGAGCTTGATCCGCCCGCACCCCAGCCCCAAGAGCAGGTCCTTCCTGCCATCCAGATCCCAGTCGACGACCAGGGGGAAGGAGCTGCCTCACCCGCTGCCCGGTTCCGCCAGGTCCTGGCCGCCCGCCTGCACGAAGAAGTAGCCGGCGAAGGAGGGGGCCGTCGCGCTGCCCACGTTCAGGAAGACGCGCACCTTTACCCGTTCCGGTCCGTAACCGTTGGCGAGGATCAGGTCCTCGAGGCCGTCCTCGTTCCAGTCGACGTAGCCCACCGCCGAGTCCTTGTCGACCTTGATCGGACCGCCGCCGGAGTCCACCTGCTCCGTCGGCCCCAGATCGAGCTGCGCCATGGCGGGTGCGCCCGCGAGTCCCGCGAGCACCCAACCGAGGGCTCCCACTCTCCACGTTCCAGATCGGTTCATCGTCTTGTTCCGGGGATCAGATTGCGTCTCCCCACCATAGGGGAATCGCCCGCGGGCACCACCCTCTGCGCGCGGCAGGTGCCGGTGCGAGGACCGGCTCAGGCCCCCTGCTCGTTACCGGGTTGTGTCTGGCCGGTCAGCCGCACGTAGAGATCGAAGAGCTTCTGTTCGAGGGGGAAGCCGAAGCTGAAGCGCTTGAGCCTGTTGCCGGCGATCTTGGAGAGCAGCTTGCGCATCCACAGGGGCCCCTCCTGCACGTGCATGTCGTAGATCGCGGCGGTGTTGTTGTAGCGGCCCCAGGTGTGTCGGATCCCCTGCGGCAGCGGCGTGCCCTGGGAGTTGTACTTGTACTCGAAGCAGTCTCCCCAGCCCTCGAAATCGGTGGGTGGCTCGTAACCCATGACGACCGCCTGGTCGAAGTCCTCGGTGCCGGGGATGGGGCGGAAGGGATAGACGTCCGACCCGGCGATGGGGTAGAGGTACTTGATGCGCGCCGCCTCGCGCAGGGTGGCCTCCATCGCCTGCTCGCTCTCGCCGGGGAAGCCGATGATCCAGAAGGTCCCCGGGATGATGTTGCGCTCGGCCAGCGCGCCGATGGCGGTCGGGATGTGGTCGAGCTCGATGTACTTCTTGATGCGGTCCTGCATCGCCTGCGTGCCGGTCTCGGCGCCCAGCCACAGCAGATGGCACTTGGAGGCCTCGAGCAGATCGAGGGTCTGCTCGTCGTAGCGCATGATCGTCTCGATCTCGATCGTGCCGTTCCAGTGCAGCGGCAGCTCGAGCTCCACCAGGCGCTGGCAGAACTCCTTGGTGCGGCGCGGGGCGACACCGAAGTTGGCGTCCTGGAAGCGCAAGACGTCGAACTTGAAGCGCTCCTGCAGCTCCGCGATGTCCTCCGCCAGCTGGACCCCCGGGATCGCCTTCCAGCGGCGGTCCACCACCCGCGGCGCGCAGCAGAAGGTGCACTCCTCCGGGCAGCCCAGGCTCGAGTAGTAGCTGAAGCCGCGCGGTGGATTCTCCGTGGTCCAGTGCCCCGGCAGGGGGAAGCGGTGGCGCACCTTCAGGTTGTGGGTCGGCCGCACCTGGAGCTCGGCGTAGCGCTCGTACTCGAGCAGCTCCCAGGGGACGCGCTCCAGGGCGTCGAAACCGACCACCGGGCGGTGGGCGGTGTGGATCACCTCTCCGTCGCGCGCCACGGCCAGCCCCGCCACGCCCGCCAGGTCCTCGCCGGCGGCCACGGCCTGGACCACCTCGCGGAAGGTGACCTCCCCCTGTCCCAGGCAGACGGCGTCCGCCACGTCCTGCTCGAGGTACAGCTCCGGGATCACGCTCGGGAACCAGCCACCCCACAGGATCGGCAGGCCCGGGTGCTTCTCCCCCACCAGCTTGGCCACGCGGTAGCCGTCGTAGACCTGGTAGCCCAGGATGCAGGAGCTGGCGAAGAGCAGCGCGCCGTCGCAGGCCTCGTCGACCTTGCGCATGTAGTCCGGCTCGATCATGGCGTCGATCAGCACCACCTCGTAGCCGTCCGCGACCGGACCGCTCGCGATCTGCAAGAGCTCCAGGGGCAAGAGGTCGGCGCTGAACATCTCCCCCCGCTCCGGATCGGCGCGGTGGGGGAGGAACAGGACGATCTTGCGCTTGGCCCCGCCCATGCTAGGCGCTGGCACCCTTCCCGCGCCGTCCGAGGAGGCGCGAGTAGACGTCGAAGAGCTTGTACTCGAAGGGGAAGCTGTAGTTGCTCCTCTTCAAGCGCCAGCCCGAGATGGCCTTCATGGCCCTCAGCAGGGTCGGCGAGCCGCCGTTCGCCAGACCGTCGTAGAAGGTCGCGGCGACGCCGTAGCGGCGCCAGAGGCGCAGGACGTCGGCGGGGATCTCCAGGTCGTCGAGCTCGAGCTTGTAGTCGAGACAAGCGCCCCACTCCTCGAAGGTGCGCGGGGGGCGGTAGCCGAGCTCGACGGCGCGATCGAAGTCCTCGGAGCCCGGGATGGGGCGGAAGGGGAAGACGTCCGACGCGGAGCGCGGGAACTTGTACTTGATCTGGGCGGCGATGCGGATCGTCTCGAGCATCGACTCGGGCGGCTCCTCCGGGTAGCCGATGATCCAGGACGTACCGGTGGTGATTCCGCGCCGGTTCATCTCGCCCAGGGCGTACTCGAAGTGACCGACGTCGATGTTCTTCTTTATGCGGCGTTGCTGCTCCTGGGTCGCCGCCTCGGCGCCGATCGAGATCATGTGGCAGTTGGCCTCCTGGAGGAGGTCCATCGACTCCTGCTGGTAGCGGTGGATCGTCTCCACCTCGTAGCAGCCGGACCACCAGAAGTCCGCGCCGTTCTCGATCAGCGTGCGGCAGAACTCGTTCGAGCGCTTCTCGGCCACGCCGAAGTTGGCGTCCTGGAAGCGCATCACGTTGAAGTCGAAGCGCTCGTGGCACTCCAGCAGGCGCTCCGCCAGGAGCTTGCCCGGCAGCGCCTTCCAACGCCGCCCCGAGACCACCGGCGAGCAGCAGAAGGTGCAGGGCTCCGGGCACCCGAAGCTCGAGAAGTAGCTGAAGCCGCGCACCACCGTCCCCGGCTCCAGCTCCCAGGGGTCCGGGTACTTGTGGCGCAGCTTCCACCCCGGGCCCGGGTTCTGGCGCGCCACGTATTCCTCGAAGTCGATCAGGTGCCAGGGGACGTCGGGCAGCTTGTCCAGGCCTATCACGGGGCGCGGCTTGGTGAAGAGCACCTCACCGTCGCGCAGCACCGCCAGCCCCGGGACCTCGGCCAGGTCCTCACCCGACTCGATCGCCTGCACCGCCTCCCAGAAGGTGATCTCCCCCTGACCGATCCCCACCGCGTCGGCGATCCCCTCCTCCAGGTACGGCTCCGGGCGCACGCTGGGGAACCAACCCCCGACCAGGATCGGCAGCTTGGGGAAGCGCTCGCGGATCTCCCGCGCCACGCGCACGCCGTGGGTCACCTGGAAGCCCAGGATGCAGGAGCTGGCGAAGAGCAGCGCCCCGTCGCAGAGCTCGAACAGCCGCTCGCGGTAGTCGTCGTGGACCATGGCGTCCACGATGTGCACCTCGTAGCCCTCGCGCTCGGGCAGCATGGCGATCTGCAGCAGCTCGAGGGGTAGGAGATCCGCCGCCACGCGCACCCCGGCGTCCGGGTCGGCGCGATGGGGCAGAAAGAGGACTATGCGTTTGTGGCTCGGGGTCATCCGGGCTGGCGATCGGCGCCGGGGCGGTGGAGACTGAAGCCCGGGGCCATGGCGGCCCTCGGACGGAGACGGGGAATACGGCTTTGAGTCTACCCGATCCCGCCCACCCCGGCCCCTGGCGTGGGGGGCGCCGGCCCCGCTGCTACTTGTTGGAGTAGACCGTCAGCACCCACTCGGCCCAGGCCCGATCGAACTGGGCGTAGGTCATTCCGAGCAGCTCCTTGAAGGTTTGGCGATGGGCGTCCTCGAGCCCCGAGCCGTCGTCGATGAACTGCTCGTTGACCAACCCCTTGATGGCGCACAGGATCCCTCCCACCGCGCCGGGGTGCTCGCGCATCAGGTAGTCCACCATCGACCAGGTCGTGTAGTGGTGCGGGAGCGTCAGCTCGGCGTAGTCGCTCATCGCCATCAGGCGCGCCATGCTGATCGCCTTGCCCTGCTGCACCAGGCGCCGCGTGGGAGGCTCCCAGTTGTCCTTCTTGGTCATCTGGGGGACCGCACCCTCGCTGGAGTCGAAGGAGTTGTACTCCGGGCTGACGCGGCGCTCCATCCAGTGGGCCAGGCCCTCCTTGATCCAGACCGGGATCTCGTAGGAGTAGTGCCGGAAACCGTCCAAGAGCTGCTGGGTCTGGTTGAACACGAAGTGGCCGTGCAGGGCGGTGTCCACCTTGAGACTGCCCTGACCGATGTGGATCACCAGGTGCAGGGCATCCTTGTCGATGATGTTCCAGCGCTGGCTGTACTTGGTGCGCAGTCCGAAGTAATGCCGCAGGTAGGACTCGCTGCCCGCCTTGCTGGGGAGGAAGAGCACCTCGTACTTGCCCTTCTCCCCCAGGTAGGGCCCGATGCCCATGTACGTCCCGGTGGTGTCCCAGGGCTTGCTGCCGTCGGGGAAGTCCTCGTCGGTGACTCCCAGGATCTCCTGCACCTCGCGGTAGTGCTCCTCGGCGCGCATGGCGAAGAGATAGACCCGCAACCACGGGTCGATCACCTTCATCTTGGGGTTGAGGCTGACCTCGGGCCAGATCTCCGCCAGGCGCGTGAGCTCGGCGCGCAGGGCGAGGCGTTCCTTGGGGGTGACGCGGTAGGGCCCCAGGGCGAAGCCGATCTTGTAGTGGGCCGTCTCGACCCACTTGACGTCGTTGACCGCCAGGAACGCGTCCACCGCCTGGGTCGTCTCCTCGGTCGCGAAGTCGAACCCGCCCAGGGAGAGGACTCCGATCCTGGCCAGGAGCTCGGGGTCGCCCGCCGTGTGAGGGCAGTTGATGGGGTGGTTGCGCGGCTTGCTCTTGTCGCGCAGCTTCTGCGCCGCGGCCGGCGTCTGCGCCACGAGCGCCACCAGGATCGCCAGACACAGGAATCTCATCGGATGCGCTCCTGCCACTCCACGGCCAGCCCGATCGCCTCGAAGACGGCCAGCTTCTCCAGTGGCGGGTCGCCGTCGACGATGCCGCGGCAGGCGTTGATCGCGTCGACCCTGAGCGTGTTGTCGGAGCTGTCCAGGTGCACTCCCAGGTGTCTCAGGGTGACCTGGGTGCCCGCCACCGCGAGCAGCCTCAGGGACGCGGACTTGGTGCGCCGGTCCCCCTCGGCGAGGCGCTCGAGGAGCCAGGCTTCCGCCTCGCCTCCGCGCACCCCCGCGAGCACCGTCCGCAGCTCGCCCCGGGAGCGCTTCCAGTCGTCGCGCGCGCGCTCGAAGAGCTGGGGCAGGGCCGTCAGGTCGCCGGTGGACACGAGCAGGAGGCTCGTGCTGTAGACCTCCTCGGGATCGGGGGGACGCCGGCTCTCCAGACGGCGCTGGATCGCCTTCCACAGCTTCGCCGCCTCCCGCGCCAGGCCGGGATCGAGCCCGACCGCGACGCGGCGCTGCGCCCAGATGCGCACGTGGAGCTTCTCACTCTGCGTCCAGGGCTGGAGCAGCCGCGTGTGCGTGGGCTCCACCAGCGCGTCCAGCACGTCGCGCACCCGCTCTTGTCCCTCCTCGTCGCGCTCCCCCTCGAAGGCCTTCAAGAGCAGCGGCATGACCATGGCGCCATCGGCGACGAGCGCCGCCCGCGCCTCCTTCGCCATGTTGGTGGTCTGCGCCGCGCGCAGGCGCGCGATGTCCTTCTCCACCCGCGCCCGTTGCCGCAGTGTGGGCCAGGCCTTCAGTCGCTCGAGCGGTGCGTCGGCCGCCTCGGCGGGAGGGTCCTGGGCCAGCGGGAGGGCCGGGGACGAAAGGAGTGCCAGGAGGCCGACGGCGATGGGGGACAGCTGCATGGGCTCGTCACTCGTAGATGTAGTGCTTGGGCAGGATCCACTCCCACTCGGGGTCCACCACCGCGAGGCCGAGCTGGCGGCGTGCCCCTTCGATCAGCTCCTTGGCCCCCTCGGCGGGGAGGTAGGGGAGCGTCAGATGCTCGATGGAGATGCGCGTGTCCGCCAGCCATTCCTCGCGCGGGGGAGCGTCCACGATGCGCAGGATGCAGTAGCCCCCGATGATCTCGAAGACCTCCGACCACCCGCTGTCGCGCAGCTCGCTGGCCACGCACCAGCGCTCCAGTCCGATCTCCTTGCCGTGGCCGTGGATCTCCTCCAGAGCCGGGGCGTCGGGGGGCAGGGGCTCCCCCGCGACCAGCCTCTCCAGCAGGGCCTGGGCCGCGATACGGGCCTCCTCGCGCTCCTGGGGGTAGACCGCCGCCGCCACGCGCATCGGCACGACGATGTGGTGCAGGGCCTTGCGGCGCCAGGAGGGGCGCGTCTCGTCCGGCTCCAGGAGGGCGATGTACCCGAGCCAGCGGTCGACGTCCGAGGCCAGGATCCACGCCGGTTGGTCGAGGTAGTCCCCGGGACCGATCTGGATCACCGCCCCCTGCGGGGGAGTGGGCGGGGGAGCGGGGGTCGCCGGGGGCGCGCAGGCGCCGAGCCACTGAAGGAGGCCCAAGAGGGTGCAAGCCCCCAGGAGGAGGCCCAGGAAGGTGCAGGCCGCGATACGCATCGGATGCTGGTACCCCACGGTGGCGCGCCGGTTTCAGGAGGGCTGGTGCGCGTCGAAGCGGGCCACGAAGGGCAGCACGCGGTCGGTCAGAAAACGGTAGGAGCCGTGTACGAAACCCTCGATCGGGGCCAGGCCCTTGGCGACGACCACCGGGTTGAAGGTGCCCTGGACCTCGAGGAAGAGGGACCTCGTGTCGGCGGTGTAGGACTCGACGCGCACGCCGAAGGCGTTGGTCTGCTCCCCCTCGGGGGGGAAGGCCAGGCGCAGGCCGTAGAGGGAGGGTGAGCGGTCCAGGGTCTCCAGCTCGTCCTCGATCCCCAGCAGGGCGACCTGCAGGAACTTCCGGCTGTCGGTCCAGTGCCTGGGGTTGACCAGGCTGCGCAGGGTGATCTGGGTGCCGGTCAGGACCTGGATGCCGCGCAGGGGGGCCACGGCGTCGACCAGCTCCATCACCCGTGCGGCGAAGGTCTCCCAGGTCATCGCCGAGAGCTCCTCGCGGAAGACGATCCGGTCCGCCCCGAAGAGCACCTGGGAGACGGCCCCAGGGCGGCTGGCGGGGTTGGAGAGCAGCGGGCCGGCCGGGGTGATCTGGAAGCTCGAGTAGCTCGGAGCCCCCTTCTGGAAGAGGTGGTTGTGGAGCTTCTGGACCGGGCGCGGGTCGATCCCCACGGGGGGATGTACCAATTCGGCGATGAAGGCGATGGTTCGGGGCTGGTAGTCCATGGGCTCGAGCCTGGGGAGCCCCGTAGACTACCAGGCGCGACGGGACCCCTGGGGGCCGGAGGCCCCCGGCGGCCGAATCCGAGTTTTCTCTCTCGAATCCCGCACCCCTTCGTAAGCTCTGCCCGCTTTCCCTGAGCCCTTCCGAGCGACCCAAACGGACCCATGAACGCTCCCCGCAGCACCCCCCTCCTCGCCATCCTGCCCCTCCTGGCGGGCCCTGTCCTGGCCCAGGAGGCCGAGCCCCCTGCGCCGCAAAACCCCGGCACCGCCGCCTCCGCGCAGGGCACTACAACCGCCGCCGAGGAGCCCAGCTCGAGGTTCGGCGAGCCCCTGATCGTCGATGGCCGGCACATCACCGACCTCGAGATCGAGCGCTACCTGGTGTACGGGGTGGGGCGCAACGCCTTGGAGGCGCGCAAGCTGGAAGCCCTGCTCGGTATCGAGCACGAGCTGCGCGTGTACCAGTCCAAGGAGCGCTACGCCGAGGAGCAGTTCCAGGCGGTCTACGACGACCTGAACGAGGCCCAGCGCGCCGCCATCGACGAGCGGATAGAGGCGGATCTGGCCGCGATGGTGGTCACTCAGGAGGAGCTGCAGGAGCGCCTCCAGGAGCGCGAAGACGAGTTCCTGTCGCGCTATCCCACCCTCGATCCGAATGTCGAGATCGGCCGCGCCTACGGCACCAAGCAGTGGTACAGGGACCAGGTCCTCCAGACCATGCGCTTCGACAAGATGTTCTTCCTGGGCCATCCCAACGACTGGCCCGACATCACGGTCGAGGCGATCCACGCCGGCTCCCCCGAGTTCGACCTGGTCGCCGACTGCGTCCGTGCCTGGGAGCTGCGCAAGCAGCAGGCGGAGGAGTCGGGCGAGCCGATGAAGCGCGAGCACGAGATGATGATGGGGCTCCTGCGCGACTACGTGATCATGGCCCTCAACGGTTTCGTCGAGACCAAGTCGTCACTCGATGGCCTGCCCCCCGACGTCCTGCTCTTGCTCGAGGGTATCGACACCTTCGTCGAGATCCCGACCGAGGAGACCTACCTGGAGTTCGTGGACGCCTTCAGCGACCGCGACGTCCACGAGGCCAAGCTGTTCCTGGCCCTCTACGAGGCGACCAAGAACAAGCTGGAGAAGATGGGCGCCCTGCGAGAGCGGCAGGCCTACATGCAGGAGATCGCCGAGGCGCGGACTGCGATCCAGCCCGGCATGTTCGACATCAACTTCATGGCGCTGATGGGGCACCAGTTCCCGTCGGTCGAGGCCTTCCTCGAGCACAACTACCTGCTGAGCTCCTTCAAGACCACCATCGCCCGGGAGATCGAGCGCGACGAGAACAACAACATCTCTCCCGAGATCCAGGCCCATCTCGAGCGCGCCAGCGTGATCATGGGGCTCGGACGGGTGCTGTCGGAGGTCTTGTTCGTCTCCGCCTTCGAGTTCCGCAACGACCGTTGGAAGGAGAACGGCTGGGCCTGGGCGAAGCAGGAAGCCGACCGGTTGCGCGCCGAGATCGACGCCTACATCGATCGTCTGGTGGCTTCGGCGGAGGCCCGCACCGCCGCCGTCGAACGGGGCGAGAACTACGAGCCCCCCGCCGACCTGGTGCCCTTCGACCAGTACTGGTCGAACCTGCTCGACCTGCACTCCGAGTTCTGGGATCCGCCGATGCCGATCTCGGGCAAGCCGCCGCCGGAGCTGGGTCGCAAGAACCGGGGTCGCTTCCAGGAGGAGCCGATGACGCGCAACGACTACAAGCGCACCCTGGGCGAGAGCAGCTACTACTTCTACCTGTACGACATCTCCGCCGCCGATCAGGTCTTCTTCGAGCTCGAGGAGGGCGCCGTCGGTGGACCCTACCTGGGCCCCTTCGGCTACTACGTCGTCTACCTGCGCAAGCGCACCCCTCCGACCAACCCGTTGGACATGTTCAACGACCGTCACTTCGAGATGGTCACCGAGGACTACGCGCGCGACGCGTTCACCGACTTCTCCCACCAGGCGCTGAAGGAGGCCCAGGTGAGCGGGCTCGAGGGCTGGGGCGACTGAACCTCCCGGCAGGCCTCGGGAGCCTGGGCTGAGGCGCAGGCTCCTAGCGGGCTTTACATCCCGGCCCCCGGCCTCGAAGATCCGCGGCGTGAAGGTCAAGCCGAGGAGCCTCGTTCGCCTGCTCTGGCCCCACGCCCGCCCCTACCGGTGGGTGTTGGTCGCGGTTTTCTTCCTGGGACTCGCGACCGCCTTCGCTCAGCAGGCGGCCTTCGTGCTGATCAAGCCCACCCTGGAGATCCTCTTCCCGGCGGAGGCGGCTCTCCCGGCGGAGGCTCAGGCCGCCACGGGCTTCCTGACCACCCTGAAGGAGGGGCTCAGCAAGCTGGTGATCGGCACCGATCCCGCCTCGATCACCTCGATCACCAGCGAGGCGCGGCTGGGGCTCTTGCTCAGGGTCTGCTGCATCATCGCCGCCATCTCCGTCCTGGGCGCGATCCTCAGCTACTCCTTCCAGGTGCTGGGACGCTGGACCGCCCTGCGCCTGGTGGTGGGGCTGCGCGTCGCGGTCGCCAAGCACCTGATGGGCCTCTCGATGCGCTACCACGGTCAGCGCAAGTTCGGGGATATGCTCTCGCGCGTCAGCTCCGACGTGGGCAAGGCGATGACGATCGCCAACACGGTGCTGCGCGATCTGGTCCAGGAGCCGTTGATGGCCCTGATGGCGCTGGGGATGGCCTTCATCCTGCTGCCCCAGGCGACCCTCTTCGTGGTGCTCGGCCTGCCGCTCCTGGTGTTGCCGATCGGCGTTCTCCTGAAGCGCGTGCGCAGCGGCAGCACCAAGAGCCTCGACCAGCTCGGCGCCTCGGTGCAGGCCCTGACGCAGATGTTCCAGGGGATCCGCGTCGTCAAGGCCTTCCGCGCCGAGGAGTGGGAGCTGGAGCGCTACCGGCGCCTCAACCGCCAGTACATCCGCGCCACGATGAAGATGGTGCGCGCCTCCGCCATCTCCCGCGTGTGGACGCTGCTCTACACCCACGTCGGGCTGGCGGTGGTGCTGCTGGTGATCGGTTGGCTGGCGCTCGAGAGCGGCGCGGAGATCGAGACGAGCGATCTCTTGCCCTTCGTCGTGATGATCTCGAAGGCCTACTCGAGCATCAAGATCTCGACCCGCTCCTGGAGCCGGGTGGCGGAGGCCCAGGGGGCTTGCGACCGCCTGCAGGCCCTGCTCGACGAACGCCCCGAGATCGTGGACGCGGGCGGGGCCCGGGAGTGCGCGGGGCTGGGCAGCGGGCTGCGCTTCGAAGGGGTGTCCTTCGCCTACTCCCCCGAGGACGGCAACGCCCTGAGCGGCATCGACCTGGAGATCGCGCCCGGGGAGACCTTGGCCCTGGTGGGGCCCTCAGGCTCGGGCAAGAGCACCTTCCTGGACCTGGTGACGCGCTTCATCGACCCCACCGCAGGGCGTGTGACGGTCGACGGGGTCGACCTGCGGGACCTGCGCCTGGACTCCTGGTCGAACCACTTCGCCCTGGTCACCCAGGATCCCTTCCTCTTCCACGACACGCTCGAGGAGAACATCCGCTACGGGCGTCTCGACGCCACCCGCGAGGAGTTGGTGGAGGCGGCGCGCGCCGCGAACATCCACGAGTTCATCGCAGCCCTGCCGGAGGGCTACGCCACCGACGTGGCCGACGCCGGCACCCGCCTGTCGGGAGGGCAGCGCCAGCGGATCACGATCGCGCGCGCGATCCTGCACGGGGGAGAGCTGCTGCTGCTCGACGAGGCCACCAGCGCCCTGGACACCGAGTCGGAGGCCGCGGTCCAGGCCGCCCTGGAGCGGTTGATGCGCGACCGCACCGTGATCGTGATCGCCCACCGGCTCTCCACGGTGCGCGACGCCGACCGCATCGTCGTGCTCGACGAGGGGCGGCTGGTCGAAATGGGCACCCACGACGAGCTGATCGAGCGCGACGGCGTCTACGCCCGCCTGTACGGGATGCAGCTCAGCGGCTGAGGGGTTTCCTGGTTGCGGGAACCCGCGCGCCGCCCCCTCACTGTCCGAGGCCGGCTGTGCCGATGAGGGAACGTCCTATGCAGATTCCCTCTCCGATCGGCCTCCTGGCCCCCGCCTGGCCCCCCGACGTCGCCACCAGCGCCACCGTGGCGGAGTCCCTGGCGCGCGTCCTGCTCGCCACCGGTCAGCGCCCCGTCGTCCTCGCCGTCGAGCGCGATCCGCGACGCTGCCCCTACGTCACCCGGGAGACCCTGGCGGGCAACGTGCCCGTGCGCCGCCTCACCCTGCCCGACCGCGCGCCCGCGTCGACGGTCGGCCCGCTGCGCATCGCGGCCGCGGTGCGCGCCTGGTTGGCGGACGCGCGCCCCCAACTCGTGCACCTCTTCGACCCCGGGAGCCTGGGCGTGGCCGCCGTGGAGGAGCTCGTGCGCTACGACCGACCGGTGGTGGCGAGCCTCGACGAGTACACGCTCCTCTGCCCGCGCCGCAGGCTGCTGACACCCCGCGGCGAGCGCTGCCCCGCTCCCTCGGCCGCGCGCTGCGCGGAGTGCCTGGCGAGCACCTGGCTGGGGGTCGCCGCCGACGCCGCCGACACGGGGCGGCGCACGAGCCGCGCCCTGGCCGCCCTGCGCGGCCTCGATCGTCTGCTGGTGCCGTCGCGGGCGGCCTTGGAGACCTGGGTGCGCGCGGGCCTCGAGCGTTCGCGCCTCGAGCTCTGTCCTCCCGGACTGGAGAGCCAGACCCTGCGCGTCGAGTTCGCGCTGGCGCGCCGCGCCCTCGAGGGCGGGCGACACCTGGGCATCCTGGGCGCCACCCGCCCCAGCGCGGGCGTCGTCGAGATGGCGCACGCGGTGTGCCTCGCCAACCGTCCCCGGCTGACCCTGGAGGTCCACGGCCCGCTGGTCGACTCCCACGGCGACGCGACGTACCTGAACGCCCTCCAGCGCCTGGCGGAGTTCGAGCCTCGCATCCGACTGCACGGTCCCTACGAGCGCCGCGATCTACCCCGGGTGCTCGCCACCCTCGACGCCGTGGCGGCCCCCGCTCGCTGGGAAGCCAGCGTGGCGCTCGGGGTGCGGGAAGCGCGCGCGGTGGGGATGCCGGTCCTCGCCTCGCGTCACGGGGTCCACCTGGAGCTGGCGGAGGATCCGGGACTGACCCTCGTCGACGACGGCGTGGAGGCCTGGGCGGAGGTCCTGAAGAGCTGTGACTTCGCCCCCACCGCTCCGGCGCCCGTGCGCTCGCTCCTCTCCTACGGCGAGCAGGTGCTGAAGACCTACCGCGGGGTGCTCACAGGAGCTCCAGCAACTCCTCGGGCGGGCGCGCCACCTTGGCCCGCTTCCCGCGGACGATGATCGGACGCTCGAGCAGGATCGGGTGCTCCGCTACGGCTTCCAGCCAGGCTCCCTGATCGGCTTCCTCGCTCAGGCCCGACTCGGCGAAGGCCTTCTCCTTGCGGCGGGTCCACTCCTGCACGGGACGGCCCAGCCGCTGGGCGAGCTCGAGGAGCTCCTCGGCGTCGAGGGGATCCTCGAGGTAGCGACGCTCGGTGAACTCGATGCCGCGCTCCTCGAGCATGGCTCGCACCTGGCGGCTCTTCGAGCAGCGCGGGTTGTACAGGAGGAGGACCTCGTCCTCGGTCTGGGGCAGTGTCATGGGTCCCGGCTGGTGGATGGGCGCCGTGGTTTACCCCATCGATCCCCCGAGGTCGAGTGGGGCTTGGTCCCGGACCCCCCGATTCCGATACTGCAGCGGTGAGCTTCGAGACCGACGTCCTCGTCATCGGTGCCGGCATCCAGGGGGTGGGCGTCGCCCAGGCGGCCGCCGCTGCCGGTCAGCGCACCCTGCTCCTCGAGCGGGGAGCGATCGCGGCCGAGACCTCCAGTCGCTCCAGCAAGCTGATCCACGGCGGCCTGCGCTACCTGGAGAGCGCCCAGTTCGGTCTGGTGCGCGAGTCCCTCCGCGAGCGCCGCATCCTCTTGCGCATCGCCCCGCACCTCGTGCGCCTGGTGCCCTTCCTGATCCCCGTCTACGCCGGCGCCGCCCGCTCCCCCCTGATGATCCGCGCCGGCCTGTCCCTGTACGCCCTCCTGGGCGGGCTCGACCACCAGACGCGCTTCAACAAGGTCCCCCGCGCGGCGTGGGACGCGCTCGACGGGCTGCGCCTCGACGGGCTGCGGGCGGTTTACCGCTACCTCGACGGGCAGACCGACGACGCCGCCCTCTGCCGCGCGGTGGCCGCCTCGGCGGCGGAGCTCGGGGCCTCGATCGCCGTCTCGGCGGAGGTGGTGGGCGCGGAGCAGCGCGGGGGCGGGTGGACCGTGCGCTACCGCACCGACCACGAGGTGCGCGAGCTCACGGCGCGCGTCGTGGTCAACGCCGCCGGGCCCTGGGTCAACCGCCTCCTCGACCGCTTCACCCCCGCTCCTCCGCGGCGTGAGATCGAGCTGGTCGGCGGGGCGCACGTCGAGCTGCCGGGCACCCTGGGGCAGGGTCTCTACTACGTGGAGGCCCCCAGCGACCGGCGTCCCGTGCTCGTCATGCCCTGGCAGGGGCGCCTGCTCGTGGGCACCACCGAGACCCCCTTCGACGGGGACCCCGCCACGCACGGGCCCACTCCGCAGGAGCGCACCTATCTCCTGGAGACGCTGGAGCACTACTTCCCCGAACGCTCCACCGAGGTGCTCGACACCTGGGCGGGGCTGCGCGTCCTGCCGCGCGGTGCGCAGGCGCTCTCCCGCCGTTCGCGCGAGGTGATCCTGGTCCCCGACCGGCGCTCGCGCCCGAGCCTGATCACCATCTACGGGGGCAAGCTGACCGGCTACCGCGCCACCGCCGAGAAGGTCCTGAAGCGCCTGCTCCCGAGACTGCCCCGCGCCCCTCGCAAGGCGGACACCGCCACCCTCGAGCTGCCCGAGGAGGGAGAGGGCTGATTCGATTCGGGTACCTTGGGCGGGCGATGCGTGAACCGAAAGTCGGGTGGGAGGAGTTCGGCGGCTCCGCGCTGAGCGTGCGCGGCTTCTCCAAGCACTACGAGGGTGAGCCGGCGGTGACCGACCTCTCCTTCGACGTGGAGGTGGGGGAGATCCTCGGTCTGGTGGGCCCCAACGGCGCGGGCAAGACCACCACCCTGCGTTCGATCGCCGGGATCCTGCCCCTGCGGGAGGGCCGCGTGGTGGTCGCCGGCCACGACCTGATCGAGGCCGAGGCCGCCGCCAAGTCCACCCTGGCCTGGGTGGGGGACGACCCCCAGCCCTTCGACGCCTTGACCGTCTGGGAGCACCTGGAGTTCACCGCCGCCCTGTACTCGATCCCCTCCTGGCCCGGGAAGGCCGAGGAGCTGCTCGAGCGCTTCGAGCTCACCGCCAAGCGCGACGCCCTGGGGAGCGAGCTCTCCCGCGGCATGCGCCAGAAGCTGGCCTTCTCCTGCGCCTGGCTCTCCGATCCGCGCGTGTTGCTCCTCGACGAGCCCCTCTCCGGCCTCGACCCGCGCGGCATCCGCGCCGCCCGCAGCGCGATCCGCGCCCTGGCGGAGACGGGAGTGGCGATCATCCTCTCCTCCCACCTGCTCGAGCTGATCGAGGCCCTGGCGGATCGACTGCTGATCATGGACCGCGGTCGGGCGGTCTTCACCGGCACCCTGGCCCGGGCGCGCGAGTCCCTGGCCCCCGATCCGGGGAGCAGCCTGGAGGAGATCTTCCTGCACGTCACCGAGCACCCCCCCGAGGACGGGGGCGAAGGGTGAGGTCCCTGCACCCCGCTCTGGCGACCCTGGCGCGGCTCAAGCTGCGCGCCTGGGGCCGGCGCCTCGTGCGCCGCATGCGCACCCCCGCGGGAGCGCTCTTCGGCGTCCTGGGGCTGGCCCTCACCGCCCTCTGGCTCTGGAGCGTGTTCGCCCGGGCCAGCTCGCTCTCCGACGGCATCGATCCCGCCCAGGCCGAGGCCCTGGGGCGGGGAGCGCTGCTGGTCTTCGCGGTGGTGGTCGCCATGGGCTCCCTGGTCCACCGCGGCCTGTACTTCCCCCCCGACGAGCTCGAGCGGCTGCTCACGGCCCCCGTCACGCGCTCCGACCTGGTGCGCTACCGGCTGGTGGGGATGATGGCGCGCTCCGCCCTCTTCGGTGTCCTGATGGGACTCCTGGTCGCCCCGCGCATGCCGGTCCCCGTCTTCGGGTTCCTGGGCGCGGCGTTGGGGTTGCTCACCCTGCCGATCGCGGGTCAGGGGGTGGCGATCCTGCTCGGGGACGCGGAGAACCGGGTCGGTCGTTTCGCCAGCCGGCTGCCCCGGGGAGCGGCGCGCCTGGTCGCAGGGCTGGGGCTGTGGGGCGTGATCATGCTCTTCGTGATGGGGGACGACCTCGTCGGGAGTGGGGGGATCGCTTCCGACGCGAACCCCGCCGCCTCGAGCGGCGCGTTCCTCGGGCGCGTGACCTCCCACCCCCTCTTCGTCGCTCTCACCTTGCCCTTCGCCCCCTGGGCCAAGGCGATGGCGGCCACCGGCGGGGCGGACTTCGCCCTCTGGTTCGCCCTGGCGCTGGTGCTGACGGTGGTGCTCTTCGAGGGGGTGGCGCGCCTGCCGATCGACTTCCGCGAGCTCTCGCTGGCGACCTCCGCCGACGTGGCCCGCCGCCTGGCGCGTCTGCGCTCCGGCCGCGGGACGATCAGCGGCGGGGACGTCTCCTCGCGCGCCCTCGGCCGGCGCGTGCCCTGGATCTTCGGCCGCCGGCCCTTCGGCGCCGTGGCCTGGTTGGAGTGCTGCGCGATCCTGCGCAAGGCGCGCGGGACCCTGGCCTTCGCGGTGCTCGTCGCCGTGTTCGCCGTGTGGATCAGCACCGTCGCCTTCCAGGGGACCCTCGACGGGGCGATCTTCCTGGCGATCCTGGGGACCGTCTACCTCTCGTCGGGGCTGCGCTTCGACTTCCGTGGACGCCTCGACCAGATGGAGGTGGTGCGCTCCTGGCCCCTGACCCCCTGGAAGGTCTTCCTGGCCACCCTGCTGCCGGAGACCCTCCTGACCGGCCTCCTGGTGGCGGCGGCGGTCCTGGCGCGCTCGGCGATCCTGGGGGACTTCCCCCTGGAGGTGGGGCTGGTGGCCTTGGCCTGTCCCCTGGTCACCCTGGTCTGGCTTGCGGTCGACAACGCGGTCTTCCTCCTGGTCCCCGTGCGTTTCGAGCCGGGGCAGGCGAGCGCGATGCACAACGCCGGTCGCACCCTGACCTTGACCCTCTTGCGGATGTTGGTGTTGGCGCTCCTGATCGGGGCGGTGCTGCTCGCCGCTTGGGTCGGTGCCTCGGTGGGGGGGGCCCTCTTCGGTCCAGGTCCCGCCGCCCTGGTGTGCGCGATCCTCGCCGGACTGACCACCACCGTGGTCGTGCTGGCCGCCGTGGTCCTCTGGGGGGGCTGGGCGCTGGCCCGCTTCGACGTGGCCCACGCGCGCGTCAGCGCTTGAGGGACGCCAGGCTCGCGGCCAGGTGCGGCCAGAGCCGCGCGCGCGTGGCGGCGTTGTGGAAAGCGCAGAAGGAGACCGGCGTGTCCGCGTCGAGGGCGTGATCGAGGGGGGCTCCCTCGAGGTCGGTGACGACTGCCCCCGCCTCCTCGGCGCAGAGCACCGCGCCCGCCACGTCGTAGGGCTTGCAGACCTGGAGGGGAGCGCCCCTCTGCCGCGCGAGCTCCCCGCGCGCCTCGACCACCATGCGGTAGGTCCCGAGCGCCACCAGGGCCAGTTGTCCGCCGCTGGAGATGTACTGGTCGTCGAAGCAGTGCTCGATCGCGGCCCCCTCGCTCTGCTCCAGCCGCGCGAAGAAGTCCGCCGCCAGCTCGGCGATCGGCGCCCGCGCGCCGGGGTGCAGGGCGAAGAAGGGGAAGTAGCCCTGATCGGCGCGGTCGGAGTCGTCGCAGATCAGGGGCCGCGCGCGGGGCGGTTCCGGCTCGGCGAGCGCGTGCACCGCCAGCCGGCATCCGAGGCCGCGGCTGGCGCAGAGGATCCTGCGCCGGCCGCCGCGGGAATCGGGGAGCTCCGCCAGGATCCCGTGCAGGACCTCCCCTTGACGCGGGATCTCCGCGCCGGGCCCCGCCAACGCCACCACGCTCCACGCGGGGCGCAGGTCGAACATCAGGTTGCGGGTCCCGTCGACGGGGTCGACCACGATCCGCGGTCCGCCGTGGTCGAAGCCCGCGAGCTCCCCCGCGGGACCGCGGTGGCGCCAGCCGCTCTCCTCGCTGAAGAGCGAGAGTGGCGCCTGCGCCGCCGCCCCCTCGAACCAGGCGTCCACCGCCCGCTCGGTCTGGCGGTCGAGTCCGAAGGTGGTGTCGCCGGCGCCCCGGCCCACGGCACCCGCCACCCGCTCCAGGTCGCCCGCGGCGAGCGCCGACTCCAGGGCGTTTGCGGCGGCGAGTCGGATCGCCTCGATCAGCTCCTCCAGCCGGGGAGTCCAGTCGGAGAGGAGCCCGCTCATGTGGGAGGGGCCATCCATCGCGCCGAGCCTACAACTCCAGGTCGGCGGGCGCCTCCTCGGGTAGACTCTCGCGCCCCAGCGGCCCCGATGGGCCGCCTCGATCACCGTCTTCGGGCTCCCCCAATCCCATGAGCGACGAGATCCGCAACGTCATCATCATCGGTTCCGGGCCGGCGGGCTACACCGCGGCCCTCTACACCGCCCGCGCCAACCTGAAGCCCCTGCTCTTCCAGGGGATGCAGCCCGGCGGCCAACTCACCATCACCACCGAGGTGGAGAACTTCCCCGGCTACCCCGAGGGGGTCACCGGGCCGGCGATGATGGAGGATCTGCAGCGCCAAGCGGAGCGCTTCGGGGCCCAGCTCGAGCTCGAGGAGGTGGTCGAGGTGGATTTCTCCCAGCGCCCCTTCCTCGTGAAGTCGGACTCGGGGGAGCACCGCGCCCACACGGTGATCATCGCCACCGGCGCTACGGCGCGCTACCTGGGGCTCGAGAGCGAACAGGCCCTGATGGGACGCGGCGTGTCCGCCTGCGCCACCTGCGACGGCGCGTTCTACCCCGACAAGGAGGTCCTGATCGTCGGCGGCGGCGACACCGCCCTGGAGGAGGCGCTCTTCCTGACGCACTTCGCCTCCAAGGTCACCATCGTCCACCGCCGCGAGGGGCTGCGCGCCTCGAAGATCATGGCCGATCGCGCCCGCGCCCACCCCAAGATCGACTGGCTCTTGAACAAGGTCGTCAAGGAGATCCTGGCCGGGGAAGACGGCAAGGTGAACCGCGTCCTGCTCGAGGACACCCAGAGCGGGGAGCAGAGCGAGGTGCCCTGCGACGGGATCTTCATCGCCATCGGCCACACCCCCAACTCCGGCGTGTTCCGCGACCAGATCGAGCTGGACGAGACCGGCTACGTGGTCGTGGGCCAGGGCACGCGCACCTCCGTCGACGGGGTCTTCGCCTGCGGCGACGTGATGGACAAGGTCTACCGCCAGGCGGTCACGGCGGCGGGGACCGGCTGCATGGCTGCCATCGAGGCCGAGCGCTGGCTGGAGGCCCAGGAGGGGTGATCCCACCACCGTTCGGGGGTGTGGGGTTTGCCCCTCCTCCGACCCCTTCCTAGACTCCGACGAGGATGCGAGTCGCCCTCGTCGTACCCGGTTTGCCTCCCTTCGCCCGCTCCGGCGTCGAGACCCACGCCGAGGCCCTGGCGAACGCCCTCGCCCTCCGGGGCTGCCAGGTGGAGGTCTTCGCGCCCCGCTCCCTGCCCGGCCTCGAGCCCCTGGCCCAACGGCGCGAGCAACGCAGCGTCGGCGCTGCGGCGGGAGTAGCGGAGAGCCACTGGGCGGTCACCTGGTACCACGCGCCGGAGGATGACGAGCCGGAGGAGGAGGAGCGGGCCGACGCCTTCGCCGCCTTCTTGGACCGGGAGCGGCCCGAGGTGGTGCACTTCGAGGAGCTCGCGAGCGTCGGGCTGCGGGCCGTGGCCGAGGCGCGCGGTCGCGGGATCCCGACCGTCTACTGCGCCCACGACTGGTCCGCGGTCTCCGACCGCCCGACGCTGCTCCAGCCGGACGGTCGACCGATCGAGCCCGGGGACCGGGAGGTGGAGGCGCGCTGTCTGCTCGCGCGCCGTTACCTCGCGGGTCTGTCCCGGAGGGTGGGCGAGCACGACCTGGTCCTGAGCGAGGAGCTCCGGGAAGAGGAGTGGTCCGGGCTGCAGGAGATCCTGAGTGGGGAGCGCGAGCTCGAAGGGCTCGACGACGCCCGCCAGAGCCTGCGGGAACGCGCCGAGCGCAGGCGCCGCGCCTTCATCGCCCTCGACGCGCGCTTCGCCGCTTCGCGCTACCTGGCGCGCAAGCTCTCGGGGACCCTGGGGCGCGCCGTGGACTGGCGACCGGCGGGGATCGACCTGGCGCGCTTCGAACACCCCGACGCCAGCCGCGGTCCGCGCGGCGCGCTGCGCTTCGGGTTCATGGGCTCGGTCCGGCGCCGCGAGGGGGTGCACCTCCTGCTCGAGGCCTACTCCGAGCTCGATCCCACCGAGGCCAGCCTGGTGATCCACGGCGACTCCGACGAGCGGGGTTACCTGCGCCGGATGCGCCATCGGGCGATGGAGCTGGGGGCCGATTGGGGGGGGCCCTACCGCGCCGAGGACGCCGCCGAGCTGCTCGAGGACCTGGACGTCCTGGTGCTGCCGACCCTCTGGAGCGCGAACCCGCCCTTCGAGATCCAGCAGTCCTACGCCGCCCGCCGGCCGGTGATCGCGCCGCGCACCGAGGCTTTCGCTGAGGCGCTGCGCGACGACGTCGACGGGCTGCTCTTCGACCAGGGGGACGTGCGCGCCCTGGCCCGGGCCATGGGGCGCTTCGTCGCCGAGGAGTTCCTGCACGACCGCTTCGAGATGGAGCTCGTCGCGCCGCGCTCGATCGAAGCCGAGGCGGAGGAGTGGATCGAGACCTACCGCACCCTGATCGAGGGTGCCGCCGCACGGCGCACCGGCCCGCGCCTGCCCGCGCACCTGGAGCAGTTCTCCGAGCGCTACCGCGAGCTCTCCGAGCTGCCCACCCACGCCCTCTTCGGCCAGGTGGTGAACGGCCTCGGGGCGCTGGGCGCCCAGATGGGGCTGAAGGGGGAACTGCGCGACTACCTGATCCTGGCGGCCGGGCGCGGCTCACGGCTGCGGGACGCCGCGGCCGCCGACCGGCGTCTGATCGGCCGCCTCGAGCGCCGGCTCAACCACCAGGAGGAGACGCGCCGCGAGCTGGAGGAGCGCTCCTCCTGGCACCTGGAACAGCTCGGCGAGCTGCGCGGCCGCATCGAGGAGTACGAGCGGGCGCTCGAGCAGCGGCGCGCCGAGGTCGACGACCTGACCGCCGCCCACCGGGAGCTCCAGCGCGAAACGGAGGCGGACGCCTGCGAGCGCGAGCGCCTCGAAGAGGAGCTCAACGCTCGCCTGAAGCTGGTGGCCGAGCTCGAGACGCAGGTGCAGAGCGCCCGCGAGGCGGCCGACGGCCTGGAGAGCGACCGCGCCTTCCTGCGCCAGACCCTCGAGGAGGGCGCGGCCGAGATGCGCTGGCTGCGGGAGCGGGTGGCCGGGCAGGAGTCCGGCGGGGAGCTGACCGAGTCGGAGGCGATCGTGGCCCACTTCGAGCGCCTCGAGAGCGAGCTCGACCACCTGCGCGAGCACCAGGATTGGCTGCGCGGCGAGCTGGGCAGCTTGGTGGCGGAGCTCGTCCTCAGCACCAGTCACCCCGCGCCGGATCAGGACACCGGCGGGGAGGAAGGGGAGGTCGACCTGAGCCTGACCCTCGCCTCCGGCCGCGAGGGCCTGCAACGTTTGGCGCGCGAGCTGGCCTGGCGGCGCGAGGAGATGGCCGCCGCCCGCCGCGCTTCCGAGAGCTTCTTCGCGCGTCTCGTGGGCGGAGGTCTGGCGACCCGCGCCCGCACCTGGACGTCCGACGCCGACACGCCCGGCGGAGCCGGGGGAGGTCGCCCGTGACGCTGCGCGTCTCCGCCGTCATCCCCTCGCTGGGGGACACCGCCCTCCTGGAGGCCTCTCTGCCCCCCCTGGCGGCGGAGCTCGCCGGGACGGGGGAGATCGTGCTCGTCGACGACACCGGCCGCGGGGTGCTGGAGTCCTGGGCGGAGGAGCACCACCCCGAGGTGCGGGTGGTGACCCGCGTGGCCAACGGGGGTCCCGCGGCCGCCCTCCTGGACGGGGTGCGCGTCGCCGAGGGGGAGCTCTGCTTCGCCCTGCACGCCGACGTGGTGGTGCGCGAGGGCGCGCTGGAACCCCTGGTGCAGATGCTCGCGGTCGAGGAGGTCTTCGCGGTCGGACCGCGGGTGCTCGAGGTGGAGGAGAGGGACCGGCCGAGCGCCGAGGAGACCTGCGCCTCTTCGGTGGCCCTGCGCTTCGAGGACGGGGCGCTGCACCGCGTGCCGCGCCCGACGGGCCCGGATCCGGCGGAGCCGCGTCCGCTCCCCTTCCCTCCCTCCTGCGCCTGGATGGTGCGCCGCGAGGAGTTCCTCGAACGCGGCGGGTTCGACGGGATCTACGCCCCCTTCGGCTGGGAGGAGGTCGACCTGGGCCTCGACGCCTGGCGCAGCGGACGACTGGTGCTCGAGGTGCCTCGCGCGGTGGTGGAGCACCGCCGCCCCGGCTCGATCGCGTCCAGGGTGCCCGAGGAGCTGGTGCGCGCCGCCCACGAGAAGAACCGCCTGCTGGCGTTGTGGAAGTACATCGACGACCGCGGCGACGCCCACGACCACCTGGCCGCGCTCTGGCGCGACGCCCTCGACGCGGCGATCGCCGGCCGGCGCGAGGAGCTGGTGTGGTTGGCCCTGGCGCTCTCCGAGCTGCCGCGCGTCGACCGGTCGCGGCGCGCCCTGGGGCAGGGGCGCCGCGCCCTGGCGCAGATCCTGCGCGTGAGCGATCCGGCTGGGTAGCGCTCGCTACCGATCCAGCTGGCTACCCCCCGATCGTCAGCAGGAACTCCGCGTTGACCCCCGTCTTGCGCATCTTCTGGATCAGCATCTCCATCGCCTCCACCGGGTCCAGCTCGTTCAGGACCTTGCGCAGCATCCAGACCCGCTCCAGCTCCTCGGGGGTGAAGAGCAGCTCCTCCTTGCGGGTGGCGGAGCGGTTGATGTCGATGGCGGGGAAGATGCGCCGGTCGGAGATGCGCCGGTCGAGCACGATCTCCATGTTGCCGGTGCCCTTGAACTCCTCGAAGATTACCTCGTCCATCTTGGAGCCGGTCTCCACCAGCGCGGTGCCCAGGATCGTCAGGGAGCCACCGTGCTCGATGTTGCGCGCGGCGCCGAAGAAGCGCTTGGGGAACTGCAGCGCGGTCGCCTCCAGCCCCCCGGAGAGCAGCTTGCCGTTGCTGGGCGCCTCGGTGTTGCAGGCGCGCGCCAGGCGCGTGATCGAGTCGAGCAGGATCACCACGTCCTCCCCCGACTCGACCAGGCTCTTGGCCTTCTCGATCACCCGCTCGGAGACCTGGATGTGCCGCAGGGCGGGCTCGTCGAAGGTGGAGCTGACCACCTCCACCCGCTCCCCGGTGACCGAACGCTCGAAGTCGGTCACCTCCTCGGGTCGCTCGTCCACCAGGAGGATGATCAGGTGGCAATCGGAGGCGTTGGCCACCACCGACTGGGCCAGCATCTGCAGCAGCACCGTCTTGCCGGAGCGGGGCGGGGAGACGATCAGGCCCCGCTGGCCGCGGCCGACGGGGGTGATCAGGTCGACGATGCGCATCTCCAGCGGGTTCTCGGGGGCGCCCTCGAGGATGATGCGCTCCTCGGGATAGAGGGGGATCAGCTCCTTGAAGGGGGCGCGCCCGATCACGTCGTCGGGATCGCGGAAGTCGATCGTGTCGATCTCGTGCAGGCACAGGTAGCGCTCTCCCTCCCCCGCGGGGCGCAGGGTTCCGCGCAGGGTCATCCCCGTGAGCAGCGCGTGGCGCTCGATCAGGGAGGGAGGGACGAAGACGTCCTCCGCGGCGGGCACGTAGTCGGTGGCGTCGGTGCGCATGAAGTGGTGCCCCTTGCCGTGCTCCGCCAGGAGTCCCTCGGCGATCACCGGCACGTGGCTGCGCAGGCGCTGGGTGGTGATCTCCCAGATCGCGTCGCGGCGGTTGCGCCCCACGAAGTCGGGCACCTTCTCCTTGGCCGCCACCTCGTGCATCTCCGCCAGGTGCATGGCGAGCAGCGCGCGGTGCTCGACCGCCTTGGGCTTGGTCTTGCGCCGCGACTTGGGCAGCGACGCGATCAGCTCCTCGTAGCCCTCCTCGTCCAAGTCCGCCGGCAGGGCGCTGTAGTCGATGTAGACCCCGCCGCTCCTGGCGGCCTTGGCCTGGCTGCGCCCCTGGCCGCCGCCCTGCTTGTACTTGAACTTCTGACGCTTGTTCTTGGTCTGGGCCATAGGTGGACCGTTTCGAAGACTCTGGGGTGATGGACCGCTCAGTTGCGGGCCAGACCGAGTTCCGCCAGGATCTGGTCCACGGCGGCGTCTAGCTCCGCTGGGGAGCGGGTGTTGGAGATCACGAAGTCCGCGCGGGCACGCTTCTGGTCGAGGGGGAGCTGTGCGGCCTCGCGCCGGGCAACCTCGCCGGGGGCCCAGCCGCGGTGCTCGATCGCGCGTCGCTCGCGCTCCTCCAGGGGAGCGTCGACGAAGACCAGGTGGTCGCAGCGCGCGACGAGGCCGTGGCGGGAGTCGTTCTCGAGGAGCAGGGGGACGTCGAGCGCGACTCGCTCGGTCCCCTGCGCCTCGGCCTCGGCGAGAGCGGCCAGGATCCTCGCACGAACGCGGGGGTGGATCCACCCCTCGAGCCGGTCTCGGGCCTCGGGATCGTCGAAAACCGCCCGGGCCAGGGCCTCCCGGTCGACCCCCGCGGGGCCGAAGACCCCTTCTCCGAAGGCCTGCGCGAGGTCCCGGGCCAGCTCGGGGTCCCCCAGCACCTCGCGGGCCAGCCGGTCCGCGTCGATCACCCGCCCTCCAGGGCCCGCGAGGCGGGCCGCCACGGCGGACTTGCCCGACGCGATCCCCCCCAAGACGCCGAAGACGACGGGTCGCGGGCGCTCGGGCGGCTCGGGTCGGGGAAGTGGCGCGCTGGAGGACACGGGCGCGAAACCGCGCCGGCAGAGCGCGGTAGGGGAGGGCCGACGGGTCGCATCCGGTCCGATCCGACCGGTTCCCCGCAGGAGCGGTCCATCGTCGGCCCCTCTGAGGGGCGGGTCAAGCTCCTCATGACTTGCCGCCCGAGGGCCCGTCGGTTATCTAAGTGCCCCCCATTCCGAGCCCCGGCGCCCCCGAGCTGCGGCCGACCTCGTTCGGCCGCTGCAGCGCCCATCCCCCCAACCCCCATCCGATTCCGCGCCGTCCCCGGCCGCGTGGCGGCCCCCAGGGCCGTCCCCATCCAGGATTCGACCGCATGAACCAGCTCTCCAACCGTGGCGCCGCCCGCGTCAGCGCCGTGTGGATGATCGTCGTGATCGTCCTGTTCTTCGTCGCCCTGGCCTTCGCGTACGTCTCGAACCAGGCGGCCGAGCAAGCCAAGGGGGACCGCACGGCGATGGCCTCGGATCTAGCGAAGGCCAACACGGCGCGCGATGCCGCCCTCGACGTGGTGCGCGACATCACCGTGGCCCTCGGCTGGTACGACCGTGACGACGCGGGCTCGGTGTCGGACCCCGCCGCCGCCCAGGCGGCCCTGGGGAACCTCCAGCTCGGCATCCCCGGCCTGGGGGACTCGATCAGCGATTTCGAGAGCGTGATTCCTCCGATCCTGGCGGCCTACAACACCCAGGTGCAGAAGGTGGGCACCCTCGAGAGCCAGATCACCTCCCTGAAGGGCCAGCTCACCGCCGCCCAGGCGGCGACCCGCACCACCTCCAGCCAGCTCAACGATCAGCTCTCGACCCTGCAGCGGGAGCGCGACGACCTGGAGCAGAGCCTGAACGACCGCATCGCCCAGCTCGAAGGCGACCTGGCGGACATGCGCGCCTCGCGCAACCAGATCGACGACGAGCTGAACACCGAGAAGGAGCGCAACGACGAGCTCGCCCTGGTCGCCGAGCAAGACGCTTCCAAGGCCGCCACCCGCATGGGCTCCCTGCAGCGCCAGCTCGACGACGTCCAGCGGCGTAGCGAGACCGCCGACGGGGCGGTCCTGGCGGTCTCCAAGCCCCTCGGCATCGGTTGGATCGATCGCGGCACGACCGACCGCATCAGCGAGGGGGTCGTCTTCGAAGTCCGCACCGGCAACCCCAACCCCAGGGGCGAGGTGACCAAGGGCTTCGCCGAGGTGATCGAGGTCGAGGCGCAGCGCTCCAAGGTGCGCATCTTCGACGTGGCGGATCCCTTCGATCCGGTCGTCACCGGGGACAAGATCTTCAACCCGGTCTACGACCCCGAGGGTGAGAAGTACGCCGTGCTCGTCGGGCGCTTCTCCGGCGTCTACAACGAAGCCGAGCTGGGGCTGGCCCTGGCCGACATCGGGATCACCGTCCAGAAGCAGATCGACCACACCACCAACTACCTGATCGTCGGCGGGCCGCTCTTCTACGACGAGGAAGGCGAGCCGGTGGAGGACCCGATCCAACCCTCCGAGCTGACCGTGTACAAGGACGCGGTCGCCCAGGGCTGCTCGATCATCTCGATCAACGATTTCCGCCAGTTTTTCCGCCGCTAGCGCGGAGCTGGATTTCCGCCGCCAGCCCGACGGATCTGGCTCGCGTGAACCGCAAACGCCGACGGGCGGGCCTTCGGGTCCGCCCGTTTCATTAGTAGAGTCCGAGGACCGTGGTCAGGGACCAGGAAGAAGACGATCCGGTCGAGTCCTCCCGCATGACGCTGGGGGAGCACCTGGAGGAGCTGCGCTCGCGGCTGATCAAGTCGACGGTCGTGATCCTGGTGGTCTTCTGCGTGGGGTGGGCCTTCCGCAACGATCTGACCCGCTGGACGATGGGGCCCTACCGCTACGCCTCCGTGCGGCTCAACGCGGATCTCAAGCAGATCGCCGGGGAGGAGATCGCCAAGGACCCCGACGCCTGGGAGGACTGGTACACGCCCCCTCCCGAGCTGGAGGTCCTGCGTCCGGACCGCATCGTGCCCGATCGACCCAAGGGGGACGCGGCGGCCCACGGACTCTTCTTCCAGATGAAGATGTGCTTCTACTACGCGCTCTTCATCGGGGGGCCCTTCCTGCTCTGGCAGATGTGGCAGTTCATCGCCGCCGGGCTCTACAAGAACGAGAAGCGGGTGGTGCACTCCTACTTCCCCCTCAGTGCGCTGCTCTTCCTGGGGGGGGTCCTCTTCGGCTACTTCGTGATGGTGCCGAACGCCCTCTACTTCCTGGCGTCGATGACGATCCGGGAGATCCAGTACTGGGAGACGATCGGCAACTACTGGACCTTCCTGGTGGCCCTGACCCTGGCCCTGGGGACCGTCTTCCAGCTCCCGGTGGTGATGGTGGCGCTGACCAAGGTCGGCCTGGTCGAGCCGCGCTTCTTCTCCAAGTACCGCCCCCACATGCTCGTCGGCTCGCTGGTCGTGGGCGCCCTCCTGACCCCGCCCGACCCCTTCACCCAGCTGATGATGGCGGTCCCCATCGTCATCCTCTACGAGGCGGGGCACCTCGCCGCCCGCGCCGTCCATCGCAAGCAACCAGCGACCCCCGGGGTCCCCGCGGAATCCCCCGAGGACTCCCAGTGACGGGGGCCGCCGCGTCCGACGCCGTCGAGCTGATCGCCGTCGGCGACGAGCTCCTGGCGGGAACGCACCCCGACCTGAACTCCCCCGAGCTCGCCCAGCGCCTGGCGGACCTGGGGCGGCGGGTGGAGCGGGTGACGGTGGTCGGGGACGGCGAGTCGGAGATCGAGCGCGCCAGCACCGAGGCGGCCCTGCGCGTCCCCCTGGTGATCGTCACCGGGGGGTTGGGGCCCACCCTCGACGACGTCACGCGCCAGGCGGTCGCCCGCGCCGCGGGTCGCCCCCTGGTGCACTCGGAGGAGGCCTGGTCGCAGGTGGTCGCGTGGTACGAACGCGCCGCGCGCAAGATGCCCGACTCCAACCGGCGTCAGGCCCTGATTCCGGAGGGGGCGGCGATCCTCCCCAACCGCCGCGGCACGGCGCCCGGCTTGCGGGTGGCCGTGGGGGAGGCCGTGCTCGTGGCGCTCCCCGGTCCGCCCCTGGAGATGGGGGAGATGTTCGAGCGGGAGCTCGCTCCCTGGCTGGCGGCGCGCCCCGTCGGCGAGGGGGTCCGGCGCGTCCGGCGCCTGCACCTGATCGACCTCTCCGAGAGCGTCTTCGCCGAGCGCGTGGGGGATTGGATGGCGCGCGACGCCAACCCGCTGATGGCGGTCACCGCCAAGGCGGGCGTGCTCTCGGTGCGCCTCGTGGCGCGGGGTGCCTGCGCCGAGGAGGCGCAGGAGCTCCTGGACGCGCGACGCGACGAGCTCCTCGAGCGCCTGGGGAAGCACGTCTTCAGCGAGGAGACGGGCGATCTGGCGCAGGCCCTGGGCTCCGAGCTCCTGGCGCGGGAGCTCACCGTGGCCCTGGCCGAGTCCTGCACCGGAGGCCGCATCGCCGCCGCCCTGACCCGGATCCCCGGCATCAGCGGGGTCTTCCGCGAGGGGTTCGTGGTCTACGGCAACGACGCCAAGGTCGAGCGGCTCGGGGTCGACCCCGCCTCCATCGCCGAGCACGGCGCGGTCTCACCCCAGGTGGCCGAAGCCCTGGCCCGCGGCGCGGCGGAGCGCTCCGGCGCGCGCCTGGCCCTCGGCGTGACCGGGATCGCCGGCCCCGGTGGGGGCAGCCCCGAGAAGCCGGTGGGGCTCGTCTGGTACGGGTTGGCGCTCGACGGAGCGGTGGAGGTGGTCGAGCGCCGCTGGCCCGACTCGGGTCGGGATCGCGTCCAGGAGTGGGCCACCGCCAAGGGTCTGGCCCTGCTCCTGGAGGCGGCGCGCCGCGCCTGAGGCGGCGCGCGCCCCTGACGGGGGCCGCAATTCCCCCCCGCTCTCCCCCTCGACATCCACCGCCCCGGCGCTATTCTGTCGCCGGCCAAACTCCGTTACCCCGTGGTGTAATTGGCAACACAACAGGTTTTGGTCCTGTCGTTCCAGGTTCGAGTCCTGGCGGGGTAACCACCGCTCGCGTACGGCGCCTGCCAGGGAAGACGCACATCGATCGGTCGTCAAGACGGATCGAGCCCCACCCCGAGGATCCGATGCGCGCTTTCCTTCTCCTCTTCGCCTCCCTCGCCCTCCTCTCCTCCCCCCTGGCTGCCCAGTCCCTGGCGCAGCTCCGCCTGGAGGGTGCGATCGCCCTCGATGGGCCCGGCAAGGGTGGGGGCGGGTACGTCGAGATCGAAATCGGCGCCCTGGTGGACGGGGAGGCGCGGGAGCTCGAGGTGCACCTCTTCCTCGGTCCCGGGACGACGGGCGCGGAGCTCTGTGAGCTGGTCGGGCGGCGCCTCGCAGCGGCGCGCTTCCCCGCGATCCTGGTCGGCTCCGGCGACGGGGGGCGCAGCCTCTTCGTCGACGACACCCTCTTCCTCAGGGTGCGGGTGGAGGGGGGGCTCGTCGCGACCGTCACCTCCTGCGCCGGGGCGCCCACCTCCCTCAGGATCGTCCCCCCGCCGGAGGGTGCCGAGCCCGCCCTCCTGGGCATCTCGGCCGGGACCCGTTCGCCGCGCGGAGGGGTCCTCGGCAAGCAGCGGCTGGACCTCGGGCTCGCCGCCGGGAGCCACCCGACCCGCGTCGCCGAGCAACTGGCCTCCGCGGCGATCGAGGCCGGCTGGATGGCGGACCGACCGCGCGGGGATCTGTGGCGGGCGGCCAAGATGCGCGGCGGGGAGGCGATCACCGGGCTCTCGGTGCGGCTGAAGTCCCCCAGCGGGTGGCGCCTGGAGGTGGATCTGCGGGTGGAGTAGGGCCGGGGCGGGATCCAACTGAACTGCCCCCCTTCAATGGGCACATCTGAGGGCCTCCCGACGCAATTCCGCTGCCACCAAGGACTTCCAGCGATCTTCCCTCGGAGCAGGCCCTCCTGCTCGCCGGGAACAGCCGCTTGGCCCGCTCGATGGGCGATTCGCCGTCGGTACGCCGGTACCGAGGTGCGGGGTGCCCACTGAAGGGGGGCAGTTCAGGATCCAACCGCCTCGGACGCCCTTCAGCCGGGGTGTGGGGCGGGTCGAAAGACGTCCTCGCACGCCCACCATGGCCCGCCTCACCCACCGCGACATGACCCACCGCGAGCGCTCCCTCCTGGAGCGTCGCATCCTGGCCCAACGGGCCCAGGAGGTGGGCCTGCTGACCAGGATCCTGGCGGTGCTGGGCCTCCTGGGGGGCAGTTTCGCGGCCGGGTTGCTGCTCTTCGGCCTCCCCGCGGCCGGCCTGGTGGAGGGGCAGGCGGGGACGCGTACGCTGGACCTGGCGTTCTTCGGCCCCGGGCTGGTGACCCTGCTCCTGGGGGGGACCTGGTCGGTGGTCTACTACCTGCGGGGGTCCTGGCGCGTACGACGGGAGTTGCTCGACGACCTGGACTACGGACGGGTGGAGATCGTGGACGGGGTCGCCCAGGAGGCTTGGACCGTCGATGGGCCCGAGGGGCCCACCTGGCTCCTGGACCTGGGTCACTACGTCCTGCTCCTGTCCCCCAGCGCCGTGCCCGAGGCGGCGCCGCGCACCTTCCCCGGACGCCGGGTGCACCTGGTGCGCCTGAAGCACAGCGGGATCATCCTCGAGCTCGAGCTCGACGGTCCCGCCCTGGCGCCCACCGGGCGCCTGCGCGCCGGCGACGTGAGCCCGCCCGAGCACCTGGAGAGCGCGCGCTACGAGGGTGCCCTGGAGGAGGTCTGCACCCAGCGCTTGGCTGCCTAGCAGCCCGTCAGCGGCGCCGCACGAACTCCGCGCTGGTGTAGTGCGGCCCCCGCAGGGCGGCCTCCGCCAGTTCCCGCTCGGTCGGTTCGCCGGGGACCAGCTCGATACCGAGCCCCCGTTCGAAGGCCTGCACCAGATGGGGAGCGAACTCCCGCTCCCCGATCCCCTCGACGGTGGCGATCCCCACCTCGAGGGCCGATCCGGCGAGCTTGATCGACCCGTGGTGCAGCACCCGGTCGTGCCGGCGGCGTTGCGCCGACCCAATCCCCTTGCGCCCCTCCCAGACGATGTCCACGTCGGTGGACTTCGCGAAGCACATGCCGCTCCCCTCCCGGTCCGAGTGCAACGCCAGCTCTTCACGCAGGCGACCCGCGACGCCGACGGCGGCCAGGGCGTCCAAGAGCAACCCGTGCACCCGACGGTAGCTCTCGGAGATCGGGCCCCGGTAGAGGGGGTGGGAGAGTGAGAGCGCGATCGAGAAGGTCAGCTCCCCCGCGTGGTGGATCGCTCCCCCCCCCGTGATGCGGCGCACCACCGCCCCCGCCCGCTCGATCTCGGGCACGTCCGCGCAGCGCTGGAAGTACCCCAGGCTGAGGGTGTCCGGCTCCCAGGTGTAGAGCCGCAGGGTGGGTGGCGTCCTGCGCAGGTCGAGCAGGGCCTCGTCGAGACCCATGGCGAGCTCCGGGGAAGCCCCCCAGGTTTCCAAGAGCCTCCAGCGCTCCACGGATCCCGCGCCTCCCGCGGCGCTAGGCTTCCTGCGTCTCCGCCACCACCTTCTCGTAGCCGGCGGCGTCGAGCAGGTGACCCAGGTCGGTGCTCGTGGGCTTGAGGCGGATCATCCACCCCTCGCTCCAGGGGTCGTCCGCCAGGACTTCGAGGTGCTCCTCGATGACGGGGTTGATCTCGACCACCTCGCCGCTCACCGGCGAGTTCAGATCCGCGACCGCCTTGACCGATTCGATCTCGCCGAAGGTCTCACCCATCTCGACCTGCCGTCCGACGGAGGGTAGGTCGCAGTAGACCAGGTCGCTCACCTGTCCGTGGGAGAGCTGCTGCACGGCGAAGTCGGTGATGCCGACCAAGACGGTGTCGCCATCGATCTTGGCCCACTCGTGGGTCGGGGCGTACTTGCGATCTTCCGGACGCATGGGACTGTCTCGCAGAGGTTACTTGCGGGTACGGGAGTAGAAGGGGAGCTCGCAGACGATGCAAGCCTGGCGCTTGCCGCGCAGGCCGAGGTCGACCTCGACGCCGGGGCGCGCCAGCTCCAGGGGCAGGTAGGCGGTGGCGATCTTCGTGTCGAGGGTGGGGGAGACGGCTCCCGAGCAGACCTGCCCCACCTCCTCCTCGCCGGCGAACAGGGGCAGGCCCTGCCGCGGCACGCGTGGGCCCGCGGTGGTGAGGCCCACCAGGGCGCGCTCCGGGTTGGCCTTGACGCGCTCCAGGGCGGCGCGGCCGATCCAGTCCCCCTTCTCCTCCTTGAAGGAGACGGCGAAGCCGAGCCCGGCCTCGATCGGGTTGTGCTCGCCGTCGATCTCGTGGCCGTAGAGGGCCATGCCGGCCTCCAGGCGCAGGGTGTCGCGGGCACCGAGACCGATCGGCGCCAGGTCGTGATCGGCGCCGGCGGCGAGCAGCTCCTCCCAAGCCCGGCCGGCGAGGTCGGAGGCGAGGTAGACCTCGTAGCCCACCTCGCCGGTGTAACCGGTGCGGCTGATGCGCAGGTCCCGTGCCCCGAAGGCGTCGCCGTGGCCGAAGCGGTAGTAGCCGAGCTCCGCCAGCTCCAGGCCCTCGACGCAGAGCTGCAGGACCGCGGTGGAACCGGGGCCCTGCACGGCGATCATCGCCAGCTCGTCGGTCTGGTCCTCGATGGTGAGCTCGCGGCCATCCACGTGGGAGTGGAGCCACTCCAGATCGCGTTCGGCGTTGGCCGCGTTGAGCACCAGGAAGACCTCGTCCGGGCCGTCGCGGTACACCAAGAGGTCGTCGATCGGGTTGCCGTCCTCGGCGCACAGGCAGGCGTAGCGGATGGCTCCCTCCGGGATCTTGGCCACGAAGGCGGAGCAGATCCGATCCGCGAAAGCGATCGCGTCGGGGCCGGCCACGCGCACCCGACCCATGTGGGTGAGGTCGAAGAGGCCCGCAGCGGCGCGGACCCGACGCACTTCGTCCAGGATCGGACCGTACTGCACCGGCATGTGCCAGCCGGCGAAGTCCACCATCTTGGCGCCGGCGGCGACGTGCTGGTCGTGCAGGGGAGTGTGCTTCATGGCGCCGGACGCGCGTCGGAGTGTGGGTAGAAGAGGAAAGGGGCGCTCGGCCATCGGCCGTGGCGCCCCTGTTCGGAACGGCGCCGATCACGACGGCACCGGGTGTTCAGAGGATTCGCGGAGCGCGGGTCCTTTTGCCTGAGAGTTTCGCCGGCCTCCGCCGGTTTGCCCCTTCGGCGTCCGTCGGGCCGTCGGCCCCCGGAGCTCTCACCGCGATCCGCCCCGCTGCGAAGCGGGGGCGGGATTCTAGCCCGCGTTCCTCACGAGCGGCGAGACCGTGCGAGGCAATACCGAGCCTCCATCCCGTGGAGAGAGGCGCGATTCCGAACGCCGAAAAGGGAATTTCTTTCGTTCTCCAATCGTCCTAAGTCGTTGCGGGAAAAGGAGTTCAAAAGACCGGAGCGTTCTGGAGAGCGGGGTAGGTTTCCCCTGCAGCCTTCGAGGACCAGCCCGCAATCGCCATGACACGCATCGCCCACCGCTCTCTCTTCGCAGCCACCGGACTCCTCCTGCTCGCCGGCACGACCAGCGCCCAAGACCCCTTCGCCGAGGGGGTGCGCTGGACCCACGGGGCGGGGTCGGGACAGCCCTGGATCCCCTCCAGCGTGGCCTTCGCGGCGCGCGAGAACCTGGTCTGGCTGGGGGCACCGGGGGGCGCGGGCGCGGTCAAGCTCCTCGACCGGGCGGCCTACGGGGCCCATTCGCCGCGCTTCGAGGACTCCGGCGTGGCGAGCGGGGCGAGCCACCTGAAGGTGGCCGCCGGCAGGCGCTCGGACGCGCTCTTCACCCTCGCCCAGTACCCCAGCCCCAGCGCGACCCAACGAGCGACGCGCCTCACCCGCCACGACCCGCTGGCTGCCGCCCAGGGTGCCGGGTTCGCCCCCGTGTGGACCCACGACGCGGGATTCCTGACCAACGGCCCGGCGCGCATGGCGACCGACGAGGTGGGGGAGCTGGTGGTGGTCGCGGTCTGGGACAACGCCAACTCGACGGTGCAGATCGACTGGATCGACGGCACGAGCGGCGCTCTGGCCAGTCGCGCCCTGGTCCCGGGGGCCGCCCTCAACGCGGTGGAGATGAGTGGGGACGGCTCGACGGTGGCGGTCAGCGCCGGCCTCGACCTGTACCTCTTCGACGGCGCTGGGAACCAGCTCCAGCACCTGGGCCTGGGCTCCGCCACGGTCGCCGTGAGCCTCTCCGGGGACGGATCCAGCCTGGCCCTGGGGGGCATCGGGCAGCTCGCCCTCCTCACCCGCGACCAGGGTGTCTGGAGCAATACCTTCAACGTCCTGACCGCCAAGAACCAGATCGCCGCCAGGGCGGATCTCTCCTCCGATGGCGCCATTCTGGGGATCGGCTGGTGGAACTTCGCCACCGCCGTGGACGCGCGCTTCGAGGTCTGGGACCTGACCACCTTCACCAAGGAGAACACCCTGGCGATCGCCGGCAACCAGAGCGGGCGGCAGAACATGCCCGAGGTGGTCGAGGTCAGCGCCGATGGCCGGCGGGTGGCTTTCGGCTCCTGGGGCAACGGCGGCGCCTTCCCCGAGGTGGTCGTGCTCGCAGTCGGCCAGGCCCAGCCCGTCTTCAGCGTCGACACGCCGGGCAGCGTGCGCGACCTGGACCTGGACGAGACCGGCACCCGGCTCCTGGTGGCCTACAAGGACACCCACAACAACGTCTTCTCGCAGACGGGCGGCGTCCTCCTCTACGAGAGCGGGGAGCAATCGATCTCCCAGCTGGCCCCCGCCGCCACCGGCGATCTGCTGCCGGTGGCCACCCGGCTCCCGGGGGCGAGCATCTCCTTCCTCCTGATCGGGGAGCGCGCCGCTCCCGTCACCTTCCCGGGGGTCACCGGCACCCTGCTGCTCGATCGCACCAAGCTCCAGGTCCACTTCGCCACCCCGCAAGCGGGGGGGCGCGCCGACTTCGACGTACCGATCCCCTCCGATCCGGCCCTGATCGGAGTCCAGCTGTCGATGCAGCCCGCCTGGCGCACCCCGCGGGGCACCGTGATCCGGCCCCACGTGATCGACCCGCTCATCATCCAGTAGCCTCCCTCTCTTCGCTTCCCGACAGGGACCACCCGCGGGGGGGGGGGGGGGGGGGCCGGGGGGGCGGGGGGGGGGGGGGGGGGGGGGGGGG
>CAZDQL010000039.1:9767-57062 GCA_964507325.1 uncultured Planctomycetaceae bacterium | reverse complement strand
CGTCCTCGACGACCTGCAGAGAGGTCGCCTGCGAATGATCGGCCGAAACTCGTTCGCTGGGGGCCGCCTGGGACGGGTCGGGCTCGACGCTGGTGAGGGAACCGGGCTAGTCCCGACCGGTCAGCGGTCGGCGGCGGCGCGCAGCTCCTCCACCAGTTGCTCCACACCGGGGTTTCCGGGGATGAGCTCAAGCAGGCGCTCGGCGTACGGCAGCCCCTCCGCGGGCCGCTCGGCGTCGCGCAGGATCGTCGCCAGGGCCATCAGGAGGTCGCCGTCGTTGGGGTGTCGCCGGCTGGCCGCCGTCAGCACCGAGAGCGCCTCGTCGATCCGCTCCACCGAGTGCAGCGCCACCCCGTGGACGTAGGCGTAGCGCGACTGGTCGGGATCCAGCGCCGCCGCCCGCCCCAGGGACTCGATCGCCTCCTGCCTGCGCCCGGTGCGCACGAGCAGGAGCCCCAGGGAGTGCTCGATCACCGCGGACTGCGGGTGGAGGGCCTGGGCCTCGCGCAGGACCTCCTCCGCCCGATCCTCCCGTCCCGCGCCGCGGTGCAGGTCCGCCAGGTTCACCCAGGCGGGCTGGAAGTGGGGGTCGAGCTCCGTCGCCGAACGGAAGGAGGCCTGCGCCTCGCCGACCCGGCCGCGGTCTAGGGCCAGCACCCCCAGGTTCGTGCGGGCGTCGGCGCGGTCGAAGCTCGCGTGTTGGCTGGCGACGTACTCCTCGATGGCGATCGTCAGCTCCGCCGCGAGCTCGTCGGGGAGGGACTGCGTCTCCAGCGGCGCCAGGATGCGCGCCGCTTCGCAGCGCACGGCGAGCACCGGGTCCCGCAGGGCGCCGATCGCGAGCGGCACCCGGTCCCGCAGGGGCAACGCCTCCAGCGCCCCCAGGGCGGCCGCGCGCACCAGCGCTTCGTCGTCGGCGAGGCTGGCGATCAGGATCTGGACGGGCAGCTGGGGGAGGTACGGGCCGATCAGCGAGAGGCCCGTCGCGCGCGCGATCGCCGGCACCTCGTCGTCGGTCACCAGGGCCAGGAGCGCCTGCGCCGCCCCGGGCTCGAAGCTGCGCGCCGCGTGCAGGGCGTGGCCGTAGTGCCGGGTGGTTTGACGACCCTCCGGGAACCAGCGCGCCACCTCTTCCGCCGCCCACTCCGCGCCCTGCTCGGCGTGGCAGTCGCCGCAGGCGTTCGGGGCGCCGAGCTCGAGGGTCAGGTCGGGGCGCGGCACCCGCAGGCTGTGGTCGCGACGGGGGTCCACCACCATGTAGGTGCGCTCCGGCATGTGGCAGTCCACGCAGAAGGAGCCCGCCTCGCCGGGGGTGTGGTAGTGGTGCTCGGGGGTGTCGAAGGTGCTCGCCCGGTGGCAGCGCGCGCAGAGTTCGTTGCCCTCGAAGAGGATCCCGGCGGTGTGCGATTCGTGGCAGTCCCCGCAGGTCACGCCCATGCCGTACATGCGGGCCTGCAGGAAGGAGCCGTAGACGTAGACCTCCTCCAGGACCTGGCCGTCGGCGTAGTAGAGCCCCTCGTCGAGCAGGGCCAGCCGGTAGTGGTCCAGGTAGGATTGCCCGTCGACGGGCGCCTCGCGCAGCTCCGAGCGACGGCTGTGGCAGCGCGCGCAGGTCTCGACCTGGTCGCGGGACCCGCGCGGCACGGTGCGGCGGGCGCTGTCCGCGTCGGGATCGAGGGCCCATTGGCCAGCCGCGGGATCGTCGAGGGAGATCACCAGTCCGCGCGTCGGGTCGCCGGGGTTCTCCTCCCGTGCCCACACCAGGTGCCCCGAAGCGGGGCCGTGGCAGGCCTCGCAGGAGACGTCGAGCTCCTCCCAGGTGGTCTCGTAGCTGTCGGTCGCTCCGTCGTAGCCGCGCCGCACCCCCGTCGAGTGGCAGTTGGCGCACATGAAGTTCCAGCGCTGGTTGGGGCCGGTCCAGTGCAGCTCGTCCCCCGCGGGGATCTCCTCGTCGGGGTAGAGGTGGAACCAGCGCTGCCCCCCTTCCTCCACCGGGCGCGAGTCCCAGGCGACCCCCAGGCACTGCAGGCGCCCGCCGGGGAAGGCGATCAGGAACTGCTGCAGGGGGTAGACGCCGAAGACGTAGTCCACCTCGAAGGTCGCCTGCTCCCCGTCGGCTCCTTCGGTGTCGACCAGGAAGCGCTCCCCGTCGCGGTGGAAGCGGCTGACGACCCCTTGGTGCTCGAAGAGCGCATCGTCGAAGTCGCCCAACACCGTCTCCGGGGTGGGGAGCTGCATCGCCAGGTCGTGGTGGGAGTCGGTCCAGAGCTCCGTCTCGAGTGCGTGGCACTCGACGCAGGCGTCGCGGCCGACGAAGGTGGGCTCCGGTACCTCGGCCGTGGGGGAGGCTCCCTCTCCTGCGCTGCAGGCGACGAAAGTGCAGAGGGGAATCGTCAGGACGATCGGACGCACGGCGGGGGATTCTAGCGCGCGCGCCGGGTGGGGGATTGGTCTACAATCGCGCGGGGCCGATCCGTAGACGGAGTCTCTCCATGCCCAGCCCCAGAATCGCCCTGCCGCTCCTCGCAATCCTGTCCCTCTGTGCTTGCATCCACGTGGAGAGGAGGCAGACCGTGGACCTGGAGGCGCTGCGCGTCGCGCACGAAGAGGATCTGGCGCGCTTCGCCGCCGCGGAGGAGGCGCTCGCGCGCCGGACGAGCCTGCCCATGCGCTTCGACTACCCCGGGATCGGCACGGTCCTGGTCGACGAGTGCGAGCTGATCGGCCGCCCTGGCAAGGCCTTCCTGCGCCTCCACTTCACCTGGGTCAACACCACGACCACGACCTTCCCCCTGGTCCAGGCCCGCCTGACCCTGTTCGACCCCGCCACGGAGACGGAGTGGTCCCAGACCCTCGACATGCGCCTTCCCTACAGGCTCTCCATGGGCCCCGACAGCAGCTACACGAGCTGGTTCGAGATGCCGACGCGGGGGGTCCACCTGCACGAGGGGTGGGAGTGGGAGATCGATCTGCGATTGGAGGATGGGAAGCCCCGGTAGTGCGCGTGTAGAAGGCCCAGAGTGCGCGATCAGTCGCTCGGGGGAAGCACGATGCGCCCCGCCGCGATGTCGGCGATCACCTCGCGGTAGATCACGTGCTCTTCCTTCAGGACCCGCTCCTGGAGCGTCTGCGCGTCGTCATCCGGTAGCACGGGGACCTTGCGCTGCTTGACCACCGGGCCGTGGTCGTAGTGCTCGTCCACCACGTGGACGGTGGCTCCGCTCTCCGTGTCGCCGGCGGCGATCACGGCCTCGTGGGGTCGCATCCCGTACATGCCCTGCCCCCCGTGCTTCGGCAGCAGGGCGGGGTGGATGTTCAGGATGCGACCGCGGAAGGCGGCCAGCGTCTCCGGGCCGATCATCTTCATGTAGCCGGCCAGGACCACGATCTCGGCCCCCGCCTCCTCGAGGGCATCGCGGATCGCCAGGTCCTCGACACCCTCTCCCGGGTGCGTCGCGCCGGAGATGTGACGCCAGGGCAGGCCGTGCTTCTCGGCGCGCTGGATGGCGCCGGACTTCGAGTTGTTGCTGATCACCAGCACCACGCGAGCGTCGAGCGTGCTCGACTCCACGCCATCGACGATGGCCTGCATGTTCGAGCCGCCGTGGGAGGCGAGGACAGCGATCTTCAGGGGCATGGCGGGGAGTCTCCTGGTGGGACAGGATAGGTGCTCCTGGGGTCGAATGATCTCACAGACGGGCGTAGGGTCTCCTACGACCTCGTTTCTCCTGGTGGAGTGCCAGGAGGCCGGCGTCGCACAGCGGAGGATCACCATGGCCACGATCGTCACCCACAAGGAGCGCGGAGGGCAGTTCATCCTGCTCGGCGGGGGTTTTGGAGCCTACAAGTCGCGAGTGCCGGGGATCGTCTTCGGCAATCTCTTCCCTAGGGAGGACAAGGGAGAGATCCTGGTCGCCCTGCTCTGCGATTCCCGCGGGCAGTTGGGTTGGGGCCACACCCACGACCTCGAGGTCCTGTCGGTGGACGGGGTGGCGCCCGCTGATCTGCTCGATTCGGAAGTCACCCTCGATCCCCCCGAGTGACGATGGGCAGCACCTGCATCGTGGGTCTGGCGGGGGGGTCCGCCTCAGGGAAGGGCGAGATTGCGAAGGAGCTCCGCAAGCTGCTGCGCGAGCTGCGGGTGATCGGGCACGACCGCTACTACCTGCGCGGCCCCAGCCCCCCGACCATGAACTACGACGAGCCGACGGCGCTGGAGACGACCCTGCTCTGCGAGCACCTCGACGCGCTGCGGCGCGGAGAGGAGGTGCAGGTGCCCTGCTACTGCTTCGAGACCCACTCCCGCCTGCCGGAGACGAAGCTCATCACGCCGGGACCGGTGATCCTCGTCGAGGGCATCCTCGTCCTCGCCGAGCAGGAGCTGCGGAGTCGCCTCGACTACTCCGCGTTCGTCGACGCCCCCGTCGACGTGCGTCTGGAGCGTCGCATCGAGCGCGATCAGAGGGACCGCGGCCGTTCCCGGGAGTCCGTGCTGGATCAGTGGCAAGCCACCACGCAGCCCATGTACGAGAAGCACGTGGCCCCGAGCCGGGACTACGCGCGGCGCGTGCTCGACGGGGAGAAGGACCCCGCGGAGTCAGCACGAGAGCTCCACGCGGCGATTCAGGAGCTCTGCGGGGATTCCCCCCGCTGAGGCCCCGGCGCGGTCACCACCTCAGCGCGTACCACAGTCGTCCCAGCCACTCGTGCACCGCCCAACGGCTCTCGCGCAGCGCGCGCGCCGACGGGAGGAGGGAGGTCAGCCGGAGATCGGGCCAGATGCGGAAGGCTGTGGGCGCGGCCACCACCTCGAGCCCCTGCGCCTCGAACGCCGCGCTCGCCCGTGGGAGGTGCCAGGCGTGGGTCACCAAGAGGATGCGGGAGATCCCCTCACTCTCCAGGATCTCCGCCGACAGACGCGCGTTCTCCCGGGTGTTCGCCGCGCGCGCCTCGACCCAGCGCGCTTGGACCCCGAACTCGCCCAGGGCCTCCTCCATCATGTGTCCCAGAGAGGGTGCTCCGGGGGTGAGCCGTCCCCCCGTGACGAGCACCGGCAGTCCGCTGCGCCGCGCGAGCTCCGCGCCGTAGCGCGCGCGTTGCAGGCTCAAGGGGCCGACCGTTCCCGTCCTGCGCTCCGGCGCGCGCCGCTCGAGGTCGCCACCGAGGACCACGATCGCCTCGGCCGTGGGCAGGGGTCCGTCGACCGGCAGGGGGTCGGCGGTCTGCAGGGAGATCAGGAGCGCCGCCGCGACGAAGGGGATGCTGAGCAGCAGCAGCGCACCCGCGCCGATCCCCGTCAGGACGTGACCGAGCCTCCGGCGGCGGCGCGCCAGGAGGAGCCCCGCGAGGATCAGGAGCAGCGGGGAGATCGGCGGCAGGATCAGGAGCTTGGCGAGTTGCAGCATCGCTCACCCCCCCAAGCGGGTCAGGACCGACAGGAGCCCCCGCGCCAACGGTGAGCGCGGGCTGGTGAAGGGATTGGCCAGGTAGCGCCCCAGCTTCTCCAGGTGGTAGTCGACGACCATGTCGTCCAGGGCGTCCGCCAGGGGATAGGCGCCGCGGCCGTCTGCGATCCCCTCCAGGAGGCGCAGGAAGCCGACGCGCTTCATCGCCTCCTGGTGCGGAATGACCCCCATCTCGCCGCCGTCGCCGCGGGTGAGCTCGCACTCGTGGGGAGCCAGGCGGGTCGCGACGCGGCCGATCTCGAAGCCGCGCACCATCCCCTCCTCGATCACGGGCCTCAGCAGTTGATGCTTCACCCCATCGCCGCTGTCCGAGATCGAGCCCCCGGTCCCGAAGAGGGTGACCTTGCCGACGGAGTAGTCGCGCGGCTCGATCACGACGCAGCGCTTGCCCCCGGGGAAGCGCAACGTGCGCTCGTGACCCGACTGCCCGCCTCCCAGCGCCTTGCGGCGACCGGAGACCACGCGCCTGACGCCCAGCAGCGCCTTGGCGGTCGCCACGCCGTGGTAGGCGTAGGCGGAGCGGTCGAAGAGGACCTTCATCGGTCGTCCGATCAGCCCCTCCTCGACGGCGAGGGCCACCGTCTCCAGCCAGGGCATGGCGACGCAGTCCTCCGCCACCCACACCCGGCGCCAGGCCTTCAGACGGCCCAGGTGGCGGAAGTGCTTGAAGCGCACCACCGGGGTGTCGATCAGGAGGTCGATCCCGCCCACCTCGAAGCGACCCAGCCGCTCCAGGACCGCCGGTACGGCGTCCTTGGCGACCGCCAGGTGGACGAGGTCCACACCGGAGAGGTCGTCGGCGGTGAGACCCTCCAGGGCGCGCACGGCGTAGGTGTGCCCGCCGGTCTCGATCTCCCTCGCGCTGCGCGCGAAGAGCCCCGCGAGCGACCAGCGTTCCGTCACCTGTCGCAGGGCCGGCAGGGCGGCGTCCAGGACACGCTTGCCGCAGCCGACGATCAGGATCCGTCCGGGCGCGCCGTCCGTCACCGCAGGACCTCCCGGCGCAGGTGCTCCGCCAGCCTCACCGAGAGGGCGACGATGGTGAAGGTGGGGTTGGCGCAGCCGCTGGTGGGGAAGACCGAAGCGCCGGCCAGGTAGAGCCCTCGCGTCCCGTGCAGGGCCAGATCGCGGTCGACCACCGAAGTGGTCGCGTCCTCCCCCATGCGGGTGGTGCCCATGTGGTGCGAGGCGTCCTGGTCGATCGGCCAGGGGTCGGCCTGCGCCAGGGGCGACTCGAGGCGACCCAGTCCGGCTTCTTCGACCTCGGCGGCGAGGGTCTCGTGCAGCGCCAGGAGCGAGCGCCGGTCCAGGTCGCTCAGGTGGTGCTCCACCGCCGGCTTGGGCCGTCCGTAGACGTCGAGCTCGTCGGAGAGGGTGACCCGGTTCTCGCCGCGCGGCTCCATCTCCATGAAGTTGCGCAGGCGCGCGCGGCGGATCAGGGGCTTGGCCCGGCCGAGGCGGTAGTAGAGGTACTGCAGGACGCGCGGCAGGTTGACGAGCACGATCCCCGCCAGGGCGGGCAGGGACTTGCCCTGCGCCTCGAGCTCCGAGTCGTCCCCCGTCTCCGAGTAGTCGCGCAGGGCGACCACCTTCTCCTCCCTGCGCTTCTTCCAGAAGCGCAGCAGGCCCTTGCTGCGCTTGACCAGCAGGACCAGCGCCTCGACGCCGCGGTTGTCCGTCCAGGGGAAGAGGGGCTCGAGTCGCACGTAGCTGTTCAGGAGACCCCGCTGCGCCTGGACCTCGGGCCGCATGCGCAGGCCCCCGTAGCCGGCGTACCCCCGGTGCAGGCAGCCGAAGTAGTAGGGGAGCTCCTCCACCCCCCGCGCCAGCCGCAGCAACCCGCAGTAGTTCTTGGGGTGGTTCATCAGGTAGCGCCCGACCTGGTCGTGCCCGTTGCCGAGCCCGGAGGCCAGGAGCAGGCGCGCGTTCTCGATCCCCCCCGTGGCCAGCACGAAGGCCCGCGCCCCGAGCCGCGCCTCCTTCCCGCCGCGGGTGCGCAGCAGCGCCTCGCGCACCGCACCTCCCTCCTCGGCGAGCTCGAGCACCGTGGCGTCCAGCCACAGATCGACCCCCGGCCGCTCGAAGTCGTCGCACCACTCCCGGCCGAAGTCCTGGGGCTCACTGGCGGCGAGGAAGACCTTCTCCTCGATGCGCTCCCAGCTCGGCTGCAGCTCCCCGCGCGCCTTGAGCTCCTGGAAGCCCGTCGGCTCGTAGAGCTCGGGGGGAGGGAAGCGGTAGCGCTCCGCCGCCGCCGCGTAGTAGGGCAGGAGCTGCTCGCGGTCGATCGGCCAGCCGGAGTGCGCCAGCCAGGGGCGGGGCGCCAGATCGATCGGGTCCAGGGGGCTCGAGAGCCCCGACCAGGTGGTGGAGGCGCCCCCCAGCACCCGCTCCCGCGACTGGGGCTTGATCTGGATCCCGCGCGACACCACCTCCCGCAGCCGCTCCCCGTGGCGGGTGTGCTTGGCGAGGCCGCTCTCCAGCACCGCGATGCGCAGGCCCGCGGCCGCCAGCTCGTGCACCACCGTCATGCCGGCGGGACCGGAGCCGATCACGCACAGGTCGTAATCGGGGAGCGGGGAGTCGAACGCGTCCAGGTCGGAGATCATGCGGCCGGCCGCGCAGAGTACCGTATTCGCGATGGTGATCTTGATCCTCACCCAGGTACTGCTACCCCTCCTGACCGCCCTGTGGGTCGCGCTGATCCTCGTGGGCCTACCCGGCACTTGGCTGATGATCGCGACCGCTGCCCTGGCGGAGTGGTTGACGGAGGCGGACCTCTTCCACCTGTGGACGCTGATCGCGGCGGTGGTGCTGGGAGTCCTGGGGGAGGTGTGGGAGCTCTGCGCCTCGATGGCGGGCGCGAAGCGCGCCGGGGCGACCCGCGCCGGCGCCCTGGGAGCGCTGGTGGGGGGGATCGCCGGCGCGATCCTGGGCACGCTCTTCATCCCCATTCCACTGCTCGGGTCCCTCCTCGGCGGAGGGCTGGGGGCCTTCGCGGGCTCCACCCTCATGGAGCGGGACGGCGGCAAGGAGCTGCGCGACGCACTGCGGGCCGGACGGGGTGCGGCCCTGGGGCACGTGACCGGGATGGTGGGCAAGCTGGCGGTGGGGGTCGCGGTCTGGCTCCTGCTCGCCGTCGCCGTCTTCGTCCCTTGAGAGGCCAGCGCAGCCCTGGCAGCCCGTAGACTGGCGCCGCCGAGGACGCCCCCTTCCCAACAGCTCAGGAGGACTGGGTATGGAGCTTCGCATTCACCGTCTCTCGCTCGTCTGCTTGATCGGCGTACCCCTGGCCTGCTCGTCGGGGATCTCAGAGGAGGATGGCGGGCAAGCGGGCGATGCCCAGGCCAGCGAGGAGACCGCAGAGACGGGAGCTGCTGCGGAGGATTCCCCGGCTGACCCGCAGAGAGACCCTGGGACAAACCCCCAGGCCACGGATGCGGGCAGTTCGTCGCCCATCGAGTCACAACCGGAGGATCAGCCGGAGAAGGTCGCCAAGAAGATCCCCGGCTTCGCCTCCTACGAGCATCCCCTGGGCTTCGACTTCCAGCACCCGAAGGACTGGCGCGTCGAGCTCACCGGCTCGGGCATTCGGCTCATCCCGCCGGACGAGCGCTCCAACGCCGAGGGGCCTCTGGAGTACTACGAGGTCACGGCCATCCCCGCACCGGCGGGGGTCCAGGGTCTCGACGACCCCGCCGTCCGCCAACACCTGGATGCCCAGATCTCCGAGACGCTGCCCTTCATGACCCCCTCGGGGTCCGCGCGAGCCATCCCCGCGGCGGTCGGTCCCGGCCGCGTCTACACCTGGAAGGGCTCGAGCCCGACGGGCGACGCGTTCGAAGTGCGCGGCTACCTCTCCCTGCAGCAGAGCTCTTCTTCGGCCTGGTCACCGTCTGCGAGCAGCGCCACATGGCGCAGCGGGCAGGGGTCATGGAGAAGGTCTTCTCGACCTGTGAGGTCACCGCACCCGACATCGACCCGCGCATGGTCGGCGTGTGGTACCACTACGTCTACAACTCCTCCGGGCCCCCCGCCGGAACCCTGCACGCCTCGACCACCATCACCAACGTGCTGCTCCCCACCGGCACCCTGTGCTCCGGATCGCAGACGGCGATCCACGGCATCTGGCGCCGCCCGGACGGCATCGACTACGAGGGCCTGCACGGCATCGGCGAGAGCCTGCCCGAACGTGGCCGTTGGGCCGGCAAGAACGACAAGATCTACATCCTGTGGCCGGACGGTGGTGCGTCCGCCTTCAGCCTCTACATCCAGGGAGAGATCGGCCGGCGCGAGGCCATGCTCACCGACCCGTGGGGCGACAAGCAGTTGTGGACGGAGTACGTCGACTGAGCGGCCCTACCAGCGGTCGCCGCCGCGGTGCCCACCGCCGCCGCCGCGACGCTGGCGCTCCTGGGCTTCGTTGACGCGCAGGGGACGCCCGTCCAGCTCAGCGCCGTCGAGGGCCTCGATGGCGGACTGGGCTTGCTCTTCGGTGTCGAGCTCGACGAAGGCGAAGCCGCGCGGGCGACCGGTCTCGCGGTCGGTGGCAATGTACAGGTCGCGGACGGTGCGGCCGTCCTGCTCAATGAAGAGACGCAGGGTGTCCTCGGTCGTGTTCCAGGACAGGTTCCCAACGAAGAGTCGCTTGGTCATCGGATCGGTCTACTGAGGGGGATGCTCGGCTGACCGGTCGACTCGAAGTACGGCGGACGGCAAGGCAAGCAGATCAAGGTCTGAGCAGGTCAGCTGCTCTGGGGTTGTGCGAGCGGAGACGGCCTCGCTGACGCCGGGACCGCCCGGGGAGCTCCACGGGCGATACGACCGCTGCCGCTGGCGATCTTCTGGGACTCGCGTGGTTTGGAATTCCGCCGAGGCGGGAACCTCGCCGGAGGCGCGGGAGGATAGCCGTCCCTTCCGCCCCTGTCCAGCAGTGCGACACTTCGCCCGCTGGCGAGCTTCCGTGCAAGTCTCCCGTACTGAGCCCCCCACGGCGCCTCCCGTGCTGCGGCATTGCGCTGGCTCGCGTATCCTCGAATAGCGGTCTCTCCCCTCCACCCTCCCAGAATCCCCAAGCCATGTTGAAGAGCTTCATCCTCCTGGCCGCGCTGGCGTCCGCCGGCGCGGGGCTGCCCCAGCTCGCAAACTCCTCCAATCCCCAGGATATCCCGAGCGCCGGACGCTCCCCCGCGGCGGTGATGCACGACGGCGATCTGACCCTGCGCGATCGCTTGCAGAGCACCCAATGCCTGTGGCACGACGCCGGAGGCTTCCTGGTCGCCGAGCTCACGGCGAACCAGGGCGAGCGCCTCGAGCGCGACGGAGTCGAGGTGCATTACCTCACCGACTTGGCGCAGAGCGAGAGCCTCTTCGTCGTCTGCGCCAGCACCCCCGCGACGCTGGAGCGCATCGAGGCCGCCGGCGGGCGCGTCCTCCTCCAGCACGGCCTCGAGGTGCTGGTGGCCGCCCCCCAGGGCGCAGCGGAGCGCCTGCGCGGCCTCGATCCGGTCAACTTCTTCCACGGTGGTCTGGCCCATGTGCGCCGCGCTCCCAAGGCCGCGCCGCGCGCCTTCGTGCCCCCCGGTGGGACGAACACCACCCGCAGCACTCCCCACCCGGGCGTCCAGGCGGTGGTCGACCTGGTGGACTCGACCAACCTCGAGCAGACCGTGCTCGACCTGTCGTCGATCTACACGCGCTGCGCGAACGGCCCCGGGGCTTGGACTGCGCGCGATATGCTCGTGGCCGAGCTCACCAGCTACGGCTACACACCCGTCCTCGAGTACTTCTCGAGTTATTACCCCGAGAACGTGGTCGTCGAGCTACCGGGGACGGTCGACCCCGACAAGATCATCGTCATCGGAGGGCACTACGATTCGATCGCCGGGGGCTGCAGTTCCGAGTCCCCGGGGGCGGACGACAACGCCACCGGGACCGCGGGAGTGGTCGAAGCCGCCCGCGTCCTGGCGCTGGGCGGACCCTGGGAGCACACCCTGCGCTTCATCTGCTTTTCGGCGGAGGAGTACGGTCTGATCGGGTCCGAGTACAGCGCGCAGCAGTCCTACATCGCGGGCGAGGACATCATCGCCATGCTGAACACCGACATGTCCGCCTACCGGGCGGGGAGTGACACGCGCGACGTGGACTTCGTCCTCGACAACTCGAGTCCGGCGCTGGCCGACTTCTGCCACACGGTGGGGGCGCTCTACGTCCCCGGCTGGGCGAGCAAGACCGGCTCCCTGTCCGGTGGCACGTCCGACCACCAGAGCTACAACGACTACGGCTTCCCGGCGATCTTCTACTTCGAGGACGTGGACCAGTACTCCCCCTACATCCACACCGCCAGCGACGCCCACCCCCACTCGACCAACGACTTCAACCTCTCCGAGATGATCGTCAAGGGGATCGTGGCTGTCGCCGCCACCCTGGCCGATCCGGTCGATCTCGAAATCACCCACACGCCGCTCGGCGATACGCAGCAGCCCGGGCCCTACGACGTCGTCTGCCAGGTGACGAGCCTCACCAGCGCCAACGTGGCCAGCGTCGACCTGCACTACCAGGTCGACGGCGGAGGCTGGACGACGGTAGCCATGACCCTCCAGGGCAGCGACTGGGTGGCCCAGATCCCCGATGCCGGCTCCCCGGTCACGATCGAGTACTACATCACGGCTCTGGACGACCAGGGCGGTAGCGAGGATCTGCCCAGCGGAGCGGACTCCGGAGGCGCGCCCTTCTCCTTCTTCGTGGGGGTGATCACGGTCCACTACTTCAACGACTTCGAAGCGAGTGGCGACCAGGGGTGGACCCACGGCCAGGTGGCCACCCAGGACGACTGGCACCACGGAGTCGTCTACGGCAAGGCGGGCGACCCGAGCTCCGCCTACTCCGGCCAGCGCCTGTGGGGCAACGACCTGGGGCCCTCGGGGTGGAACGGGCAGTACCAGCCCAACGTCCACAACTGGCTGCGCTCGCCGGTCTTCGACCTCTCGGGTACCCAGAACGTCCACATACGCTACCGGCGCTGGTTGACCGTCGAGAACGGCGTCTACGACCAGGCGCAGATCCGCGTCAACGGCAGCGTCGTCTGGCAGAACGCCTCGGGCCAGGACACGATCGACACCTCCTGGACCCTGCACACCGTGGACGTCTCCGCCCTGGCGGCGGGGAACCCCGCGGTGCAGGTGGAGTACCGGCTCCTGACGGACGGTGGCGTGGAGTACGGAGGCTGGAACCTGGACGACTTCTCGCTGGTCAGCCTCGATGCGAGCGGCTGCCCGCCGCCGGTCAACTACTGCACCACCTCGCCGAACTCGGTGGGGAGCGGCGCCGTCATGACCTACGGCGGGTCGGCCAGTGTCGCGGCCAACGACCTGGTGTTGGTGTCCACCGGCTGCCCCCCGAACCAGTTCGGGCTCTTCTACACCGGCCCCGACCCGGCCAGCGTCCCGGTGGGGGATGGCACCATGTGCATCGGCGGCAGCCTGGTGCGCTTCCCCGCCCAGCAGGTCGACAGCTGGGGCATCGCGGAGAACTTCCTGGACCTGAACAACATGCCGGGAGGGTTGACGATCCAGGCGGGAGACCTGTGGCGCTACGCCTTCTGGTACCGCGATCCGGGCTTCGGCAGCGCGGGCTACAACTTCTCGGATGGCCTGGCGGTGACCTTCTGTCCGTAGGTCGGGCAGCGGGCGTGCTGGTCAGCCCCTGACGAAGCTGACCAGCCGCCCGGGCGGAGGCGCGCCGCACGCTGCCGGAGTAGACTCGGCGGTCCGATGTCGGATCGCTTCCGCCGCCTGTGCCCGGAGCTCGCGGTCGCTCACCGTGGACCTGCTCACTGGCGCTGGTATCTGGCTCCCGGGACCACGGCAGACTGGTGCGAGGCCCTGCTGCGGGCACTGCGGGGTGACGGCGAGGTGCGCCGATTGAAGTCGCGGCCCGGCCGCACGAACGCACTGGTCCGCGTCGGGGGTCGCACGGCCTTCGTCAAGGAGCGCGAGCTGCGGGGTCTGCGCCGGCGGCTGGCGTCCAGCCTGCGCACGCCTGCGGGGTGGCTGGGGCAGAAGAGCCCCGTGATCGAGTGCGCGGGTTCCCTGGCGGGGCGTCGAGTGCTGCCCTCGGTGCCGGCCGTGCTCGCCTTCGGGGAGGAGCGCGGCACCGGACTCGTCCGGCGACAGCTGCTCGTGATGGAAGCGGTCGAGGACGCCACGCCACTGGAGGTCGTCCTGGCCCGGGGGAGCGACTGCGCCCCGGCGCTCGAGCGGGCCTTCGCCGTCGCCGATCTGCTGGCCCGGGCGGGCATCGCGCATCTCGGTCTGAATACGGGCAACGTGCTGCTGGTGGACGCCCCCGACGGCCGCGCTCACTCCGTCCGGGTCGTGGACTTCGAGCTGTGGGCGCAGGGCGGCGAGCACCGGCGCGTGCTCGCCTACCACCTGGGCAAGCTCTATCGCGGGCGAGCCAAGGACTACGTGGACGAGGACCTCCTCGAGGATGCGTCCCGTCTTCGTCTGGACCTCGACGGGGTCGTTCTCACCGGAACGAACCGGATGGTGGGTCACGACGAGCTTCCAGCGCGCCTCCGAGGCGGGCAGCACCGCCTCGAGCCAACCGACCTGCTCGGCGATCTCCGCCTTGTCCCCGTGATGGAAGGGGGTGGTATCGAGGAGGAAGACGTGCACCCAGGGGACTCCCGCGAGCTCGCGCTGGAAGTCGTAGAAGCGTCGGGGCATCCGCCAGCGGGGATCTCCACGCCAGGCGACCTGAGCGTCGGGTCTGTCGCCGCGGTGATCGTGGTTGCCCAGGACGGCGTAGAAGGGGATCGGGAGCCGTTCGGCCGGGAAGGGCTCCATGAAGTGGCTCTCCCAGAGCGGGTCATCGGGGCCGCTCACCCCCTCGGGGTAGAAGTTGTCGCCCAAGAGGAGAACGAACTCCGCGCCCCGCTGCTCGAGCACTTCAGCCATGGCTCGGCCGACGTTGCGCACCGTCGCGTTGCCCGAACCGGTGTCGCCGAGCGCCAGGAAGACCAGTGCCTCTTCATCGGCCCGCTCGGGGGCCGCCTCGAAGGCCGGCAGCGGCTTGGCTCCGCGCACGCGCGGCGCCATCAGCAGCTCGCGCACCACGAGCCCCACGCCGATCACGATCACCGCGGCGAGGATGAGCCGCCGCCCGACTCTCTTCGATGCACCTTGGGACATGTGGGGCTCCTTGCGATCCAGTGTAGCGAGTCACGGGAGTGCCCCAGGCCCTACTCGTTGCCCGGGTAGACCCGGTTCTTCTCGATCAGCTCGTGCAGCACCTGCACCTCGGCCAGGAGTCGCCTCTCGCGCGGCTCGGAATCCGGCCCATGCTCGAGCAGCCGCCGCGCACCGTCGTGACCGACGAAGCCGTCCTCCTCGTAGCGGAAGACGATCTCCCCGCGCTCGGCGAGCGCCCCCTGGGGTCGGGTGGCATCCAGCCACGAGCGGCCGAGGCCGGCGTGCGCGCCGCTCCATCCGGCGACCTCGATCAGCGTCGGGAGCACGTCGAGCTGACTCACGACGTCCTCGCGCACGGCGGGCTCGATCTCGGGCGCGAGGAGCAGCGCGGGGATGTGGTGCCAGGTGCGCGCGTCGCCCTTGCGGTCGCCGAGGCGCGAGACGTGGTCGGCGATGACGACCACGGCGGTGTCCTCCAAGTCGAGCCCGGCGACGAACGCGCCCAAGCACGCGTCGGCGTAGTAGAGCGAGTTCAGATAGTCGGCGTGCTCGACGCCGGGCCCGAACGGGCGCTCGCTGCCCTCGGGCAGCAGGTAGGGCTTGTGCGTCGAGGCGGTGAACACCACCCCGAGCCAAGGCTCGGGTGCAGCGTTGAACAAGGCGAGCGAACGCTCGTACAGGTCGCCGTCCCACGTGCCCCACTTGCCCATCGGTTCGACCTCGAGGGCGGCGACGATGTCCTCCATCCCCTCGTAGTGTTCGAAGCCCGCCAGGGAAGAGATGGCATCGACTCGAAAGGAGCTGCGCTTCGAGCCCTGCAAGAGCAGCGTCGCGTAGCCGTCCGCGCCCGCGATGTCGCCCAGGTAGGCGAGCCGACTCTGCTCGAGCCCACGGCCGAGGTACGACAGGCCGGGCAGGTTCGGCACGCCCGCGAGGATCGACGCCAGCCCCGCCATCGAGTTCGTGCCGCCGGCGTAGCAGCGCGTGAACACCAGTCCGCGTTCGCCGAGCGCGTCGAAGTGCGGCGTGGCGCCGAGTGCGGGGAGACCTTGCCGCCTGCGGACGGAGTCGACGTAGAGCGCGTCCCAGCTCTCGAGGATGACGACGGCGACGTTCGGGTGGGCTCCGGAAGGCTGCCGGCGGCGGCGCAGCAGCGGGTAGGCGTCGTCGACGAACTCCTCGCCGTCGCCGAGCACGAGCGCGCGCGTCTCCTCGACAGCCGCGTCCCACGCCATGAAGTCGGTCTCGACCGCGCGGGTGCGCACGAGCGAGTGGTACATCGAGAAGGGACCGTTGAGCGTCAAGAGACCCCGCTCGACCGATCCGGAAGCGAACGCGTTGACGACCGCCAGCGGCTTGCCCTGGAGGCCCCCGCGCACCGCCAGGACCAGCAGCGGCAGGAAGAGCACGATCGCGAACCACGGCGCGGGTCCGTACCCGGCGCGGCCGTCCCAGCGACAGAGCGCCCGCCAGACCCAGGCCATTGCGAGCACACTCGCGGCGAGCAGCAGGAAGGTCCACCAGTACTCGCCGAAGATCACGCCGCTCATCATCGTCACGTCGTCCCCGACCGTGACGAGCTCCACGCCCACGTGCCGGCCGACGAGCGCGAACCAGGCCAGGTCGCCGATCAACGCAGCGGTCAGGACGACCAGGACGACGAACGCGACCGCCGTCCACAGCCGCCGCCAGGGAGCCCAGGCGCCGACGCGGGGCAGCAGCAGGAACAGGAACGGGAGTCCCAGAAAGGTGAGCGCGATCGAGAGATCGAAGCGCAGCCCGTCGACGAAGGCCCACGCGACGTCCCCGTCGGAGGTGCCCGCGAAGGAGTCCCGGTAGACCAGCCAGAGCAGGAGGCGTGCGGCGCTGAAGAGCACCAGGTGCAGCCCGGTGATCCAGGCGATCCGCCTCGGGATCGACCGCGTCGCCGGGTGCGCCATGGCTGGATCCTGGGGCACCTGCGGCTCAGCCGCAGACGAAGTTGACCAGCCGCTTCGGTACGAACACGAACTTGCGCACCGTCTTGCCCTCCAGGTGGGCGGCGACCTTCTCGTCCGCCTCGGCGGCGGCGCGCACCACGGCCTCCTCGGCGTCGGCGGCGACCTCCACCTGGCCGCGCAGCTTGCCGTTGACCTGCACCGCGTAGCTCAGCCGCTCCTCGACCACCAGCTCGGGGTCGTGCTCCGGCCAGGAGCGGAGCTCCTCCTGCGCGGCGCCGTAGGCGGTCGCCACTTCGTCGGCCAGGTGGGGGGTGATCGGCGAAAGCATCCTGACCAGCAGCAGGATCGCCTCCGCCATCGCCGCGCGCTGGGCGGGCTCGTCGCTCAGCGGCAGGGGGGTCAGGAAGTTGACGAGCTCCATGCAGCGCGCGATGGCGGTGTTGAAGGAGCGGCGCTCGATGTCCGCCGTGACGCGCGCCAGCGTGCGGTGCGTCGCGCGGCGGATCTCGAGGGCGTTGCCCTCGAACGGGCCGTCGTGACGGGCCCCCGCCGCCTCGTGGTGGGCGTGGGCCAGGCGCCAGATGCGCTGCAGGAAGCGGGAGCACCCCTCGACCTGCTCGTCCGACCACTGGATGTCCTTGTCCGGGGGTCCGGCGAACATCACGAAGGTGCGCGCCGCGTCCGCGCCGTACTGCTCGACGATCGCCGCCGGGGAGATCACGTTCCCCCAGCGCTTCGACATCTTGCGCCCGTCGGGGCCGTTGACGATCCCCTGGGTGATCATGCGCACCACCGGCTCCTCGACCTCGCACAGGCCCAGCTCGCGCATGACCATCGTCCAGAACCTGAAGTAGAGCAGGTGCATGGTCGAGTGCTCGGGCCCGCCGACGTAGACGTCCACCGGCAGCCAGCGCACGGCCTCCTCGAGCCCGAAGGGCAGCTCGCCGTTCTGTGGATCGAGGTAGCGCGCGTAGTACCAGGTCGAGTCGACGAAGGTGTCCATCGTCTCGACCTCGCGCCGGGCCGGGCCGCCGCACTGCGGACAGGTCGTGTTCAGGAACTCGGGGACCTTGGCCAGGGGCGGCTCGCCGCGGCCGGTGAGCACCTTCTCGACGTCGATCTGGGGCAGCTCCACCGGGAGCTGGTCCAAGGGCACGTCGAGACCCTCCCCATCGGGGTCGCACTCCTCGCAGTAGACGATCGGGATCGGGGTGCCCCAGTAGCGCTGGCGGGAGATTCCCCAGTCGCGCTGGCGGTAGGTCACCGCGGGGCCGCCGAAGTCCCCTGCGGCGGCGGCGGCGGAGATCTGCTCGCGCGCCTCGGCCGAGGAGAGCCCGTCGAAACCGGCGCTGTTCTCGAGCACGCCGTCCTCGACGAAGGCCGCCTGCAGCGCGTCGCCGGCGGGCAGGCGCTCTCCCTCCACCGGTTGGATGACGGTGGTGATCGGCAGCCCGAACTGGCGCGCGAACTCGAAGTCGCGCTGGTCGTGGGCGGGCACGCTCATGACGGCGCCGGTGCCGTAGTCGGAGACGACGAAGTTGCCGGCCCAGATCGGGAGCTCCTCCCCCGTGAAGGGGTGCAGCGCCACCGCGCCGGTGTCGATCCCCTCCTTGGGGGGCTCCTCGTCCCGCCCGCGCTGGGCGGCCTTGCGCGCCTCCTCCTCGGCGAAGGCGGCGATCGCCTCCAGGCGGTCGGGAGCGACGAACTGCTCGAGCTGGGGTTGATCGGGCGCCACGACGACGTAGGTGCAGCCGAAGATCGTGTCGGCGCGGGTGGTGAAGACACGCAGGGTGACGTCGGTGCCAGCCACCTTGAAGTCCAGATCGGTGCCGTCGCTGCGGCCGATCCAGTGGCGCTGCTTCTTGACCACCTCCTGCGACCAGTCGGGGAGCTGGTCCAGGTTGGCGAGCAGGCGCTCGGAGTAGTTGGTGATGCGGAAGGCCCACTCCGGCATGCGCTTGACGACGACCTCGGAGTTGCAGCGCTCGCAGTCGCCGTTGGTGGTGACCTGCTCGTTGGCGATCACCGTCTGGCAGCCGCTGCACCAGTTGACGGCGGAGTGGCGCCGGTAGACCAGGCCCAGCTCGCGGAACTTGAGGAAGAACCACTGGTTCCAGCGGTAGTACTGCGGGTCGGCGGTGGAGATCTCCCGCGACCAGTCGTAGGAGAAGCCCAGGCGCTTCATCTCCGCCTTGAAGGAGGCGATGTTCTCGACGGTGCGCTCGGCGGGGTGGCGCTTGTCCTTGATGGCGGCGTTCTCCGCCGGCAGCCCCAGGGCGTCCCAACCCATCGGGTGCAGCACGTCGAAGCCCCGCAGCCTCGCGTAGCGCGCCACCACGTCCCCGATCAGGTAGTTGCGCACGTGCCCCATGTGGAGCGCTCCCGAGGGGTAGGGGAACATCTCCAGGACGTACTGCTTGGGGCGATCCGAGGCGGCGGGCCGGAAGAGTTCCTGCTCCTCCCAGCGGTCCTGCCACTTCGGCTCGATCGTCGCGGGGTCGTAGCGCTCGTGCATGGCGGGCGGAAGGTAGCGCCTGGCCGCTGTGGGGGGAAGGCCGGGGAGGGGGGAGCGAGCTCCAGCCCCCTTGTCGGCGCGATCGCGCCAGAGCCCCACTGCACGGGGCACTCGACCCGGATCACACTCGGCTCCACCGGCGCGCCGTTCAGCTCCGTCACCACACGAGCGGGCCGGTGGGGACCGCGACGTCGTCGAGGCGTCATCGCTGCCTGGCCCGATCGGCCGTCGTGCCAGCTGGGGTTCGAGGTCGACGACGATGCGAGGCGCTGGAGGGCGGTCCTGCGCATCCCGCCCCGGGCGTTCGACCCTTCCGTCCCCGAGCCAGGCTCCGTAGCGAGGTATTCCCGGTCGCCGCAAACCCCTTCCCGACAGGAGTTTGTACGCGCCCGCCGTGGACTTGACCCCCGTCAAGGCGCGTTGCGCGCGTTCGTTCGATACTCCCCCTCGACCGGCGGACGTCGCGCAGAACGCGGCCCGTCCTGAATGGAGACGCAGCAATGATTCGAGAGATCGTGAGGATCGACGAGGAGAAGTGCGACGGCTGCGGGCAGTGCGTGCCCGCCTGTCACGAGGGGGCGATCGCCATCGTGGGGGGCAAGGCGAAGCTCACCTCCGATCGGTTGTGCGATGGCCTCGGGGACTGCCTCGGTGAGTGCCCCCAGGACGCGATCACGATCGAGCGGCGGGAGGCCGAGGACTTCGACGAGTCGCTGGTCGCGCTGAACAAGGTGCTCGCGGGCCAGGCGGCGCCGGTCCCCGCGGGCGCGCCCCCGATTCACGGCGGCTGCCCCGGTAGTCGCCAGATGCGCTTCGAGCGACCGGTTCCGGAGGCCGCCGCGGCGAGCGACGCCGCGAGCTCGCCCTCGGAGCTCACCCACTGGCCCGTGCAGATCATGCTGATGCCGCCGAACGCCCCCGTGCTGCGCGGCTCGCGGCTGCTCGTCGCCGCCGACTGCGTCCCCTTCGCCTATCCCGATTTCCACGCGAAGATCCTGCGCGGCCGCACCCTGATGGTCGGCTGCCCGAAGCTCGACAACCTCGACTTCTACGTCGAGAAGCTGACCGAGGTCATGCGGATCAACGAGCTTCAAGAAGTCTGCGTGGCGCGCATGGAGGTGCCGTGCTGCACGGGCATCCTCCAGGCGGTCCTCGAAGCGCGCCAGCGAGCGGGCGTGGACCTGAAGGTCATCGAGGTCGTCATCAGTACCCGCGGCGACATCCTCGCCGAACGAGAGCATTCGATCGAATCCGCGGCATGAGCGGAATCTCAGAGCCCGAAGACAAGAACGGAGAAGTCATGTACTGCAACCAGTGTGAACAAGTATCGAAGGGCCTGGCCTGCACCGAGATCGGCGTCTGCGGCAAGGACGAAGACGTCCAATCCCTCCAGGAAACGCTGCTCTACGGACTCAAGGGCATGGCCGCCTACGCGCACCACGCGCGGCGTCTCGGCAAGGTCGACGAGGAGGTGGACGCCTTCGTCGAGGAAGCGCTGTTCGCGACGGTCACGAACGTGAACTTCGACATCGATTCCCTCTTCGAAATGGTCCTGGAATGCGGCCGGCACAACCTGCGGGTGATGCAGATGCTGGACGAGGGCCACGTCGAGCGCTTCGGAAAGCCGACGCCGGTGACGATCAAGGAGGGTCCCCAGGCGGGCCAGGGCATCCTGGTGACCGGCCATGACATGCTCGACCTCCTGAACATCCTCGAGCAGACGAAGGACACGGGGATCAAGGTCTACACCCACGGGGAGATGCTCCCCGCGCACATGTACCCCGAGCTGGCGAAGTACGACCACCTCGCCGGACACTTCGGCGACGCATGGCAGAAGCAGAAGAAGGAGTTCGCCCAGTTCACCGGCCCGGTGATCGCCACGACGAATTGCGTGTTGATCCCTCCTGCCGAGTACGCCGGTCGGCTCTTCACGACCCGCGCCACCGCGGTGCCCGGCGCGCCCCGGATCGTGAACGACGACTACTCCGCGGTGATCGCATGCGCCCAGCAGTGCGCGCCGCTCCCCGACGGTCCGCTCGTGGAGAGCACGATCGGCTTCCACCACACCGTCCTGACGGGCCTGATCGACGAGATCCTGGGCGCGGTGCAGGCGGGCCAGCTCAGCCGCTTCTACCTGATCGGCGGCTGCGACGGCGCCGAGCCGGGCCGCAACGAGTACGCACGCTTCGCGGCGAACACCCCCAAGGACTCGGTCGTCCTGACCCTGGGCTGCGGCAAGTTCCGCATCCGCAAGGAGGACTTCGGCACGATCGAGCTCGGGGGCGTCGGCGAGATCCCGCGCCTGCTCGACATGGGGCAGTGCAACGACAGCTACGGCGCCATTCAGCTCGCGGTCGGCCTGGCGAACGCGCTGGGAGTCGGGGTGAACGACCTCCCGCTGACGATCGTCCTCTCCTGGTTCGAGCAGAAGGCGGTGGCCGTGCTCCTGACCCTGCTCCACCTCGGAGTGAAGGGCATCTACGTCGGTCCGAAGCCCCCCGCCTTCCTGTCGCCGAACGTCTTCAAGGTCCTGCAGGACAAGTTCGACCTGCGGCTGGCCGGACCGGGTGCACTGGAAGAGCTCGAGACCAGCTTGGCGATGGCTTGAAGTCGAGACCGGTCGTTCAGCGCGTGAGCCTGTAGGTGCCCGGCGGCCCGGACACCGTGCAGGTCCCCTCATCCTTCAGCACGTTGCAGGACGAGGTGCCGCCCGGGTACGAGATCTGCCAGGTGCCGGCGGCGAGATCCGTGATCAAGATGTCGAGGGTGGGCCCGACGCCAGCCGGTGCGTCGAAGGAGATCGGCTGGTCGATCGGGTCACCACTGCGACTGAACAGGACCACGCTGTTCGCGATCGCTACGCCCACCATCAGGGCCGCATCGACGCGCCTCACCTCCAGCGGTTCAGGACCTGGCACTTCAGGCCCCCGCCACGCGTCGGCGACCTGCAAGACATTCAAGAACCGGTCCTCCGACGCTCTCGCGATCGGACTCAGTTCGATGCGCCAGGCACCGGCATCGCGGCAACGGACCGCGTCCTCCGGTGGGTAGTTCTGCCCGTCCACCCAGAAGTCCGCGCCCGGACCGCCCACCTTGGCGATCGTGAAGTTGCCGCTGTCCGGCAGCAGCGTGTGGTTGACCAGCTTGCCGTTGTACTGCCCGTCGTCCCGCACCGCGGTGGTCACGTTGCCCCTGACCTGCGGTTCCGCCGAGGTGTGCAGCAACCAGGTCTTGGCAAACGCGGGGTCGGCGGAACGCACGACGTCGTAGACGATCAACGCTGCCGGGTGATCGGCGTCAGTGAGATTCAAGAACACGAAGGAGCGCAACGCGCGTTGCACCTTGGCGGCGTAGGGCGCGGGCGCCGCGTAGGCCGGACCGATGTCGCCCTTGAGGTAGCTGAAGTGTGGCGTCGTCTCGTCCGGACCGAGATCGTGCGCCAGGATGGTCGCGCGCTTGCCGACCTGCAACAGGCGTTGCAGATCGTTGGGGCTCCCCGCGGTGCCACCGATCCACATTTGGCCACCGTCACGCGCCAGCTCCGGTCCACCGCGGTACTGCCGCAAGCGCGGCTCCTTCGGATCGAGAACGAGAATGGTGTTGTGAGCGATGGTCCGCTGATTGTAGTTGAGATGCTGCGGCGAGCTGTACCGGTCGTAGTGCCCGGAGTCGAGAGCCAGTGTTCCCTTGTAGTAGAGCGAGAAGTGACCGGCGTCGAGATGATCGTGATTGCCGAAGAAGTACTCCTTGATGGTCATGCGAGCCGACGCCACCGCGCTGGCAGCGCCGCCCCGCAAGTCCCAGCCTGTCCTGGCGACCATGGCGCCGAAAGGTGAGCCGAAGTAGCGAGTGAGCGGCAGGTCATCGATCGACTGCGCCTCGAGATCGGGGTCCTCGTTGAAGAACCGATAGAGGGCGAAGTCCTGGCCGTGGTCGTGACGTCGAGCGAAGTCCTCGAGGTACCCGTCCTGACCGATCCTCGCCAGCGCCAGATACGGGATCGATAGGCCGACGCGCTGCGGCGGAAACCGGAACAACCAGTCATCCCCCTCCGGCAACGTGTAGCCGTCCGGCATCATCGTGTAAATGTCGTAGTACGGCACGCGCGCCTGGTTGGAGTCGTACGGCGGCGCGGCGTCGAGCTTCTCCGCATAGAGGGTCGACAGCACCTCGGCGCAAAAGCGAGAGGCGCCATAGGCGTTGCCCTGATGGTGTTTGTGACCGGCGTAGTGGAAATTGCGTACAGGGGCGAAGCCGTCGATGAGATCGTCATACATGGCTTCGAAGACGCTCGGGTCGTCGTCGTAGACCGCTATTCCCCAGGCCAACATGGTCGGGTGCTTCTCTTCGCAGTAGTGACTGCCGAGGAAGTACTCGTGTCGCCGCGGGGGCCAGCCGTATTCCGTGTTGGCCGCTACGCGTAGGACCTCCTGCCGCAGGAGGGCCCTCTCCGGGTCGGTCAACAAAGCGTTGCACCAGTCGTAGACGAAGGCTGCGCCCTCGATGGAGAAGTTCATGGAGCGCGAGACCGCCAGGCCATCGGCCGAGTAGCTGGCGGTCAGGGACTGCATGTAGCCGAGCGCCATGTCGATGGCCTTGCGCGCGACCGCGGTGTCGCCCTCCATGCCGTACAGGATGGCGTTGCTCCAGTAGGCGAGGACCTTGGCCTCGTCGGGCTGCCCGTCGACGAGAGTGCCGTCGTCGCTGCCGGCGGCGTAGTCGCGAATGCGATTCGCGAGGGCCCGTGCTTCAGTGCTCGCAAAGCGCGCGCGCCAGGCCGGCATCTCCGAGGCCGTGGCGAAGAGTCGCGGGTGCGACAACGGTACGATGCGGTCCGGATCGATGTCGCCGATGCCCTCGGCGTCGTCACCGTACGAGGGCGAGCGAAGAACCTGCCCCGATGAGGATCCGCTCCCGCCTGCCGCCAATACGACTGCCAGCGAGCATGCTGAGAGAACTCCGACGGCTCTACTACTTCTCTTCACCCTCTGTCGCCACTCGGACCTTGAAGTTCCTGAATTCGCCGCGCCAAGCGTAGAGGCCGACCGTCCCTGGTAGCTCGCCGTGCTTGAGATCGCGCACCACGAGGGACGGTTTCTGGTTGTCGTCGACGAAGACCTCGGCCTTCTTGCCGGACACCACCACCTTCACGTGGAACCACTGCTCCGAGAACGAGTCGGGGTCATTCCACCAGTCGCGGCCCGGCTTGTTGCCCGGTATCGCAACTAGGCCGGTCTCGTAGCGCCCGGGATGATTCTCCCGCATCCACTCCCAGCTGTCCCAGTTCTTCAGGCCCCGGGCCAGGTACTGGATGGTGTTCTTCCAGCCCGTCACCGGCGGCGGGCGGAAGTAGAAGATCTCGGCCTTGCCTGCCTTCCGGATGCGGAAGGCGATCCCGAGATAGGCCCCACCCCGCAAGTCGCACTCGATCGTGCCGTCGCGGAAGACGAAGTCGCGCACGTAGGCCAGCTCCTTCTGCGCCTGATCGACGCGCAGGATCCGGTACTTCTTGCCGTCCTCGTCCTCGCGATCCAGCAAGCGCGTGGTCTTCGCGTTGATCACCCATCGCTCGGGTTTGAAGGCGGAGAAATCGAAGACCTTCTCCCGTTGCCCGTCCGCGGTCTCCTGCGTGACCTGCCCGGCCGCCAGGGTGAACGAAACCAGCCCCAGGCAGACTACGAGAGTGGCGATTCGAGTCGGTCGCATTGCGTTGCCCTCTGCGGTTCGTGGACGGTGTTCACTCTATCCGTTGTTGCGACGCTGCGCGCCCCGGAAGGAGCCGTGGGGTCGTGCGCGTGCCTGCCAGGTCTGCCCGGCCACACGACCGGGAGTCAGCTCACGCCGGCTCGCGTCCGGGGAGGCGCTCGACGAAGCCCTCCAACTCGCACCAACCGACCTGGATCGCGCCCAGTTCGACCGGCGTGCCGTTCAGCTCCGCCTCGAGCCGCGGAGCGGAGCTGCCCTCCACCCGCGTGACCCGGATGCGACAGGGTCCATTCGGGGTGCGAACGGTGGCTGAGTAGCCCTGCCACTCGTTGGGCAAGTGGGGCTCCACCGTCAGCCGCCCCTCCAACAGGCGCAGCCCCAGGATCGCCTCGATCCCCAGCCGCCAGAGCCAGGCCGCCGCACCCGTGTACCAGGTCCAGCCGCCGCGTCCGACGTGGGGCTCGACCCCGTAGACGTCCGCCGCCAGGGCGTAGGGCTCCACGCGATAGCGCCGGCAGTCCTCCTCGGAGGTGGTGCGCAGGAGTGGGTTGATCAGTCCGAAGACCTCCGCCGCCCGGTCCCCGTCCCCGAGCTCCGCACAGGCCCACCCCAGCCAGGTCGCAGCGTGGGTGTACTGGCCGCCGTTCTCGCGCACGCCCGGCGGGTAGCCGCGGATGTAGCCCGGGTTCTGGGGGCCGCGATCGAAGGGTGGGGTGAGCAACAGGATCAGGCGCTCGTCGCGCTGCACCAGGTGCTCGTAGGCCGCCGCCACCGCCAGGGCGGCGCGGCCCCGGTCGCCGAAGCCCGAGATCACCGACCAGGACTGGGCGATCGAGTCGATCTGGCACTCCGCAGACTGGGAGGAGCCCAGCGGCTTGCCGTCGTCGTCGTAGGCGCGGCGGTACCAGGCGCCGTCCCATCCCTCGCGCTCGATGGTGCGCGCCAGCTCGCCCGCCCCGTCGCGCCAGCGCGCCGCTTCTTCGGTCAGACCGCGCCGTTCGCACAGCTCGGCGAAACCGGAGTAGCAGGCGCACAGGAACCAGGCCAGCCAGACGCTCTCGCCGCGCCCCTCGATGCCGACGCGGTTCATGCCGTCGTTCCAGTCGCCGTCGCCCATCAGGGGCAGGCCGTGGGCGCCGCGCGGCGCCGCCTGCACCAGGGCGCGGCGGCAGTGTTCGAAGAGCTCGTAGCTCTCCGAAGTGAACTCGAAGCGCGCGTAGCGGTCCGCCTCACCCACGCCCAAGGGGTCGGCGCGCAGGAAGGGCACGCGCTCCGCCAGGATCGACTCGTCCCCGGTGGCGCGCACGTAGTGCACGGTGGTGAAGACCAACCACAGGTAGTCGTCGGAACAGCGGGTGCGCACGCCCGCGTCGCCGGGGGGGTGCCACCAGTGCTGCACGTCCCCCGCCTCGAACTGGTGGCGAGCCGCCTCCAGGATGTGCTCGCGGGTCAGGTCGGGGCGCGCCACGACCAGCGCCATGGAGTCCTGGAGCTGGTCACGGAATCCGAAGGCCCCACTCGACTGGTAGAAGCCCGTGCGGCCAAAAACGCGGCTGGAGAGGCTCTGGTAGGGCAGCCAGCGGTTGACCAGGGCGTCGAAGGCGGGATCCGGGGTCTCGACCTGCAGGGCGCCGGTGACCTCCTCCCAGAACTCCTGCACCCGCAGCCAGGCGCGCTCCGAGGCTCCCGACTCGCGAGCCGCACGGGCGCGCTCCACGGCTTGCTCCCGATCGCTCCCCTCGCCCATCACGAAGATCGCCTCGACCTCGGCACCCGGCTCGATCTCCAGATGCACCTGCAGGGCCGCGCAGGGATCGCATCCCGGCTCCGCCCGTCCGGCCAGACCCCAACGCAGGAGGGCGGCCGGTATGCGCGAGCGCGCGTCGCGCCCGAGGAACTCGCGACGATCCGCCGTGAAGCCGTGGACGTCGTGGTCGGCGGCCAGGAAGACCACCCGCTCGCCGAACTCCGGGTTCCAGCCGCTGCGCGCGAAGAGGGCCGGCACGCCGGGGTCGTACCACGGCACCACGTGCGGAGCCCCCTCCTCGCGGGTCACCCCCAGCACCCACTCCGCGAAGTAGGTGGCGGTCAGGCGCCGGGGGGAGCTCCAGGCGTTGCGCACCCGCAGCCGCACGTACTTGACCGGCTCGTCGGGGGAGACGAAGACGGTCGTCTCCTGCAGCAGCCCGTGCCCGTGGTGACGCCAGGTGGTGCTGCCGATCCCGTGCCGCGTCTGATAGGCCCCGCGTCCCGGCAGGGGCCGTGGAGTGGTGGACCAGACCGCTCCCGTCTCCTCGTCGCGCAGGTAGAGCACCTCCGCCGGCTCGTCGCAGACCGGGTCGTTGCGCCAGGGGGTGAGCCGGAACTCGCCCGCGTTGCCGGCCCAGGTGTACCCCAACCCCGAATCACTCGTCAGGCAGCCGAAGTGCGAGTTGGCGATGACGTTGCACCAGGGGCCCGGGGTGGGGCCCTCGCCGTCGACGTGGATCACGTACTCGCTGCCGTCGGCGGAGAGCCCGCCCCAAGGATTGGAGAAGCTGAGGTCCCCGTCCCGTTCCAGCGCGGGGGTGGGCTCGTCGGAGTAGGGGCCCCGTGCGCGCGGGGCGAAGGTCGGCAGGTTCTGCACGGTCCCGCGCCCCGCCTGCAGTTGCTCGTCGATCGACCCGCGTCCCGAGTGGAAGATCGCCCGCGCCGCCGAGGGGATGCTGTCCCGGTCCTCCGCGGGAATCTGGTCCATGCGCACGATGAACACGCCGCCGCGGCGGTTCATCCAGGCCTGGGCGCCGGCCTGCTCGATCACCCGCTGCAGGGGACCCATCACCTCGTCTTCGTAGCCGGAGGCGCCCTCGCGCAGCACCGCCAGGTCGAAGCTCACCCCGCGCCCCCGCAGCAGGCGGTGGAGTTGGAGCAGCTCCTCCAGGGCCTCGGTGTCCTCCCCCTCTGCGATGCGCAGGGCGACGATCGGCTCGTCGCCGGAGATGCCGAAGCTCCACAGCTTGGGCTTGCCGTAGCGCTGGGCGGCCGCGGCCTCCCGCACTTCGCGCAGGCCGGGGCGCGGGAAGAGCACCACCGAGAGCAGTCGCTGGGCGGTGGGCAGGATGGCAGCCGCGAGATCGGCGTCGTCCAGCTCGCGCGCCGCGGCGCGGGCGGCGCCGTCGAAGGCCTCCTTGACCGCCTCGAAGGTCGAGAAGCGCTCGGCGAGCTGCCGCGCGCGCGAGCGCGAGTCGGAGGCGGCCAGGACGAAGACCAACTCTGCGCGACCCCTGGGGGCCAGCGACACGGTCGCCTGCATGGAGAGGATCGGATCGAGCACCGCGCCGATGCCGCCCCCGTCCTCATCCGGACCGGAATCAAGGGCGCGCGGCCGGCGCGCGTCGCCGTGCCTTCCCAGGAAGCGCTCGCGGTCCGTCTCGAACCCGATCGGTCGCGCCTGACGCCCGCGCACCAGGAGCTTGTGCACGAGCACGGTGACCGGCTCGTCCCCGCCGCGCGGCCGTCGCACGAAGAGCAGTGCGGGGCTGCGGCCCACTTGCACGAGCTCGCTCGACACGAAGAGCTTGTCGAAGGCGGGGTGGCGCGCTCCCGCGGCCAGGGTGGAGAGGGCCACCTCGGCACAGCTCGCCAGGGTGATCTCCCGCGCCACGCCGGTCTCGTTGGTGAGAGTGACGCGCCGCAGCTCGACGTCGACGTCGGGGGCGACCGTCAACTCCATGCCGAGCGCGATGCCGTGGTCGCGCCGGTGGAGCTCGACCCCGTAGGGCAGGAAGCTCACGAACCCCTCGGCGGGCTCGACGCCGGTGGGAGCGCGCCCCACGGACCACTGCATCCCCGAGTCCTCGTCGCGCACGTAGATCCAGTACCCGGACCCCTCGCGCGTGGAATCGACCGCGAAGCGCGTCAGGGCGATTCCGTCGCGCTCGCAGTAACCGCCCCCGGAGTCGGTGAAGACGCTGCACAGGGAGCCGTTCGAGAGCACCCAGGCCTCGGGCCAGCTCGCCCCCTGCTGCGGCGACCAGGGCTTGGCGACCGTCTCCTGGGACTCCGACCCGACGCGGTAGCGGATCTCGCGGTCGGTGCGCAGCACCTCGGTCGGCAGGGCGGGCGGCACCTGCTCGTTGAGCAGCACCTCGGTGGTCTGGACGATGGGGTTTGAGTGGAAGAGCCGCGAGAACACCCCGTCGTGCAGGTGGTTGGCGATCGAGGCCAGGATCATCCCCTGGTGGTGCGCCATGTAGGAGCGCACGATCGCGAACTCGCGCCCCTCGGGCAGGCGTGAAGGGGTGTAGTCCAGGGACTCGTGGAGACCGTAGCGCCCTTGCGCCTCCAGCTTGTCCAGGCGTTCCAGGTTGCGCAGCACCTCCGCCGGTCGGATCGAGAGGGCCAGGACCGACGCGTAGGGTGCGACCACCAGGTCGTCCGCCAAGCCGCGCCTGAATCCCAGCCCGGGCACACCGAAGGAGCGGTACTGGTAGTTCCGATCGGGATCGAAGTGGTAGAAGCCCGACTCCGAGATCCCCCACGGGACCCCACGCGACCGCCCGTAGGCGATCTGATGGTCGACCGACGCGCGGCAGCTGCGGCTGAGGAAGGTCTCCGGGCCGCTGCGCATCAGGAGCACCGGCATCAGGTACTCGAAGGCGGTGGCGCCCCAGGAGAGCAGCGTGAGCTGACCGCCGACGCGGGTGGCGGGGCGCCCCAGCACGAACCAATGGCGCTGGGGGACGTCCCCCTTGGCGATCGCCAGGAAGCTCGCCAGGCGCGCCTCCGAGGCCAAGAGGTCGTAGTGGTTCGGATCCGGCCGGTCCGCGCTGACGTTGAGGCCGATGCGGAAGAGGTGGCGCTCCTCGTCGTAGAGCAACGCGAAGTCCATCCCCATCGCTTCCGATTCCGCCCAGGCCGCGATGCCGAGCAAGGCGTCCCGCAGGGAGCGCGCGTTCTCCGCCCCGCGCTGCAGGGTCTGCTCCAGGCTGCCTAGCCAGGCGCTGAGCCCGGGATCCTGGGACTGCTCTCGCAAGCGTTCCGCCGCCGCCCGCAGGCGCTGGCAGTGGTCCGGGATCGCGTCCAGGCGCGGCAACCCGCGCAGGTCCTGCTCGAACTCGTTCCAGGCCTCTTGCAGGCCGTTCCCCGACGGCAGCTGCGGCGTGTCGAGCAGAGCGTCGGTCCAGGGCAGGAGCTCCTCAACCTCGCGCCGCATGTTGCGCTGCTGCTCGTGGATGTCGTCGATCCAGGAGCGCAACTCGCGCAGGAGCGCCCGGTCGGGCAGGGCGCCCTGGGAGCGCAGCGCTTCGACCAGGGCCAGGTCGATCTCGGGGGATTGGACGTCGCACACCTCCCGCAGGCGCTGCGCCCAGTCCAGGAGGTCCCCCGGAGGCTGGCTCAGAACCCTGAGGGACTGGCCGACCAGATCGTCGATTCGCTGCCAGGCGCGCGGGCTCTCGACTTGCTTGGCGATGCGCACCAAGAGCCCGCGCAGGAGGTGCAGGGAGTCCGCCAGACCCTCCCATAGCTCCTCGCGCAGCACCTCGCCGGCAGCGAGCTCCGCGCACCCCTGCTGCAACACCAGCAGGTCGCCCGCCAGGTTGCCGCTGTCCACCGTCGACACGTAGCGCGGCTCGAGGGGGCGCAGGTCGCGGGTGTCGTACCAGTTCAGGAGGTGCCCGCGGTAGTGCTCCATGTTGCCGACCGAGCGCAAGGTGTTGCGCAGGCGGAACACCAGGTCGGTCAGGAGCAGGTAGCCCATGCGCTGCGCCGCCAGGGTCGACACCAGCATCATCCCGATGTTGGTGGGGGAGGTGCGATGGGCCACCTCCCCGCGCGGCTGCTCCTGGAAGTTGTCGGGAGGGAGCCAGTGGTCCTCGGGCCCGATGAAGGTCTCGAAGAAGAGCCAGGTGCGGCGCGCCAGGCCGCGCAGCCGGCGCAGCTCGTTCTCTCCCAGCTCGCTACTGCGGCGGCTCGGCGGCTTGGCGAGGAAGAGGGCGATCTCCGGTGCCAGCGCCCACAGGGCCAGGAGCGGCGACGCGGCTCCCAGCGCCGATGGGTTCCAGAGCGCCAGCGCCAGGCCGCTCAGGACCGCCACCCCGGGCGCGGCCGCCGTCTCGATCCAGACCGTCAGCCGTCGGCCGCTGCGTCGCAGGAGTCGGTCGGTGTGGGCGGCGCTGCGCCACTCCAACAGGCAGCGTTTGGAGACGCAGAGGCGGAAGAGGGTGCGCGCCACCGCGTCGAGGACGACCGAGACCTCGTGGGGCAGGAAGGCCCAGTAGAGGAGCAGGCGCTGCAGATCCTCCGGCATCGAGCGTCCCATGCGCGCCAGCTCGGAGCCGGAGCGCGGCTGGCGGCGGATGCGCGCCAGGCTGGTCACGATCTGCAGGAAGACGTGGCTGGTGGGGACCGCCAGGGTCAGCAGGGTCCAGATCCAGGGATTGCCCGGGAGCACCAGCCAGCCGGCGAGCAGTAGCGCCAGGAGGGCGGGACTCACCAGACTGCGCCGCAGGTTGTCGAAGATCCTCCAGCGGTCGAGCAGCGCCAAGCGGTTCTGGGCTCGCGTGCCGTCGGCGCGCCGCACGCGCGGCAGGAGCCAGGGCAGGATCTGCCAGTCCCCGCGGATCCAGCGGTGCATGCGGCGCGCGAAGGAGAGGTAGCGCGTGGGGTAGTCCTCGAAGAGGACCACGTCGCTCGCCAGTCCCGCCCGGCCGTGCACCCCCTCGAAGAGGTCGTGGCTCAGGAGGGTGTTCTCCGGCACGACCCCCTCCAAGCTCTTGCGGAAGGTCTCGACCTCGTAGATCCCCTTGCCGATGAAGGAGCCCGTCCCGCTCAGGTCCTGGTAGACGTCGGAGACGGCGCGCGAGTAGATGTCGATCGTGGTGTCACCGGCGTAGATGCGACTGAAGCGCGTCGCGTCGGCGTGGGCCGGAGAGACGTCCACCCGCGGCTGGACCAGCGTGTAGCCCTCGACCACCCGGCCGCTGCGCTCGTCGAAGAGCGCCCCGTTCAAGGGGTGCGCCAGGATCCCCGCCAGCCGTGCGGCGCAGCCGTGGGGCAGGTCGGTGTCGCTGTCCAGGGTGACGATGAAGCGGATGTCGCCCAGCACCTCCTCGCGCCCGACGTGACGGGTGTAGGTGGTCTCCCGATCGCCGGCCAGCAGGCGGTTGAACTCCTCGAGCTTGCCGCGCTTGCGCTCCCAGGCCATCCAACACCCCTGGGCGGGGTTCCAGAGGCGCTTGCGCAAGAAGAGGTGGAAGGGGCCCTCCCCGCCCTGGCCGTACTTGTCGTTGAGCAGGAGCACGCCCGCCTCCGCCGCCGCCGCGAGCCCCTCGTCCGCGGGGGTGTGCTCGGTGTCCGCGTCGGTGAAGTCCCCCAGGATGGCGAGCTCGACCATCGGGTCGGAGTTCGAGAGGTGGTGCTTCTCGAGCTGACGGATCAGCGCCTGGATCTCGTCCTGGCTGCCGAGCAGGGTGGGGATCACCACCATCGTGCGGCAGTCCTCCGGGATCCCCTTGGAGAAGTCCAGCTTGGGTAGGGTGCGCGGGGGCAGGATGTGGGTCAGGGCCCACTGCACGAGCGACACCGCCAGGACCGAAGCGGGGAGCAGGAAGAGCAGCGCTCCCAGGGCCAAGAGACCGGCCCCGTCGGTGAGTCGTGCCAGGTACCAGAGGGGCAGGGCGTAGAAGAGCGCCGCCGCCACCGTCAGCCCCCCCAGGTAGGTCAGGGTGGGATGGTCGGTCAACAGGGCGCGCAACCGCTTCCCCAGCGCGGGCCGGTGGTTGCAGTCGCGGGCGAAGGCCTTGCGCCCGGGGCCGACCAGCCAGTAGCCCACGTGACGTCTGCGCCGCGGCTCCCCCTCCTGGTCGGCGGCCCACGCGACCACGCGGCGCGCCACGTCCGCCTCGTTCTGGCTCGTACTCCAGGCGATCTCCTCCAGCGCGGTGCGGTACTCGTCGCGCGTGTCGTCGTCCATCTGGGCGTAGTAGCCCAGGGGATCCCCCTCGAGGAGGCGCTCGACGAGGCTGACCTCGTGGAACACGCCCTCCCAGCGAATGGCGGAGACCTCGCGCAGGACCTGGATCGCGCGCCCCATCACCTCGGCGCGCTCGAACTCCCACTCCTCCGGAGCCGCCTCGGGCTGGAAGGGGGGCTCCGGCTCGCGACCCAGCCCCGCCAAGCAGTCGACGACGCGCGCCAGCGCCACCGCGCGCAGCATGGTGGGCAGGGCCCACAGCTCGGACATGCGCAGGGCGGTGAGCTTCTGGTAGGCGAGGACCTGGCTCACCAGGGAGCCGCGGTCGAGCCGCAGCTCGGTCGTGGCCAGGAAGGAGCGCGCCAGGTCGTAGATCCGCGGCCGGCCGTCGGTCAGCGCCGGCAGGCGGATGAAGAACCCCTCCGGGAGGTCCTTGACGACCTGTCGCACCGCCCGGTGGAGCAGGAACTCGTTGTCGAGGAACCACTCGATGGTGCGGTCCTCGCTCGGGTCCGAGGTGACCAGGATCGGTCGCAGGGCCGAGAAGTACTCCGCCGTGGCCGCCAGGACGGTGAGCTGGGGCAGCGGATCGGGGGGTCCGGGACGCACGCTGTGCGCCTGGGCCAGGTCGACTGCTGGTCGGACGATCCTGACGTTCGGAGGCGAGGTGGTCCTGTGCTTCGGTTCCTCCCCTCTGGTCACCTAATCTCCTCGCGGTTGGGTAGCGGCGGTGCCGGTTGGTCGACGTCGCAGCCGGGCCACTCCCGCTGTGCCCGGGGCACGTCCTGGAGGATCAGGAGCGGCACCAGGCCTCCACCCACGAGGTGGTGGGTCGTGCTGCCGTAGGGGCTGCGGCAGGATCCGGTCTGTCCGTGGGCCGAGAGCAGGAACAGGTCGAAGCGCTTGCGCAGCGCAGTCTCGGCCAGCCCCTCGCTGACGTGCGTCTGGCGCTGGAGCAGGGTCTCGACCTCGATCCCCTCTCCTTCCAATCGCCCGCGCAACTGGGCCAGGTAGTGCTCACCGGCTCGCGCGTTGAGCGACTCGAGCTGCTCCGCCACGCACCGATCTTCGTCGGTCTGGTAGGCGGGGAAGGGGATCTCCGGTCGCGGAACGACGTGGATCAGGGTCACCCGCGCGTCGTGGTGTCGCGCGATGCGCGCGGCGACCGGCAGCACGAACTCCGCCCGCATCGATCCGTCGAGGGCCACCCCCAGGTTGCGGATCGTGGCCTCCCCCTCCTGGGCGGGCACGGCCTGGGGCGGCACCACCAGCATCGAGCCCGGGGCGCGGGAGACCACCATCTGGGTGGTGACTCCGAGCTGCCATCCGGAGGGGTCGAGGTCGCCCCGCGTGGAGAGCACGGTCAGGCCGAAGCCCTCCCGGCGGGTCTCGTTCAGGATCTGTTCGGGGGCGTACCCCTCCGGCAAGAGCACGTCGACCTCGAGCTCCCAGTCGAGGGCTCGGGCCCGGAGGTCCTCCAGGTAGGCGCGTCCCTCGGCGCGCGCCACCTCCCAGTCCAAGGCGTCCCACGGGGTCGGATCCCCCGGCCTGCGCCTCGGCTCCACCACGTGCAAGAGGGATAGGCTCACCCCCCAAGTCCGAGCCAGGGCCCGCGCGTAGGGCATGGCTCGCTCACAGAGCTCGGTCCCGTCGAGGCAGACCAGGACCCGCTGCAGGTCCAGGGGTAGATCCGATGGCGCTCGGGTCTCCGTCTGGGACTGACTCCCCGCGGGGCGGCGGACGGTGGGACTACCTATCCCTGTCTCCAGCGGAGCGCGAAAACCCGGTTGGCCAGCGAAGCCGACCTCCGAGGGTTCGGGCGTGAAAGGACCGCTCGTCGATCCGGCCATGACAGCGCCTCCTTCGGCCTATGGGGCGGCTTGAAGAATCACGGATGTCATCGTACGGATGCGCAGGGGCCGGTTCACCACCGCTCTCGGAAGGGCAGCCTCCCCCCTTGTCCCGGTTTTGGGAATCGACCTCGCCGCGATCGCAGCGCTCTCTCTTTGCCGGCGCTCGCGGTCGATGCAGGGGTGCTCCCCCACGGCACCCATGCCCCTACGGATTCCACCCCTGCACGAATTGCTCGGAGCCGGCCTCGGCTCCGGCGACGAGCTCCTAGGGTCGCGCCTGCTCCTCCTCTTCGAACGCGGCCGGCTTCCCGCCGACGAGCGCAGTTGCCTGTGCCCCCGCCCCCCCGCACCCCCCCCCTCAGGCGAAGGGCATGCGGATCTGGTAGACGTCCCCTTCCAGGCGAGCCTGGACCTCCACGTCGGCGTGCGCGAGGACCTGTAGCATCGGCTGGTTCGTCGCCATGATGTCGGCGACGAACCCCTTGACGCCATTCTGCTTGGCGACCTTCGTCAGCCGTTCGACCAGCTGTGAGCCGAGCCCCTTGCCCTGCCACTCGTCGCGCACGATGAAGGCGATCTCCGCGTATTGGGTGCGCGGGTCGAGGAAGTACTGGGCGATGCCCACGATCTCCGGCTCGAGGTCGTCGTCGAGCGTCTCGATCACGAGCGCCATGTTGGACTCGTAGTCGACGTCCAGGTAGTCCTGCAGCTCCTCGTGCGCCATGCGCTTGATGGTGCGCAGGAAGCGCTTGTAGAGGGTGTCGTCGGAGAGGGAGTAGAAGAGGCTGGAGAGCTTCGGCTCGTCGGTGGGGCGGATCGGTCGCAGGAGGAACTTCTCTCCGTCCCGGGACTGGATCCTGCGCTCGTGGCGGCGCGGGTAGATGCCGAGCGGGTCGATCTGGTCGACGAAGACATAGTGGCGGTCCTTGGCGCTGCGCAACAGCTCGCGGCGGTAGTCGGGGTGCGCCACCGCGACCAGCGCCACGGCCCGTTCGCGGATCGACTTGCCCAGCAGGTCCGCGACGCCGTACTCGGTCACCACGTAGCGCACGTCACCGCGCGAGGTCACCACCCCCGCGCCCTCGGTCAGGGTGGGGGTGATGCGGGTCAGGGTGCCCCCCTTGGCGGTGGAGGGCAGGGCGATGATCGGCTTGCCGCCCCTGCACATCGACGCGCCGCGGATGAAGTCCACCTGGCCTCCGATCCCCGAGTAGAAGCGCGTGCCGATCGAATCCGCGCACACCTGGCCGGTGAGGTCCACCTCCAACGCGCTGTTGATCGCCACCATCTTGTGCTGCTGGGCGATGCGCATCGGGTCGTTGATGAAGTCGGAGGGGTGGAAGGTGAACTCGGGGTTGTGGTCGAGGAAGTCGTAGAGCCGCCGCGACCCGAAGGCGAAGGAGGCGGAGACCTTCCCCGGGTGGATCGTCTTGCGGGCCCCGTTGATCGTCCCCGACTCGATCAGCTTCATCACCCCGTCGGAGAACATCTCGCTCCACACCCCCAGATCGCGCCGCCCTTGGAGGGCGTCCAGGGTGGCGTCGGGGATGGCGCCGATGCCCATCTGCAAGGTGCTGCCGTCCTCGATCAGGCTGGCGACGTTGCGGCCGATCTCCAGCGAGACCTCGTCCGGAGGCTCTTCGTGGTGCTCGATCATCGGCGCGTCGCTCTCGACCCAGCAGTCGATCTCCTCCATGGGGAGGAAACCCGCTCCGTAGATCACGGGCACGGAGGTGTTGATCTCCGCCACCACGTACTTGGCGGCCTTGACGGCGGCCAGGGTGATGTCCACCGCCACGCCCAGGTTGACGTAGCCGAACTCGTCCGGTGGGGAGCACTGGATCAGCGCCACGTCCACCGGCAGGCGCCGCTCGCGCATCAGCGAGGGGATGCGCGAGAGGAAGACCGGCGTGTAGTCCGCGCGCCCCTGGTGCACCGCCTCGCGCACGTTGGCGCCGATGAAGAAGGCGTTGTGGCGGAAGTTCTCCTTGAACTGGGGCCCCACGTAGGGCGCCGGTCCCAGGGTCATCAGGTGCACGATGGGGTTGTCGGCGAAGTGGTCCGCCTCCCGCACCAGCGCCTCCACCAGGAGCACCGGCTCGGCCGCCCCCGACCCGATGAAGATGTGCTTCCCGCGCCGGATGCGGCGCAGGGCCTGCTCTGGGGTCGAGCGCAGCTCGGCGTAGCGTTCCTGCCACCTCATGGGCGCTAGAGTACGGGACTGCCCCCCTTCGGTGGGCTTCCCCGGGGCTGCGCCCGGGGACCTTGACTCGACGCCCGGGCACTGCTACGAGGCTGCAATTGAGGAGCCCCATGGACGAGAAGCAGAGACACGCCGAGCTCCCCGAGGAGCTGAGATTCGACGAGCTCAGCGGCGAGGAGAAGCTGCGCCGCGCCCTGCCGGGCTACATGAAGCGCATCGGCGACCTGTACTCGGCGATCTACCAGCGCTTCGGCGAGGAGGGGCTCGACCTGATTCGAGAGGTCAGTGGCGAGTACGGCCGGCGCATCGCGGCCAACGTCCGGAAGAAGGGTGAGCTGAAGGGGATCGGTGAGGTGGGGCGCTACGTGCTCAAGGTCTTCGACATGGTGAGCGAGGACTGGGGGGTCACCGAGTTCGGCGGGGACCGGTTGGTGATCACCGTCAGCCGCTGCCCTTACCCCCTCTCCGAGGCCGAGGTTTGCCGTGCGCATACATGCATGGAGAAGGCCTTGATCGACGCCCTCGACAGCGACCTCGAGCACCACGTCGGCCAGTGCATCCCGGCTGGGGATCCGGTCTGCGAGCACATCATCAGGCGCAGGGAACGGAGCTGAGATCGGAGACGGCTCCACGTCTCGGGTGCCCGCGCATATCGGGCCGATCCCCGCTACCCTAGGCAGGCCTCCGTCGACGCGACGGAGCCCCTGGAAAGGAGCGTACGCCGATCATGCCGACCGAGACCTCCCTCACCCGCCGCCGCTTCGTCCAGCTCTCGGGAGCCGCTCTGCTGGCGGCCAACTCCCCCGGCCTGGCGCGCGGAGGTCGCACCTTCGAGCCCTCCATCGGCGCCTGCCGCTCCGTCGGCGACGCCGCCACCCTCGCGCAATGCGGCGCGATGCACCTGGAGTCGGGCTGCGGTCCACTGCTGATCCCCGGCGAACCGGAGGAGCGCTTCCTCGCCCGCCTGGAGCGCATTCAACAGAGCCCCGTGCCGGTCCTGTGCGCCAACAGCTTCCTCCCCGGCTCCCTGCGCTGCACCGGGCCCGAGGCGGACCACGCCGCGGTCCTGGCCTACGCCGAGATCGTCTTCCGCCGCGCCGCCCAGGCCGGCCTGCGGCTGATCACCTTCGGATCCTCCGGCGCGCGCTCGGTCCCCAAGGGCTACCCCCAAGCCGACGCCGAGCTGCAGTTCGTGGCGCTGCTCGCGCGCATGGGCCCCCTGGCGGAGAAGCACGGACTGCGCGTCGGGGTCGAGCCGCTGCAGAAGGCGGAGTGCAACTTCATCCACTACGTCTCCGAGGCGCAGCGCCTGGTCCAGGCGGTGCAGCACCCCGCCGTGGGGATCACCGCCGACTTCTTCCACATGCTGCGCGGGGGCGAAGGGCCGCAGGCGATCCGCGAGGCGCGTTCCCTGGTGTTCCACGTGCACGTGGCCGAGAAGGCCGAGCGCACTCCGCCCGGCATCGACGGCGACGACTTCCGCCCCTACCTGCAGGCCCTGAAGGACATCGGCTACGAGGGCCTGGTCTCGGTCGAGTGCCGTTGGAAGAACCTGGCCGACGAGTTCCCGTTGGCCCTGAAGACCCTGCGCACCCAGATCGGAGACCTGAAGTGAGCCGATGAGGATCCCCGACCACGCTCTTGCGCTCTTCTGCCTCACCCTCCTGACCGCGGGTTGCCGCGGGACCGGCGGCGAGGAGGCACCGCCTCCCGCGGACTACGTCGAGACGATCCGCGGCACCGAGATCAGCTTCCCGATGGTCTGGATACCCGAGGGGGGCTTCTGGATCGGCGCCACCGAGGTCACCTGGGACGAGTACCTGCTCTACTGCGACTTCGACGAGGAGGGGCTCGCGCCCCCCGGCGCGGACGCGGTGTCGAAGCCCTCCCAGCCCCTCGACTGGACCCCCTACGACCACGATTGGGGCACCGGTCGTCGTCCGGCGCTGGGGATGAGCTGGAACGCGGCGCGCAAGTACTGCACCTGGCTCTCCCTGAACACCGGCCACCCCTACCGCCTGCCGACCGAGGAGGAGTGGGAGCTCGCCTGCGCCGACGCCGCCGAGCTGCCGCGGAAGGAGGTGGGGTGGTTCTACGAGAACAGCCACCAGATGACGCGCGAGGTGGGGCTCAAGGCCCCCAACCGGTACGGCCTCCACGACGTGCTCGGCAACCTGTGGGAGTACTGCGACAACCCCTTCGATCCCGCCGATCCAGAGCGCGCCGTTCTGCGCGGAGGATCCTGGGAGGACTCGGGATCCCGGGTGGACGCCTCCTCTCGCCTGCGCTTCAACGACGACTGGGTCATGGCCGACCCCAATTTTCCCCCGGGTGTATGGTGGATCCCCGACGGACCCCACCTGGGATTCCGAGTCCTCCGCCCCGGACCGTAGGAGCCGACGCAATGCAACGCACCAGCCGCAGGACCTTCCTCGAGCGCTCCCTCTTCGCAGCCGCCGCGGCGGCCAGCGCCCCGCTGCTCTCCGCCTCGACCCGAGGGGAGAGCGGCCGCCGCTCGTCGAGCGATCCGATCCGGGTGGGGGTGGCCGGCGTGCGCGGTCGCGGCCGCGCCCACGTCATGGCCTTCCGCGATTCACCCGACTCCGAGGTGGTCGCCATCTGCGACCCCGACGAGGGCGTGATCGAGATGTCGATGAAGGCCGTGCCGGGGGCTGTGTACCACCGCGACCTGCGCACGATGCTCGACGACCCCGAGATCGACGCCATCGCCATCGCCACGCCGAACCACTGGCACTCCCTGGCGACGATCTGGGCCCTGCAGGCGGGCAAGCACGTCTACGTGGAGAAGCCCCTCAGCCACAACGTCTTCGAGGGGCACCAGGTGGTTCAGGCGGCGAAGAAGTACGGCAAGCTCGTCCAGGTCGGCACCCAGGCGCGCAGCGCCCCCGCCACGCGGGAGGCGATCGCCTGGCTGCGCGCCGGCGGGCTGGGCTCGGTGCGGCTGGCCCGCGCCCTCTGCTACAAGCGCCGCGGCAGCATCGGCAAGGTCCGCGGCCCCCAAGAGCCCCCCGAGACTCTCGACTACGACCTGTGGACGGGTCCCGCCGCGATGCGCCCCTTGATGCGCACCAACCTGCACTACGACTGGCACTGGGACTTCAACACCGGCAACGGGGACATCGGCAACCAGGGCGTGCACCAGATGGACATCGCGCGCTGGGGACTGGGTCTCGATCACCTGCCGGTCGGCGTGGTCGGTTGCGGTGGACGCCTGGGCTACGACGACGACGGCAACACCCCCAACACGCAGCTCGCGCTCTTCGACTACGGTGAGAAGCGCCTGCTCTTCGAGGTGCGCGGCCTAGAGACCGCGGCTCTGCTCGGCGCCCACATCGGGGTGATCTTCTACGGCGAGAAGGGGTACCTCGTCAGCGCCAGCTACAACAGCCTGACCGCCTTCGACCCCGACGGCGCCCCGCTGCGCACCTTCCAGGGTGGCGCCAACCACTTCCAGAACTTCCTCGACGCCGTCAAGGCCCAGGACGCGAGCGTGCTCACCGCTCCCGCCCAGGAGGGGCACCTCTCCGCCGCCCTGTGCCACCTGGCCAACGTCACCTACCTCCTCGGCAGCGAGCGCTCCCTGGCGGGCGAGCCGCCCTTCGGCGCCGAAAAGGACGGCAACGAGGCCTTCGTGCGCATGCGCGAGCACCTGGTGCAGAACGGCCTCGATCCCAAGCAGGTCCAGTACGACCTGGGCCCTACCCTGGCCTTCGATCCGCGCAAGGAGCGCTTCACCGGGGACCACGCCGAGCAGGCCAACCGGCTCCTGACCCGCGAGGAGCGCGCGCCCTTCATCGTGCCGCGGGAGGTCTGACGGGAATACGGTGCCGCGCTACTTCCCGGCGGCGCGCCCCACCCGGAAGCGCAGCGGAGGCTGCTCCCCCGCGAGGTCGCGGATCTCGAAGGGGCCCTGCGCCTCCCAGGGGAGGTCGGGGCCGGAGTGTGCCCGCACCCGGTAGATCCCCGGCGGGGCCGAGACGCGCGCCACCAGGGTCGACTCGTCGAGGGGCCGGACGCGCCCGGTCCAGACCACCCGCCCCGCGGCGTCGAACAGCTCGGCCCACAAGCGCGCCTCCTCGGCGGGGAGCTCCGCGGGCAGGTCGAAGTGCGCCTCCCGCAGGCCGGCCCGCGTGAGGGTGACGTCCATCACCGTCTCGCGCTCCACCTCGACGGTGAAGGGGTAGCGCTTCGTGACCACGTGGTCGCCGGAGAGCTCGAGCTCGTAGTCCCCCGGGGGTAGGGGGCTGGTCCGGTAGCTGTCGGTGGCGTGCTCGACGGAACCGGCGTAGGTGCCCTTCCGCGCGTAGACCAGCGCCGTGAGGGTCGCGCCGTCGAAGCCGGGCCAGGCTGTGATGGCGCCCAGCGCCAGGCCGCTGGCGGCCAGACGGATCTCTCCCAGGTCGACCCACTCCCCCGCGCGCACCTCACGGGGATCGAAGCGGATCTCCGGGTAGCGCAGGCTGCCCAGGTAGACGTAGACGGTGCCCTGCGGCACGTTGCGCACGTCCACCGCGCCCGTCTCCGGGTCGGGGTGGTACTGGGCCGAGAGCTGCTCTTCGAGGTGGAATACGGTGAAGGTCACGTCGGTGGCGACCTCTCCCGAGGGTGCCAGCACCGTGGCGGCGATGCGCGCCGCGTCGGGGGACTGGCCGTCGGGGGGGAGGCGCAGCTCGAGGGGGACCGGCGAGGCGAGGACGTCGCGCAGGAGGATCGCCGGGAAGGTCATGAAGGCCTCCGCCCGATTGACGCTCAGATCGTAGGGCTGGTCGCGCTCCGCCTGCACGGCGAAGCGCCCTGCGGAATCCGTGCCCACCACGCTGGAGCGCGTCGACCCGTCGACCTCACGCCGGATGGTGATCGACCACCCCGGTGCCGGCTCCCCCTGCGCGTCGAGCAGTCGCCCGTGGATGCGCGGGACCCCGGCGTCGGTCAGGATCGGTTCCCACTCGACGGTCTCGCCGGGGGCCAGGAAGAAGGTCTCGCTCGCCAGCCCGAGATCGTGGTGGACGGAGATCGTGTGCTCCCCCGCGGCCAGCTCCTCGAGGGTGAAGGTGCCGTCGTAGGTGCTGTAGGCACGGGGCTCCACGGGGGCCGCCGTGGGCGCGGAGATCCTCGCCTGCACCGCGGGCGAGCCGTCCGCGGCGAGCACCCGCCCGACGACCCTGGCGTGAGGCTGGAGCACGATTTCGAGCGGCAGGGACGAGCCGGGGATCACCTCCACCTGCGAGGCGTGCTGCCCGAAGCCCTCGGCGCGCACCTCCAGATCGTGGACGCCGGCGGCGGCGGAGGTCAGGTCGAAGCGCCCCTCTCCATCCGTGCGGGTCCGCTGTGGAGCGGCATGGGGCAGCCAGACCCCCGAGATCAGGTAGCGTCCGCCGAATTCCGTGTCGCCGAAGCACACCCGCGCGCTCGCGATCGGATCCCCGCCCGTGTCGACGACGCGTCCGGTCACGGGAAGCCCTCCTGCTCGAGGACGATCTCGAGCTCCATCTCCTCCCCGACGGCTCCGCGCACGCCACGCTGGTGGCTGGGGGCGTAGCCGCGCGCCCGCGCGCCCAGGCGGTGGTCTCCGGCGACTCCCTCCACGCGGAAGCGACCCTCGCGATCGCTCTGGGTGAGGGGGTAGGCCCAGTTGCAGGCGGGGTACTCGCTGACCCAGATCTCCGCCCCCGCCACCGGCTCGTCGCGCCCGTTCACCACGCGACCGAGGACCGTCACGCCCGCCTCGAGCTCCATCTCGACCCGCGCCTCCTCGCCGGCCACCACCACGACGAGCTCGCTTCCCCCGCGCAGGGTCTGGACGCACCAGGTCTTGGGGAGGAGCTCCGCGACCCGCGTCCACCCCTCGCCGTTCGTGTGCGCGACCAGCTCGTCGGACCAGCCTCCATCCGTCGGTCGCACGCGCACCACCCCCCCGCGCACCGGCTCGCCCCCCTGCCAGTGGAGGGACACTCGCAGGCAGCCGTGGGTGGAGGGTGGCTCGGCTTCCGGCAGAGTGGACGCGACGCGCGCTCGCTCCTCCGGGGCGGGCTCGGCGAGCTGCGTGCCGTCAGCCGAGGGCTCGATCTCATGCAAAGCCACTTTCGGGCGGGCGGGCGTTCGTTCCGCCGACGAAGGCGTCGGGGCGTCGTCGTTCCAGGGGCCGAAGGTCCAAGTCAGCGACAGGGCCACGACGCAGGCCGCGGCGGCGATCGTCTTCTTCATGGCGAGCAGGCCGGCCAGCGCCGGCAGGAGGGAAGTGGATGCGATCGGCAGGGCCGCGGCTTCCGCCAGCACCGCTTCGCGCACGGCGGCCAGGCCGCGCGCGCGCGGCGCGAGCTCCAGGGCCAGGGCGCCCGCGATCCCCGCCGGCAGGACGCGCCGCAGGACCTCGAGCCCGCGGGCGAGCTGGGAGCGCACGGTCCCCGGCGGACGTTCGAGGGCCGCGGCGATCTCCGTCGCCGTGAGGCCGTGGCGCAGGCGCAGGACCAGGACCGGCCGCCACTCGACGGCGACGCGCTCGAGGGCGGTGGTCAGCGCCTCCTCCACCTCGTCCGCTTGGGCGCGCTCGACGGGACCGCGCTCGGGCGTGGGCGCGCGGTCTCCGGGCGGGTCGTGATGGATCGAGCGCCGCCGCCGCAGGGCGCGCGCCTCGTTGGTCAGGATCCCCGTCATCCAGGGCAGGAGCGGCCGCGCCGGGTCCCACTGCCGTCGCTTCTCGATGGCGACGATCAGGGTCTCCTGGAGCAGGTCCTCCGCGTCGACCGGGTCCCCCGCCAGGTGCAGGGCCACCCGCAGGAGCTCCGGCGCGACCCGGTCGTACACGTCTCCCAAGGCGGCAGTGCTGCCCGTCTTGCGGAAGAGGGCGAAGCGCTCTTCGAGGAACCTGGGCATCGTCCCCCTTCTCGCTCCGGGTCCCGCTTCCTGCTCCCGGATTCCCGAAAAACCGGCAGACTGGTCGTGACGAAACGGGATCCCCGGGATCCACGGGGGGGCCCGAGGCGCCCCCTCCTCCGGTCCGACCCACACCTGGAGACTGCATGAGCATCTCCCGGCTCACCCGCGCCGCCGTCGCCGCGGCGACCCTCGTCTCCCCTGCCCTCTCCGACGTGATCGACGTCCGTGGACCGTCCCCGGACTTCGACCAGATCGCCCCCGCCGTGCAGGCCGCTGCGGACGGGGACGTGCTGCGCATCTGGCCGGGGGTCTACGAGTCCTTCTGGGTGAACGACAAGTCCCTCAGCCTGGTGCGTGCCACCAGCTCGGGGGTGATCACCGTCGACGGGACGATCCGCATCCGCAACCTCTCTTCCGACCGCAGGGTCGAGATGGCCGGCGTCGGGGCCACCGGAACCGACGGCTACGCCTTGGTGGTCAGTGACTGCCGGGGGCCGGTGCGCATCCGCGAGGGGGACTTCGTCGGTGCGAGCGGCACCATCGCGACTTCCTACTGGCCCTACGATGCAGTGTTCGTCACGGGCTCCGCGGATGTCGTGTTCACCAACTGCACCGCCCGCGGGGGAGACCCCTGTTCGGGGGAGTGCGGTGGGGACGGTGCTAGTGGGCTCACGACCACCGCCAGCACGGTATCCCTCTACGCCTCCACCTGGAGGGGATCGTCGGGAACGACGTGGGACGACCCGGGCGAGAGCGGAGGCTCCGGCGGCCATGGGGTCGTCGCCTGGGAGACCGGCACGATCTTCATCTCCGGTTGCACCCTGATCGGCGGCAACGGCTCCAACGCCGACTGGGACGTGGATTGGTGGACTGGGGAGTACGGCTATGGAGGCTGGGGAGGCTACGGCTTCTACTCGGAGGACCACGCCGAGGAGACCTGGCTCCTCGACAACGACTATCAGCCCGGCTGGGCGGGCTCCAGCCCGGACTCCAGCAAGAACGGAGAACCCGGCGAGGACACCAACTCCGGTACCTTCCTGCCGGGCACCGCCCGCATCTTCCGCGCCAGCCGTTTGATCGACGACCAGAGCGCGCTCGCCCTGCGCTTCGAGGGGGAGCCGGGGGATCGGGTGTACGTCTCCCAGGCGCGCGGCCCGGGCTACCGCTTCAGTCCGCTGCACGGTCCCCTGCTGGTGGACGTGCCCCCGAGTCCCGTCGCGATGCCCTGGCGTTGTGTTGGAGTGCTCGGCGCCTCGGGTGCCCTGGTGACGACCCAGCCCCAGGGCGACCTGCCTCCGCTGGGGCACGTGACGCCGCACTTCGCCGCGCTCTTCGTCGACGGCGTCAACGACTACTACGGTTCCTCGAGCTGGACGGTGGTGCTCGACTCGGCTTGGTGAGCGGAGATTGGGCGGGGTCGGCCTTGCCCCTTATGCTGTGGCGATGGCCACGAACTCACCGCTCACCGTGCTCCAGGGGGCGCTCGGGCGCGCCCTGCGCAGCGACTTCGGCCGCGACAACGCCAGTGAGGAGGAGCGCGCCACCCTGGCGGCAGCTCCTACGCCGGTCACGGCGCCGCTGGCCCAGGACTACGCCGTCTGGCGGTCGTCGGTCCTGATCGTGGCGTCGGTGCTGCTGGTGCTCGTCTCCCTGATCCAGATCCTGAGTTTCGAGACCATCTCCGACGGCATGGTGCGGCAGCAGGCGAGCCAGGGTTTCGCCGACGAGGACGCCGTGCGCGCCAACCTGGAGCAGAACTTCGGCGCCGGCAACCTGGACCTGCTCGACATGATCCCCATCCTCCACCTGCTCGGGTCGCTGGCGGTGGTGGTGCTGGCGGTCTTGGCCGCCCGCGCGTGGCGCGACCCCAAACGCTCGTCGCGACTCGCGCGGCGCGGTTGGTACTTCCTGGTGGGCACGCCCCTCCTGCTCGCCACGATCCCCTGGGCGCGCCTGCTCGACTTCGGGCACTTCGACCCCCAGCAAGCGCAGGCGGTGACCTCGATGCTGGGCGTGACCATGGGCCTGACCTTCTTCATGATGCTCGCGCCGAAGGTGATCTCGATCTTCCCGGGCATCATCCGCGCCTCGGTCACCCTGAAGACGATGCTGCACGAGAGCCCCGTCCCCGGCTACACGGTGGTGCTCTTCGCGCCGGTCTACGCCATGTTCGTGCTGATCGTGTTCACCACCATCAACCAGATGCAGGGGAACTGGACCCTCCTGGTGGGCCTGGCGTGCCTGATCCTGAGTCCCCTCGTCTACGTGCTGCGCGCCCGCGACTTCCTGCGCTCCCACAGCGCGGAGGAGAGCGTCACCCTGGTGCGGGGCGTGCGCCGCCAGTCGTACCTCTTCAACCTGGCCGGCATCGTGATCCTGGTGCTCTTCCTCGCCGACCTCGAAGGCGTCTCGTTCCTCCAGGTCCTGGAGATCCTGTTGGCGGCCGGCGGCGGCGTGTTCCTGATGATGGTGGTGGCGGCCGATCTGGTGCCCCCCGTGTTGCGGCTCGAATTCCTGCAGGCGAAGGACTTCCACGGCTCCGACATGGCCCAGGAGTACGAAGCCAAGCTGCAGGCCCTCTCCGGAGGGGTAGAGGAGGCGCCCAGCGCCGCCTCAGAGCCTCCTGCAGCGCCCCCGAGCTCCTGATCGGGCCCGCAATCCTCCCCACCCCCTACAATGCTGAGGAGGGGTCGCCCGCCGACGATCGGCGGGCTGGGAGGATTCGATGAACGTCGCCGCCTTCATGTCGCCGGACCCGCTGGTGGTCACCCCCGACACTTCCGTCGACACGGCCTTCCAGTTGATGGACGAGCGCGCCATCCGCCATCTGCCGGTCGTCGACGGGGGCAGCCTGGTGGGGTTGATCTCCGATCGCGACCTCCTCTCTGCGAGCGGGTGGCGTCTTCCCGAACCGCGGCGCAAGGCCGCCGGGAAGTCGACCGCCGTCGCAGAGGTGATGCACCGGGGGTTCGTCTCCGTCTGGTCCACCGAAGAGGCCATGGCGGCCGCGATCGAGGTGGTGGTGCACGGCATCGGCTGCTTACCGGTGCTGGAGCGCGCCGAGTTGGTCGGGATCATCACCGAGATGGACCTGCTCGGGCTGTACCTGCGCCTGTGCCGCGAGCGCGCCCTCGGAGGAGACCTCGACCCACCGGTGGGGGAGATCGCCGGTCGCGATGCCGTGGTCATCACCCCCGAGGCGACCCTGGCCCAGGCCGACGAGCTGTGCCACGCCAAGGGGTTCCATCACCTGCCGGTCTTGGACGGCGGCGAGCTGGTCGGGATCCTCTCCGACCGCGACCTGCGCCGCGCGGTGGGCGACGGCCACGCCGCCGACACCACCGTCGCGACCTTGATGAGTGGCGACGTGGTGACGATCGCCCACGACGCACCGCTCTCCGACGCGGCCGAGAAGATGGTCGAGCACCACTTCAGCTCCCTGCCGGTCACCGGCGGAGGCTATCTGGGCATCGTCACCTCCACCGACATCCTCGAGCGGGTGGCCGGGGCCCTGAGTGAGCTGGAGGAGGACGGCAGAAAAACGTTGTGGGGGGGGGAAAGGAAAAAGGAC
>CAZDQL010000039.1:0-9757 GCA_964507325.1 uncultured Planctomycetaceae bacterium | reverse complement strand
GGCGTTCTGCGGTGGGGGGGGCGCTACCTGCCGCCGCCCCCCCCCCCCCCCCCGCTTCTCAGCCGTCCTCCGATCCACTCACATCAATTGAAGGTCACCGCCACCGCGTCGGTGAAGTTCGAGGTCGATCCGGGGTTGTGGTCCCGGAACCAGGCCTGGAAGTTCCAGATCTCGCCGGGCTGCACCGGCACCTTGAGGGGCGGCGGCAGGTACGTCAGGTCCACGTCGATGAAGAAGTGGCCGTCGGGGCCGGAGTTCTGGATCAGGAGCGCGTAGCGCCCGATCACCCCACCCAGGCACAGGTTGCCCTGGGAGCCGCCGGGGCCGACGACGAAACCCTGGCTGTCTGACACCAGGAAGTAGCCGAACTCGTTCGTCGGCAACTGGCTGGCGGCCAGCCGCAGGTCGAGGTCGGCGACCACGTCGCTCCCCAGGGCGGCGATCTCCGCCGAGGCGCCGCTGGAGTTCACCACGGCGGGGTCGCAGTAGGTGACGCCCACGCTCTCGCATTCATCGGGGATACCGTTGCCGTCGACGTCGAGCTCGCAGTCGTCCGGGATGCCGTCGCCGTCGCAATCGGGCTCGCACTCGTCGGGGATGCCGTTGCCGTTGCAGTCGGTGAAGGTCTCGCAGTCGTCGGGCGTGCCGTTGCCGTTGCAGTCCTCCTCGCAGTCGTCGGGGAGGCCGTCGCCGTCGCAGTCCGGCTCGCAGTCGTCCGGGACGCCGTCGCCGTCGCAGTCGGCTTCGCAGTCGTCGGGTACGCCGTCGCCGTCACAGTCGGCTTCACACTCGTCGGGGATCCCGTTGCCGTTGCAGTCCTCGCTGGTGCCGTTGGCGATGTCCGTGGCGTCGTCCACGCCGTTGCCGTTGCAGTCGCTCCCCGACGGCCCCAGGTCGGTGCCCAGGAGGTCGTCGAGGGCCGCCTCGACGATCGATCCGGAGTTGCGGTCGGAGGCGACGAAGCGCAGTTGCATCGTCGCCGTGGGCGTGGTGATCGAGCCGATCTCGAAGCTGTGCTGGAACCAGCCGCCGTTGCTCTCGGCCCCCGAGGGGCCCACGACCTCGACCGCGTCCCACGAAGAACCACCGTCGTCGGAGAGGTACACCTCGAAGATGTCGTTGTCGGGATCGGCGCCCTGGTTGTTGGAGTACCAGCGCCAGTAGCTGATCTTCGGGTTGAGCATCCCGGAGGCGTCGAACACCGGGGAGAGCAGGGTCGTGTCGCCGTTGTCGACGTCATTGGTGCCCAAGCTGCCGCCCACCGGCTGCTGGCCGGTGACCCAGCAGGTCGTCCCCGGATCGAGCGTGTGGTCGTCCTCGGGTTGCGCGGCCGTGCCGCGCGGATCGACGCGCTCCCAGACGCCGGTGCTGGCCGTGTCGCTGGGGAAGCCCACCGTCCAACCCTCGTCGCCGCCCGCCTCGAAGTCGAAGTCGAGGAAGGTGGTCAGGATGCCCACGTTGAAGCTGAACAGGCTCGCCGGGGCGTCGTAGGGGTAGTCCTCGCTGTTGGAGGCGGAGTCGGTGGCGGTCAGGTAGTAGTCGACCACCGCGGGCGAGACCTGCCCGGGGATCTGCCCCTCGAAGAGATCGCCACCCAAGTCCGTCATGGCGAGGTCGATCCAAGCTCCCTCGTCGGCGCGGTAGTGCAGGGTGGCGTTGGACACCGGCGGCGCGACGCCGGCCACGATGGTGGCTTGCACCACGTAGGGCCCCAGCTGGTCCTCGGTGTCGGGCAGGTCCGTCACGCCGGAGAAGGTGACGAAGGGGATGTCGTAGCCCGGGAAGCCCTGGGCCACGAAGCCGGCGTCGATGTCGGCGTAGTTGGGCGTACCGTCGTTGATGTCGCCGTTGTCGTCGTCGAGGGTGAGCCACTGGATCTCGATGACGGACTTGATCTGGGTCTGGTTGTAGGCGTTCATCCACGAGAGAAAGAGCGTGTCCGCCACCAGGTCGCCCGCCGCATCGCCATGCGTGGCGTTCAGGTTCTGGCGGATCTTCCAGCCGGCCCCCATCCAGACCTCGCCGTCGGTGTGGACCTGGCCGTAGCAGCCGCCGTTGTCGTCGCCGCAGAAGGGGCGCGTGTTGTTCCCGTCACGGATGTGGCAACCCGAGCCGCAGAAGTCCTCTCCCACCAGGTTGGTGTCGAAGAGGTACATGGCGAACATGTCGGCGTTGCCCTCGCCCATGCCGTCCGACCCGTTCCCGGTGCCGTAGAGGTCGTTCAACCAGTGCCCCATCTCGTGCGCCACCACCGTGGAGTAGGCGGTGTTCACGCAGCCGTCGCCCGACTTGTAGTAGTTGGTCGAGACGCCGTTGTAGTAGGCGTTGCAGGTCGAGTTGAGGTTGCAGTTGCTGACCGCCTGGAAATCCGCCGTCGAGTCGCTGGGGACGATGCTCCTGATCCAGTCCCTGAGTTGGTTCTTCACCAGATAGGCGTTGGCCTGGGCCGTGATTTCCTCGGTGGGGGAGGGGTTCATGACCACGGTCGTGGGCGTGTCCGCCGGAATGCTGACCGTTAGGCTGTAGTCGGTCCCCGTTGCGTGGTTCACGTCGTTGAAGGTCCCGAGGTACTGCACCGTCACCTCCAAGGCGGTCGACACCCCCGGGAAGGTGAAGTTGCCGTCGGCGTCGGTCGTGACCGTGCCCGCCGAGCTCGACACCTCCATGTGGGGCATGGCGGCCTGGACCTCCGGATTGGAGCCCGTGTCCGGCTTCACTCCCGGCGTCACGTAGGACTTGATCGTCCCCGTCACGTCGAAGTGGTGGACTCGCGAGACCGACTTCAACACCGTTCCGTCAGCGGCGTCGATCCAGTAGCGGCGTGACAGCGGCAGGACACCCTCGCGTTCCGCCAGCACGTCCACCTGCCAGGCGAGGGTGGCCGTCAGGCTCTCGCCCCGCTCGACGCGCAGGAAGACCAGCTCCGCCTCGCCAGAGGAGGCGTCGGAGACCAGCTGGGTGTCGCGGAAGGCCGCGCTCGCCAGACCCGCCGCCGAGGCGCCGTCGAGAACGACGGGAGGCAGGCTGGCGGGCAGGTCGGGAGCGGCCGTGCTCTGCAACGACAGGAGGCGCCCCCAGGGATCCATCAGGACGTTCACGTACCCGCCGACCACCCGCACGCCGTCGAGCTCCTGGCGCAAGCGCACCGTCCACTTGTCGCTCGAGCCCGCCTGGGAGAGGGGCAGGAAGCGCAGGTACTCGGGCACCAGGTTCTCGACGCGCGCGCCGTGCATGGCGTGGGTGTGCGCGGCGAACTGGCGCGCCACCTGGAACCACTCGTGCTCATCGAGCGGTGCCAACTCCGACTCGGCCGAACCGCCGTACAGCAAGGTGGTGGAGCGATCGGCGTCCAGCCGCCACTCCGCGCCGTGTTGCTCGCGCCAATCCTCGATCAGGGCTTTGGAATCGCCTCGCTGATCGATGGGGCGGGGGGCTGCCTGGGAATCGGCGGGAGCCGCCTGAGCGGCGAAGAGGACGGGGCCGAGGGCCACGAGGATCGGGCACAGATGCTTCTGCATGGAGAGTGAACCAGGGTGCCGCGCGACTGCGTGGGAGGGGAGGGGGGGGCGATGGGGAGAACCGCGCCAGATTGAGCCTACAACATCCCCCGTTGGCGGGGTGGTCGCGCTGCGCCCGGGCGGGTGTCTCACCCCGGGTTGCCCCCGGGAAGGGTGTCGGAAGAGGATGGTGAGGTGGCCGGGGACCGCGTCTCACCACTAGAATCCCGGCTCCCGCAAGACTCTCCGCCAGTTCACGGCCCCCCCTTCCCCGCCCGAGCACCGTGGTGACCGACACGACCCCGAGCTTCCTCGACCCCACCGGCTCCTTCGTGCCCCGGCACCTGGGACCCAGCGACCGGGAGGTCGAGGAGATGTTGACGCTTCTCGGCCTGGACTCCCTGGATGCGCTGATCGACCAGACCGTTCCCTTCGCGATCCGGCTCGAGCGTCCGCTCGACCTGCCGCAACCCGCCGAGGAGTGGGACGCCCTGGAGCGACTGCGCGAGCTGGCCGGGTGGAACCACCGCACCAAGAGCTGGATCGGGATGGGCTACCACGGCTGCATCGTCCCCCCCGTGATCCAGCGCAACGTGCTGGAGAACCCCTCCTGGTACACCCAGTACACCCCGTACCAGGCGGAGATCAGTCAGGGGCGCCTGCGGGCCCTGCTCGAGTACCAGACCGTGGTCTCGGACCTGACTGCGCTGCCGTTGGCGAACGCCTCGCTGCTCGACGAGGCAACCGCCGCCGCCGAGGCGATGGCCCTCTGCTGGGCGACGTCGCGGCGCAAGCGCGGCCGCTTCTTCGCCTCCAGCACCTGCCACCCCCAGACCCTGGCGGTCCTGCGCACCCGCGCGGAGGCGGTGGGGATCGAGCTGGTGGTGGGAGAGGTGGCGGACGCCGAGCTGGAGGGGATCTGTGGCGCCCTGGTGCAGTACCCCGACACCTTCGGCCGCGTGACCGATCTGGCGCCCTTCGCCGAGAAGGTCCACGCAGCGGGAGGGCTATTGGTGGTGGCCACCGACCTCCTGGCGCTGACGCTCCTGCGTCCACCGGGGGAGTTCGGCGCGGACGTGGCGGTGGGCAACTCCCAGCGCTTCGGGGTGCCGATGGGCTTCGGCGGCCCCCACGCCGCCTTCTTCGCCACGCGCGAGGAGTTCAAGCGCCAGATGCCGGGGCGCGTGATCGGGATCTCCCGCGACGCCCAGGGCGCTCCGGCCCTGCGCATGGCCCTGCAGACGCGCGAGCAGCACATCCGCCGCGACAAGGCCACGAGCAACATCTGCACCGCCCAGGTGCTGCTGGCGATCATGGCCGGCATGTACGCGGTCTACCACGGGCCCGAGGGCCTGCGGGCGATCGCCGAGCGGGTGCACGGCCTGACCGAGACCCTGGCCGCGGGACTGGTCGCGGGAGGGGTGGAGGTCGAGCCGGGGCCGCGCTTCGACACCCTGCGCGTCGAGCTCGGGGACGGTGCTGGGCTGCGGGTGCTCTCGACCGCGACCGCCCGGGGGGTCAACCTGCGCGCCATCGACGACGCGACCGTCGGCGTCAGCCTGGACGAGACCACCACCCTGGAGGACGTCTCCGAGCTGCTCGAGATCTTCGGCGTGGCGGGCGCGAACGCCCGCTCTCTCGCCTCCGGAATCGACCTCGCCCTGCCCGCGCCCCACGCGCGCACCTCCACCTACCTGACCGAACCGGTCTTCCACGACCACCGCTCCGAGCACGAGATGCTGCGGCGCATCCACCGCCTGGCCGCCCGCGACCTCTCCCTGACCACCTCGATGATCCCGCTCGGCTCCTGCACGATGAAGCTGAACGGGACGACCGAGATGGTGCCCGTCACCTGGCCCGACTTCGCCGCTCTGCACCCCTTCGCGCCGAGTGGGCAGGTGCTCGGGTACGAGCGCCTGATCGACGACCTGGGGCGCTGGTTGGCGGAGATCACCGGCTTCGACGCCATCTCGATGCAGCCCAACGCCGGCTCCCAGGGGGAGTACGCCGGGATGCTGGTGATCCGCGCCTACCTGGCCGCCCGGGGGGAAGCGGGTCGCGACGTGTGCCTGATCCCCACCTCGGCCCACGGCACCAACCCCGCCAGCGCCGTCATGGCGGGGATGCGCGTGGTGGCCGTGGCCTGCGACGAGGAGGGGAACGTGGACGTCGCGGACCTGCGCGACAAGGCCGCCGCCCACGGCGACTCCCTGGCGGCGATCATGATCACCTACCCCTCGACCCACGGCGTCTTCGAGGAGTGCGTACGCGAGATCTGCGACGTCGTGCACGAGCACGGTGGGCAGGTCTACATGGACGGCGCCAACATGAACGCCCAGGTCGGGCTCTGCCGGCCGGGGGACCTGGGGGCCGACGTCTGCCACCTCAACCTGCACAAGACCTTCGCCATCCCCCACGGCGGGGGAGGTCCCGGGGTGGGCCCGATCGGCGTGGCCGAGCACCTGACCCCCTTCCTCCCCGGACACCCGATCGTCGCCACCGGGGGCGCGCAGGCGATCGGCCCCGTCTCCGCGGCGCCCTTCGGGAGTCCCGGCGTGCTGCCGATCTCCTGGCTCTACATCGCCCTGATGGGGGAGGCGGGTCTGCGGCGCGCGACCGAGATCGCGATCCTGAACGCCAACTACATGGCGGCCCGCCTGGAGGAGCACTACGGCGTGCTCTACCGCGGCGAGCGGGGACGGGTCGCCCACGAGTTCATCATCGACCTGCGCGCCTTCGAGCACAGCGCCGGGGTGACCGCGGAGGACGTCTCCAAGCGTCTGATGGACTACGGCTTCCACGCCCCGACCGTCTCCTTCCCGGTGGCGGGCACCCTGATGATCGAGCCCACCGAGAGCGAGTCGAAGGGGGAGCTGGACCGGCTCTGCGACGCCCTGATCTCGATCCGCGGGGAGATCCGAGCCATCGAGGAGGGCCGCTTCGATCGCGCCGACAACCCGCTCAAGAACGCGCCGCACACCGCGACCCACGTCGGCGCGGACGAGTGGACCCACCCCTACTCCCGCCAGCTCGCGGCCTGGCCGGCGGCTTGGTCGCACGAGAACAAGTTCTGGCCGTCCGTGGCTCGCGTCGACAACGGTTGGGGCGACCGCAACCTGGTGACCACCTGCTGCGCCACCCTCGCGCTGGAACCGGAAGAGGGCCAGCCGATCGGCTCGGCTTAGTGAGCTCCTCCCCATGTACGTCCTGTGGTGCGGATCGGACCTCTTCAAGGCCTACCACGACCCCGGGACCCACTGGCTGGACCTGGTGTCCAGCCGTAGCGTCGAGGGGGGGGACGCCTTCTCGGTGGGCGAGGACTTCACCCTCAGCGTGGACGACACCGGCGCCTTCTGCCACCTGGGGCTGCACGCCGAACGCGGCGGCCAGGAGGAGCTCCCCGAGCGCCCCGACGAGTGCCGTAGCGCCTTCGACGCCGAGGTGGAGCTGGTCGAGACGGCCACGCCACGCTGGAGCCTGGACCCCGCCACCGGGATCCTGCGCCTGGCCTTCGAGGGGATCGCGATCCAGCAGTGGGGCCGCATCGGCGACAACCTGCTCTGGCTGGCTCTCGACGACGAGGGCCGTCTGGGGGCGATCGTCTTCGAGGGGGTCTCACGCGATCCGGGCGGCAAGGGTCAAGCCGCCTGGTTGGAGGAAGTGGGCACGTGAGCGCGACGCAGGCCTTCGTCCGCGAGTCCGTCCAGTACCTGCGCGACACCTACCTGCCGCGGCTGGAGCGCGCCCTCCAGGTGCTCCCCGCGGCGGATCTCTGGTGGCGTCCGAACGCCGACGTGATCGCCTTCGGCACGGTGCTCCTGCACCTGGAGGGCAACGTGCGCCAGTGGATCCTGGCCGGTCTCGGGGGAGCGCCCGACGATCGACGCCGCTCCGAGGAGTTCAGCGAAACGGGGGAGGGGGCGCCCACGGGGGAGGCGCTGCTCGCCGCCCTGCGGACCACCGTCGAAGAGGCGTGTGAGGTCGTTGGCTCCCTGGACGCCGAGGCGCTCGCCGCCTCCTACCGCATCCAGGGCTTCGACACCAGCGGCCTGCAAGCCGTCTACCACGTGGTCGAGCACTTCTCCTGGCACACGGGCCAGGCGGTCTGGATCGCCAAGGCCCGGGCGGGTGCGGGGCACGATCTGGCGTTCTACGACGACGCGCGCCTCGACACGTCGCGCTGATCTCTGGATCGCTGCGGGTCGATTCAGGCCTGCCCAAGTGTCGCCTCGGCCCGTGGATCGGGGGCATCGGCGTACCCCCAGCCCTGGAACGCGACTCTGCAGCCGCTTCCCTGGTCCGCGGTGGCGATCTAGAAGACGGGCTTCCCTTGCGGAGGAGCACGCGCCGGCTGGACCGGAGGGGGATCCGTCGGCAGGCCGAGGTGGGCCAGGAGGTTCCTTGGCTGCTTGGCGGATCAACGCGATCAGCCGGTCGAGAGCGTCCTGTTGGTTCCGTTACTGCGTGCGGACCCGCCGCGCGTCGATGATCAGCACGCCCTCTTTGGTCATCCGCTTGCCGGCCAGGCGAACCAAGCGCTGACGGACGTCGTCGGGTAGGGAGGGGGAGTTGGCCGCTTCGAAGCGGAATTGCGCGGTGGTGGAAGCCTCGTTGACGTTCTGGCCGCCAGGCCCCGAGGGTGGACGAAGTCGAACTGGATCTAGCCTTCGTCGATTGCGATGGCAGGGGTGACTGGGATCACCGCAACCTAGAATCTCTCCATCGCCGCTTTCAGCAGTTCGCGCGTTTGGCCGGAATACCACTGTTCGAGGAAAACGCTCTCTTTCTCCTCGAGCTGTGCCAGAACCTGCGCTGCGACTGCTTCCACGCGATTGCCCTTGATCACCGCGAACGGTTCTTGGGGCAGCGCGCCCAGTGAGGCTGCCTTCTCGATTGACTCTGGCAGCACCTGTTCCAACTGCATCACCCGATCTACTACGCCCATCCGAAGCAGCTCTTCAGACGGGTAGAAATCGCCCGCCTCCACGATCTCGCGGGCATTTCGAGCCCCGACCAGGTCCCGCAGGATGCGATCGCCCGGATACGGCACGGGGACCCCGAGCTTGATCTCGTTGAGCCCCATCAGCTTCCGGCCCTCTGCGATGAAACGCTGGTCGCAGCAGAGGGCCAGGATGCATCCACCGGCTATAGCGTGCCCGGTGATCGCCGCCACCGTCGGTTTGGGCAGGGTGTACAGATCCAGGCAGAGGCGATTGAACGCCCGGTAATAGACCCGAAAGTCCTCCCTGGCAAGTCCATACAGGTGCGGGATATCAAAGCCTATGGAGAAGAACTTCTCGGAGCCGGTGAGGACAAGGCTGCTTACGTCGGGGTCCTGTTTCGCCTCTTGCAGGGCTTCGACCAACTCGCCCACGAGTTGCAGGTTGATCGCGTTTGTGACGCCGCGGTTCAGCTTCACGATCGCCACTCTTTCGCGATGTTCTACGCTTATCATGCTCTGGTCCTCCGAATCATGCCATTACCAGGTGTGGCCAGTCGATGGTCTGCACCGTCTCGCGCAGCCGGTGGTCGTCGTCGACGGCGTGAAAGATCAAGTTGGTGAACGCCCGCTCGGCCAGGGCGCGGACCGGCTCCAGCGGAACGACGGTATCCCGGAGCCCGTGGTAGATGGTGGTGGGCACGGCGACGGGCGAGAGCGGGGTGTCGGCGAATTCGGGCCAGGTGAGGGCCGGGGCGAGGAGGATGAGCCGCTGCACCTGTTCCTGGTGCTGGTGGGTGAAGAGTGCCGCCATCAGCCCCCCCATGCTGGAGCCGTGAGGATCGGCACACTGCGCCGGACCGAAGACGGGGGGCAGGTCAGAGCCGATGATGACCCAGTCCCGCTCGTAGGCCAGGATGGGGGCAAGCTGAGCCATACGCTCCTCCAGCGAGCCGTCAAAGTCCGGGGTGAGGATGTGGGGGAAGAGGCTGCGCAACAAGTTGGCCTTGAAGCCCTGGCCGCTGCTTTCTTTGCCGTGAAGGAATACAAGTTGGGTGTTCACTGTGGGAAGGCGTCTATTCATTCTGGCGTCGGGGGAGGGAATCGATCAATACAGGTGAGAAACCCTCGCAGTCTGCCTCGTTTGGTCCCCCATCGTGATGGGCTCGACCGTGAGCTCTACAGGTTCATCGTCGTTGTGATGAAGCGCCTCTCGTCCCATCCGCCACTCGGACATGCCCCTGAATATCCCATGGGTTTCCTCGACCAGGGGATAGGTGATCCAGATGCGACCAGGAAGGCTGGTCGGGGAGGATTGATG
>CAZDQL010000038.1:0-57585 GCA_964507325.1 uncultured Planctomycetaceae bacterium | reverse complement strand
ACCGCCTCGGGCAGGCGCTCGAGGGTCAGGGGGTGGGCGAGGACCGCCGCGCCGTAGCGTCGCGACACGGCCGCCACCGCGCCCACGTGGTCGGCGTGGTGATGGGTGGCGATCACCCCCGCGATCTCGCGCCCCTCGCTCAGGCACTCGTCGAGGAGGCGCAGGAGGCGCTCCTGTTCCCCCTCCCGCTCGGGCGCGGGATCGATCACGTAGAGCCGCTCCTCCCCCACCACGTAGGTGTTGGTGGTCGTCGCCGGCGGCAGCGTGTCGGTGGCCAGCGGCACCATCAGGACCCCCGGCGTGTTACGCACCCGCTGGATGTGACCGTCCTCGAGTTCGGCGGTACTCCGGCCCGCGTACTCCAGGAACTCCTCCAGGGATCGCCCGCGCATGCGGTCGAGCAGGTAGACCATCGGCGGCGCGAGCAGCAGCTCCCCCCGCCGCCAGCGCTCGAGGGCCTCCTCCACCTCCGCGAAGTGCCCTTCGATCAGCTCCCCCTGCACGACCAACGGCTCCTGGCCGTCGCTCGCAGCACAGTGCACGAAGCGCGTGCGGTAGAGCACCGGCGCGAAGGGCGGCGTCGTCAGGCGCGCGAAGGGCCGCGCCGACGCCAGCACCTCGGGGTGCGCGTCGAGTAGCGCGCGGAAGGGAGAGGGATCACCCCCTTGGATCAACCACCCCCTGAGCTCCGCCCGTTCCAGCTCCTCGAGCTCCGCTGCGATGACCCCCGGCAGAAGACCCGCCTCCTCGAAGAGCTCGCGCAGGGCGCAGCGCCGGTGGGCGTCGTCGTCGTCGGGATCGCCGTCGTGGTCGATCTCGTCGACGGTCCCGCCGAGGAAGGCCCAGTAGCCCCCGAAGAAGCTCAGGGCGGCGTTGCGCCGAGCGAGGAAGACCTCGTACCGATCCCCGTCTCCGCGGGTGAGCAGGACCGAGGTGGCGATGCGCTGGGGAATCATGGGGTCCGATTCTCGCGCTTCTGCGCCCGTAGATGGAGGGCTGGCTGCAGATTGGCGGCCAAGGAGGTGCTGCATGGCACCTGGAGTCCTGGGCGCACTCCCGTACGGTTGAGTTCGGGGGTCGGCATCCACTCGATGGCGCGCGCTTGCATCGACTCGGGGGCGCGCGGAGTGGTGGCGAGCCTGTGGCAGGTGGAGGACAGCGCCGCGGCGGAGACGATGGCGGCCTTTTACGAGATTCTCTTGAGACGAGGGATCGCCCCCGCACGCGCCCTGCACCTCGCGCAGCTCCGCCTGCGGCGCTCGGGCACCCCGCGCGACGTGCGCGTCACCGATCTGGGACGGGTCTCCTCCCCTTCGGCGCACCCCTCCCAGTGGGCCCCCTTCGTGTACCTTGGGAGGGTTCACTGAAAGAAGGCCCCGGCCCCCCCAGCGCGCATGTCACACCGATTCCAACACCTCTCTTGCGCGGCACTCCTCGCCGCCCCCCAGATCCCCTTCTCCGTCGATCCGGACTGGGTCTCCTCCGATCAGGACTACGCCACCGGGTGCGCCTTCGTCGACCTCGACCTGGACGGATGGGAGGACCTCGTCGTCGCCAACGGCAACGACATGAACCGCGAGCGGATGATCGTCTACTACAACCAAGGGGACGGCACCTACCCGAACACCCCCGACTGGAGCTCCGGCGACATCGACTACAACGGGCACCTGTCGGTGGGCGACGTGAACGGTGACGGGTGGCCGGACGTGGCGGTCTCGGTCTTCCTGGGGGCGGCGGGATTCTCCCAGAAGGGACGCGCCAAGCTCTACCTGAACAACGGAGCGGGGACCCTGGAGAGCACGCCCTCCTGGCTGTCGTCGGACCGCTTCTACTCCTTCTCCCTGGCCCTCGGGGACGCCGACGGCGACGGGGATCTGGACCTGGCGGTGGCGACCGGCGAGGCCTACTACAACTCCCCCGACAAGAACCGCATCTACTTCAACGACGGGAGCGGCCTGGCCACCACCCCCGGCTGGCTCTCGACGGAGAGCGACCACAGCATGGACGTGGCCTGGGGGGACCTGGACGGGGACGGGGACCTGGACCTGGCATTCTGCAACGCGGAGAGTCCGCTGCGCGTCTACTACTCCACGGGTAGCGGCATCCAGACCTCGGCGGGGTGGAGCGCTTCCTCCCCCTCCAGCCCCAACGGCAACTCGATCTCCCTGGGGGACGTCACCGGGGACGGCTACCTGGACATCGCCTTCTCCGACAACAGCCAGCTCGGCGGGAGCGGACGCTTCATGGTCTACGAGGGGGACGGCCTGGGGGGCATGGGAGCCACACCCGCGTGGCAGTCCCAGTACGTGGGCTACGTCTCCGGTGTGGTCCTCGCCGACGCCGAGGGGGACGGCGACCTCGACGTGATCGGAGGGTCCTGGTGGGGCGAGGTGCGCATGTACCTGAACGACGCCGGGAACCTGGCGACCACCCCGGACTTCATCTCCAACACGGACAGCGTGGTGGAGGCGATCCCGCTGGGCGATCCCGATCGCATCGGACTGCACCAGGTCCTGGGCGAGTCCCACGCGGGCAACGGCCAGCGGCGGGTCTTCTACTGCGAGCGGGCGCCCCTGTTCTCGGTCCAGGCGGTGGTGGTGGACGGCACTCCGCTCTCCACCTCCCAGTACACCTACGAGCGGGAGACGGGCTGGATCAGTCTGGCCGTGGCCCCCACCCTGGAGGTGGTCCTGGACTACACCTACACCACCTCGGTCGACTTCGCGGTGAGCAACTGGGACTCGAACCTGGGCAACTTCGTCTTCTACCGCCGCGACGCGCCGGGGGACGTGGGGTCGGTGTACTGCCCGGGCGTGCCCAACTCCACCGGCCTGCCGGGGCTGCTCGTGGCGGGCGGCTCGGCGGCGGCCTCGGGGAACAACCTGACCCTCTACGCGAGCCAACTGCCCGTCGGTCAGTACGGCTACTTCCTGACCGGCCTCACCCAGGGCCTGAGCTACCCGCCGGGCTGCCAGGGCACCCTCTGCCTGGGCGGTAACATCGGCCGCTACAACTGGGACGTCGGTCAGGGACCTACCTTCGAACTCGAGCTCGACCTGACCTCGATGCCGATGAACCCATCGGTGGCGGTCCAACCAGGTGAGACGTGGAACTTCCAGGCCTGGTACCGGGACGTGGGGAGCACGAGCAACTTCACCGACGCCCTGGAAGTGACCTTCTTCTGAATGCGCGGAGCCGCGAGCTCCGCACGAGGAGGACCATGACGAAGATCGCCGCAGCGCTGGGGCTGTGCCTCCTGGTGGGAGGCGCGGCGTCGGGGCAGGAGCCCTCCGCCGAGGGGCCCCTGAACGTGCTCTGGATCATCGGCGAGGACCTGGGCCCCGAGCTCGGCTGCTACGGCACGCCGGAGGCGCGCACGCCGCACCTCGACGGGCTGGCCGGGGAGGGGATGCGTTTCGCGCGCGCCTTCTCCACCTCTCCGGTCTGCTCGCCGAGCCGTTCGGGGTTCATGACCGGGATGTACGCCACCACGATCGGCGCGCACAACCACCGCTCGCACCGCGACGACGGTTTCTCCCTCCCCGAGGGGGTGCGGGTGATCACCGACTGGCTGCGGCCGGCGGGGTACTTCACCGCCAACCTGAGGGATCTCACCGGGGACGACGAGGAGCGTTTCCTGCGCGGCACCGGCAAGACGGACTGGAACTTCCACTACGAGGGCCGGCCCTTCGACGGCCAGCGCTGGGACGAGCTGGTCGATCACCAGCCCTTCTACGCCCAGGTCAACTTCTCGGAGACCCACCGTGGCGGCTCCTGGAATCGCGCCCACGAGCGGATCGAGCACCCCGCCGATCCGGCGCGCGTCGTCGTGCCCCCCTACTACGCCGACCACCCCCTGGTGCGCGAGGACTGGGCCCAGTACCTGAATGCGGTCATGGCCCTCGACCGCAAGGTGGGCCACGTGCTGCAGAAGCTCGAGGAGGACGGGCTCGCCGACCGCACGGTGGTCTTCTTCTTCGGCGACCACGGCCGCGCGATGGTGCGCGGCAAGCAGTGGCCCTACGACAGCGGGTTGCACGTGCCGCTCCTGGTGCGCTGGCCGCGGGGCGTGGACGCGCCCGAGGGCTTCGAGCCCGGCACGGTGCAAGGAGGTCTGGTCTCGCTGCTCGACGTGACCGCCACGACCCTCGCGATCTGTGGGGTGGAGAAGCCGGAACGGATGCAGGGCCGCGTGCTCTTCGGGCCCCGAGCGGAGCCCGCGCCGCGCTACCTCTTCGGGGGGCGCGACCGGGGGGACGAATCGGTCTTCCGCGTGCGCACCGTGCGCGACGGGCGCTACCGCTACCTGCGCAACTTCATCCCCGAGCACCCCTTCCTCGAGCTCAACCGCTACAAGGAGTGGAGCTACCCCGTGCTGCGCCTGATGCGCGAGATGCACGCGGCGGGGGAGCTCGATCCCGTCCAGGCTCGGATCTTCGCCCCGCGGCGCCCGGCGGAGGAGCTCTACGACCTGGAGACGGATCCCTACGAGACGGTGAACCTGGCCGCATCCGCGCAGCACGCCGAGGTGCGCGCGCGCCTCGCGGGGGAGCTCGAGCGCTGGATCGAAGAGTCCGACGACCAGGGGCGCCTTCCCGAGCCGCCGGAGGTGATCGCGGGTTGGGAGCGGCGCATGGAGAAGAACTACGGCGAGCGCCTGCGCCGCCGCGCCGAGCGGGAGGCAGAGCGCCCCAACGTCGTCCTGGTGATGACCGACGACCAGGGCTACGGCGACCTCGGCTTCCACGGCAACCCCGTCCTGCGCACGCCGAACCTCGACGCGCTGGCGGCGGGGAGCGCGCGCATGGAGACCTTCTACGTCAGCCCGGTCTGCGCGCCGACCCGAGCCTCGCTGCTGACCGGCCGCTACTGCCAGCGCACGCGGGCGATCGACACGTGGCTCGGGCGGGCGATGATGGAGCCGGAGGAGGTCACCCTGGCCGAGGCGCTGCGCCGCCAGGGCTGGGCCACGGGGATCTTCGGCAAGTGGCACCTGGGGGACTGCTACCCGATGCGGCCGATGGACCAGGGCTTCGAGGAGAGCCTGGTGCACCGCGGCGGCGGCATCGGTCAGCCCGCCGACCCGGAGGGGGGGGAGGGGAAGTACACCGATCCCGTGCTCTTCCACGACGGGCAGCGGGTGGAGACTCAGGGCTACTGCACCGACGTCTACTTCGACTCCGCCCTGGAGTGGATGCGCGTGCAGCACGCCGCGGGTCGACCCTTCTTCGCCTACATCCCCACCAACGCGCCCCACGGCCCCTTCCACGACGTGCCGGAGGAGCTGCTCGCCGAGTACCGGGAGATGGACCTCTCCCCGGAGCGCTTCCCTCGCGGCGAGGGGTATCCCCTCCCGGAGCAGCACGACGAGGAGCGCTTGGCGCGCATCTTCGCCATGATCGAGAACGTCGACGAGAACGTGGGGCGTCTCGTCGCCGGCCTGCAGGAGATGGGCGCGCGGGAGAACACGCTCGTGATCTTCATGACCGACAACGGCCCCAACAGCCGCCGCTACGTGGCGGGGATGCGCGGGCAGAAGGGCTCGGTCTACGACGGAGGGGTGCGCTCCCCCTTCTTCGCCTCCTGGCCGCGGCGCCTGGGCGCGAACACCGTCTCCGACCGCATCGCCGCCCACGTGGACGTCCTGCCGACGATCCTCGACGCCTGCGGCGTCGACCTCCCCGCGGGCGTGCAGCTCGACGGCAAGAGCCTCCTGCCCCTGCTCGAGGAACGCGCCGTGGAGTGGCCCGATCGGACCCTCTTCGTGCAGGCTCACCGCGGTGACGAGGCGGTCCGCTACCACCACTTCCTGGCGCGCAACCAGCGCTGGAAGCTCGTCAACGCCAGCGGCTTCGGCAAGGAGCTGAGCGCGGTCGAGCCCGCCTTCGAGCTCTACGACATGCAGGCGGACCCCTTCGAGCAGGTCGACCTGGCGGCTGCCCACCCCGACGTCGTCGCCACCCTGCGCGCCGAGTACGACGCCTGGTTCGACGACGTGGGCGCCACCCGACCCGACAACTACGCGCCCCCGCGGATCGCCCTCGGCTCCCCCGAGGAACCCGAGGTGCACCTGACCCGCCAGGACTGGCGCCGCACGAGCGCGGACGGCGGGTGGAACCGGCGCTCGATCGGCCACTGGCTGGTGGACGTCCGCACCGCCGGCACCTACCGCGCCCGCGTGCGCTTCCCCGCAGGATTGGCGGTCCGCCGCGTGACCCTCCGGCTCGCGGGTGCGCAGGCGACCGCCGAGGTCTCCGAGGGCGCGTCGGAGCACACCTTCGAGGCGGTCGATCTCCCGGCAGGTCCGGGACGGCTGGAGGTCGTGCTCGAGGACGAGCAGGGGACCGCCGGCGCCTATCAGGTGATCGTCACTCCGGTCTGACTCCCGGCCTGCGCTCCGGCCGCGCCGCCAGGGGGTCCTCCGGCCAGGCGTGCTTCGGGTAGCGGCCGCGCAGTTCCTTGCGCACCACGGGGTAGGTGTTGCGCCAGAAGCTGGGCAGGTCGTCGGTCACCTGCTGGGGGCGGCCGTTGGGGGCCAGGAGGTGCAGCAGCACGGAGACGGCACCCCCCGCCACCGTCGGGGTTTGCTCCAGGCCGAAGAGCTCCTGGATGCGCACCGCGAGGACCGGCGGGCGACCCGGCTCGTAGGTCAGACGCAGGCTGGAGCCGCTGGGCACGGTCAGTCGCTCCGGCGCCTCGCGCTCGAGGGCCGCGCGCTGGCGGTGGTCGAAGAGCCCCTCCAGGGCGGCCAGGAGCGGGGCGCGCCGCAGCTCGGCGAAGGAGCGACGCCCCGCCGCCAGGGCGGGCAGGAGCTCGGCGATCGCCCCCTCGTCGAGACGCGGCAGCCCGAGCTCCGGGCGCACTTCCGCCAGCCAAGTGGCGCGCTCGCGCAGGGAGGCGACCCGCGGCTCGCCGAGGTCCAGGGCGCGCTCCAGGCGCTCGGTCGCCGCCCGCACCAGGAGGCGCTCGATCTCGAGAGCCTCCCCCCCCGAGTGCTCGCGCACCTCCACCGCCAGCTCCCCCAGCCGCAGCTCGCGCCGGCCGACGACGCGCTCCCGCTCCGGATCGAACTCGAGGACGATCACCTCCCGCGTCGGTCCCAGCCACTCCCGCTCGACCGCGGAGGCGAGGCGCACCCACGCCTCCCCGCGGCCGGCGTCCAGATCGAGGGCCAGGAAGAGCTCCGCCTCGGTCACCCCGCTCGAGGGCGCCAACCGCACCCCGCGCCCCCCCACCATCAGGCCGCGCTCCTCACCGGGACCGCGACGGCGGCAGAGTCGGTCGGGGAAAGCCGCCAGCAGGGCGCGTGCCAACGCCTCGTCGCGGTCCCCCGCTACGCCGGGCTCCCCCAAGCGGGACCGCGCCAGCCGCAGGAGCTGGTCGCGGGCGCGCAGGACGAAGCGCGCCGCCCCCCGCCGCAGGGGGGTCGGACCGGCGCCGGTGGTCCCGCGCTCGTCGAAGGCCTCGAGGGCCTGGACCCGGTCGAGGAGGTCGGAGTCGGTCACCCGCGCCCGGGGACCTCCGCGGGGGACCCGCTCGAAGGGATCGCGCTCCGCCAGGAGCGCCGCCGCCAGCGCCGCCCGGCCGGGGACGCCGCGGCGATGCCCCTCGACCAGGAGCCGTCCCAAGCGCGGGTGCATCGGCAGGCGCGAGAGGAGGGTGCCCAGCTCGCTGGGTCGGCCGTCCCGGTCGGTGGCGCCCAGTTGCTCCAGGAGCCGCAGCGCTCGATCGAGGGCCTCCGGGGACGGCGCCTCGAACCAGGGGAAGGCGCTCGGATCGCGCTCCCCCCAGACGAGCAGCTCCAGAGCTGACGCGGCCAGGTCGACGCGCCGGATCGCCGGCAGCTCGCGCGGGATGAGGGCGCGCTGCTCGGCGACACTCCAGAGCCGCACGCAGAGCCCGGGGGCCTCGCGCCCCGCGCGCCCGCGGCGCTGCTCGGCGGAGGCGGCGGAGATGCGCGTCACCTCGAGCCGGTCGAGGCCGACGGTCGGATCGTGGCGCAGGACGCGCGCCAGCCCGCCGTCCACCACCGCGGTCACCCCCTCGACGGTGACCGAGGTCTCGGCCACGTTGGTGGCCAGGATCACCTTGCGCCGTGGACCCTTGAGCAGGGCCGCGTCCTGAGCCGCGGGGTCGAGCTCGCCGTAGAGCTCCCGCAGGTCGAGGTCGCGGGCGCGCTCCAGGGGCTCGAGGGCGCGCCGCGTGCGGCGGATCTCCCCCACGCCGGGCAGGAAGAGGAGCAGGTCCCCCTCCTGGCGCTCCAGCGCGAGGCGCGCGCCGCGCACGAGGTGCTCCTGCTCCTCCTCCCGCGGTTCGCGGGGCAGGTACACCTCCTCCACGGGGAAGAGCCGCCCTTGGCTCCTCACCACCGGGCATCCCCCCAGGTAGGCCGCCAGCGCGTCCCCCTCCAGGGTGGCGGACATCACCAGGAGCTTCAGGTCGTCGCGGGCCTCCCCCTGGATGCGCCGCGCGAGGGCCAGGGCCAGGTCCGCCTCGACGGTGCGCTCGTGGAACTCGTCGAAGACGAGGGTCCCCACCCCCTCCAGGAAGGGATCGGCCTGCAGGCGGGCGAGGAGCACCCCCTCGGTGACCACCAGGATGGCGGTCTCGGCGCAAGCGCGGCGGTCGAAGCGCACCTGGTAGCCCACCTCCCCCCCGAGGGGGGTCCCCCGCTCGCGGGCCATCCAGCGCGCCGCCGCCCGCGCCGCCAGCCGTCGCGGCTCGAGCATCACCAGGGGACCGTGCCCCCCGTCGACCAGGGCCGGGGGGACGCGGGTCGTCTTCCCCGCCCCGGTCGGGGCCTCCAGCACGGCGCAGGGGGCGCGCTCCAGGGCGGCCAGGAGGTCCGGCAGGACCGCGTCGATCGGCAGGGGCGCGCGGGCCAAGTCAGGGCTCCTCCAGCTCGGCGCGCAGGCGCTCGATCCGGCGGCGGTTGGTGCCGAGGTCGCTGCGCCCCACCCGGGAGGCGGCGCGCAGGTGGATCACCCCCTCCTGCAGGTCGAGCTGGAGCTCCAGGTCGCCGCGCAGGCGCAGGAGGAGCGAGACCAGCTCGAAGTGGGCGTAGGTGTCCTCCAGGTGCAGGAACTCGCAGCGCGGCCACTCCGCCACCCGGACCACCAGGGAGCCGAAGGCGTCGTGGGGATCGCCCTGGATTCGCAGGGGCGGGACGCGCCGCTCGCTCTCCTGCGCCTGGCTCGAGAGGCAGTCGATCCCCGTGGCACAGGGACGCAGGCGGCCCTCGATCAGTCCGGAGGGGGGCCGGCGCCTGGAAGCGATCGACAGCGCCACCAGCGAGACGAGGATCAGGGCGGCGAGGAGGAGCAGCAGGGTGGCGCGACGCACACCGCCAGGGTACGCGCAGCGGTCCGAGCCTCAAAGCCGGATGCGAGCTCCTGGACACACCTTCGACGTGGTGGTACCGCGATCGCGTTCGCCGGAGCGGACGCGGGATTCGGCCCCTGCGATTCGCTAGGATCCGGGACGCGCCGCAAGCCCCCCAAGAACCCCGCGACTCCCACCCCAATCGTCCGATGGAGATGATCCAACAACTCGCCCTTCTTCTCGGAGGAGGGCTGATCGGATGCGTCATTGCCTGGTTCCTGCTCAGCAACCGGGACCTCAACCAGAGGCGCGTGCAGCAGGAGCTCTGGGACCGCAAGTTCCGCCTGGCGGAGGCGGACCGCGAGGCGGCCGTGGCAGCCCTCAACCGCAACAACATCGAGGTCAAGAAGATCAAGGCCACCTTCGAGGGCCACCAGCAGACGATCCAGGAGCTCGAAGGGCGGGTGCAGCAGGACGAGCACACCATCAGCAGCCTGGAAGCGGAGCTCGAGGATCGCGGCAAGGTGATCGAGGAGCTGCAGACGGATCTGCAGGGGCTCGACACCGACCTCAGCCAGGCGCAGACGGAGTCGAAGCGCAAGTCGACGGTCTTCAAGGAGGTCAGCTCCGAGCGCGATCAGCTCTCCACCGAGCTCGACGCCGCGCGCCGGCGGCTGGAGACCCTCGAGGAGGAGTCGCAGCGGGACGGGGAGCGGCTGAGCTCGTGGGAGGAGAAGCACGCCGCCCTGCAGGAGAGCAAGGCCGCCCTGGTGACCGGTCTGGAGGAGCGCATCCGCGCCCTGGAGCCCTTCCCCGAGCGGCTGGAGGCGGCCGACGCCTGCATCGCCGAGTGGGAGGAGCGCCACCGCCAGGCCGAGGAAGCGGCGGGCACGCGGACTCGCGAGCTGCGCGAGCGACTCGCGGAGCTCGAGCCCCTGCCCGAGGAGCTCGCCGAACGCGAGCAGGAGCTGGCGGAGACGCGCCAGCGCCTGGCGCAGCGGGAGACGCGCGTCTCCGAGCTGGAGCCGCACGAGGAGCACCTGGCCGAACGGAACGCCGAGCTGACCCAGGTGCGCGCGGAGCTCGAAGAGCTGCAGCAGGAGACCGAGGCGCAGATCAACGACCTGCGCGCGCGCAACGAGGACCTGGCCCCCTACCCCGACCAGCTCCAGGCGCGGGAGGAGCAGTTGCGGGTGGCGACCGAACGCCTCACCGAGCTGTCGCGCACCAGTCAGGAGGAATCTAAGACCCTGCGGGCGCGCATCGACGAGCTCTCCCCCTACCCGGCCCTCTTGGCGGAGCGGGAGGAGGAGCTCAAGACCAAGCGTGCCAACCTGGAGGAGCTGGAGGAGTCGAGCGAAGAGGAGATCACCTCCCTGCGCACCCAGCTCGAGGAGCTGACCCCGGTGCGCGAGGAGCTCGGCCAGCGCAAGCAGGAGCTGCGCGCGACCTCGGAGCGCTTCCAGAAGGACCTGGCGCGCGCCAAGTCGGAAGCCGCCAACCTGCGCAAGCGCTTGGGTGAGCTGGAGCCGCTGCCCGCGGCCCTGGCCAAGAGCGATGCCGAGCTGCGCGCGGCGGTGGAGCGACACGACCAGCTGATGGAGGACTCCGGCAAGGAGATCGCCACCCTGCACGCCAAGGTCGACAAGCTCGAGCCGACCCAACTGCAGCTGGCGGAGCGGGACGGCGAGCTGCGGGTGCTCGACAAGCGCTTCCGCGAGCTGGAGGAGCAGAGCCGCGAGCAGATCGGCTCCCTGACGGAGAGGCTGGTGGAGCTGGAGCCCCTGCCGGAGAAGCTCGCGGAGCGGGAGCACCAGTTGAAGGAGGCGCGCGGCGAGCACAAGCGCTACGTGGCCCAGAAGAGCAAGGAGCTGGCCACTTTGCGCGACCAGGTCTCCAAGCTGGCGGCCCTGCCCCAACGCATCGACGAGGCGGAGCAGGCCGTGGCGGAGACGGAGGGCAAGCTGCGCAAGGTCGACGCGGAGAAGCGGGCCGAGGTGACGCGCCTGAAGGAGGTGCTCGAGACCCTCGAGCCGCTGCCGGCGCAGCTCGAAGAGCGCGAGTCGGAGATCTCCGACTGGCGCGCGCGCTTCCACATCAACGTGGAGAAGGCCGAGGCGGAGCGCGAGAAGCTGCGCCGCCGCATCGCCACCCTGGAGGAGCGCGCCCGCGAGCTGACGGTGGCGCGGCGCGAGCTCTCGACCCTGACGCGCCAGGTGGCCCGGGGCAAGAAGGACATCGACAGCCGCGACGTGCGCATCGAGGTCCTGAGCGCCCGGGTCGAGCAGCTGAAGGGAGAGGTGGCGGACTACAAGCGCCAGGTCTCCACGATGGGCTCCGACCACAAGGGCCAGCAGGTGCAGATCAACGACCTGGTGGCCGAGCGCAAGGAGCTCACCACCCAGCTCAAGGCCTCGGCGGTCAAGCTGCGGGAGGGTCAGCGCAAGCTGCGCGACACCGAGAAGGACCTGCGCGCCCGCACCCGGGAGGTGGCGCGGATCGGCGCCGCCCAGAAGGCGCAGGACGCCAAGCCGGCGAGCCCCGCCCCCTCCAAGAAGCCCGCCACGACCAAGAAGCCCTCCCCCACCAAGAAGCCCGCCGCGGCCAAGAAGAAGGAGCAGCTGCGGGTGGTGGAGATGAAGCCTCACCGCCCCAAGGCGGCGGCCAAGAAGAAGGCGGCGCAGAGCAAGTCGACCGCCGCGTCGAAGAAGGCCACCCCCAAGAAGAAGGCCCCCGCGACCAGGAAGTCCGCCACGGCGAAGAAGGGCACCACCGCGCGCAAGAAGGCGGCCACCACCAAGGGCACCAAGAAGAGCCCCACCAGGAGGAAGGCCACCACGGCCAAGCGCCGCACCGCCAAGGCGGGAGCGCGCTGAGCCCCTCGGGCGGTGGGCCTCTACTCCGGGCAGATCCTCCCGCGCTTCCTCGCCTGGAGCATGTCCGGCCGGCGCGTGGCCGAGGAGCGCGCGCCGTTCCTGGCCGGGATCTCGGGTCGGGTGCTGGAGCTCGGCTTCGGAGCGGGGCTCAACCTGCCCTTCTTCTCCCCCGCGGTGAGCGAACTGCTCGCCCTGGAGCCGGAGCCGGTCAACCGCAAGCTCGCCGCCCCGCGCATCGCTCGAGCCCCCTTCCCGGTCCGCTGGTTGGCGGCGCGCGGGGAGCAGGTCCCCCTCGACGCGCACTCCGTCGACGCGGTCGTCAGCACCTGGACCCTGTGCTCGATCCCCGACCTCGAGCGCGCCTTGTCGGAGGTCGCGCGGCTGCTGCGCCCCGGTGGGCGCCTGCACTTCATCGAGCACGGCCTGTCGCCGGAGGCGGGCGTCGCGCGCTGGCAGCGACGACTCGAACCGCTGCAGAAGCGCCTCTTCGGGGGCTGCCACCTGACGCGTGAGATCGACCGGGAGCTCTCGCAGGCGGGCTTTCGGATCGACGGGCTCGAGGCCTTCTACGCCCGCGGGCCGAAGGTGATGAACTGGACCTTGCGCGGCAGCGCTATCCCGGAGGGATGACCGAGATGGACCTGGCCTTCCTCGATCCGTGCCGTTGGGACTACGACGTGGAGACGCCCTGGGAGCGCCCCCTGGGGGGGTCCCAGTCCGCCCTCTGCTACCTGGCGGCGGAGCTGGCCGCGTCGGGGCACGCCGTGCGGCTCTTCTCCCGCACCAGTCGCCCGGGGGTCCTGCGGGGGGTGGACTGCGTCGGGTACGAGGGTCTCCTGGCCCCCGAGGGTCTCTGGCGGGAGGGACTCGACGCGGCGATCGTGCTCAACGGTCCCGCGGAGGCGGGACCGGAGTTGGCCGGCGCCCTGGCGGGGCGCGCTCCCCTCTACCTCTGGACCCAGCACGCCCACGACCAGCCGGCGGTGGCGGGGCTGGCGCAGGCGGTCAACCGCGACGCCTGGGACGGAGTGGTGTGCGTGTCGGACTGGCAGCGGGGCGAGATGGTGCGCCACTTCGGCCTCGACCCCGAGCGGGTCTTCGTGCGCCGCAATGGAGTCGGTCCCCGCTTCCAGGGTCTCTTCGCGAGTCGCGAGGAGCTGATCGACGCCAAGGCCGGCCCCCTCTCGATCGCCTACACCTCGACCCCCTTTCGCGGCCTCGACGTCCTCCTGCACGCCTTCGCCGAGGCTCGCCGGCGCTTCCCCGAGGCCACCCTGGAGGTCTACTCCAGCATGGCGGTCTACCAGGTGCCGGCGCAGGACGACCCCTGCGCGCAGCTCTACGCCGACTGCCGGGAGAACCCCGGGATCCACTACCACGGCTCGATCCCCCAGCCGGAGCTGGCGAGCGGATTGCGACGAACCACCCTGCTCGGCTACCCCAACACCTTCCCCGAGACGAGCTGCATCGCGGTGATGGAGGCCCTGGCCGCGGGGCTCTACGTGGTGACCTCCGACCTGGGTGCGCTTCCGGAGACGTGCATGGGCTGCGCCACCCTGGTGGAGGGCCCGCGGGAGGAGCCCGACGGCCTGCTCGACTTCGCGCGTCGCTACGGTCGCGCCCTGATCGACACGCTGGAGCGCCACGCCGCCGACCCGGAGGCCTTCGCGCGCAAGCGGGTGGAGCAGGTCGCCCTGGTCGGCGAGCGCTGTTCCTGGCAGCGCCGGGCACAGCAGTGGGTCGAGGCACTCCCGAGCTGGTGGGCCCTGTAGGACTCGAACCTACGACCTGGCGATTATGAGTCGCATGCTCTAACCGACTGAGCTAAGGGCCCCGGAGAGCGCATGCTAGCCTGTCGGCCGTGACTGCGCCCGCCGAATCCGAAGCCATCGATTCCGAAGAGGAGCTCGACGATCTCGCCCGCTGTCTGGACGCCTTCGCCGCCCAGCGCGCGACCCTGGGGGCGCGGCTCTTCGATCCGGTTCCCGCGATCTCGGCCTGGTCCGCCGGCCAGCACCTCTACCACGTCGCCCTGTCGACCGACCTGGCCCTGCGCAACGTCGCCGCGCTGGTGCGCGGTCGGGGGCGCATGATCGTGGAGGAGGGAGGGCCCAACGCCCTGGCGGTCCAGGTCCTGCGCGAGGGCTCCTACCCGCGCGGTGAGAGCGAGGCGCCGCGCATGGTGCGGCCCGGAGACGAGGTCGAACCGGAGTTCCTGACGCAGGAGATGGAGCTCAACCGCGAGGCGCTGGCGCGCACGCGCGACCTCCTGGATTCGATCCCCGCCGCCGCCGGCCGCATCCCCCACCAACACCTGGGGGAGCTCTCCGCCGCCGAGTGGCTGCGCTTCGCGCGACTGCACGCGCGCCACCACCTCCAGATCGTCGAGGATCTGGTGGTGGCGGCGCGCTGATGGGATGCCTCGGAGAGTCCCGCCGCTCAGCGCGCCTCGGCGCGCCAGTCATCCGGCAAGCGGATGAGGCCGCGGTACAGGTTCGTGATGGCGCCCACGCTCGGATCCCCCGTCGGGACGGTGCGCGTCTGGACCCCGAACCAGCTCCCCACCAGCGCCGCGTCGATCGGCACCGGGACGCGGAAGTCCTGCCCCACCGCCGCGCTGCCCAGAGTGGTGAGGGTCAGGTCGCCCGCCGCGATCACCCCGAAGGGATCGTCGAGGGTGCTGCCGTCCAGGAAACCCATCAGGTAGGTCGAAGTGCCGGCAGGGCCCGTGACCCGGCAGCGCAGCCAGGCTCCCGAGATCGGCTGACCGCGCACGTCCATCCACCACAGATCCGCCTCGTAGGCACCCATGTCGGGCATCAGGGTCCCCGTCAGCTCGGGATCGAGCAGCCGCGAGCGCTCGTCGATGTCGGTGGCCACCGTCACCCCCGTCCCGTGGTCGGCGGTGTCGATGCAGGGCGAGGTCGCCGAGAGGCGCAGGTCCCCTCCCGCCGTGTCGGCGAAGAGCGGATCCTCGTAGACGTTGCCATCGGAGCCGGCGTGGGAGGGGGAACCGTCGCAGTAGTGCAGCTCACCCGTCGCGAAGCCGGAGAAGTTCATGCTCGGAGTGGGTCCCCAGGAGATCGAGTTCCAGACCTCGCCGCCGTAGCTGCCGGTCTTGAGGATTCCGGCCTGGCCGGCCTGCACGTCGTGGACGGTGGCGTGCAGGATGTCGAAGGACCCACCCTCGGCTCGGATCCCACCCACCGCAGAGTCGTGGACGACCCAGTTGACCGCGTCGCCGGCCAGCTCGCGCACGAGGAAAGCGGTGCCGGCGGTGTAGTCGACGCGCGTCGAGCGCACGGCGACCTGGGGTGAGTCCAGGGTCAGGGAGGCCCAACCGGAGCGACCCGCGTAGCGCACCAGCAGGTGACGCACGTCGCTCGGCTCCGCGCCCGCGTTGAACCTGATCCCCCGCCAGTCCCCGGCGGCTCCGGAGCTCGGTCCGTCGCCGTTGGTGTCGCCGCTGTGCTCGTCATCCCTCGAGCAGGTGAAGACCACCGGATCGAGGCCGGTCCCCATCACGTCCAGGGAGCCCTGCACGTCCCAGCCGCTGTTGGACGAGTACTTGAACTTGACCACCGTTCCGGGCTCGAAGGCGAGCCGCGTCCCGGCAGGAACCACGCCCCAGTCGTCGATCACGATGGCGCCGTTGACCCCGTTCCGACGCCGCAGCACCAGGTCGGTGGTGGGCGAGGCGTCGACGACGAGGGCGAAGTCACCGAAGTTGTTGTCGCTCGCCCGGTTCCAGGAGAAGCCCGGCACGGCATCCAGGGTCACGCCGTCGACGGCGTAGTAGTTGTTGCGCAGGGACTCGCAGCGCTCGACCGTCGGCCGGGCCGCCGTCCCCTGCAGGTCGAGGCCGTCGCCGTAGCCGTCGGCGATGGTGCAATCCTGCAGCAGGACGTCGGCGTCCTCCAGCGCCACCGTGGACGAGGAGCCGCGGCCCGCGTAGCGCAGGACGGTGTGCACCATGGCGCTGGCGCCCCCGCTGGGGCGGAAGTAGATCCCCTTCCACTGGCCCGGGGAGCCACTCGAGGGGCCGTTGCCGTTCGTGTCCCCCCCGTAGTCGTCGTCGGCGTAGTCGGTCAGCACGACCGGGTCGTCCTGCGCGCCGCGCACGACCAGCGAGCCGAAGACGTCGATCCAGTTGTTGTTGGGGAGGAACTTGAGCACCACGCCGGGCTCCAGGGCCAGGGTGAGGCCGGCGGGCACCGTGAGTGGCTCGTTGGATCCGATCAGGATCGCCCCGGCCAGGCAGCTCTCGGCCGTCAGGGTCACGTCCGCGCTCATGCTGGCGGGCTCGACGTGCAGCGCGTCGCCCCAGCCATTGCCCGTCGCCTGGTTGTCGGCGAACCCGGGCACCGCCTCCAGCGGCACGCGGAAGACCGGGTAGTAGGCCATGTTCTCGAAGCGACAGTGCTCGACGATCGGGAAGGCGGCCATGCTCTGGAAGTCGAGCCCGTAGGCGGGACAGTCCGCCAGGGTCACGCCGAAGAGACGGATCCCCGCCCCCTGGACGATGATCCCGGACCAGCCTCCACGGCCGGAGTAGCGCACGACGGTGTGCTCCAGGTCGCTGGCGCCCGCCGTCGAGCGGAAGATCAAGCTGGTGAAGGTCCCGGGCGACCCGCTCGAGGGACCGCCTCCGTCGGTGTCGCCGCCGTGATCGTCGTCCGCCAAGGCGGTGATGGCGACGGGTTCCGCCGGCGTTCCGCGCGTCACCAGCGTCCCGGCCACGTCGATGTAGGCCGAATGGTTGGGGAACTTCAGGACCACGCCCTCTTCGAGGGTGAGCGTCAGGCCCAGCGGGACGGTCAACTGGTCGCCGACCACCAGGGCGCCGCCCAGGCAGCTCTCCTGGGTGAGGGTGAGGTCGACGGTGGGTGTGCCCTCGGTGATGCGCAGGTAGTCCCCCGAGCTGTTGCCGGAGGCCGTGTTGTCGCTGATCCCCGGTACCGCGTCGACGTGAACGTCGTCCACGGCGTAGCCGCCGCAGTTGGAGAGGTCGCAGTTGGTGATGCTGGGAGAGATGCTGGTGTTGTTCAGCCCGATGGCAGAGGCCAGGCCGTCCCTGACGGTGCACCGGTCGAGGCTGGGACTCGCCCCTTGGATCAGGATCGAGTCCCAGGAGTGCCGACCCGCGTAGCGGACCTCGGCCCACTGCATCGCGCTGGCGTCGGAACCGGCCGCGAACTTGATCTGCCGCCACCACCCGGGAGTTCCGGATGAGGCGCCGTCGCCGTTGGTGTCTCCACCCGCCGCATCGTCCCGCAGATCGGTGAAGATCACGGGCGAGCCGCTGGTGCCCCCCGCCGCGAGGGTGCCGGAGACGTCGAAGGAGAGGTCCGCGCCGAACTTGACGATCGCGCCCGGTTGCACGGTCAGGGTCTGACCCGCGGGAACCGAGAGGGTGCCGACGGCGTGGTACACGGTCCCGGAGAGCAGCGGACCTCCGTTGCCATCCCAGATGGGGCCGCTGATGTCGGTCTGGGCCGACGCGGCGGCCGCCAGGAGGAGGGGGAAGGCCGGCGCGAAGAGGGTATGCGCTCGCATGGTGAACTCCTTGGGTGATGAGGCCGGGGGTACCGGTCCGTTCGGAGCCCACGAGCGGGTCGCGCCCTCGCGCGCCTCGCGGGAATCGCAGGTTTTTGGCTAGCCCTGTCCGGGGGCCGTCAGACGGCCGTCGACGAGGGTGAAGGCCAGGAGATAGGGGTCGCAGGCGGCCAGGGTGCCCTCCACCTCGACCTCCTGGCCCCGCTCCAACGCCTCCTCCGCCCCGGGGGGCAGGGCGCAGGTCCAGCGCAGGGGTCGACCGCCGATCTCGGCGGGCTCGACCTCGGCGACGAGCCGCACTCCCGGTCCCGGGCCCAGGGTCGAGTCGTGGGTGAAGCGCTCCACGCGGTCGACCCGGCCCCTCCAGCGCACCCGCCCGTCGCGGTAGCGCTCGTCGAAGAGGCGCGTCGCCTCGAAGCCCGCCAGCCCACCGGCGAAGAGGGTGCCGGCGAGCTCGACGAGGCCGAGGGAGGGGTCGACGGGAGGGGGTGGCGCTTCGGACTCGGGTTCCGGTTCGGGCTCGGGTTCCGGTTCCGGATCGGGTTCAGGCTCCGGCTCCTGTTCGGGATCCGGCACCGCTTCCGACTCCGGCTCGGGCTCAGCCACCTCCTCCGGCGGCGGCGTCGCCCAGACCTCCTCCGGGGTCACCGGGTGGGGTCGAGGTGCGCTCGAGGAGGATGCCTCCCGCTCCAGCGGGTGCCCGAGGCTGTCCAGGCCCAGCTTGCGGCGGCGCCGGCGGCGAGCGGAGCGCCGTACCGCGTCGCCCGCCTCCCACAGCGCACCCGCGCCGCGCCCGGCGACGCGCGTCTTCTTGTACACCTTGCGGAGGATCGCGATCGCGGCGATGAAGAAGACGAAGAGGAGCTCCATGGGCGTGTACCGGCTACGCGGACGGCCGGGATGGCTTCAAGGTATTCGAAGGACGGGCCCGAGCGCCATCCTCTACCCCTTGACGCAGACCACCTGCCGCAGGGTGTGCACGACCTCGACCAGGTCCTCCTGGGCCCGCATGACCGCCTCCACGTCCTTGTAGGCCCCGGGGGTCTCGTCGAGCACCGCCGCGTCCTTGCGGCACTCCACGTGGGCGGTGGCCGCCAGATGGTCGTCGAGGGAGAAGGTCCGCTTGGCCTCCCCGCGGCTCATCACGCGGCCGGCGCCGTGGGAGCAGGAGCAGAAGCTCTCGGGATGGCCCCTGCCGCGCACGATGAAGCTGGCGGCGCCCATCGAGCCGGGGATGATCCCCAGCTCCCCCTCCCCGGCGCGCACCGCCCCCTTGCGCGTGAGCCAGCACTCGGCGCCGAAGTGCGTCTCCCGCGCGACGTAGTTGTGGTGGCAGTCGACCGCCATCAGGTCGGCCCGGAAGCGCGGCAGACCGCGCACCCCGCCCAGGGCGGCCAGCACGTTCTCCATCATCACCTGGCGGTTGATGCGCGCGAACTCCTGCGCCCACTCCACGGCCTCGACGTAGTCGTCGAAGCCTGCGGAGCCCTCCGACAGGTAGGCCAGGTCCGCGTCCGGCAAGCTCCCGAGGCGCTTGCCCAGCTCCTTCTTGGCGCGCTCGATGAAGACGGTCGCGATGCGGTTGCCCACTCCGCGGGAGCCGGAGTGCAGCATGATCCAGACACCGTCGCCCTCGTCGAGGCAGACCTCGATGAAGTGGTTGCCGGTGCCGAGGGTGCCCAGGTGGTGCAGGTTGTTGGTCTTCTCGAGCACCGGGTAGCGCTCGCAGAGGGCCCCGAAGCCGGTCTCCAGGTGGGCGCGCCACAGGTTGCCGACCCGCCGCGGGACCTCGCTCCAGGAGCCCGCGTCGCGGCGCGGCTTGGCGGAGGTGCGGCCGTGGGGCACCGCCTTCTCGATCGCCTTGCGCAGCGGGCGCAGGTTGTCGGGCAGGTCGCCGGCGCCGAGGCTGGTCCGGACCGCGCTCATGCCGCAGCCGATGTCGACCCCCACCGCGGCGGGCACGATCGCGCCGACGGTCGGCACCACGCTGCCGATCGTGGCCCCCATCCCCCAGTGGACGTCGGGCATGACCGCCAGGTGGCTGTGGACGCAGGGCAAACGCGCGGTGTTCTCGAGCTGGCGCAGGGCGTTCTCCGCCACCGGGACGCCGCGCGTCCAGGCCTTGATCGGCGCGCCGTCGCTGGGGATCCGCTCGTAGCCCGCCATCGTCCCCTCGAGGCGCGGCTACCTGCTCGCGCGCCTCGCCAGCACCTCGGCCACGCAGGCGGTCAGGCGCTTGGCGGACGGGATGTCGAGGAACTCGTTGGGACCGTGGGCGTTCGACCCCGGGCCCAGGACGCCGGTGACCACGAATTGGGCCCGGGGGAACTTCTGGGTCAGGAGGCCCATGAGGGGAATCGTCCCCCCCTCCCCGGTCATCGCCACCCCGGCGCCGAAGAAGCGCTGGGAGCTCTCCTGGAGCGCATCCCTGAGCCAGGGCTCGAGCGGGGGTGCGTTCCACCCCGCCGCGCACTCGCCGTGGGTGAACGCCACCTGCGCCCCGAAGGGCGCGTCCTCGGTCAGGGTCTTCTCGAAGGAGTCCAGCGCCGCATCGGCGTCGCAGGTGGGCGGGACGCGCATCGAGAGCTTGAGCACCGTCAGCGGACGCAGCACGTTGCCCGCGTCCGCGGGCTCCGGCAGCCCGCTGGCGCCCACGACCGAGAGGGCGGGACGCCAGGTGCGGTTGAGGAGCAGCTGCGTGGCGTCCTCCTCCCAGGGGCGCGCCCCGGACACGAAGGGGAGCTGGGAGGCCACGTCCCCTCCGAGGATCTCCGCCTCGGTGGCCGCTTCCTCCTGGCGGTCGGCGGGGATCTCGACGTTCATCTCTCCCAGGAGCACGCGGCCCGTGGAGGCGTCCTCGACGCGGTCCAGGAGCATGCGCGCCACGCGGAAGCTGGAAGGCACGATCCCGCTGGCCGACCCGGAGTGCACGCCTTCACTCACCGTGGACACCTCGAGGTTGCCCATCACGAACCCGCGCAGGCTGCAGGTCAGCCACAGGCGTTCGTAGTCCCCGGCCCCGCTGTCCAGGGCGACGACCAGATCCACGTCACCGATGCGATCGGCCAGGTGATCGATGTAGGGGGGCAGGTCGTAGCTGCCGCTCTCCTCGCAGCCCTCGATCAGCATCACGCAGCGACCGTGGGGGACGCCCTGGGCCTGGAGTGCCTCGATGGCCAAGAGCGAGGCGAAGGGGGCGTAGCCGTCGTCGGCACCGCCGCGGCCGTAGAGGCGCCCGTCCTCGATCACGGGCTCCCAGGCACCGAACCCCTCCCGCCAACCGACCATCTCGGGTTGCTTGTCGAAGTGACCGTAGAAGAGCACGGTACCCTCCCCCTCGCCCGCGACCTCCGCGAAGATCAGGGGGGTGCGCCCCTCGAGGCGCAGGATCTCGACCTGGAGGCCCTCGACCGGCCGGCGTCGGCACCAGTCGGCGATCAGCTCGGCGGAGCGATCGAGGTGTCCGTTGGACTGCCACTCCGCATCGAAGTGGGGGGAGCGGGCGGGGATGGTGACGTATTCGGTCAGGGGGGGCAGGATCTCCTCGTCCCAGACGCGCTCGACGTGTCGCCAGGTGTGATCGGAATTCATAGTGCTCGGGGGGTGGGGGTGAGCGGATATCTTGGGGACCGGACCCCAGCTCCGCGAGGGCTGACGTGCAAGGGATCGATATCGGACGTAAAGCGCTGTATGCGGGGCTGCTCCTGATCGCGGCCGCCTGCGGGGAGCGGACGGAGCCGCAGGGTGGCCCGCCGCCCTCCCCCTCCTCCCCCACCCCGCGGATCGGCGGCGAGCCGGATCTCGCCCCGCCGACCGCCCTCTGGCAGCAGGTGGAGAACCTGCGCGCCGACCGCCAGGCGCCGCGCCACCCCTCCGATGGGGGCGGTCACGCGCGGCTCGAGCTGGTCCCCGGGGAGCGCGCCCAGGTCCAGGTCCAGGCGGCGGCGACCTGGAGGATCGTCTACACCGCCGGTGAGCTGGGGATCCGGGAGGGGGGCAACCTGCAGTTCATGCCGGAGCCCTTCTGGGGGTGGTCCCCCCCCCAGGCCCGCGATGCCTCCCTGCCGGGCTACACCACCGTGGAGACGGACGCCGAGGGGGTGGAGCTCGAGCTGGGCGAGCTGCGCAGGGTCGGCACCGCCACCTTCGTGGCCACCGTCCGTGGCCGAGCGCTGGCGGCGGGGGAGGAGCTGCGCATCGTCTACGGCGCGGGTCGCCTGGGTGCCTTCGCCGACCGGCACGCCGAGCGGGGCGCGCGCCTGTGGATCTTCGTCGACGGGGACGGGGACGGGGCGCGCCAGGTGCTGGCCGATTCCCCCAGCGTGGAGGTCCTGCCCGCCTCGGCGCGGCGCGTCGTGCTGCACGGCCCCAGCGTGGCTCGCCCCGGGGAGACGGTGCGCTTCACGCTGGCGCTCCTGGATGCCCTGGCGAACGTCGTCCCCGAGGCCGAGGCGGAGATCGCCCTCAGCGGAGCTCCCGAGGGGTGGACCCTGCCCCCAGACGTGAAGGTCGAACCGTCGGGCGGGGGGACGGCGGAGTTCTCCGTGGTCGCGGCGGGTCCCGCCGTGGCGCGTCTGGTCGCCACCACCACCCTGGAGGGGGAGGAGGTGCGCGCCGAGGCCAACCCGCTCTGGGTCGCGGACGGGATCCCGCGCATCCGCTGGGGGGACCTGCACGGCCACTCGAACTACTCCGACGGCTCGGGACACCCCGAGCAGTGGTGGCACTACGCCCGCGACGTGGCCGCCTTGGACGTGGCCGCGCTCACCGATCACGACCACTTCGGCATCCGCTTCCTCGACCAGAACCCGGAGCTGTGGGAGGAGCTGCGCGCAGCGGCGCGCGCCATGGACGAGCCGGGGCGCTTCGTCGCCCTCCTGGGCTACGAGTGGACGAACTGGGTGCACGGACACCGGCACGTCCTGTACTTCGGTGAGGACGGGGCGGGTGAGCTCCTGAGCTCCCTCGACCCCGCCTACGAGACCCCGGACCAGCTGTGGGCCGCCCTGCGGGACCGACCCGCCCTGACCGTCGCCCACCATTCGGCGGGCAGCCCCATCCCCGTCAACTGGACCTTCCTGCCCCCCCGTGACGTGGAGCCGGTGACCGAGGTGATGAGCGTCCACGGCAGCAGCGAGGCGGCCGACAGCCCGCGGCTCCTGCGCGGCGCGCGGCGGGGCTATTTCGTGCGCGACGTGCTCGACCACGGGGTGCCCCTGGGCTTCGTCGCCAGCGGGGACGGCCACGACGGGCATCCGGGCCTGGCCCACCTCTCGCCGGTGTACGGCTGGCGCCCCACGGGGAGGCGCGAGCCGGGCCCGTTCATGGGAACCGGGGGGGTGGCGGGGATCCTGTGCGAGGAGCTCGACCGCTCCGCGGTGCTCGATGCGCTACGCGCGCGGCGCTGCTACGCGACCAGCGGACCCCGCATCCTGCTCCACGTCAGCCTGGCGGGGTATCCGATGGGCTCCGACGTGCCGCTCGAGGCCTTGGGGGAGGCGCCGGTCGCGCTGGTCATCGTCCTCGGTACGGCGGGTCTGGACGCGGTCGAGCTCGTGCGACGCGGGCGGGTGGAGCGCGTGGAGCTCGACGGGGAGCGCCACCTGAGCGCGGAGCTGCCCGTCGCGGGACTGGAGCAGGGCGACTACGTCTACCTGCGCGTGCTCCAGAGCGACGGAGCGCTGGCCTGGTCGAGCCCCTGGTTCGTCGAGTAGGCCTCAGGCGCTCCTGCGATCGGCCGCGTCGTCGCCCCAGCAGCGCACGCAGTTGCGTCCAGCCTCCTTGGCGGCGTACAGGGCCTCGTCGGCGGCCTTGATCAGGTCGTCGATGCAGGTCATGTCCGCCGTGCGCTCGGCGATGCCGAAGCTCACCGTGACGCGTCCGCCGAAGCTCGGGTGCTCGAACTCGTGGTCTTCGATCGCTCGGCGCAGGCGTTCCGCCCCCTGCGCCGCCTCCGTCTCGGTGCAGGCCACGTTGATCGAGAGGAATTCCTCCCCACCCAGCCGGCAGAGGATGTCGCCGCTGCGCCCCATCGCCTGCAAGGTGGTGGCCACCTCCTTCAGGACCGCGTCTCCAGCGTCGTGACCGTGGTTGTCGTTGACCAGCTTGAAGTGATCGATGTCCGCCATCACCAGCGACAGCGGTCGTCCCACGCGCAGCGAACTGTCCCACTCCTGCTTCAGACGCTTCATCGCGTAGCGGCGGTTCGGCAGCTCGGTCAGGGCGTCGGTCATCGCCGCCGCACGCAGCTTGCGCGTCAAGATGCCGAGCTCGGCGAGCTGGCGCAGGCGCACGCGCTCGGCCGCCTCCACGCGCTCGCGCATGCGGACCATGCGTTGCCCCGCGCGCACCCTGGCCAGCAGGATGCGCGGGTTGAAGGGCTTGACGATGTAGTCGTCCGCGCCCGCGGCGAAGGCCTCGACCACCTGCTCGTCATCCTCGCGCGCCGTGACGATCAGCACGTACATCTTGCGCCCGGCTTCGCTCTCGCGCAGGGTCTCACAGAGTTTGATGCCGGTCATCCCGGGCATCATCCAGTCCGTGATGACGAGTTGAGGGCGCAGGTCGAGGGCCATCTTGAGGCCCTCCTCGCTGCTATCCGCGGTGGAGATCTCGTAGCCCTCCTTGCGCAGCTTGTGGGCGATGAGCTTCAACATCCTGACGTCGTCATCCACCAGGAGGATGCGGGTCGGCGTCTGGTCCCGCTCCTCACCACGGACCTGGCTGACGGTGTCGAGGTCCGGGGGGGCGATGGCCCGCCTGAGCTGGGCGACATTCGCAACCGGCGCAAGTTCGGGGGCGGGTGGTGACGAACTGCCGGCGGCGGAGATCCGCTCGACCGACTGGGACGGCGGGGGGCAATTGGAGCTGGGGACTCCCAGTGTGCGCCCCCACTCGTGCCAGGCGGGCAGGGCCCCATCTGCGATCGCCAGCAGGCGATTGTGCTCGAGCCCCAGATCTTCCGCCACGTGCTGCAGACGAGTGACCGCGCGCACCCAGCCGGGATCGGTATTGTTGGCCGGGGTCAGGAACACCTCGGCCACCGCGCCCGAGGCGCGCAGCAGAGCCGCCAGTCGAGCGACGCCACCCTCGTCGGCGGCGTCCAAGACCGTCTCCCCCTCATACACCAGGATCGTGCGCTGGAAGCTACGGGGAAGCCCCCAGTCCGCGAGGAGGGCAGCTCCGACCTCGAAATGATCGATGTCGAAGGCCTGGGCCTCCAGCTCGGCGAGTTGGCTCCCATCGGCGCCGGGACAACCGTCGATCAGGGCGGAATAGCGTTCCGGATGGACGCTCGCCAGGGCCAATACCCCCACGTCGCTGAGCAGGGCCAAGGTGAACGCCTCCGCGCCGCTCAATCCGGGGAGCTCATTCCCCAGTGCGCTGGCGACGACCGCCCGGGCGAGTGCTCGCGACCAGTACAGGTCGTAGTCGAAGGACTCCGCCTCCCCAACGCGATTGTCGGCGATGAGCGTGAAGCCCAAAGCCACGTTGCGCACCGCAGACGAACCCAGCCGCAGTGCGGCCTGAGGCACCGAGTTGCAGGGATTGGTGGTGTCGTTCAGCGCCGAGTTGGCGAGCTTCAGGATCTGACCGGAGAGGGCCGGATCCCCCATGATCGTGCGTTCGAGATCGGCTTGGTCGTAGTCGTCGTCCTTGGTGATCTCGAGAATGCGCAGCCCGATCCCGGAGGGAGAAGGCAGAGCCCCCGTGAGCCGCAGTTCGTCGAACTTGCCGCGGCTCAAGCGGACTTCCTCTGGAGCCTGAGCTCCGCTGCGCTGCAGACCCGGTTGCGCCCCGAGTCCTTGGCCAGGTAGACGGCCTCGTCTGCGAGCTTCAACAGGGAGTCGACAGCGGGGTGGTCTGCGCCATCCGAGGCAGCCACGCCGATGCTCATGGTGACCGCTCGATCGAGGCCGTGCCCCTCGATGACATTGGCCTCTACTATCGCGCGCACGCGTTCGGCCAAGACCATGGCGTCGGCCTCGGAGGTGTTGCGAGCCAGGATCAGGAACTCTTCGCCGCCCAGACGGCAGACCTCATCCGATCCGCGCACAGCCTCCTGCAACACCTTGGCTGTCTCCTGCAGCACCACGTCGCCGACGTCGTGTCCGTGCTGGTCGTTGACGAGCTTGAAGCGGTCGATATCGAGCATCATCAGCGTCAGTGGGCGCTTGGTGCGCAGAGTCGAGGACCACTCGGACTGCATGCGCCTCATCGCGTAGCGCCGGTTGGGCAACTCCGTGAGGCTGTCGGTCAGCGCCGCGGCGCGCAGCTGGCGGGTCAGGCTCTGGAGCTCCGCGACCTGCTTGATCATCGTTTGCCGGTCCGCCTCGACCTTGCGCTGCAGGATTGCCAGGCGCACCCCGCCCTTGATGCGGGCGGAGAGCAGCCGCGGACTGAAGGGCTTGGTCACGAAGTCGTCGACGCCGGCGTCGAAAGCCTCGATCAGCGTGCTATCCTCCGAGCTCCCGGTGAGAAGCAGGAAGAAGATGTTGGCGCCCGCCCTGGAGCGCCGCAGGGCCCGGCAGAGCTCCAACCCGTCCATCTTCGGCATCTGCCAATCCGCCACCACGATGTCGGGGGGCGAGTTGAGGACCGCTTTCAGGGCTGCATCCCCATCCCTGGCCATCTCCACCGCGTAGCCGTTGCGCTTCATGTGGGCGGCGAGCAGGCGCAGTGTGGTCGAATCGTCGTCGACGACTAGCACGTCGATGTCGGAGTTCTGATCACCTCCCTGACCTCCGTCGTGGTCCTCGTCGGCCTCGAGGTCCTCTTCCTCGGGCAGTGGCTCCTGGTCTGCAGCCTCGGGTTCGACGGCCCGGCCGCTTGTGACCGCCTCGGTCGCCTCCTCGAGGCGATGGTTGATCGTCGAGAACCGGAGATCCTCGTCCGAGGTGGGGATATCGAGACTCTCGCCCCAGGTTCGCCACTCCGAGGCGCAATCCTCCACGAAGAGCTGGAGGGCGTGGGGCTGCATCGAGCAGGTGGCGCGCAAGCACTCCAACCGCTCGCCGAGGGAGCTCCAGGTCCAGTCGCTCGCCGTATCGTCGAGCGTGCACGTCTCGGCGACCACATCGGCGTAGCGCAAGAGCATCCCCAGGGAGGTGATCTGTTCCCCCCCGTCCTGCAGCTCCTGAGAGCGGCTGTACTCCTCCACCGACTCGCAGAAGAACTCCGGCAAGCCCCACTCCCTCAGCATGGAGCCCGTGATTTGGGAGTGGTTGATGTGAAAGACCGACGTCTCCATGCTCAGGAGCTCGTCGAGCCCCCGGTGACCGCAGGCCCGCAAGACCTTCGCATAGTGGTCGGGATAGACCGATGCCAGGGCCAGGCGCCCCAGGTCGCCCAGCAGCCCGCAGATGTAGGCTTCCTCGGGCTTGCGCAGCTCGAGCAGTTGGGAGAGGGCCTGGGCCGCGACGGCGCGGGCCAGCGAGCGAGACCAGTAGAGTTGGTAGTCGAAGGCGCTGCACGTGCGCACTCCGCGCTCCGACACCAGGGAGAAGGCGAGCGCCATGTCGCGCACGGTGCTGCCACCGAGTCGCATGATGGCCGCCTCCACGGTCGTCGCCGGCTCGCGACCGGTTCTGGCCGCGCTGTTGGCCAGCCTCAGCACGCGGGCGGTGAGGGCCGAGTCGGCCATGATGGCCTCGCCCATCTCCTCAGCGCTGTACTCCTCGGTGCGCGTGAGCTGCAGAATCCTCATCCCCACACCGGCGGGGGTGGGTAGGTTCCCGGAGAGCTTGAGTTCCTCGAAGGTCTGGAGCGTCATTGACGGGGAGACCGGGGTGGGGAAGAACCGATGTGGATCAGTGGGGCGCTAGAGGTGGTCAATCAGCCGGAGCAGTCCGACTTCAGCTCGATCAGGGCCGTCTTGACCTGTTCGAAGGTGGTCCGTCCGCTGCTGACGAGGGGCGCCACGCTGTCGGTCGCCTGGTCCATGGCGCTCGACTCGATCTCCTTGCAGAGCGTCGAGAGGGTCAGGGCGCTGACGTTCGCACTGGCGGACTTCAGCGCGTGGGCACAGCTTCGCACGGCATCCAGATCCCCGGCGTCGAACGCTCGGCAGAGCTCGTCCATGCGGACCGTGGCGTCGTCGACGAACAGCTCGATGAGCTCGATCAGGAGACCCGGATCGTCCTCTCCCCCCAACTCGCGCAGAGCCTCGATGGTGGCTTCATCGATGAGGGGGCCTTGCTCTGCTTCCTGACCGCGTTGGGTTCGATGGTCTCGCTGCATGGCAGTTGGGAGCCAGCCCGACGGCCAGATCTGAGGCAGGCTCGCTCGGGAGGGGGTTTTGGCACTCGGCGCGGGGTGAATCCCCGCTGCCCCCTCATCGGAGGATCCGCCACGCCGACTCCAGCCGACTCGGAGTCAGTCTCCCGGGAGCTGCTCCTGCCCTGGGTAGGACCCCGGAAGGAGCGGATTCGTCCACGATCGAGACAGGCCCGGGCGCTGGATGCACCGGGGAGAGACGGGGGATCAGCGGTGGAAGATGTGCACCGCCAGGCCGTGCACGTCCTCGGCAGCCTCCATCAGTGCTTCGGGCAGGCTCGGGTGGGCGTGGATCGTGCGGGCGAGGTCCTGGGAGGTGGCCCCCATCTCCAACGCCAGGGCCGCCTCCGCGATCAGCTCGGTCACTTCCGGGCCGACCATGTGGACGCCCAGGAGCTCGTCGGATTCGGCATCGGCGATCACCTTCACGAAACCCTCGGTCTCCATCAACGACATGGCGCGGCCGGAGGCCGCGAAGGGGAAGGTGCCGGTCGAGATGGCGCGCCCCTCCGCGGCGCACTGGGGCTCGGTGAGTCCCACTGAGGCCAGCTCCGGGGAGGTGAAGACCACCGCGGGTACGCAGCGTACGTCGTACTCCTCCGGCTGCCCGGCGATCACGCCGGCAGCGACGAGTCCCTCCTTGCTGCCCTTGTGCGCCAGCATCGGCTGGCCGGCCAGATCACCGATGGCGTAGATGTTGTCCACCGCCGTGCGCAGGCGGCTGTCGACGGGCAGGAAGCCCCGCTCGTCCACGGCCAGGCCCACCCGATCCAGACCCAGACCGTCACTCATGGGGCGCCGTCCCACGGTGGAGAGGATCTGGTCGCAGGCGATGCGCTCCTCGCCACCGCCGGTGGTCACGCAGAGCTCCAGGCCGGAGTCGACACGCTCCCAGCCGCCGGCCGTGGACTCGGTCAGGATGCGGATCTTCTGCTTCTTGCAGGAGCGGCGGATGACCTTGACGCAGTCCGGATCCTGCCCGACCAGGACGTCCTCCAAAGCCTCGATCACGGTCACCTGCGCGCCGAGCTTGCGGTACATCATCCCCAACTCGAGCCCGATGTAGCCGCCGCCGATGACGACCAGGTGCTCGGGGATGCGCTGGGGTGACAGCGCCTCGGTGGAGGACCAGATGGCGTCACCGTCCGGCGTGAAGCCCGGAATGTCGATCGGCCGGGAGCCGGTGGCCAGCACGAGGTCGTCGGCGCTGAGCCGCGTCTGCCCACCGTCGATCTGGTCGCCCTCGACCTCTACCGTGTGCCGGTCGACGAGGGTGGCGCTGCCGCGCACCAGCGTCACGCCGTGGTTCTCGAGCAGCCCACCCACCCCGCGGGTCAGGCGGTCCACGATCCCGCCCTTCCACTCGACGAGCCGCCCCACGTCCAGCTCCACCCCGGCGACGTCGATGCCCATGGTCCCTGCCCGACCGATCTTCTGCAGCAGGGACCCAGCGGCGATCAGGGCCTTGGAGGGGATGCAGCCGACGTTGAGGCAGGTACCGCCGAGCGGACCCTTCTCGACCAGGGTGACCTGCTGGCCCAGTTGGGCCAGGCGGATGGCGCAGACGTACCCGGCGGGGCCCGCGCCGATGACGACGACCTTGCGGGGGGAGCTCATCGCTTGGGGGATCGGAGAGGAAGGATGGGGTGATGCTCGCCGGCCCGGTAGCTGGAGCGCACCAGGGGGCCGGAGAAGACGGTGCGGAAGCCGAGCGCCAGAGCCTCGCGCTCGATCTCGCTGAAGCGTTCCGGTGTCACGTACTCGCTGACGGGCACGTGCTTGGGGGAGGGCCGCAGGTACTGGCCTACGGTCAGGATGTCCACGTCGGCCGCGCGCAGCCGGCGCAGGGCGTCGCTGATCTCTTCAGAGCTCTCCCCCAGGCCGACCATCAACGAGGACTTGGTCAGGACGTCCGGCTCGATCCGCTTGGCTTGGCGCAGGGTCTCCAGGGAGCCCTCGAAGGAGCAGCGGGGGTCGCGCACCTTGCGCTGCAGCCGGTCGACCACCTCGACGTTGTGCCCGAGCACGTCGGGACGGGCGGCCATCAGGCTCTCCAGGGCAGCGTCGACGTAGTCGGGGATCAGGGTCTCGATCGTCGTGTGCGGTGACGCCTCGCGCACGGCACACACGCACTGTGCGTAGTGCTCCGCTCCGCCGTCGGGCAGGTCGTCGCGGTCGACGCTGGTCAGGACCACGTAGTCGAGGTTCATCTCGGCCACGGCCTGGGCGACGCGTCGCGGCTCGTCCGGGTCGGGGGGCGCCGCATGCTCCACTGTGGTCACGGCGCAGAAGCGGCAGCGGCGGGTGCACTCCTTGCCGAGGACCATGATCGTCATCGTCGCCCGCTCGCCGCTCCAGCACTCACCGCGGTTGGGGCAGCGCGCCTCCTCGCAGACGGTGTGCAGCTCGAGCTCCTGGGTCAGACGATGGAGCCGCTGATAGCCCTCCCCAGCTGGCAGTGGGACCTTGAGCCAGGGGGGCTTGGAACTGGAGGGGCGCGGAGGACGGTTGCTCATGCGGCCGGTCGAGGCCGTAGGGTAACGCACCTCGCGGGTGCGCTACAGGAACGGGTCCACCGCCTTGCGCAGGGCGGGGGTGCGCATCTTGCTGACCGCCCGCACCTGGATCTGGCGTACGCGTTCGAGGCTGACCCCCAGCTCCCGGGCCACCTCGGAGAGGGTGTGCTCGCGCGGCTGGTTGAGGCCGAAGCGCATCTCGATCACGTAGCGCTCCCGATCGGAGAGGCGTTCGAGGGCATCGGAGAGGCCATCTCCCAGGGAGACGTCCTCCATGCTGGTGGAGTAGAGGTCCCCGGAACCCTCGTCCCCGAGGAGGTCGGCCAGGGCGCTGCCGTGCTCACCGTTGTGCAACGGCGTGTCCACCGAGTAGGTGCGCTTGTTGGCCGCCAGGACGCTCTCGACGAGGCGCGGATCGAGGTCCGCCTCGGCGGCGATCGCCTCGAAGCCGGCCTCGGGATCGCCGAGGCGCTGGATCGCAGCCCGGACGTGCTTGAGGGCCTTCTGCAGGTAGACCGGCACCCTCACGGTCTGACCGAAGTTGTAGAGGTGGCTGCGGAAGGCCTGGTTGAGCCAGTGCACTGCGTAGGTGCGGAAGAGCAGACCGCGACGCCAGTCGAAGCCGTCCACAGCTCGGAAGAGGGAGGCCGAGCCCTCCTGGATCAGGTCCAAGCGCGACACGCCCAGGTGGGCGTAGCGCTCGACGTTGATCAGGACCAGGTACAGGTTGCGCTCGACGAGCTCGGTGCGCAGGGCGTGCAGCTCGACCCAGCGACGACAGACCGGCTGCGGCAGGAGGCACTTGGCCGGCTCCATGCTGCGGTAGGTCGCGGGGTCGTAGGAAACCGCTCCGGCCAGGTCGTCGGAGGTGAGCCCCTCCGTCTCGAGGGCGGCCTCGAGGCGGCAACGGGCGAACTCGATGCGGCGGGCCAGCCGCGCCTCCTCGTCGCGCTCCATGGGGAGGATGACCTCGATCTCGGAGCGGAGCAGTTCCTCGATCGACATCACGCCGGGGCTGGGGGGCACCGACGCGGGACGGCGCCAGCTCGACGGCGACGACAGCTCGAGGTCGACCCCCTCGGCGTTCCAGGCAGCCCCGATCTCTCGGGCGGCATCCTCGAAGCCTTCGGGATCCGTCGCCAGGCGGTCGAGGAGCGTGTCCAGGTCCTGGTACGAAATCTGTTTCTTCATCTCTTCCTGCCCCCCCTTGCTGCTGGTACGAACCCGCGGGCGTTTTGGGACCGCGTGGTCCGTACTCGTGGGGATCGGCGCGCCGGTGTAGGGGGACCGCTACCGGGTGCCCCCGTTAGCCGGCCCGAGGGCCCTGCCGAACCCTCCCCGCGAGACTATTGACGAGCGGCGGACGCATTTCTGTCACACGGCCCGGGCCGCACGTCTTCCTGCCAGGCCCTTGAACGCGCCAGGGGGGGGCAGGGTGAGTAATTCTCTCGTAACTCCCTGCTCGGCAAGGACTTCCACTCGGGCTCGGTGAGTCCTCGGGAGCTCCACTCGGACTCACCGGGCCGCCGCGTGCGCCCGGCCGGCGCTCAGCCCTCCGGGGTCACCGGGCCGTCCTCGGTGTAGGACTCCTGGACCTCTTGGGGGATGAACTCCGCCAGGTGCTCGAGCTGGGTCGCCTCGCGCACCAGGTGGCGGGCGATCACCAGGCGCTGGATCTGATTGGTGCCCTCGTAGATCTGCAGGATCTTGCCGTCGCGGAAGAACTTGGCGATGGGGTAGTCCTCCATGAAGCCGTAGCCGCCGAAGATCTGCACGGCGTCGGTGGCGACCTGCATCGCCACGTCGCTGGCGAAGCACTTGGCCATAGCGGCCATCTTGGAGTTGGCCGGGGAGTTGCCGGTCTCGTCCAGCCCAGCGGCGGCGGCGTAGACCAGCTGGCGTGCGGCCTCGGTCTTCATGGCCATGTCCGCCAGGAGCTGCTGGATCATCTGGTGGTTCGAGATCGGGACGCCGAACTGGTGGCGCTGGTTGGCGAAGACGTTGGCCAGGTCGAGGGCGCCCTGGCTGGCCCCCACCGCCTGGGCCGCCACGCCCGGACGCGCGTGGTCCAGGGTCATCATGGCGTGCTTGAAGCCCACCCCCGGGCGGCCGCCGATCAGGTTCTCCTTCGGCACGCGTACGTGGTCGAAGTGGGTCTCCACCACCGGCACGCAGCGGATGCCCATCTTGTCCTCGACCTTCTTGACCTCGAAGCCGGGGGTGCCCTTCTCGACCGCGAGGGCGCTGATGCGGCGCGACCGGGAGTCGGGGTCGGTGACGCAGAAAACCGAGTAGAGGTCGGCCACTCCCCCATTGGTGGTCCACTTCTTCTCCCCGCAGATCACGTAGGAATCGCCGTCCTCGTAGGCGCGCACCGCCAGGCTGCCGGCGTTGGACCCGGCCAGCTTCTCGGAGAGGCAGAAGGCTACGAAGCACTTACCCGCGGCGATCCGCGGCAGCCAGCGCTGCTTCTGCTCCTCGGTGCCCCCCAGGATGATGGGGAAGGCGCCCAGGGCGTTGACCGCGAAGGCGACCCCGAAGCCGGAGTCCGCCTTGGCCAGCTCCTCGGCGACCAGGGCCAGGGCCAGCACCCCGGTCCCGTGGCCGCCGTATTCCTTGGGGACGAAGGTGCCGAACAGACCCGCCTCGGCGACCGCCTTGGCGGCCCCGTGATTGTAGTCCTGGGCCCGGTCGTGCTGGGCGGCGGCCGGGCGCACGTGCTCGTCGGCGATCTTGCGGGCGATGGCCTGGAACTCGAGGGCCTCTGCGCTGAAGTGGATGTTCTGTTGCGGCATTGGGAATCCGTAGGACGGGGGTTCGAGCGCGCCAGTATAGGAGCGCGGTCTGGGGTCCGGGCCCCCCCTTCCGGACGTCCGCCCCCCCGGAGGGCCCCGTGGGAGGGGGGAGCCGGCCGTCGAGCCCAGCAGTCCCGTGAGGGAGAGCGCACCCGCCGGGGTCTTGATTCCCAGCCCTTGCCTGCCGACTCGACGGTAGGGGCCTGCATTCCCTGGCCCCCACATCGGCTCCCCCGCCGCCAGCCGACCGGCGACGAAGCAGCATCCCCATGCACTGGAAGAACCTCCGCCTGGGCACCAGGCTCTACATCGGTTTCGGGCTCCTACTCCTCCTGCTCTGCGGCGTCGCCTCTGTCGCGATCTCCGGACTGGGGGAGGTGACCGACGACGCGGGCGAGGTCATCGCGGCCCACCAGCTCGACAGCCTGCTGGCCCAGAAGGAGGTCGACCACCTGAACTGGGCGAAGCGGATCAGCGTCCTGCTGATCGACGACTCGGTCACGACGTTGGACGTGGAGACCGATGACCACCGCTGCGGCTTCGGCCAGTGGCTCTACGGTGACGGCCGTCAGGCAGCGGAGCAGCGCCTGCCGACCCTCACCCCTCTGCTGGATCGGGTCGAGAGGTACCACTCCGCCCTGCACGCCTCCGCGGTCGACATCGAGGAGGCCGCCCGGCTGGCGGACCTGGAGCGCGCGCAGGAGATCTACGCCACCCGGACCGAGCCCGCCCTGGCTGAGGTTCAGGAGCTCCTGAGCTCCATGCGCGCGGAGATCCACTCCAACGTCATGACCGACGAGGAGCTGCTGCAATCCGCGTCCGGCGACCGCCTGGCGGTGATCCTCGGCAGCATCATCGCGGGCGTGCTGGGTCTGGTGCTGGCGACCGTGTTGGGACGCAGCGTCACTCGGCCGATTCACCTGCTCGTCGACCGCGTGAAGGACATCTCCGAAGGCGAGGCTGATCTCACGGCACGCGTCGACGAGGAACGGGGCGATGAGCTCGGCGAGCTGGGTCAGTGGTTCAACCGCTTCGTGGAGCGGATCGAGGCGATCGTCGGCGAGGTCGCGGCGGGATCGGAGCGGATCGACACCGGGTCCGAGCAGGTCAGCGCCGCGAGTCATTCCCTCTCCCAGGGCGCCTCGGAGCAGGCGGCCAGCCTGGAGGCGATCAGCGCCTCCCTGGCGGAGATCGCCTCCATGGTGGCGCAGAACGCCAGCAGTGCCGAGGACGCCTCGACCCTCTCGCAGGAGTCCCAGAACTCGGTGGAGAAGGGTCAGGCCGAGATGCAGCAGATGACCTCGGCCATGGGCGAGATCAAGCAGTCCAGCACCGAGATCGTCAAGGTCATCAAGGTGATCGACGGGATCGCCTTCCAGACGAACCTCTTGGCCCTGAACGCCGCGGTGGAGGCCGCTCGAGCCGGGGAGGCGGGCAAGGGCTTCGCGGTGGTCGCCGAAGAGGTCCGCAGCCTGGCGCAGCGCAGCGCCGTGGCGGCCAAGGACAGCGGCGAGATGATCCAGCAGGCGACCTCGCGGGCCGACGCGGGGGTGGAGATCGCCGCCCGGGTCAGCGGAGTCCTGGAGGAGGTCGCCACCTCGACCGCCGAGGTCAACTCCCTCCTGGGGCAGATCGCGCGCGCCTCCAAGGAGCAGGCGGACGGCGCCCACCAGGTCAACCGCGGCGTCTCCGAGCTCGAGACCCAGACCCAGATGAACGCCGGCAACTCCGAGGAGCTGGCCGCCGCCGCGCAAGAGACCGGATCGCAGGTCAAGGGGATGCGGGAACTGGTCTCCCACTTCAAGACCAGCGCCAGGGATGCCCAACCAGGGCAGCTCGTCACCCCGAAGGTCGCGCTGGAGGCCGCGCCCACTCTCGCCCAGCGCGCACAAGCGGACGAGGAGTTCTTCGACGAAGAAGGCGACGAGGCCATGGCCTTCGCAACCGAAGAGATGAGCGAGTTCTAGTGGGGTGAATCAAGAGACCGCGCCCGGATCCGGTGATCCGAGCGCGGCCTGTGCGTCGGTGGCAGGCGAGTCCTGAGCTCACTCGACCCAGTAGTTGATGACCTGGTAGGGCTTGTGGCTCGCGGCATCCTGGTGCCAGTAGACGAACATCCCCCAGGAGAAGGCCTTCTCGGGGTACTGCGCGACGTCCACCGCTCCCACCTGCCCGAAGTAGGTGGTCTTCTCACTGTAGGTCAGGTGCCAGGTGCGACCGCCGTTCACTCCGAAGGTCAGGCCGCCGATCCAGGAGTCCTTGATCGTGGTCTTCAAGTCGATGTTGACTTCGAAGCCGGCGTAGGTCGAGGTGCCCTGTTCCTGCTCCACGCTGACGAGCTGAAAGCTGGCGCTGTCCTTCGCACCACCAGCTTGCTTGGCCTTTTTGCAGCGACGGAGCTGCGCCCCGGGCTGCTTGCCGATGGCGAGCATGTCTTCGTAGGTGGGGTAGCTATGGACGTCTCCAATGGTGTGCTGAAACACGTCGCTGCCGATGTGGGGGCCGTCCTTGCCGACCGCCCAGTTGTAGAACTCCCGCTCCTGGAGAGTCGTCATCTGCTCTCGCGGGACCATGATCGGGACGATCTTCCCGAGCTCGCTCTCCCTCTCCGCGGAGATCACCTTGTAGCTGTACACGTCGTAGGGAACCGCCGTGCAGAGGACCGTGTCCACCTCCGCAGGTGAGATGTGGCCGACCTCAGTCTCCACCGTGCAGCTGTTGTGGAAGACCTGTTCGAACACGCCCTTTATTTCCGCCTCGACGGACACCTTGCCGATCTTGCTCTCCCCGAACTGGTAGCCGACGATGAAGCCAGCCGAGAATCCGACGTGGTAGTCCGACCCGGAGGTGGCGCCGGACCCTTGAGAGAACACCGTCTGGTTGTCTTCCACGTTCTGGCCGGGCCCGCTGATGTTCGGAGCTGCCGCCAGCGCTGCGATGACGAAGGGCTCGGTCAACATGTACTGGCGGTCGACGAATTCGAGGATGGTGCTGTCGGAATCGGGGTTGACGGGAATCAGCAGCGGGCTGCGTCCGTCCGGGTGCAAGACACCCGGCACCTGCCACTCCGCGACGGGGACGGGGATCTTGTGGCGCACTGCGATCTCGGTGGTGAGATCGTCGGGATCACCGGTATCCGTGCTCCAGATGCAGACCGCGTTCCGACCGTGGGCGTAGACCGCCACGTCCTGACGACCATCACCGGTGAAGTCGGCGGCTGCGAACGCGAGCCGGGTCGGGTCCGTCACGGGCCCCAGGGCCCACTGGGTCCCGTGCCACGCCTTGTGGGCGTAGATCGGGTAGCTCACCTTCAGCTGCATCCGGGGGTCCCAGGCCTGCGAGCTGTTCCAGTCGGAGAAGACGATCTCGTTCACCTGCACCTCACAGGCGAAGTCCCCGTCGAAGTCCACCAGATTGACGTGGGCCCAGTTGGCCACGATGTGGTCGTTGTGCAGCTTCCCCTCAGCGGGGATCGGGTCCTCGCGGTACGCGGAACCCCGATCCTCCAAACCGCCGATGGCGTCGTCGAAGGAGAGCAGGACGTACCTGCCCACGCCCGGGACTTGGGCTTCGTTGGCGGATCCGGCGATGACGATCTCGTCGAGGCCGTCGGCGTCCAGGTCGCCGATGTCCAGATCCGCGGAGGTCGCGTGGTGGCTGTAGCCGCTCTCGTCGTCGGCGTAGACCCCTGTGACCTTCAGGGTCTGGAGACCCGTCGCGACGTCGTCCAGGACGAGGGCCATGCAACCCGTCCCCGAGACGCCGCTGGAGTGCATTGCGGGGAAGCTGAGGTCCTGCGCCGAGAACTCGTTGACGACGATGCCCAGCTCCGCCTGCGGGTCGTAGTCGAGGTTGCCGGCGGCCAACTCGAGCGTCACCAGGTTGCCGCTGAACGGGGGAGGATAGGTCTCCTCGATGATTGGTGCGGCGATCGGGTACCCGGGCTCGTAGTCGAAGACGGCCAGCACGGCCTCGCACCCGAGCGAATAGCCCAGGACGATCTCCTGATCGCCGTCGCCGTTGACGTCCGCCCCGATGACGTTCACGTCCATGCACGTGCGCGCGGCGGGCAGGTGGAAGGCGATGTGCTCCTCCCGGCCGTAGCCCGCGGCGGCGTCATCGAGGACCGTGAAGAGCATGTACTGCGAGTCGCAGTGCGCGAAGACCTGCTCCTCGCGCCCGTCCCCGTCGATGTCGGCGGCCATCCCGCAGCGCCTCGAGAGGGGCAGACTGCCGATCGGAGTGCGCTCCGCGACCCAGGGGGCCTGGTACTCGTCGAGCGTTGTGAGGGCCTGATTCGCGTCGCCGCTCCCGCTGTTCAGGTCGAAGAGGGAGAGCCGGTCGCCCGAGCTCCCCGCCGGGGTGCCCAGTACGAGCAGCTCGCTCTTCTTGGTGAGCTCGAAGGTCGCGCCGAAGGGGGAGTAGTCCTCCGGGAGCGGGACATCTTCGGAGTCCCTCAAGACCTCCTCATCGGTGGAAATGCCCAGGAGCCCCAACGTCTCCTGCACGCTGCGCTCGGGGTAGTCGCCGGGGTCCGAGGAATCCTCCTCGTCCCCACCACCGCCACCGCCGTCGGCGACCTCCTCGGTAGCGGCGCCCCCTCCCGCGCACCCCACCAACAGGAAGGCAGTGCCCAGGAGCAGGGTCGCCGGCAGGAACCACCGCGAAGTGGGATTCTCGTCGGGCGTGTGATCGAAGTGCGTGGTGGTCTTGGTGAACATCGGATCGTCTCCGTCAGGGGGTCTTGGGTGGGCGGCGTGGCGTCAGGGGCCGTTCTTGCGCCTCTGCCCCCCCCCACGCAGGCCCCGCGAGTGGACCGTCACCCTTTTCCGCGCCTGCTGCGGATTCCCCCATCCGCCCCCCGTGTCCCGCCCTCGGGGGGGGATCGCCTATCATCCCGCATGCACTCGCCCGCCGAATTGACCCGCTTCCTCAACGACCTGCGAGGGGGTGACGAGGCGGCGGGAACGACCCTGCTGCCGGCCCTGGTCTCGGAGCTCCGCAGGCTCGCCGAGCGCCACTTCGCCCGCGGTGGCGTCGGGAACACCCTGCAGCCGACGGCGCTGGTCAACGAGGCCTACCTGCGGCTCTTCCAGTCGGGCGCCCCCGACTGGAACGACCGCGATCACTTCTTCGCCGTCGCCGCCAAGGCGATGCGCCAGATCATGATCGACCAGGCGCGGCGCCGGTCCAGCCTCAAGCGCGGAGGAGGCCACCAGGCGGTGACGCTGGACGAGGCGATGGCCGTGGCCGCCGGCATCGACGTCGAGTTGCTCGACCTGCACGAGGGCCTCGAGCAGCTCGAGGAGCTCGACCCCAGGCAGGGTCGCATCGTGGAGCTGCGCTACTTCCTGGGTCTGGACGTGGCGGAGGTGGCGGCGGTGCTGGGGACCTCGAAGTCCACCGTGGAGCGGGAGTGGCGCGCCGGTCGCGCCTGGCTCGGACAGCACCTCGGCAAGGGGCGCGACCGTGGATGAGACGCGCTACGCCCGGGCCAAGGAGATCTTCCTCGCGGCCTGCGAACGTCCGCAGGAGGAGCGCCGGCCCTTCGTGAGCGAGGAGTGCGGCTCCGACGGGGAGCTGGCGGCGCTGGTCCTGGGGATGCTCGACGCCGACTCCTCCGAAAGCCAGTTCATGGCTTCCCCGGTGGATCCGCTGGGATCGGCGGCGGCGGCGGATGCCGTCCCGGAGGTCCCTGGCTTCCGCATCCTGGAGAGGATCGGCCGCGGAGGGATGGGCGAGGTCTGGCTGGCGGAGCAGACGCAGCCGGTCCGTCGCACCGTCGCGCTGAAGGTCATCAAGCGGGGGATGGACACCGAGCAGGTGGTGGCGCGCTTCGAGGCGGAGCGGCAGGCGCTGGCGCTGATGAACCACCCCAACGTGGCCCAGGTCTTCGCCGCCGGAGCGACGCGGGACGGTCGGCCCTTCTTCGCCATGGAGCACGTGCAGGGGGTGCCGCTCACCGAGCACTGCGACCAGCACCAGCTCAGCACGCGCGAGCGCTTGGAGCTCTTCCGGGAGGTGTGCCAGGGCGTGCAGCACGCCCACCAGAAGGGGATCATCCACCGCGACCTCAAGCCCAGCAACGTCTTGGTCCAGTCCGAGGACGGGCAGGCAGTGCCGAAGATCATCGACTTCGGGATCGCCAAGGCCACGGAGCAACGGCTGACCGAGCAGACGATCCAGACCGAGCTGGGTCTGATGATCGGCACGCCGGAGTACATGAGCCCGGAGCAGGCGGGGACGGCGGCGGAAGACGTCGACACGCGCACCGACGTCTATTCCCTGGGCGTGCTGCTCTACGAGCTCCTGGTGGGAGCGCTGCCCTTCGATTCGGCCGAGCTGCGCGCGGCCGGCATCGAGGAGATCCGCCGCCGGATTCGCGAGCAGGAGCCGTCCAAGCCTTCGCAGAGGATCAGCACGCTGGGGGAGCGCTCGACCGAGACCGCCCAGCGGCGTCGCTCCGACGTCACCACCCTGCGCCGGCAGCTGAGCGGTGACCTGGACTGGATCGTGATGAAGGCCTTGGAGAAGGAACGCGCCCGGCGCTACGACTCCCCCTCCGAGCTGGCGTTGGACATCGGCCGGCACCTCTCCCACGTGCCCGTGGTCGCGCGCCCTCCGAGCGTGATCTACCAGGCCCGCAAGTTCACGCGGCGCCACCGCTTGGGGGTGGGGATCACGGGGCTCTTGCTGGCGCTTTTGATCGGCTTCACCATCACGATCTACGTGCAACTCCAGCGCATCTCGGTGGAGGCCCGCACCTCCAAGGAGGTGGTGTCCCTCCTGACCGAGCTGATCCTCCACGCAGATCCGGCCGCGGCCAGGGGCGACGCGGTCACGGTGCGCGAAATCCTCGACGAGGGGGCGCAGGCGCTGGAGGAGCGGCTTGCGGACGAGCCCGTCGTCCAGGCGCGGTTGATGAGCACGATGGGCGGGGTCTACATCAACTTGGGCCTCTACGACCAGGCTAAGCCGCTCCTGCAGCGGGCCGTAGAGCTGTGGACGCAGCTCGAGGGCGAGTCCGACCTGCGGACCTTGGAGGCGCGACGCAAACTGGCCGGCGTGTACAAGCACCAGGGTCGCGGCCAGGACGCCGAGGAGTTGCTGCTCGTGAGCCTGGCCCTCCTGCGCCAAGAGGTGGGGGACGAGCACCCGGCCACCCTCGAGACGGCGGCCAAGTTGGTGGGCGTCTACGTGAACATGGGTCTCTTCGACGAGGCGGAGTCCCTCTGCGACGAGACGACCGACGTCGCCCATCGCGTGCTGGGCGCGGCGCACGCCACGACCTTGAGCCTCAGGAACGACCGGGCCAACATCCATCTCTTGCAGGCCCGCTTCAACGAAGCGGAGAAGGTCCATCTCGAGACCCTCGAGGCTCTGGTTCAGGCCGTGGGAGAGGACCACCCCAGCACCCTGGCGACGAAGGTCGCGCTGGCCGAGGCCTACCGGGGAATGGGCCGTCGGGACGATGCGGAGGCCTTGTACCAGGAGGCGCTGGAGGTCGGAGAGTCCGTCCTGGGTCGGGAGCACTCGGAGTTCCTGCTGTGGAGCTCGAACTTGGCCGCCCTCTACGTGGACCAGGGGCGTGACGACGAAGCGGGGCCGCTCTTGCGCGAGACCTGGGAGACGTCGGTGCGAGTGCTGGGAAGCGACAACCCACGCACCACCCGAGCAGCCTTCCTCCTGGCCTTGGTGCTCCAACGCCAGGGCCGCATCGACGAAGCGGATCCCCTCTCACGACAAGCGCTGGAGGCCAGCCGCCGCGAGCGGGGTCCCAAGCACCCCGAGACGCTGGCGTGCATGTCTGTACGCGGGCAGGTCTGCGAAGCGCTGGGCCAATTCGACGAGGCCGAGCGGCTGACGCGCGAGGTGATGGAGATCAGCCTCGAGCAGCACGGCGAGCGGCACCCCCAGACCCTGATCCCCCTCGTCAACCTGGCCCGCTACGCGGTCTTCCGGGAGGACTACGACGAGGCCTTCGTGGCGCTCGAACGGGCGGTGGAAAACGGCTTCTCGATGGCGGACTGGCTGGCGACGAATCCCGACTTGGAGCCGCTCCACGGGCCCGAGTTCGACGCCCTGGTCGAGCAGGCTCGGGAGAACGCCGGTTCGCAGTGAGACCGACGCGGAGGCCGTCCTTCAGCGCCTGCGCAACAGGACGATCTGTCGCTCCGAAGCGGCGTCGTGGGGCGCCCCGGCGAAGTCGCCGCGCGCGCCGACGAGCGCGAAGCCTCGAGGTTCCATGAGAGCGAGGAGCTCGTCCAGCTCGTAGAGCCGCACCTCCTCGCACCACGAGCGGCGCTCCCCGTCCGGCAGGGTGAGGGAGACCTCCTTGACCACCTCGCGCCCGCCATCCCGCAGACGACGGCGTTCGACCAGGACCGTCCCATCCCGTTCCGACCGCGACTCCGCCACGAGCTCCGCGCGCACGCGGGGTGGGTTCATCAGGTCCAGGAGCGCCACGCCGCCGGAGCGCAGCACGCGCCCCATCTCCGCCGCCACCCGGGCGTCCCCCTCGGCGCCGAAGTAGCCGAAGGAGGAGAAGAGGTTCAGGATGGAATCGAAGCTCCCAGCGGCGAAGGGCAGGGCGCGCGCGTCGGCACGCAGCAGGCGACCGGCCAAGAGCCCCGCCTCCGGCAGGTCGGCCGCGCGCGTCAGGAGCTCGGCCGAGAGGTCGAGGCCGACCACCTCCACGCCCCGCTCCCGCAGAGCCAGGCTGTGGCGACCGAAGCCGCAGCACAGATCGAGCACTCGCCCACCGGCCCCCAGCGCCAAGACGTGCGCGATCTCGCGGCGTGCCGAGGGTAGGTCGCGGTGGGCGTAGACCCGGGTGTACTCCTCGCGGAAGGCGGCGACGTACCAGGGCTCGGAGCTCATGGGGCAGCGGGGATCGTACCCGGCCGCAGGCTTCCTGCTCCGTCGATTGCTCGCCGACCTCGAAGATGGCCGAACTGCCCCCCCACCACCCCAGCTCCTCCCCCGTAGACTCGCCTGAACCCCGAGTCGCGTCGTGAGAGTCGAGCTGCACACCCGCCACGCCCGCCAGGAGCGGGAAGAGCGCGACCTGGCCCCCTACGCCGCCAGGAGCGCCGCCTCTCGCGGTCGGGCCCACCCCGAGCGACCCGACCACCTGCGCACCTGCTTCGAGCGCGACCGCGACCGCGTCACCCACAGCACGGCCTTCCGCCGGCTGATGTACAAGACCCAGGTCTTCGTCAACTCCGAGGGGGACGCCTACCGCACGCGCCTCTCCCACTCCCTCGAGGTGTGCCAGGTCGCCCGCAGCGTGGGCTCCGCGCTGCGCTTGAACGAGCCCCTCTGTGAGGCGGTGGCCCTGGCGCACGACCTGGGGCACCCCCCCTTCGGCCACCGCGGCGAGTGGGCCCTCGACGAGTTGATGCGGTCGCAGGGTGGCTTCCGCCACAACGCCCAGGTGCTGCGGGTGATCGACCGACTCGAACGCCGCAGCCCCGACTACCCCGGCCTGAACCTGACCCGCGAGGTGCGCGAGTCCCTCCTCAAGCACGAGACCGACGAGGACTGGCCGGCGGAGTTCCAGCCCCGCCCGCGGCGCCCCCTGCTGGAGGCGCAGGTGGTCGACCAGGCCGACTCCACCGCCTACGGCAAGCACGACCTGGAGGACGGCATCCTGGCCGGGATGTTCAGCGAGGAGGAAGTGCGCGGGGAGGTGTCCCTGTGGCGCGAGGCCCGCGAGCGCGCAGCCGCGCGCCACCCGGGCTTCGTCGAGCTGGACGACCCCAAGCTGCGCGTGCAGCGCGTCGCCAACGAGCTGATCGGCGCCTGCATCGTCGACCTGATCGAGTCCTCCCACGCCTCGATCGAGGAGTCGGGCGTGCGGGAATCCAGCCAGGTCCAGGCCCACGACCGCCTCCTCGTCCGTCACGGTGCACGCCTGGGCGAGCAGGTGGCGGAGCTGCAGGCCTTCCTGTACCGCCGCTTCTACCGGCACCCCCATCTGGAGCGCTTCCTGGTCTACGCCCGCGAGGTCCTCTCGCGTCTCTTCGAGGCGTACCGGGCACGGCCGGAGGAGCTCTCCCCCTGGTACCGGAGCTGGGCGGAGGAGGTCGGCTTGGAGCAGGCCATCTGCGACTACCTGGCCGGGATGACCGACCGCTTCGTGCAGGAGGAGGTGGGGCGCCTGGTGGATCCCGAATTGGCGCAGTTCCCGCGCTCGGGGTGAGCGAGGCAACTTCGGGGACCACTCAAGGGCCCGCGGCGCTCTGCCGAACTAGCGGGGGGTCCTCCCCCGATGTCCCGCCCCGCACTGCCCTACTGCCTGGAGAGCTGGTTCCCCGCCCTCTCGAGCCCCCTCGTGAAGCCGGTCGTGTTGGGCGTGGAAGAAAGCGCGACTCGCAAGGCCCTGGTGAACGCCTGGCTGCGGCTCCCCCCGGGGAAGGCCCTGGTGATCGTCGAGCGAGCCCGCGGCGCCCTCGAGCGCGTCGGGCGTCTCGTTCGTCCCCCGCTCCTCGAGCGTTGGGTCCGCGGCCTCCCGGAAGTGGGCCGCCATCACCAGTGGTTCGTCCTGCCGGGCGCGGGCGAGAGCCAGGTCCTCCTGCCCCCCGATCGCGATGGATTCGCCGCGGGCCTGCCCCTGCTGCCCAGCGGCCGGCGCCGCGACAGGCTCGGGCGGCGCATGCTCGAGCGGGGGTGGCGCCGGAGATTGACCCGCTCCCTCGGATTGGCGGAGCTGCACGTGGTGATCAAGGGCCGGGCGGGAGCGGCGGAGATCCCGTGGATCGGCGAGGTGGAGGCGACCTCCTTCGCCATCGCCCTGGGTGTCCCGGGCCCCCATCGCAAGGCGGTCGCGCGGGTCGTGGATCGCTGGGGCATGGCGCGGGGAGTGGTCAAGCTGTCCCTGACCAAGCGGGCGAGGAGGAGGATCCTCCGCGAGGCCCGCACCCTGGCCCTCTTGGGGCGCAACTCTCCCGAGGGCACCTTCGGGCCCTCCTTCATCGCCCACGGCGAGGGGAAGCACGCTTCCTGGCTGATTCAGGAGGACATCGCGGGCGGGCACTCGGGGAACCGCTTCGGCAGCGAGCACCTGGCCTTCCTGGTCGCCCTGCGGTGGCACACCCAGTGCCAGGTCCCCTTCGAGGACCTGCGCATCTTCCGGGCGGCGTCCACGCGGCTGGAGGCCCTGAAGGGTGACGTGGACGGGGAGTGGCACGCGACCTTCACCGCGCTGCGCGACGCGCTCTCCTCGCGCCTGGCGGGCAGCTCGATCCCCTGCTGCATGGCGCACGGTGACTTCACGCCGTGGAACATCGCCCTGCGCAAGGGCCACCTGCGCGCCTTCGACTGGGAGCAGGCCCTGATGGAGGCGCCGGCGCTCTTCGATCTCGTTCACTTCCAGGTGCAGACCGGCATCCTCCAGCGTCACAGCAGCCCCCGGCGCATCTGGGCCGAGCTGAGCGAGATCCTGGACCACCCCGGCTGGACCCCCACCGCGGAAGAGGGCGATGCCACCGAGGATCTCGCAGCCCAGGCGGCGCTCTACCTCCTGCACGTCGCGACCTTCGACGAGCAGCTCCACCGGAACGAGGATCCCCTCTTCGATCAGGCGAACGAGCTCAGGCGGGAGCGGATGGCCCTGGCGCGCCTGATCGAACGCCGGCTGCGCGACGAGGAGGACGAGTCGGAGCCGATCGCGGCCTGAGGAACGGCGGGCCTCTCCCTCCCCTCCCCCGGGCTACTCCCCCAGCCACGCCCAAGCGGCGAGCCCCACCGCGATCAGCGCCGCCGCGAGCAGGAACGGGAGCCAGCGCCGACCCTTGACCACGCGCCCGGGGATGTCCCCTCCGGGCTCCTCGGCGCGCACCCCGAGGCCCCCGAAGAGGGGCTCGACGAGCTCGTCGTCGGGTCGCGGGCGGAAGTCGGCCATCGCCCCCCCCAGTCTACGCCTCCTGAACTGCCCCCCTTCAGTGGGCACGCGGCGCCTCGGCGCCCGCATTTCGCTGGCCTCTCCACCTCTCGGGCCGGCTGCCGAGAGCCCCCGGAGGTCAGGAGGGCCTGCTCCGGGAGGCAAACGCTCGAAGTCCTTGGTGGTAGCGGGTTTGCGGCGACAGGCCCCCAGGGAAGCACACGGAAGGGAGGCAGTTCAGGCGCCCTGCACGAAGCGTCGCCGGTAGAGGCGCGAGGCGAGCACGCTCAGGACGATCCCGACCCCGTACAGCACCGCCACGTCGAACCACACCCCGCTGCGCTCCGCCGTCGCCAAGAGGCCCTTGCCGTACCAGAGAATCCCGTGGAAGGCGTCCATGGCGTAGGCGGTGATCGTCAGCCGCCCCACCGTCTGGAACCAGTCGGGGGTGACCTCGCGTGGGAACCAGGCGCCGCCCACGGCGCTCATGACCAGGATCACCAGGGTCGAGAGGCCCTCGAGCTGCTTGCGGGAGCGGCACACCACGGCGAAGAAGAGCCCCAGGCCGGTGGCGGCGAGCACCAGGCCGATCGAGGTCAGCGTCAGGGCCAGGGGGTGGTCGAGCACCGGGACGTCGAAGACCGCCATTCCGAAGGCGAAGAGCACCGCGAGCTGCATCAGCCCCACGCAGGCGAGCATCAGGAGCTTGCCGGTCAGGATCGCCGGTCCGGCGGCGGGGGTGAGCTGCAGGCGCAGGAGGGTGCCGCCCTCCTCCTCCTCCAGGAGGGAGCCACCCGCCGCGACCAGGCTGAACATCAGCATCATCACCGCCATGGCGGCGACGGCGTGGGAGGCACCCCAGCTCCGGTGCATCCCCTCGTCGTCGCGACCCGTCACGTCCTCGGAGACCACCCCCAAGAGGGCTGGCACGTCGCTGGAGAAGTCCAGTTCGCGCGCGGCCGCGAATCCCATCAGTTGGACGGGCAGTTGGGTCGCCCCCAGCTCCGCGATCACCGACTCGACGAGCAGCGGCACCAGGTTGCCGGTGATCACCTGCTGGGAGATCGTCCGCGAGGGGTCGCGCAGGAGATGCAGGGTCGGGATCTGGCGCGCCTCGAGGGCCTGACCGTAGCCCTCGGGCACGATCAGCGCCGCGGCGACGTCTCCACTGGCGACGGCGCGGCGCGCCTCCGGCGCCACCACGGCGCGGATCCCTTCGAGGTCCGTCAGGCGCTGCACCAGGCGGGCGCTGGCGGGGGTGGCGTCTGCGTCCTCGACCCTGAGCTCGACGCGGGGCGAGGCTCCACCACCTCCCCCACCGCCCATGGCCCCCATGGCGGAGCCGAAGACGACCGCCAGAAGGATCGGCAGGGCGAAGGTCAAGGCCAGCGCGGTCCGGTCGCGGAAGAAGAGGCGGAGGTCCTTGCGGGCCAGGGTCCAGGCGGTGGAGAGGGTGTCGCTGAAGGCTGCCATGGAGGTCTCAGTCGCCGTCGCGCAGGGCGTGTCCGGTGAGGGTCAGGAAGACCTCCTCCAGGTCGGGGGCCTCCTCCCGCCGGCGGGCGTCGATGCCCCGCTCGCAGAGGATCGCCACCACCTCTTCCAGGTCGGCGTCGGGGGGGAGCTCGAGGGCCGCCGCGCGCCCCTGCCCGACGAGCGCCCGGCGCTGCAGCTCGGTCAGGGTCCCGGAGGCGATCGAACGCCCGTGGTCGAGGATCGCGATCCGCCCGCAGAGCCGTTCCACCTCCCCCAGCTGGTGGGTGGTGTAGACGATCGTGGTCCCGGCGGCGTTCAGCTCCTCCACCATCTCGAAGACGCGATGGCGCGACTGGGGATCGATCCCCACGGTGGGCTCGTCGAGGAAGACCAGCTCCGGCTCGTGCAAGAGGGCCGCCACGATGTTCAGCCGCCGCTTCATCCCCCCCGAGAAGGTCCCCACCCGCGCGTCCCCCCGCTCGGTCAGGCCGGCGTGGTCGAGGGCCCAGGCGACGCGCTCCGCCAGGAGGTCGGGAGCCAGGCGGTACATCGCCCCGAAGAAGGCCAGGTTCTCACGTGCGCTCAGGGTGTCGTAGAGCGCCACCTCCTGGGGGACCACCCCCAGACGGCGCCGCACCTGGGCGCCCTCCGCCACGGGATCGAAACCCAGGACCGACACCTCCCCCGCGTCAGGAGGCGTCAGGGTCGCGAGCACCCGCAGGGTGGTGGTCTTGCCGGCGCCGTTCGGTCCCAGGAGACCGAAGCACTCCCCGCGCTGCACCTCCAGGTCGAGCCCGTCCACGGCGCGCACCTCGCCGTAGACCTTGGTCAAGCCGGAGGTCCGCAGGATCGGGAGCTGGGGTTCACTCATGGACGGGACGAGGGAGGGGTTAGCATGTCCGTTCTCCGCGCGCCCGCTTCCCTTCGGGGAATCCGGCCTTTTCGCGATGTCGCTGCACCACGAGTTCGCCGACCCGGCGCTCCGATCCCTGGCCCTGACCCACGCCTCCACCGCCGCGGCGCGGGACAACGAACGTCTGGAGTTCCTGGGGGACGCGGCGCTGGACCTCCTGGTGGCGGAGGAGCTCTACCAGTCCCACCCCGACCTGAACGAGGGGGACCTGACCGAGTTGAAGGCCTGGATCGTGTCGCGCAAGACCCTGGCGGAGGCCGCCCGGGCGATCGAGCTGGACTCCCACGCCCAGGTGGGGCGCGGCCTCGGGCGGCGCGCCCTGTCGCGCTCGGTGATGGCGAACCTCTACGAGGCCTTCCTGGGGGCGGTGTACCTGGACGGGGGGATCGAAGCCGCGCGGCGCTTCGTGCGCGCCACCCTGGCCGGTCCCCTGGCGCGCGTCGGGGAGCGGGTGTGCGAGCGCCCGGCGGCCTCCCCCAAGCAGCTCCTGCAGGAGCACTGCCAGCGCCACCTCGGCAGCCTCCCCCGCTACGACCAGATCGAGAGCCGGGGGCGGGCCCACGCGCGCGCCTTCCTGGTGCGCGCCCGCGCCGGGGAGCGGCTCTTCCCCAGCGCCTGGGGTCGCAACCTGAAGGAGGCGGAGCACTGGGCGGCGGTGGAGGCTCTCTACGTGCTCGAGGGGGAGCACTCGGAGACGTGAGGAGCGGCGCCACCGTGGACGAGGCAGCGGCGCGGACGGTGCTGGACGCCGCCGCGTTGGAGGAGCTCGAGGTCACACGCCGAGTCCTTGAGCTCCTGCACGAGCGCGAGCGCGTCGAGGTGGGCAACCTGTGGGGCTCGAGCCAGGCCCTGCTCCTGGCGCACCTGGCCACGCGCCCCGCGCTGCGGTCGGCTCCCCTCTTGGTGGTCGCCTCCTCCGAGGCGGAGGCGGAGGCCTTCGCCGACGACCTGGCGCTATTCGGGCTGGATGCCCTGCGCTTTCCCGCTCGCGCCGCCGCGGGCAAGCGCGGAGCCCAGGCCGACGCGGTGCGCGAGCGCCTGCAGGTGGCCCAGATCCTGGCCCATCCGGATGGGGATCGGCCGCGGGCGCTGGTCGCTTCCCTGCTCGCCCTCCTGCAACCGATCCCCTCGGTCAAGGAGCTGGAACGCGAGTTTCTCCACCTGCGCACCGGCGAGCTGCTCGACGCCGAGGGCCTCCTGGCACGACTGACGCGCCGCGGCTACACGCGCCAACCCCTGGCCGAGGCCCCCGGCGAGGTGAGCCTGCGCGGGGACATCCTGGACCTCTTCCCCTTCGCCGCCGACCTGCCGGTGCGCGTCGAGCTCTTCGGGGACGAGATCGAGTCCCTGCGCAGCTTCGAGCCGACCGACCAGCGCTCGGTGGAGGAGCACGACGAGCTCGAGCTGTGCCTGGCCGCCGACGCCGGCGGCGTGCGCGACGGCCAGGGGGTGCAACTGGCGGAGCTCGTCGCGGGTGAGTGCGTGGTGGTCGAGGTCGAGCCCCTGCGCGTCGAGGAGCGTGCCGAGCGGCTGCGCCGGCGCTCGGCGGACCACGAGCACGCCCTGCGCACCCTCGACCAGGCGCGCGCCCGGCGCCGGGGGCTGGCCCTGCAGAGCCTGCCGGGACGCGACATCTCCCTCGACACGCGCTCGGTGCAGGCCCTCGAGGTGGGGATGAAGTCCGCCCCGGGAGCGCTCTCGAAGGCGGCCGAGGGAGGGCAAAGGGTGATCGTCCTGTGCCTCAACGAGGCCGACGAGCACCGCTTGACCCAGGAGCTCGAGGCGGGTGGCGCCCTGGACGACGTGGAGCTCGCGCGCGGCACCCTGTCGCGGGGCTTCCGCGTGCCCCCCTGGGGGCTGGTGGTGGTCAACCACCACGAGCTGAAGGGCGTCCTGGGGACCCGCCGGCGCGCCCGGCCGCGGCACGCCCACAAGGTGCGCGCGATCCAGTCCTTCTTCGAGCTGCGGACGGGGGACCTGGTGGTGCACGCGGTGCACGGGTTGGCGCGCTACCGGGGTCTCGTGCGCATGGAGCGCGGAGGTGGAGAGGAGGAGCACCTGCACCTGGTCTTCGCCGACGAGGTGAGCCTCTACGTGCCCTCCAGCCGCATCGACATGGTGCAGCGCTACGTCGGTCCGGGGGGCAGCGGCCTCTCCCTGGATCGGATCGGCGCGAGCTCCTTCCGGCGCCGCAAGGAGCGCGTCGAGCGCGGGCTCTTCGACATGGCCGCCGAGCTCCTGGAGGTGCAAGCCAAGCGCGCGGTGCACAGCCGCGAGTCCTGGCGCGCCGACGACGAGCTGCTGCGCGACCTGGTCGGCTCCTTCCCCTTCGAGGACACCGCCGACCAGGTCTCGGCGGACTCCGAGATCGAGAAGGACCTCTTCGCCAAGCGCCCGATGGACCGCATGCTCTGCGGGGACGTGGGCTTCGGCAAGACCGAGCTGGCGGTGCGCGCGGCCTTCCGGGTGGTGAACGGCGGCGGGCAGGTGGCGGTCCTGGTGCCGACGACGGTCCTGGCCCAGCAGCACTACGACACCTTCCGGGAGCGCTTGGCGGACTTCCCGGTCGAGGTGGCGGTGCTCTCCCGCTATGTCACCGGCAAGGCCGCCAAGGAGGTCGCCGAGGCGACCGCGGCGGGGCGGGTGGACGTGCTGATCGGGACCCACCGCATCCTCTCCAAGGACGTCAGGTTCGCCCGCTTGGGGATGGTGATCATCGACGAGGAGCAGCGCTTCGGGGTGACCCACAAGGAGCACTTCAAGCAGTTGCGCGCCGAGGTGGACGTCCTGACCCTGACCGCCACGCCGATCCCGCGCACCCTGCACCTGTCCCTCTCGGGGCTGCGGGACATCTCGGCCCTGACCGTGCCCCCCCCGGGGCGTCAGGAGATCGAGACGACCGTCGGCTACACCGACGACGAGGCGGAGATCGCCGAGGTGCTGCGCCGCGAGCTGGACCGCGGTGGGCAGGTCTTCTTCCTGCACAACCGGGTCGCCTCGATCGAAGGCGTGGCGGAACGCCTGCGGCAGCTCGTGCCGGAAGCGGACTACGCCGTCGGCCACGGCCAGATGGGCAGCCGCGAGCTGCGCCAGGTGATGGACGCCTTCACCCGTGGCCACGTGGACGTCTTGGTGGCGACGACGATCATCGAGAACGGCCTCGATATCCCCAGCGCCGGCACGATCCTGATCGACGACGCCGATCGCTTCGGCCTGGCGGAGCTGCACCAGCTCCGCGGGCGCGTCGGCCGCGGGGACCAGAAGGCCTGGTGCTACCTCCTGGTGCAGCGCGGCAAACCCCTGCGACCGGTGGCGCGGGAGCGCATCAAGGCGCTGGAGGAGCTGAACCACCTGGGGGCGGGCTTCGGGATCAGCGTCAAGGACCTGGAGTTGCGCGGCGCGGGCAACATCCTGGGCGCCGAGCAGTCGGGGCACATCGCAGCGGTGGGCTACGACATGTACTGCCGGCTCCTCAGGCTCACCATCGAGCGCCTGCAGGCCGGCGAGGAGGCGGACACGGGGGCGCCGCGGGTGGAGGAGACCGAGGCGGGGGTCGAGCTCGAGCTGGGCCTGGACGCCTTCCTCCCCGAGGAGTGGATCGCGGACCCCACCCTGCGCCTCGAGACCCTGCGCGAGCTGGCGCGCATCCGGACCGACGAGGACGCCGAGCGCGCCGCCGCCGACCTGCGCGATCGCTTCGGCCGCCTGCCGGAGCCGACGGAGGCGCTCTTGCGGACCTTCCACTTGAAGGCGCGCTTGGATCCCTTCCACCTGGTGCGGCTGGCCTACCGCGGGAACGTGTACCTGGTGCAGTACACCGATCGGGTGGGGCTGGAGCGCCTCTTCGGAGGGGGACGGGCCGAGCTGCGCCGGGTGCGCAGCGGGGTGGCGCACCTGGTGATCCCCGCGGCCCAGCGCTCCCCGGGCGCGGCCCTGGAGTGGCTGGAGCGACTCTTGCAGGGGGTGGAGAGCGCCGACAGAATGCCCGCTGGAGACACCCCATGAGCGCCGCCCTCCTCCTCCTGCTCGCCCTCTCCTCGCCCCCCCAGGACGCCGTGCCCCAGGCCGGCCCCCCCAGTGGACAGGAGGTGCCGCTCCCTTCGGACTGGGTCGTGGCGGTGGTGGGTGACGAGTTGGTCCTCTTCTCGGATCTGCAGATGACGCTCCTGGCGGACAGGGAGCTCGCCGAGCGGGCCCGGGCCCTGCTCGAAGCGGGGGATGACCCGGGGTACGAGCTGCTCCTCAGCGAAGCGATGTCCGACCGCCTGGAGACCTTGATGAGGGTCCAGGCGGGCCACGACCTCGGCTACGACCCGGAGCTGGTGGAGGAGCTGACCGAGCAGAACTTCCAGAGCCAGGTGGAGGCGATGGGGGGACCCAAGGCGGCCGCCGCCGAGTTCAAGGCGGGCTCGGTCTCCCCGGCCCGCTACAAGGCCACGATCCGGGACCGCATGCTGGAGGAGAGCTGGCGCCGGTCGGTGACCGGGACCGCAGCGGGGGCCACGGGGCGCACGACGGTCGACCGCTACGTGCGCCCGGGGATCCTGTTCAGCACCTACGAGACCTTCTGCAACTCCCCCGACCCCACGGAACGGGCGTTCGTCGGCCTGCTGGGTGAGCGGGTGGGCCTCCAGGTCCTGCACGTCGACGTCTCCCCGGAATCCGAGGAGGAGAAGGAGGCCAAGTTCCAGTTGATCACCGAGCTGCGCCGCCTGTACGTGGCGGGTGAGGAGACCTTCGACAACCTGGTCGGCATGCACGGCAGCCCCGTCACCCAGAAACCCAACGACAAGATCCCCCCCCGGGAGATCTTCCGCCTGGCCCACGCGGGGGAGATCTGGCACGAGAGCGCCGCCCTGGGGGAGCTGGCGCGGGACGGGGAGGTGGGAGAGGTGAGCGCCCCCCTCTGGCGCGAGACCCCTCCCACCGGGTGGTCCATCTACCGGGTGGACCAGCGGGTGCCCCCCACCGAGGCCCAGCCCTTCGTCGATCGCGGGCTGCAGGTGGAGCTGGAGGAGCGGGTGCAGAGGACCCGGGACGGCCTCAGGGAGCGAGCGGCCTTCGAGGAGGTCCTGGAGGCGACCTACCTCTGGCCGGAGGAGTTCCGCCGGATCCTCCGCGCGCGGCGCGCCCGGTCGGTCAATTGACGACCGAATAGGGCCCAATCACGCCCACGAAGGATGAAAGATAGCCCCCGATCGTAGCGGCCCGAAGATAGCTGGATATCCTCTGAACCCCCAGCGCCCCGGGACGTTCACCCGGGGCCCGAACCGCGACCACCTGCGAGCGGTGTCCCAGTGAGACGTGCCGAGTGAGCCCCGGGCCACTGGGAACCCTGGCAGAGATGAGCCCTGTGCCGCAATGAGCAACGAGTACCAGGACATCCACATCGAGTCGACGCTCCCCAAGTCCTGGGAGCAGGAAGAGACCTTCAACGACGTCCTCTACGAGTGGATGAGCCGGGCCCCCTGGCTCGCCATCTCCGCCGCTCTACACCTAGTGGTCTTCCTGATCATCCAGGCCATCCCGTGGAACCTCTTCGGCGACACGGGCGAGACGGAGATCCAGGCCACGCTCGAGCAGGCTCCCGAGGAGATCTTCGAGGAGGAGATCGAGGAGGAGGAAGAGGAGATCGAAGAGGAGGAGGTCGAAGAGGAACCGGTCATCCAGGACTTCGAGGTCGAGGATACCGAGACCGAGGACGAGGATTTCGAGACCACTGACGACCTCTTCCAGGACTCCCCCTTCGACGAAGACCAGTTCAACAACATCATCGGGATCGGGGGCGGTGCCGGCGGCAAGCGCGGCGGGCGCTTCGGCCGCAAGCGGGGCATCAAGGGCGGCCAGGGCACCGAGCAGGCCCTGAAGGACGGCCTCAAGTGGCTCAAGCTGCACCAGGACCCGGACGGGATGTGGGACTGCGACGAGTTCATGAAGCACGACCCGCCCGACGACCAGTGCGAGGGGCCCGGCGACCCGCTGCACGACGTGGGGGTCACGGGGCTGGCGCTCTTGGCTTTCCTGGGTGACGGCAACACCATGCGCAGGGGCCCCCACAAGGTCGTGGTGACCCGCGGCGTCAAGTGGTTGCGCGAGCAGCAGGACTACGAGACCGGGTTGTTCGGCGAGGAGATCGGGCACACCTTCCTCTACGACCACTCGATCGCTGCGCTCGCGATCTGCGAGGCCTACTACTTCTCCAAGTCGCCCCTGATCAAGCGCACGGCGCAGCAGTCGATCAACTACATCCTGCGCGCGCGCAACCCCTACAGCGCCTGGCGCTACGACGTGCCGCCGATCGGCGACAACGACACTTCGGTCACCGGCTGGATGATCTTCGCCCTGACCTCGGCCCAGGACGCCGAGCTCAAGGTTCCGCAGGACGCCCTCGTCGGCGCCATGAACTGGCTCAACGACGCCACCGACCCCGCCACGGGTCGCGTCGGCTACGACTCGATGGGCTCGGTCAGCTCACGTATCACCGGCATCAACGAGCACTTCCCGCCGGAGAAGGGCGAGGCGATGACCGCGGTGGGTCTCCTGTGCCGCTTCTTCCTCGGGGAGGACCCCGACGAGCAGCCGCTGATGGAGAAGCACGCGGATCTGATGTTGAAGTGCCTGCCCAAGTGGGACCCCGAGGGCTACGGCTGCGACATGTACTACTGGTACTACGGCTCGTACGCGATGTACCAGATGGGCAAGCACTACTGGAAGACCTGGAACAAGGCCATGAAGGAGGCGGTGCTCGAGCCCCAACGCCACGATGGAGCCCACGACGGCTCCTGGGATCCGGTGGGGCCCTGGGGCCACTCCGGTGGACGGGTCTACAGCACTGCGACGATGGTGCTTTGTCTCGAGGTGTACTTCCGCTACGCACGAGTCCTGGGAGCTAGATAGCAGAACCAGACAACAGAAAGGGGAGCCACCTGAACGAGGTGGCGCGCGCGCATGAACACCTTTACGACAGGTGATTGGGGTACCCGTCTGCCCGTTGTTTCCCTGCTCCTCCTGGTTGCCAGCGCGGCGACGGCTGCGGCTCGCCCCTGCGGGCCGGAGGATTCCCCGGCGCGCCTCGCGGTCCGTGAAGCTCAGCTCTTCCTGGCCGACGCCCAGCACAGCGACGGGTCTTGGGACGCCCAGCGCGAGGGCGTGGAGGCTCCTCCTCCCCTGCGCCGGGTCGGCGTGTCGGCGCTCAGCGTGCTGGCCCTGATGGAGAGCGGGAACACCCCCGAGGCGGGGCCCTTCAAGCAGGTGGTGCGCACGGGCCTCGAGTGGCTGATCGAGCAGCAGGACGCCGAGAGCGGACTGATCGGCGCCGAGGTCGGGTACGCGTTCCTCTACGACCACGGCATCGCCACCCTGGCGCTGTGCGAAGCCCACCGCCACTGCCCCGACGCGGGCTACGAGGCAGCCGCCGAGGGCGCCGTGCGCCTCGTCCTGCGTGCGCGCAATCCCTACAGCGCCTGGCGCTACGACCTGCCGCCGATCGGGGACAACGACACCTCGATCACCGGCTGGATGGTGTTGGCCCTCAAGAGCGCCGAACGCGCCGGCCTGCGCGTCGATTCGGAGGCCTTCGTCGGCGCCCTGCACTGGTTCGATTCGGCGACCGACGAGACCACGGGTCGCGTGGGGTACAGCGGCCCCGGCTCGCGCTCCTCGCGCATCCCCGGGGTGAACGACCACTTCCCGCCGGAGCTCGGCGAAGCGATGACCGCGGTCGCCCTCTACTGCCGTCAGGAGATCGGCCAGAGCGAGAAGACCAAGCCGATCCTCGCCCGGCACGCCGAGCTCCTCCTGCGCCGGCTGCCCGCGTGGGACCCCCAGGGGTTGGGCACCGACATGTACTACTGGTACTTCGGGACGCGCGCCATGCACGCCCTGGGCGGCGAGCGCTGGAAGGCCTGGCGCGCGGCGCTCGCCGAAACGCTCCCGCCCCACCAAGCGCAGGATGGGAGCTGGCCCGCGGTCGGTCCCTGGGGAACCATCGGGGGGTCGTCGTACGCCACGGCGCTGATGCTCTCCTGCCTGGCCCTGGATCCGGGAGAGGAGAGCCTGCCCGAGGTGGTGGCGGCGGACCCCGAACCTCCGGAGCCGCCGATCGTCGAGCCCCCCGCCGAGGCGGTGCACGGCTCACGCGCCGCCGTGCGCTCCGCCCTGGCCTGGCTGGCGGCCAACCAGGCACCGGAGGGCCACTGGAACCTGGAGGCCTTCCCCAGCCTGGCCGACCCCGAGGACGGCGGGCACGCCGTCAACGAGGTGGGGGTCACCGGGCTGGCGCTGTTGGCCTTCCTGGGAGATGGAAACACCTTCGAAGAGGGACGGTACAGGCAAAACGTCCTGCGGGGCGTGAAGTGGCTTTGCGAGCAGCAGGACGAGGAGACGGGGCTCCTCGGAGAGGCCCACGGGCACGCCTTCCTCTACAGCCACGGGATCGCGACGGCGGCGCTGTGCGAGGCGTACCTGACGGTGCGCGCCCCGATCCTCGAGCGCCCCGCCCAGCAGGCGGTGACCTACGTCTTGCGCGCCCGCAACCCCTACGCCGCCTGGCGCTACGACGTGCCGCCGATCGGCGACAACGACACCTCGGTCACCACCTGGATGGTCCTCGCCCTGGAGCGCGCACGCCGCGGCGGCCTGAGCACGGATCCGGCCGCCTTCGAGGGCGCCCTGAACTGGGTGCGCGAGGTGACCGATCCGGAGTCGGGACGCGTGGGGTACGACTCGGTGGGCTCGCCGAGCTCCAGGATCGCCGGCATCAACGAGCACTTCCCGCCGGGGAGCGGCGAGGCGATGACGGGGGCGGGGCTCTACCTGCGGCTGCTCATGGGCGATCGGCCCAGCGAGCACCCGGAGATGAAGAGGGGGGCGCAGCTCTTGCTCAAGAAGCTCCCCCACTGGGCGCCCAAGACCTTCGAGTCCGACCAGTACTACTGGCTGCACGGCTCCAACGCGATGCAGCTCTGGGGTGGGCGCAACTGGGAGGTCTGGAGGCGAGCTCTGCGCGAGGCTCTGATCCCGAAGCAACGCCGGGACGGGGAGTTGGCCGGGTCTTGGGATCCGATCGGTCCCTGGAGGCACGCCGGCGGGAGGGTCTACGCCACGGCGACGATGGCGCTCGCGCTACAGACGGACTACCGGGAACCGGGCCTCGATATCGAGGCCGGGGGGAGTGGTGATGGCAAGCGCGGTGGGCGTTTCGGCCGGATGAGGGGCATCGAGGGCGGCCAGGGCACCGAGCAGGCCCTGAAGGACGGCCTCGAGTGGCTGAAGCTGCACCAAGACGCGGATGGGATGTGGGACTGCGACGAGTTCATGAAGCACGACCCGCCCGACGACCAATGCGAGGGGCCCGGCGACCCGCTGCACGACGTGGGGGTCACGGGGCTGGCGCTCTTGGCCTTCCTGGGTGACGGCAACACCCTGCGCAGGGGGCCCGACAAGGACGTGGTGACCCGCGGCGTCAAGTGGTTGCGCGAGCAACAGGACTACGAGACCGGTTTGATCGGCGAGGAGATTGGACACACTTTCCTCTACGACCACGCGATCGCTTCGCTCGCAATCTGCGAGGCCTACTACTTCTCCAAGTCGCCCTTGATCGAACGCACGGCCCAGCAGTCGGTCAACTACATCCTGCGCGCGCGCAACCCCTACGCCGCCTGGCGCTACGACGTGCCGCCGATCGGCGACAACGACACCTCGGTCACCAGCTGGATGGTCTTCGCCCTGACCTCCGCCCAGGACGCCGAGCTCAAGGTCCCGCGGGACGCTTTCCAGGGCGCCATGAGCTGGCTCAACGACGTCACCGACCCCGCCACCGGTCGCGTCGGCTACGACACGATGGGTTCGTTCAGCTCGCGCATCACGGGCATCAACGAGCACTACCCGCCTGAGAAGGGTGAGGCGATGACTGCGGCGGGCCTCCTGTGCCGCTTCTTCCTCGGGGAGGACCCCGACGAGCAGCCGCTGATGGAGA
>CAZDQL010000037.1:0-57959 GCA_964507325.1 uncultured Planctomycetaceae bacterium | reverse complement strand
GTCTACTGTCTCGGTGCCCCTCACGGGGAAGAGACGCAGCTTCGCGGCTCATCCCATTCAGGGTTCTCTGAATCGCTGAGCTGCGGCGCTAGGGTACTCAAGTAGAGCCTTGCCAGCTCTTGGCCGTCCAACGACATGTCCGATGAACCTCATGCCGATCACGCCCGCAGGCGCGTTGTCCTGCAGCGGCTGATCGCCTGCTGTATCTCGCTCGCCATCGGCTTGGTGGTGGCCATCATCGTGCTGCGCGACCGATTCGATGACGAGCCAATCTACGTGCAGGAGCCCGGGCACGAGGTGACGGGGCACCGCTACGTCCATGACGAAGTGATCGGGTGGCGCAACATCCCCAACTGGAAGGCGACGACGTTCGGTCGCCCGCTCACCAACAACTCGAAGGGGCTGAGGGACCGGGAGTATCCGTACGAGAAGCCAACGGGCACCTCCCGCATCCTCGTCCTCGGCGATTCGTTTGCGTGGGGCTACGGCGTCGGCGACCAGGAGATATTCACGGACGTGCTCGAGGAGAACCTCCAGGGATCGTCCACCACGAGGGAGGTGCAGAACGCCAGCGTCTCCGGCTGGGGCACGGATCAGGAGTATCTCTTCCTGGACCGGGAAGGGTTCAAGTACTCGCCGGACATCGTGGTGCTGGCCCTGTTCACCTTGAATGATCCGGCCAACAGCTCCACCTCCTTCCAATACGGCCTGCACAAGCCGGTCTTCCTGAACACGGACCTCGAGCTGGCGAACGTGCCCGTACCGGTCCCCAGCGAGGCTCCTTCGGGACTGGAATCGGAGGCGGACGGAATCGAGCTGACGCTGGCGATCATCCGCAGGATGGCCGAGGAGTGCACGGCGAACCGCTGCGGGCTGGTCGTCATGAAGTTCGGCACCTTCCTGAACCCGGCGGATCCGGGTCCCCAGCCGCTCGACGACGAGCTCGCGCTGATGGAGGAGATCCACTTCATGGACCTGGACGCCGTATTCGCCGAGGAGGGCTACCCCGTCTCCGAGATCGTCCGGGAGGAGGACGTCCACTGGAACACCTTCGGTCATGTCGAGGTCGCGAAGGCCCTCCAGGAGTTCCTGGAAGGGGAAGGGCTCCTTCTCGGAGGGGAGTAGCGGCGTAGTACGCCACCGACTTCCGGTAGCCTCCAGACCCGGTACCTCGGGGTCTCGAGCCGTCCCTGCCGGAGGAGGACCCGGAGATGCGGGACACAGCATGACAGCTTGCCCGCAGGCCGGTCGCCGGTACGCTGGGCTACGGGCAACAGCACAGGTCGAAGCGACAAGAGCACGGCTGGACAACGGAACGCGAGGTCAGAAGGCGATGACGTGGAAGGCGACAGCAGGCGTATTGGGGGTCTTTCTAGCGCTGGCGAGTGCCCCGGCGGGTGCACACGCGGTCGGTACGCAGCTGCAGCAGGACTACGCCAGCCTGCTCGAGCAGTTGCGGGAGGAGATCTCAGCCGATCTGCCGGACATCGACGAGCAGAGAAGAGCTGCCTACCTCGCGGCTTGTGCGGCCGAGAAGTCCGCCGAGGCAGCGGTGAATGCGGCGCAGAAGCAGCTGGAGAAGATCGAAGCGGCGCAGGGCTTGGTCAACCACGCCAAGGGGAAGTGGATCGGTGGTGCCGACAAGGGCATCGCGGCGGTGGAGGAGATGCTGGAGAAGGCGACCACGGAGGCCGAACGTGCGGCGGCCCGGGAAGAACTCGCCAAGTGGCAACAGAACCGCAAAGACGGAGTCCAGGCGCTCGAGGAGCGGCAGGCGAATCTGGACTCACTGAAGCGTGAGGAGCCACAGTGGAAGCGGGACTTGGAGGCGGCCGAAGCAGCCCACGCCGCGGCCAAGACCCAAGTGACCGACACTGTCGCCAACCTCGGCCTCGGGCCTCTCTTGAGCAGTGAGCGGCTGGACGCTCGACTGGCCAAGTTCGTCGTCCTGTTCGAAGCCACACCGAGCGGCCTGGCCGAGTTCGCCCAAGAGAGCGGACAGCACGGGCGTTTGGTCAAGCGCCTGCTGGCAGATTCCGACCTGATGCTACAGATGGTCGTGGCGGATGGCGCCAAGGACGGCAAGTACGGCCAGGCCGCCAAGATCTACTCCGCTATCCAGAAGGCGAGCAAGCGGGCCACCCGGGGCGTCCTGCAGAGGCTGGCGCTGGCGATCGCCCTCGAGCACGCCGTGCCCATCGAGCAGAGGAACCCCACGGGCGCAACCGATGCACCGCAGACCATCGATCCGGTCGGGCGCTACCTGCACTACGAGCAGGCGTTCCTGGCAAATGAACTGGATCCGGGTTTCGCCGGACTGAGCGTGTGGGACTACCGCATGATCGTCGACGGCAACGAACCGGACGCAACGCTCGCATGGGGTCGGGAGATGCTCAGCAACTACCGGCCCGATCACATCTACACCGAGGACCATCGCTGGCGATACGTGGCGGCGGTGCGCACCGAGATTCGCTACGGCTCCCAGGACAACCAGTTCGACAGGCCCGACCTGCAGTTCTTCCAGAACATCCTGATGAACGGCGGGGTCTGCGGGCGGCGCGCCTTCTTTGGCCGGTTCATCCTGCGCGCCTACGGTGTTCCGACCACGGCTCGTCCCCAGCGCGGGCACGCGGCGCTGGCGCACTGGACCCCCGACGGCTGGGTGGTCTGTCTCGGCGGCGGCTGGGGCGTCGGCTGGACCAAGACACGCTACGACAGAGACCGCGACTTCCTCGCCACCACGCAGGCCCGCGCAGACGAAACAGCGTACATGCAGGTCAAGCGCGCCCAGTGGGTCGGCGATGTCGTGGGCGAGAAGCGCGTATTCGGTCTCCATTCCGGCCAGCCCGGTTTCTGGTACGGGGTCTCACTCCACAGCCAGCGGGCGATGATCGAAGGGGCGCAGGTCGCGATCCTGCCGCCGGTCGGCGAAGAGCTCGGCGAGGCGAACGAATCCCACGTCGAGTACGCCGTCGAGGCCGCGAGCCTCACCGAGGCGGACCGTGGCATCGTCGTCGACGGGAAGGGCGTGATCACGATCCCCGCCGTCGCGACAAGCAACCCGACGGACAGCACCGGCAAGATCATCTTCATGCCGAGCAACCTCGGCGGCAAGCAGCTGCACTACAGCCGCAACGGCGGTGCCCAGGAATTCGAGTACACCTTCGACGCGCCGATCGCGGGAAAGTACCAGCTCACGGCGCGCGTGGTGACGCCCAGCTGGCAGCAACACCTGCTGATCACCGCCAACGACGCCAAGCAGCCGATCGACCTCGCGCTGCCGCACACGGTGGGCGTGTGGGAGACGACCGAGCCGGTCGAAGTCGAACTGGTCAGAGGCGAGAACGTGCTGCGGTTCGCGCACAGGAGCGACGGCTACGCCAAGGGCTTCACCATGCGGGACTTCACGCTGATTCCACGCCGGTAACGCGGTCGGTCGAACAGAAATCAGGCCTCGAGCAGGCGACGGAGCATCAGCAGCTGTCCGAGGTGCCACGCATTGTGATCCGCCACCAGGAGCGCCTCCCGCAGAAGGGTCTGGCCCTCCCCGCCGGGAATTGGAGCGAACAGATCTTCAGCCGTGGCCACGAGGTCCTGCATGGCCTGTAGGTCGGACAGGCACGCTGCGACGGACGTGTTCCAGGCCTCCTGCTCCGGTGGTTCCTCGGTGGCCGGCCAGTAGCCGTCGGGAAACACGGGAGAGACGTGCTCGGGGTCCCTCGAGAACTCCAGGATGTCCCACTGCGCGATGCGCAGGTGCTCGAGGAGTTGCCACGGCGTGTGGGGTAGGCCCTTCACCTTGGCTCCGACCAGATCGACGGGGAGGTCGGCAACGACCGACTCGAAACTCGGATGTGCTCCGCCACCATCCAGCAGATAATGGAGATGGTCACGCAAGACGCCTTCACGGTTCATGGCTGGATATCCTCTCGGCCGTTCTTCCGGTGTCTGTGCCACCTGATGCTACCAGCCGGCGCCTCCTGCGGAGCCCGTCGCCCGCTCCACAGGAGTGTCCGAGACGCTGGAGACGCAGAACGCGGAGCGAGCCCTGGCCCTCGGCTAGAATCCACCTGCGCCGCGTGTACCAGTGCGCTCGGCGTCGACGAGACCTGACGACCCGGAGGTGGAGCATGGGCGGCGGAAGTGGCGAGAGTACGCGGCGCGAGTTTCTGGGCCAGACCGGCGGCGTCCTCGCCGGAGCCGCCCTCGCCCCGAGGCTGGACATCGCCCGCGCGGCCCACGTAGGGGGAAGCGACGAGGTGAGGATCGCGCTCGTCGGCTGCGGCGGCCGCGGCGGCGGTGCGGCTCTGCAGGCGATGAACAACGCGGCCGGGGCGCGCGTGCGTCTGGTGGCCTTGGCGGATGCTTTCGGCGACCGGGTCGAAAGCTGCCACAAGGCCCTCCTCGCGGCGACGGGGGACGACGGGCGCGTCGACGTGCCCCAGGAGCGGCGCTTCGTCGGCCTCGATTCCTTCCGGCAAGCGATCGAATCGGACGTGCACATGGTGCTGCTCTGCACCCCCCCCGGACCGCGTCCCGTGCATTTCGAGACGGCGGTCGAGGCGGGCAAGCACGTGTTCATGGAGAAGCCCGTGGCCACCGACGCGCCTGGTGTGCGGCGGGTGATGGCGGCCAACGCCCGCGCCAAGGAGCAGGGGCTGCTCGTCGCCGTCGGCCACCATCTGCGCCACGAGGACAAGCACCGGCGCATCGTGGAGGAGATCCACGGCGGAGCGCTCGGCGAGCTCTCCTACATGCGCGCCTACTTCAACTCCGGGGGCGTCTGGGTCCGTCGCCGTGAGCCGGGTCAAACGGAGATGCAGTACCAGGTCCGCAACTGGTACTACTTCACCTGGATGGGCGGCGACCACATCGTCGAGCAGCACGTGCACGACCTCGACGTGTGCAACTGGATCCACGGTTCCCACCCCGTCGAGGCCCAGGGGGTCGGCGGCCGGCAGGTGCGCGTGGGCAAGGACTACGGCGAGATCTACGACCACCACTCGGTCGAGTTCACCTATGCCGACGGCGTCAAGCTCTTCAGCTTCTGCCGCCACATGCCGGGCTGCTGGAGCAGCTTCTCGCAGCACGCCCACGGCACCAAGGGGCACGCGAGCATCGAGGGGCACGGCAAGAGCGAGCTCTTCGTCACCGGGCGAGAGCCCCGCCGCTGGGAGCGCGAGCACCACGGTCACCAGATCGAGCACGACCATCTCTTCGCGGCACTCCTCGCCGGCGAGCCCTACAACGAAGGCGACTACGCCGCCACCAGCACGATGACCGCAATCCTGGGGCGCATGGCGACCTACTCGGGGCAGGTCGTCCGGTGGGACGAGGCGCTGGCCTCGAACCTGGACCTGCAGCCCGAGAGCTACGCCTGGGACGCCACGCCTCCGGTGTTGCCGGGGGAGGATGGGATCTACCCCTGCGCCGTACCCGGGGTGACCCGGGCCTGGTAGTTGCGCAAGGTGCCTTGAGGGCCGATGCTCCGCAGGAATCGATGGGATCGCTGAACGTCATGGACCTGGATCGAGCCGGACCCGGCAGCGTCGTCGTGATCGGAGCCCCCTTCGACAGGAGCTCGACCTTCCTGCCCGGTGCGGCGCAGGCCCCGGCGCGGATCCGCGAGTTCCTTCACGGCGGGTCGATGAACCTGTGCGCCGAGGATGGGACCGAGCTGCGAGGATGCGAGCGGTTCCTGGACCTCGGGGACCTCGAGGCCTCGGGAGACGGCGCGGCCGAGAGGAGGCGGCTCGAGGAGACCGCCGCGGAGGTGCTCCACCGCGGGGCCCACCTCTTCTGTCTAGGAGGTGACCACGCCGTGACCTACCCCCTGGTCAAGGCGTGCAAGCCGAGGTTCCAGCCCCTCACCGTGCTTCACGTCGACGCGCACCCCGACCTCTACGACGAATACGATGGAGAGCGCTTTTCGCACGCCAGTCCACTGGCCCGCATCATGGAGGAGGCGCCCCGCCCACGCCTGATCCAGGTCGGGATTCGGGCCGCGAACGCGCATCAGCGCCAGCAGGCCGAGCGCTTCGGGGCGGAGGTGCACGAGATGCGCGACGGCGTGCCGGCCGCGATCCACGGCCTCAGCGGACCCCTCTACCTGTCGATCGACATCGATGCCCTCGACCCGGCATACGCTCCCGGGGTCTCCCACCCGGAGCCCGGTGGCCTCACGACCCGCGAGCTGATCCGCCTGGTCCAGGGCCTGGACGCACCGATCGTGGGCGCGGACCTGGTCGAGCTCAATCCCGCGCGTGATCCGACCGGGATCACGGTCGCCGCAGCCGCCAAGCTGCTCAAGGAGATCGTGGCGGCCATGCTGCGTCACCCGCGTCCGGTCTGACCGGCATCGACTGGTGAGCACGGCCTTGGATATCGCCTCCCCCTCTAGTCGGGCAGCATGCCATCGAAGGCGATCTCCCCCGCCACAACGGTCATCTGCACCCTACCGTCCAGGAGAGCGTGTGGGTCGGAAGTGCCGATGTTCAGGGGATCGATCGACAGGACGGTCAGGTCTGCCCACTTGCCGGGTTCGATGGTGCCGGTGAGCGCCTCGCGCGAGGAAGCGTAGGCCGGCCAGACCGTGTAGCCGCGCAGCGCTTCCTCCGGACTCAGTCGCTGCTCGGGGTACCAGCCTCCGGCCGGTTCCCGGTCCCGCGTCTGGCGGGTGACCAGGCAGTGCAGGCCGTAGAAGAGGTCGAAATCGCTGCCCATCAAGTCCGCGCTGAAGATCAGCGGCACGCCATGCCGTCGGAAGGTGCGCCAGGCGTAGGCTCCGCGAATGCGCTCGGGTCCCACCCGTTCCTCGGCCCAGGGGCTGTCCTCCACCGCATGCGGAGGCTGCATGGCCACCACGAGGTCGAGCGCGGCGAAGCGGGCGAAGTCAGCTTCGTGCACTACCTGCGCGTGCTCCACGCGGTGCCGGAGTGAATGCGCGGCGGGATACCTGGCAAACGTCCGCTGGTAGAAGTCGAGAACGTCGCGGCTCCCGCCATCGCCGATGGCGTGGATCGCCGCCTGGAAGCCGGCGGACATGCTGCGGGCCACCAGGTCCTCCAGAAAGCCGTAGTCCGCACCCCACTCCCCGAACTCGTCCGGTGCGTCGGAGTAGCCCGCCATCATCTTCGCTCCCCGCGAGCCGAGGGAGGCGTCGTAGTAGGCCTTCACCGATCGCACTTGCAGGAACGCCTCGGGATCCGAGGTGGGCCCCTGCCGGATCCACTCCTCCAGGGCCGCTCGCCCGGCCTCGCGGGTGACCGGCATCATCTCCACGCGCATCGGCAGGGCGCCATCCTCCGCCAGGGCGAGGTACGCCTCCTGGTATTCGGCGGACACGCCGGCATGGTGTCCCATCACGTAGCCGGCGCGCAGGACCTCGTTCAATCCATGGAGAAGAGCCCGCTTGCGCTGGGCAAGTGTCCGTTCGGGGATCGCGCCGCGCAGCAGAGTGGTGGCCCGGTTCAGGAGGACTCCCGCGGGTTCGCCGCGCTCATCGACGACGATCTCGCCGCCGCCCGGCGCGGTGGTGTGGCGATCGATGCCGACCGCTCGCAGGGCGGCGGCGTTGCCGATGATGCCGAAACCGCGCAGGCCCTTCAAGACCACCGGAGTGTCGGGGAACAACTCGTTCAAGCGGCCGTTCGTCGGAAGCTGGTCGGCGAACTCGCCCTCGTCCCAGCCATAGCCGATGATCCACTCGCCGTCGTCGCAACTGCCCGCCTGGTCGCTGACGCGTTGGATGATCTCGTCCATCGACGCCACGTCTTCGAGATTCACCTCCTCCGCCAGCTCACCCAGCTCTTCGTAGTGTCCATGGCTCTCGATCAGCCCCGGCACCAAGACCGCGCCGCCCAGGTCCACGACTCGGGTGTGCGCACCTCGGTGAGCACCGACGGTCGCCCGGCCCCCGACCGCGAGGACGCGCCCGTCCTTCACCGCCACTGCCGCGGCGTCGGGAATCCACTCTCCAGCGACGACGGGAGCATCCGGCGCGGGCTTCCCCTCAGGGTCCGGATCACCCCAGGCGAAGGTGTACACCCTCGCATTGGTGAGAACGAGATCGGCGGGCTCGAGAGGCACGGTTGGCGGAGTACTACAAGCGCTCAGAGCGATCGACATTCCCGTCAACAGCCGGACGACTCCACTGGCTCCGATCATCAGCGCACCTCCCCGGGTTCCGTGCAGCGGGCTTCGACACGGCGGTAGTTCAGATCGTGGATCGTCCATCCGAGGTGACGAGACCGAGAGTGCGGAGGGGTCGACCGAGGCGATAGAACCACGGCCGAGAGGCTACCAGAGGCCGAAGGAGCCGGCGGGAGAAGGTCCGACAACGGGTAGCTACGCTTCGTAGCGGGGGCTTCGACCTGTCGCCCGAGCTACAACGCCAAGCAGCGGCCGGTGGTGGGAGCCACTCGGCCCGCGCCACCTACCTCGGGCTCAAGACCAGCGCGACGAAGGTCTTGCCCTCTTCGCGGTCCATCAGCGTCATGTCCACCTTGCCGCCCTTGCCCTGGAAGCCGACCATGGTGCGGTCCATGACGGTGATCGGGTCGTTTGCCGACCAGCCGAACTTGCCGAAGTGCTTCTCGTACCAGGCGAAGACCGTGTCCTTGTCCCCCGGCACCACCTGGAGCAGGGAGAAGTCCTTTTCGGTGACGGAGGACTTGTCGATCTCGCCATCGGGATAGAGCGGCAGGATGTCGAGGGGGAAGCCCTCGGGGACCTCGCCGATGTAGATGCCCTCGCTGGCCGCCATCTTCCGGAAGGCTTCCACGACCGAGGCGGACTCAGCGGATGCGTCACTTCCCGACTCCACCTCCCCCGTCGCGGCCTCTCCCGACGCCGTACTCGAACCTGTAGCCTCGGCGGCACCGTCGGCACTGTCCGATCCCCCGCAGGAGATGCAGAACAGACCGATGGCCAGCGGAGCGAGACAGACCAGCAAGTTGCGGGTGAACGTGTTCATCAGATGCCTCCCGGGACGCGATCGATATTGAAGAGACGCTAGGGATGGTCTCCGGCCGCGATGCTACCAGAGGCCACTGGGGTCGGCGAGACGGCCTCCGAGACCGTCTGGGCCGCGCGGGATCGGGTGGTGGGATGTCTCGTCGATCGGCGCAAGTCCCATCGCATTCCGGCGCTTCCGAGGGCTCCCTGGCCGATATCTTGCGCCCATGAGCGAGGAGAAGACCAGCCACCGCATCCCGGGCTACGACCTGGCCCGCTTCCTGGCGGTGTTCGGGTTCGTCGTCGTCGACATGGTCGGCAACGTGCTCTGGTCCGGCGGCGGCTTCAGCAGGGAGCCCGAGGGGCCGATCGCCCTGAACTGGATGTGGCAGATGTGGTGGGGACGGGCGTCCGCCATGCTGGCGGTGCTCGCCGGTACGGGCCTGGCCCTGATGTTCCGGATCGGGCAGGAACCTGACGCCATCGCGCGCAAGAGAGGAGTCCTCCTGCGGCGCTGCCTGTTCCTGTTCGTCGCCGGTCACCTGTGGAACTCGAGCACGCTCTGGAGCTGGTCGATCCTCCACTACTATCCGTTCTACCTGGCGCTCGGTCTCCTGTTCGTCAAGGCGCGGCCGCGCGTGCTCGCCCTGACCGCGGCGCTGGTCGTGACGATCGCCACGGTGGACGCTCTGGCATTCCGTGACACGCCCGAGTGGAAGCAGCCAGAGTCCGCGGCCGAGCAGGTCGAGCAGGGCGACTCGGCAGCGGCAACCGGTGGTGAGCCGGAAGGGCGGCCAGAGAATCCGGAGGCGGCCGAGTCAGAGACAGCGACTCGGAGTGACCAGGCGGAAGAGAATGACAAGAGGAACAAGGAGGATTGGGACGACTGGGAAGGTGACTTCGGCGATCCAAAGATCTGGCAGGCCGAGTTCTGGAGCCTCCGAGAGCACGTCGACGCCACGCTCTTCGACGGCATCTACCCGCTCTTTCCGTGGCTGGCGTTCGTCCTGATTGGCATGTGGGTGGTTCGCATGGGGATCGGCGAGGTCACCCGCCGCCGCCGCATGCTCGTCCTGGCGATCGCCGCCATGGCCGTCTCGTTCGGGGCCTCGTGGGCGGCGCGCCACTTCGGCTGGGGTGAGGCCGCCGAAACCCTGACCAGCACCGAGCGCTACCCCGGCATGCCGCTCTACATCCTCTCCGCCGCGGGCCAGGCGGTGGGGCTCATGTGTCTCTGCCTGTCCGCGGCCAGCCGCTGGCCGAAGGCCCGGTGGATTCCACCGCTGGTCGCTACCGGGCAGATGACCTTCACCGTCTACATCTTCCGCCACTTCATCGGCGGCGGCGACCGCTCCGGCCTGTTCGACTGGATCGGCTTCGCCACCGGTGAGACGCGCGCCAGACTCGTCGACGGCTGGTTTCGCGTCGCCGTCTTCGTGCCGCTCCTGATCTGGCTCTGCTACCTCTGCGTCCGGCGATTCGGTCGTGGACCCCTCGAGGCGGCCATGCGGCGCTTCTCCGACCGACCGGACGCTGCTCCTCCTCGGAACCCATGATGCTGTCGAGCTGCGGGGCCTCGCCTCCCGGGTAGCACCCACTACTGCGCTCCCGCTTCGTCCGTCCAACGCGGCTCCACGCCGAGGAGGTGGCGGACGAAGAAGTCGCGGCGGCGGCGCTTGCCGTACGAGGATTCCGCGGAGCCGTGCCCCCCGCCGGGGATCACCAGGAGGTCGAAGTCCTTGTCCGCGCGGATCAGGGCGTCGACCACCTGCAGCGTGGAGGCGGGATCGACGTTTTCGTCCATCGCGCCGACGCAGAGCAGGAGCTTGCCCTCGAGGCGGTGCGCCTGGGTGACGTTCGACTGCTCCTCGTAGTGCGGGCCGATCGGCCAGCCCATCCAGGCCTCGTTCCACCAAATCTTGTCCATCCGGTTGTCGTGGCACCCGCAGTCGGTGACCGCGACGTGGTAGAAGTCGGGATGGGCGAGGAGCGCGCGCAGTGCGTTCTGGCCTCCCGCCGAGCCGCCGTAGATCCCGACGCGCGTGAGGTCCAGCGAGGGATCCTCCTTCGCCGCGGCCTCGATCCAGAGCATGCGATCGGGGAAGCCGCCGTCGCCGAGGTTCTTCCAGCAGACGTCATGGAAGGCGCGGGAGCGCCAGTTGGTGCCCATGCCGTCGATCTGCACCACGATGAAGCCGAGCTCGGCGAGCTCGTCCTGGGTGCAGACGCGCCGGAAGGACTTCGGCACGTGGTGGCCGTGGGGGCCGGCGTAGATGTACTCGATGACCGGGTACTGCCGGTTCGGATCGTGGTTCGACGGTCGACGGATCAGGCCCCAGATGTCGGTCTCCCCGTCGCGCCCCTTGGCGACGAAGCGCTGCGGCGCGCGCCAGCCGGTCTGCTCCAGTTCGGCGGTGTCCGCACGGCCAAGCTCGTGCACGAGCGCACCGTCGGAGACGCGTCGCACCTCCACCACCGGCGCGAGGTCCACGCGGGACCAGGTGTCGACGAGGTAGTTGCCGTCGGGGGAGATCTCGACCCGGTGCGTCCCGTCCCCCTCGGTCAGGCGCACGAGGTTGGAGCCGTCGAAGTCGATGCGGCAGTGGTGGACGTGGTACGGGTCCTGGTCGGGATCGAGCCCCATCGCCCGGAAGCGGATCTGTCGCTTCTCCTCGTCGACGTGATCGACGCCGCGCACCACCCAATCGCCGCGCGTGATCGGATTCTTCACGCGGCCGGTGCGCGTGTCGTAGAGGTAGAGCTGGTTCCACCCGCTCCGTTCCGACGCCCAGATCAGCTCCTCGGTGTCGTCGAGAAAGCGCAGGAAGCGCTTCTGGGAGTAGTCGACGAAGGTCTCCGCGACCTCATCGACGAGCGCATCCGCGATCCCCGTCTGCGCGTCGACCACGATGATGCGGACCACCTCGTGACCGCGCTGGTTGTAGTAGAAGGTGAAGCGAGAGCCGTCGGGGAACCAGCGCACCTGACCGAGGGAATAGGGGTTGGGGAAGAGCTCGTCGGAGATGGGGATCTCGCGGCGTGCCTCGAGGTCGAAGAGGTGCGGCTTGGAGATCGGGAGGCGGTCCCCGGGCTTCAGGTAGTCGTAGGAGTGCAGCTTCGGCTGCAGCTGGTCGCGCGGCGCCGCTTCGACGTAGTGGACGGTGCGCGAGTCCCCGGCAAGGGTCTTCATCACCACCGCGCGTCTGCGGTCGGGGGAGAAGTGGACCCGGCCGCCGAAGCCGTGCTCCGCGGTGCCGTCGCTGGTGAGCGCGATCTCCTCGCCGGCGACCGCGTCGCGCAGGTACACGTCGAAGTCGCGCACGTACAGCGGAGCTTCGGGCGCGTCGTCCTTCTCCGCTCTCGGCTGCTCTTCCCGCTCCTCCCGCTCCTCCCGCGGGGTGGGGGCCGGGGTGTCGGGTCCGACCCAGGCGAGCCGATGCTCCTTCTCCGCGACGAACGCCCCGCGGTCCCTTCCCGACTCGTCGACGAGCACCCACGCGTGACGGACGTAGGTGTGCTGACGCTTCGTTTCCCCCGGGGCGACGCTGCCGTACGGCTGGCGCACTCCCCCCTCGTCGATCCAGAAGATCGAGAGCGGTGCCTCGAGTCCGTTGGCGAAGATCACCTCGGTGTCTCCCCGGCCTGCGCGACTGCGCGGCAGGCGCCTGCGCGGCTGCAGGCGGAACGCGTCCGACTCCGCCAGGGAGACGACGCGCACCTCCCCGGTCGCGCGTGTGATTTCGCAAACGGTCGGTCCCTCCTCGAGCAAGAGATGCACCCGCTCCTTCTCGAAGGAGACGAGCGCGATCGACAGCTTCGCCCCGTGCTTGCGCACCGCTTCCGCGACCCGATCGCGGTCGAAGAGTGGAGTCGCCGCTCCCGTCTCGCAATCGAGCAGGACGTACTCGCGCTTCCCGTCGGCCCCCTGGCGCGTGTACCACAGCGTCGCTTCCCCCGCGACCCAGTGCGGATCGAGGTTCCCGTTGACGATCAACCCCGCGGTGCGCTCGCGCCAGGAATTCATCCGCTCGTAGTCGCTGAGGGAGCCCTGGGCGAGCACCGGAGTGAGCAGGACCGAGAGGGCGAGAATGCGACGTAGGAAGGTACTCATGCTCGGCGGGGATCAGGGGGCGGAATGCACACCGCGGCGCTCCGTCGCGGGGAGGAGGGATGATATCCACCACCCTTCGCAAGGGCCCTGAACGCCATGTAATAGTGCTGGAAACGGCCTCTCCCCGATCGGGTCCCGGATGCGCGCCCATCCCTCGCTCGCGAACACTCCGTTGATCCTCCTCAACGCGAGCGGACGTCGCGAAGATCGCGCACGCGCGGAAGCACTCCGTGCCGCGCGTGCGTACCATGTAGGCGGAAGGAAGCGTGCCATGCCGAACAGGAGAATCCGTGCCCTCGTGACACTGTTCGTCCTGTCCGTCGCGCTGACGGCGGCGCTGTCGACCGCTCATGCGGATGGCAAGCTCATGCCACCGCGCGATTATCCGGGCTCACTGGAGGAACACTCGCAGGAAGCGATCATCATCTTTCACGGATCCGAGCAACCCGGTGCGGCCGTCGAGGAGTTGATCCTCAAAGTCAGCGTCGCGGTCGAGCCCGACCGTACCAAGGAACCGTCCGGGGCGGAGCCGCCGACGGGAGCCCTGGCCCGGGCGTTTGGCTGGGTCGTGCCGTTTCCGCACCCGCCGGAGGTGACGAAGGAGGACGCCCGGCTCTTCAAGGAGTGCTTCGATTACGTTCAAGCCCGGCTTGTGCGGCGTCCCACGAAGGGCAAGCTCGAGCTGGGCGTCGACGGCGCCCGTCAGTCCGCCGAAGCGGAAGGCGTGAACGTCATCTCCAGGGAGATCGTTGGATCCTACGACGTCGCGATCGTGCGCGAGAAGGAGCCCGGCGCGCTCAACCGCTGGTTGGACCGGGAGGGATTCCAGACGTTGCCGGAAGGCGAGGAGGTCATCGCGTTCTACCGGAAAAAGGGCTACGTATTCGCCTGCATGAAGGTGAACGACGCGGCGCTGGAAGCCGGCAAGACCGTGGATCTACATCCATTGCGCTTCACCTTCAAGACCGGTGGTCGCGACGGCGTCTACTTTCCCATGAGGATGACCGGACTCCAGACCGCGCCGTTCAACGTGAACTTGTACGTGTTCTACCGGGCCTGGCTGAACGACAAGCTGAACAAGTACGGCTATACGAACCGCGGTTTTCGTCTTCGCTTTCGAGACTGGGATTCAGGCGACTGCAAGCCGAACGCCGGAAAGAACTACTCCGCGCCGCTTCACGATCCCTACCTCGCGCCGCTGGCGGGGAAGATCCCCACGCTCGCCAAGCTCTTTCAAAAGCTGCATCCCGGCGAGCGATACTACCTGACGAATATCCAGGCGTGGGGGTTGGAACCCGGAGACGTGCGCCACTGGTCAGACGATCTGTGGCTCTTTCCCTACTACACGGACCCGGACATGATTCCCTACGACGCGCGACCGGGCGGCCCCGCTGCCGCGGGGTGGACGGGCCATTGATACCCTCCTGGGCGCCCGTTCGCGTGCTCGGGCGCAGCGGGGGATGGACTGTTTCGCCCTCCCCCTCGAGCCCCGCGGCATGATCCGCCAGCACTTCCAACGACCCGAGGCCGATCCCGACTTCCGGTGGCGAGGGGGAAGCGTCTCGCGCATCGAGGGGCTCAGCGACGGGGTCTTCGCCCTCTTCGTCCTGCTCCACGTCAACGCCTACCGCAGGCGGGAGCTGCTCGAGCTCAACGAGCTGGAGTGTCTGTTGACGCGTGCGGACACCGGCTCCCACGTGGTGAGCACCGCCATCGGGGCCCTCGCCCTGGTGCTCGCGATCCTCGGGTTCCGCGCCCTCTCCGGAATGAGCTTCTTCCTCACGGGACCCGCCCACGGGTTCTACGCCTACTGCATGGCGGTGAGGATTCAGCGGCTCAAGGAGCGGCACAGCGGGCAGGGTGCCGGGTAGCGTCGGAGACGGACGCGAGGATGGCCACGCCCAGGACGAGGCCGGCGAGCAGCAAGGAGCCCCTCATTGGGAGCCACGCCTCCGCACCGGTATCCTGGTGTCCCGAGGTGGATGCTCTCCGGCGCATGGCGCCCTCTCCTTCCTCTCGCCACACGAGACGGGAGGCGCCGGGCCGCGGGGCTCGCTCCTCGAAAGGAAGGGCGACATGAAGGTGCTCGTGCGGAAGCGGGATCGTTTCCGGGTCCGGGAGGAGATCCACACCGAGGCCCTGGTCCACCTGCGCGCGCCGTACACCGCCGGCTGCGAGTGCACGATCCCGAAGGGGACGGTGCTGGTCGTCGACCACGATCCCCTCCCCAACGCCCGCGGATTCGGCTGCATCCCCGAGGACTACGAGGCGTTCGAGGCCGAGCGCGTGCCGGAGAGCTGGAGGAAGGCCCGCAAGTACGAGGGGGTCTCGTTCGTCTTCGAGCGCACGGAGATCGGCCAGAGGCTCGAGCCCCTGCAGGAGCTCACCTACCAGGAGGACGTGGTGGGGGAGGGCCCACCGTCCGATGACGCGCCGCCTGACGAAGAGGCCGAGGAGGAGCTGAGCGTCGTCGCGGAGACGATCTCCGCGTTGCTCCTCTTCGCGATCCCCATCACCGTGGCCGCGGCCAACGTCTACTTCCCGACGCGGCTGCGGGAAGCCGAGCTTCCGGGCTGGGCGCTGATCGTCTCGCTGGGCTTCCTTCCGGCCTGGCTCGTGGTCTTCAGCCTCATCGGCAAGAGCCCGATCGGCGGGGCGCTGTCGATCAGCGGCTGCGGTCTGTCGGTCGTCTGGGCCGCCCTCTATCTCTTCGCCTTCTGGTTCTAGTGGGAGGCTTCGAGCGAAGTGGGAGCGCGTTCCCACCCTCGGCTTGCAGCCCGTCGCATGTCATTCCGAGCATGCGCAGTCGTTTCCCAGTCTTTACCGGACGGTTTCGGTGCCGATTCGGGCGGGCGACTGCCCAAACCCGGGCTCCCACGGTGCGGCGATTACGAATACAGTGACCTGTACCTGGCGTGACTTCCTGGAGGCGAGCTGACATGACAGACGAAAGACAGAGAGCGCACCTGCGGAAGCTGAGCAGGCGGGAGTTCTTCCGGGGGACCACGGGAGCGGCGGCGGGCGCCGCGCTCGGCATGAGCGCCTTCGGCCAGAATCCGGTCGGGCCGTTGCGCGGGCCGCGGGTCGTGCGCGCGTTCGACCAGAACGCCACGTCGTGGGACTACCAGGCGAACTACTACTTCGACTTCATCGACCAGGCCGCGGTCGATGCGATGTTCCAGGAGGGCCTGCAATCGTTGACGCACGCGTCGAATCCGTTGGAGGCGTGTCACCGGATGATGCCGACGTACGTCCACGGGGATCTGATCGCGATCAAGCTCAACTTGAACAACAACGCCGGCCTGACCAACCAGATCGACGCGACCGCGCCCGTGCTCAACGCCGTCCTGCGCGTTCTCGTCGACATCCTCGGAGTGCCGGCGGGGAACATCTACGTCTACGACGTCTCACGAGGGATCCCGTCTGGGCGGATTCGAAACCGCGTCCCGTGGAGGGTGGTCTACGTCCCGAGCGGTCACTCGCTAGCGGCTCTCGACGTGAATGCGCCGATCGATTTCCGCGGCATCTCGACCCAGTACTGCCCCAAGGTCCTCACCCGGTCCCAGCACCTGATCAACATCCCGCTCTTCAAGGACCACCTCTTCTGCCTGGGCACCATGGGGATGAAGAACCACTTCGGAACGACTCGCCCCGGTCCGCAGTACCTGCACTCTCCGATCCATCTGTGCCTCAGCGACCTGAACGCGACTCCGCACATCCGCGACAAGACGCGGCTGGTGGTGGGGGACGCGCTCTTCGGCGTCTATACGGGTGGACCCGGCGGCGTGCCGCAGCAGTGGGCCACCTTCCCCGGCGGGCCGACGCCGAACAGCATCTTCCTCGGACTCGACCCGATCGCCACCGAGTCCGTGATGACCGACTACCTGATCGACGAGCAGGTCTACCGCGGGATCAACCTGCTGTCGCACCACTACCTGCACGACGCGATGGACTACCACCGGATCGGCGTGCACGAGCACCGGCAGCCGGACGGAAAGTACAGGCTGATCGACTACGTCGAGCTCGACCTGACCTGAGCGGATCCAGGGTTGGGCTCAGCACCGGCCGCGACACCCCCCCGCCACCAGAACCCGAACGCCATCTGTGGTGGCGAGCCGCAGGTCGGGCAGGTGAGGACGTAGATCTCGAACACCCTCGGCAAGAGCTCGTCCCAGGCATAGCGTGCCGGGTAGCAAGGGGAGGTCGCGGACGCCGATGGGGCGGGGGAGGGGAAGTCGGGACAGGCAGGGGCAAGGAGGACGGCCGCGGGGTGCGGATCCGCCGAGTCGAACTGGGTCGCACAGGCGGTGTCGGGAAGGGCACAGGCGGCCTCGAATTGCAGCTCCAGCCGTTCGCCGTGGCCCGTCTCGCTCATGCCGATTCTCCCCCATGGTGCGCAGTCGGCGCCGGCGCGGGGCCGGGTCCGCCCTTCAGCATCGAGGTGAGGATGAGATTGGCGGCCAAGGCGCTACATACGGGCCGAACACATGAAGTGGCGGAGGGACCTCCGCGCCTCTCACTTCCCCTCCTGCGCTCTTTGGAACCGCCATTCGCATAGCCGCTTGAAGCGATTCAGTACGTTCGGCGTCACTCGATTGTGCACCCGTTCCCAGATCGCCCTCAAGGGTCGGATGCGAGAGAGCTTCCCTTTCCCGTAGAAGTTGAAACCGACGACGAAGAATACCTGCGTCCTCTCCGTCTCTCCCTGCTCTGCAATCGGCGAGCGCACGTAGATGGCGAAGACTCCGATCGGATAGCCGCCCGAGCAGGAATAGAGGAGATACCTCGCGTTGTCCATCTCGAGCGGCTCGGGGAAGCGCTGAATCCTGAGAGCCTCCAAGACGAACAGCGGGGAGACGTTCCAGCCGAACCTAGTCCACGCCCCTAAGGGAAGCCGCCTCAGCCCCAGGGGCTGAATCTCGATCCTCTCGATCGAGCCATTGCTTCGATTCACGGTCGCAAGGTGATTGGGCCAGCAGGACGAGTCGCCGTTCCACTGCAGGAGCTCCTCGAAGACAGTCTGCACCGGGGCTTCCACGCCGATCCGGTGCGCATTCAGCACCGAGTAGGAGCCGACGTCGACTCCCAGCCGTTGCATGATCCCGTGGCAGTAGTCCTCACGAACGGCCAGGTCCTGCAAGGCGATCAGCGTGGAGACGCCCTGTCGCCGGAGGAGAAAGCTCAGCACGTCGCCGAGAACGCTTTGGGGCGCGACCGGCGGTGCCATTCTACCGTCCCGGGTGGCCACGAGACGCTCGAGCCGCGAAGCCTCCTTGCCAATTGACCGCAAGGTCCTGGCGAAGAACCAGCGGTGGATGGGGAAGAGGGAATACCAGCGAAGGAAACCGGACAGCCCTCTCGGCGCGAGAGTCACGGTCTGAGTCAGGTGGGTGCCGCCGGGTCTGGACGTGACTTCCCACTGGAGCCAGGTTCGCGCCGGGAACTCCACATCGCCGCAAAGGCGTAGCACATGAGGAGCGGCGATCGCTCCCACCCGCCAGAAATCGACCGCCTCGCCAGTCAAGAGCTCTTCGGGATCGCGCCGCCCACGCCGCAGACCTGGCCCCCCGAGCAGCCGATCGATCATTCCCCGCAGCCGATAGAGCCAGTTCCAGGCCGGCCAGCCGCGATCTCCACCAAGGCTGGATAGCACGCGGAAGACCACATCGCGTGGAGCGTTGATTCGTATCGTCCTGACGTCCCGGATCAGGCCTTCCTGGTCCTGGTAAGCGCACTCGGTCGTTTCAGCTCCCGCGCCGCTCCAACGAGTCTCGACAGCGCGCTTCTCCATTCGCTCCAGGGCCAGTTCCAGTGCTCGCCGGTAGCTCATCGGCTGCACTTTCGGAAAGAGACGGCGTGCTCGGAAGCGCTGCGCACGCAGTGGCTCCGCCATACCCTCGATCAGGGGAGCGACGAGCTCCCTGGGGATCGGAGTCCAGAGGCCGATCGATCGCGCGCTCAGGCGGACGGAGAAGAATCGCGGCAACGGGATCACGCGACGACGCAATCCCCGCAGCTCGGCGTAGGTGAGCATCATCTCCTTGTAGCTGATGGGATCGTCGCCGATCTCCACCACTCCACACGGCCCTCGCTCGAGGGCCAGTAGCAAGTACCTCAGCACGTCGCGAATCGCGATAGGGTGCACCTCGTTCTTAACCCACTTCGGAGCGAGTATCAGAGGAAAGCGCTCGGTGATGTAGCGCAGCATCTCAAAGGATGCCGAACCCGAGCCGATGATCGGACCCGCGCGGAGTTCGGTCACGGGCGTGTGGCGGGCGAGAATGCGTCCGATCTCGGCGCGACTGAGCAGGTGCTTGGAGACCGAGCGTTCCCTCCTGCCTCGCCGCCTTGGAAGCAGACCACCGAGGTAGATCACATGGCGCACCGAGGAGGCGAACCGACAGAAGTTCTTCGCGGCCTCGCGATCGTGTCGGTCGAAATCCGGTCCGGCGCGCAAGGAGTGGACCAGATAGTAGGCCACCTCGATCCCATCGAAGATCCCGACGAGCGTCTCGGGCTCATGCAAGTCGGCCTGGACGATCTCCACATCGTCCGCCCATGATCGATCGTGGATGCTGAAGGAATCCCGGACGAGCGCACGGACTGAATGACCCTGTCGAAGCAGTCGAGGGACGAGACGGCCACCGATGTAGCCCGTGGCCCCGGTCACGAGGACGTTCATGAGTGTCCATCGGGCCGAGAATGGAACACCGGGAAGAGGGACCGGCCCATTGTCGCGTGGAAGAAGCTCGTGCCGCTGATCATCGGACTACATCGCCGAAGTCCGCATCTCCATCGGCTGCTTCAGCAGCCAAAGGCTGAACACGCTGAAGAGCACCATGCCGATCAGCATCGGGATCTGGCTGCGCAAGGCCGCTCCCGGTTCGGGGTACAGGCGCCGTGCCGTCCGGTCCGCGATCCAGAGCGAGTACACGTGGCCGACCAGGACCAACAGCACTTGCAGAAGCCACAGCGTGGGCAACGAGATCAGGGGCGGCAAGCTCCAGTCCGATGTGCCCAGCAGGTTCCACGGTCCGCTGCCGGCCATCCCCAGCACATTCCACGATTCCCCCGGAGTGAATCCGAAGGGATTGGAGAGGAGGGGGATCACCTTCTGCCCCTCCATCAGGAGGTGCTCCATGTTGTGGGCCAGATGGTAGAAGAGCGCGATCGGCAGAACGCTGTAGGCGAACGCCGTGAAGGCCCGGTCATAGGCGGGCCGGCGCGAGGTGCCGGCAAACCACACCGATGCCTTCACCAGCAGCGCGAAGACGAGCACCGGAACCGCCATGAGCAGGAACATGCCCAAGCTGAAGGCCGGAACATGAGGCAGCGAAAAGGTCTCTTCGAAGGAGCGCAGCATTCCGCCCCATGCGGGGGTCATGGTCAGGCCGTGGAAGCCGGTGAGGGCGAGCATCAAGAGGGCGAGGTAGGCCTCATCGCGACGCGGACGCCCTCCAATCGTCAGGTCCGATCCCCAGGGCCTCGCGTTGATGACGATGTTGTCCTCGGGGCACGTCTTCACGCACTCCATGCAGTTGATGCAGTACGTGTTCTGCTGCAGGTTCCCCGGAAACACGTCCGTCGGGCAGCCGAAGCCCGCTTCGCTGCCGGTGTAACACTCCTTGCCCGGGCACGCGCGGCAGACGTCACGATCCGCGGGGCGCACCTCGGTGGCGCTGAACATCGCATACAGGCCCGAGACCCGCCCCACGAGGCAGCCGTACCGACAGAAGGCCCGACGCTCGAAGATCAGCACGGCCGCCAGGGTCAGGCCGAGCATGAGGAGTCCCAGCAGCGCCGTCGCGCGCGGGTTCATGGTCACACCGAAGCCAAGCTCGAGCCACGTGAGTCCCACGAAGAGCAGCGTGGCGAGGACGATGTTGCGCATTCGCCGCGGCCACCGGAGCCCGAGGCTCAACCCCCCACTGCCCTTCCCCCAGAGGCGCAAGCGGTCGATCCAGCCCGCAATCGCATCCCACGGGCAGACGTAGCACCATGCCTTGCCCACGAACATGATCACGAGGACAAGCCCCCCCCACCAGATCGTCCACGTCAGCAGCGGTGCGACGTTCTTCGATGCCAGCTGGTTGCCGAAGAGCCCGGCGACGATGATCAGCAGGAAGAGACTGACGAATACGGCCTGGCAGAAGAACCGGAAGGGCGGCCAACGAACCAGACGCCGTAGTCCGGGAATGCGGAAGAGATCGGCCCGCGGCCGCGAGTGCTTGCGGCCGCGGTTCCAGCGCGAGAGCAGCTCGAACAGCCCGAACGACAGCACGAGGATCACAGCCACCGAGATGCTGTACATCCAGCCGGGGATGCCCCACATCGAGTGGATGAAGTAGCCGGCGGGATCCTCGGCGAACGCGTGCCGGTGCTGGTCGCTGCAGAAGTGGTAGGTCGTGCCCTGCCACGTGTAGGCCGGGCTGCTCTCCTCCACGGGAATGCGCTCGTCGTCGTCCGCACGGCACACCAGGCAGGTTTCCTGCAGGTAGGACTCAGGATCCTGAAGAAAGAGCTCGCGACATCGCTCTATGCAGAAATAGTAGCGATCTCCGTCGAGCACCGCGGCGATGCTCGGTCCCACCTCCATGTTGCAGACCGGGTCGAGCCCGAGCACGTCGTCCGGAGGCACGTAGTCCTCGCCTGCCTCGCATACGAAGCGGCTGCCCGCGCCGTCCTCGGCGTGCGCGATGCGCATGATGCGAATCTCGCTGCTTCCGCCGGCACGATCGAAGAGCACGAACAGGATCATCGATCCGAAGAGCAAGTAGGGAAAGAGAAGGCGGATCATCGCTCAGGCAGCGGTCATCGCAGGGCGGCTCATCTTGATCTTGATGGCCCGCACGACCACGATCAGGAGCGCAGCCGCGGCCAGCCAGCTCAGGATCGGCGTCCAGGGATTCGGCGGATCCCCGACGATCATGGGGAAGTCGATTTCGTAGGGCTCGCCCTCGAGCATCATCTCCAGCCGCACGCGGTAGCGCCCTTCTTCTTCGTAGACGGGCGAGAACTTGTGCAGGTTCTCGTCGAAGCGAGTCTCGGTCGGCCCAAATATGCACTCCTCGCCTAGGAACATCTCGCGATGGATCTCGACTTGAATCGGGCCGGGGAATACATCGGTCTCCTGCGCCGTCCGCCGGATGTAGACGTGCATCTGACTCAGCTCTCCGGGGACGGGTTTGCCCGGATAGCCGGTCAGGTTGAGCAAATAGGGTCCGGCCTCGACCTTGTAGGTGATCACCGGAGCCTGCGGGTACTCCTCGTCGTAGGCGTAGTGGGGAATGCCGAGGATGTGGTGGGCGTAGAGCACCGGGGCCAACAAGAAGACCAGGAACACGGCCATGGGAAGCCTGGAAGTCACGGTGTTCTTCACGAGGGCTCCTCTCCTCCTTCCGATCCGGACTGTCGGGAAGACCTCCATCTCGACCAGTGAAACCCGATTGCGCCGTCGGAACAGTGGCTGATGCACTCTCCGCAGTTGTCGCACTCGAGGCCGAATGCGTCGGCCATCGGATTGAGGCCCATTTCGCAAACTACGGCACACTCGCCGCACTTCGAGCACTTCTCCCCTTCCCGTTTCACGCGCACGAGGCGACCCGCGCCGAGGAGGTTGTAGACCGCGCCGCCGGGGCAGAGCGAGCGACACCAAAAGCGGGCGCTGAAGGCGATCTCGGCGAGGGCGATGGCGATCAGCAGCCAGGAGGCCACCGTCAGCCCGGCGCCGGTGAAGCCCAGGAGACCGGTCTCGGCTCGATCGAAGAAGACCGTGACTCCGTTGTGCACCTCGCGCCCGAGCATCGCCGGCGGGTAGATATACCCCAGGAACGGCAGTCCGAAGGTGAGGGTTATCGCCAAGCCGATCGCGAGCAGCACGTACTTGTTTCCGTGCCACAGTCGCGCGGTGCCGGGCCTGAGCTCGAGAAACCGCAGCACCTTGCGCAGCTTGCCGGTGATCTCCAGCCCAAAGCCAACGGGACAGATCCAGCTGCAGAACACCCGTCCGAAGAGCAGAGCCAGCGCGACCGGGATCAGTACGCCGGCGATGAGCACCCACTGCACCGAGCGGCTGGCCAGCGCGGATTCGAGCACCGCCAGCGGATCGGTCAGGCTGACGCCGAAGAACTCGAAGGACCAGGTGCTCCCCTTGAGGCTGCGGGCGGCGGTCAGTGCGGCGTCCCGGTCGCGTGCCAGGTGGTCTCCGCGCGGGACGTCGGGGGCCACGGTCGCGCGGATCAGCTGGTCTGTGTACCGAAGCGTGCGGCCCTGCGGGCTGTCATCCATACGCTCGATCACCTTGTCGAGCTGTCGCGCGCTGAGGTAGTTCGCATAGCGCGCCAGCACCGGGGTCAGCACGGTCAACAGTACGAAGAGGATTTGAACGCTACGGCGCGAGATCTGGAACGGCCGGATCACACTCTTCCTCGGCGAGCTCACACCCACCCCCTCGTGCTCACGACGCGGATGGCCTTGCGGTCGTCGACGATGCATACCTCCTCGCACATGCCGCAGCCGACGCAGTGCTCGGTGTGGATGCTGGGCGCGTTGCGGATGCCCTGAGTGATCGCCCTGTTGCGGAGGGGACAGGCCGTGTGGCAGGCACCGCACACTCCCGTACCGGCGAGGGAGACACACAGGCGTTCGTCGATCACGGCCTCGCCCATGTCCACCATGCCCTTGTCAGAAGTCTCCAGAAGGGCGCCGGTCGGGCATACCAGAGTGCACTCGAGGCAGAGGTTGCAGGCGCGTTGCTCGGCAACGATGTAGGGCGAGCCAGCGAGCTCGCCGAACGTAGGCTCGAAGAAGTGGATGCAGTTCGTCTCGCAAACCTGTGCGCACAGGCTGCAGCGACTGCACGCCGCGAGGAACTCCCTCTCCTCGAGCGCTCCCGGAGGACGCAATATGCCCTTTTCGCGCTCCTCGATGCTGCGCGCCGGTGTAGAGCCACGCCGTAGCAACAGAATCGCTCCCAGGGCGCCCCCAGCAATCCCCGCGCGAACTAGCCCGCGACCCATGATCCTCGGCAGGGAGCGCCGGCTGTGCTGGCCCTCGTCGCTCACGCCGTCCTCGTAACGGCAATGGCCTGCGGATACCTGATGCAGGCTCGCTCGCACAGCCCACAGCCGAGGCAGTGTCGGGAGTCGAGGTGTGGACGCTCGAAGAGCCCCGCTCTCAGAGCCCTTCCTTCCAGGGGACAGGCTCGCACACACACCCCGCAGCTCGCGCCGTTCCACGAGTAGCAGAGACTGTGGTCGAGTCGCGCCTTGCCCATGTCCACTTTCGCGACGATGTCCTCGGGATCCTTGCTGATGAACTCGAGCGCACCAGATGGACAGGCGGCGGTGCACAGCAGTTCGTCGCCCGCCACGCCCTGGCAGAGCATGCAGGCTTGCCGGCGCGGAAAGATCATCGGCGTGCCACGTTCAGCACGCCCGGGTTTGCGTGAGAAGTCCGCGCCGTTCGTGTCGTTCAGCGCCACGATGGCCCGATTGGGACAAGCGTCTCCACAGCGGAAGCAGCGAATACATCGCTGCAGGAACTCCCCCTCCGGCAGCGCCCCTGGTGGTCGCAGCCCCGCGGCGCGGGCCACGGGATTCCCTCCGCGCAGGAGGATTCCTCCTCCCGCCCCGACGGTGAGGCCTGCAGCGACGAAGTTGCACAGGAAGGCGCGCCGGTTCATCGCTCCCTCAGATGCGCTCGATGCGGGCCGCGCACTTCTTGTAGTCCGCCTGGCCGGAGACGGGGTCCCAGGCGCGGTGGGAGACCGCGTTCACGAGCCAGCGATTGACCTCGGGATCGGCGCCGTCGGCCACGGAGAGGTTCCACGGGCTGAAGAGATAGCCGGGGAAGGTCTCGTTGCGCGCCGGACGCACGACGGACTCGGTGCCGACCGAGACGCGCGCTTCATAGCTCCCGCGGCGAGTCACCAGGCGCACTCGCTCGCCGTCCTCGAGCCGGTAGCGCTTCGCGTCCTCCTCGTTGACCTCGACGTACTGTTCGGGCACTAGCCGGAGCGTGGTCGTGCCACGAATCGTCTTGGCGGTGTGGAAGTGCTCGTAGACGATGCCGAGACCGAGCCAGAACGGGTACGTGTCCTCCTTTCTCGCGTCCTCGAGCGTCTTGTCGGGATTCGAGTAGAACTCGAGGTCGGGAAGCTCGGGGGTGAGGGCGTTGTCGCGAGCCCTTTCGAGCAGCTGGGGGTTGTCGATCAGGAAGGGCCCTTCGCCGACCTTCCGGCCGTACTGGCTCAGCTCGTCGGTGACCTCCTTGATCAACGCGCCGTTCTCTCCGTAGTCCTGCTCGCAGAGCTTGAACTGCGCCTTGCCGGTCTGCTTGGGGAAGAGGCCGTAGGGCTTGCTCTCCCAGTCCTCCTGGCCCATGTAGCGCCGGGGCGTGCCGCCCTTCTTTGCCACCTCGTAGCTCGGCGCCGGCCACTGGATGCCTCGCAGGCGGCGCAGCTGGTCGTAGAGGCCGATGCCGTCCCGTTCCTTGACGGCGAGCATGCCGGTCAGGTCGGCATCCGAGCCCCGGCTGGCGGCGATGATGTCCGCGAAGACCTCCTCGGGATCGTACATTCCCGTCAACGGCCCTTCGGTCTTTCGCCGGTAGGGAATGACCCGATCGACGTCGAGCCCGAGCTTCACTCCGATCGACTTGCATTTGTCGATGGCCATGTCCATGTCCGGTCGTGCCTCGATCAGCACGTTGCCCTTCTCGTCATAGGCCCGGCAGACGCCGTCGTTCACGTAGAGGCGCCGCTCGGACTGGATGTAGACTCCTCCGTTCCACTCGCCCCAGGTCATCGCCGGGAAGACGACGTCGGCGTACAGCACGTTGGGCGCGTGGCGGTAGATGTCCTGCACGACGCAGAACATCTTGGTGAGGGCCGGCCGAACGAGCGTTCGCACGTCGGGCAGGTGGATGTGCGTGGTGTACATCCAGAACATCGCCTTGAGGTCACCCTTGAGCGCCCGCTCCAGCATCCCGATCGCCATCGGGTTCTTCTGCTGGAGGGTCAGGTCCAGTCGGTCGCCCACATGCCAACACTCGCCGATCCAATTGCGCCACTCGTCGTCCGCCAGGGATCTGTTGAAGGGCAGGCGCCCGGTGAGCCCGCCCATGAGCCGCTCGCTCATCGCGTTCGGCTGCCCCGTCTGCGAGTGCGAGCCGCAGCCCGGTCGACCGACATTGCCCGTCAAGAGGTGCAGGTTGATGATCGCGATCGTGTTGTGCTGACCGTGGAGCATCTGGTTGTAGCCGATACCCCAGAAGGTCAGCACGCCGCCCCGACCGCGCTCGCGCCCCTTGATGGAGGCCTCCGCCCACCGCTCAGCCACCTCCTCGATCTGCTCGACGGTCACGCGACCGTTGTCGATGTAGCGCAGCTTCTCGACGACCTGTGCGGGCGAGTACCCCGCCTTCACGCCCTCGATGTAATCCCTCCAGCCCGTGGTGTTCCGGTCGAGCCACTCCTCGGGCATGACGGCCTGCGGGTGCTTCTCGAGGATCACGTGGGCGATCGCATTCAGGTACGAGATGTCGCCGTTCAGCGTCTGGAAGTGGAGCGAGTTGCGAGGCCCGATGTCCTCCAGCCCGGTCACGGTGCCCGTACGCCGTGGGTCGGACACGAGGGTCGAGATCCCCGTCTTCTGCTTGTGATCGGCCACGCGCCAGAAGAGCACCGGGTGCGCCGCACGTGCGTTGTGGCCCCAGAAGGAGATGAAGTCCGCCATTTCGATATCGTCGTAGGACGTTGGCGGCGTATCGGAGCCATAGGAATGGAAATAGCCGGTGACCGCCGAGGTCATGCACATACGCGCGTTGGCCTCGATCGAGTTCGACTGGAGCACTCCCTTCATCAGGAGGTTCTCGATCCACTGCGCCTCCATCGTGAGCTGCCCAGATCCCGAGAGGCCGACGCAGTTGCCGCCAAACTCCTTGACGTAGTCGGCAATTCGCTCGGCTACGAGCTCTTCCGCTTCCTCGTAGCTCGCCTCGCGGAAGACGTCGTCCCCGAAGGTCCCCTTCGTCTTGGAGACGTACCCCTTCGCCGGGTCCGACAAGTCCTTCCGGATCAGCACCTTCGTGAGGCGGTCCTTGTAGGTCGGCTCGTGTGCGTTCAGGCCCTTGATGCACTGCACCCCCTTGTTCGTCGGATGCAGCTTGTCCGGCGAAACGCCAACGATGCGATCGTTTTCGACCTGGATCAGGGTTCCGCACCCCACGCCGCAGTAGGGACACTGCGCCTGGAGGATGCGGCGTCCAGTGCGCTGGGCCAGCGCCTCGGGCGCCATGGTCGCCGCGTAGATCTCGGAGGGGAGGAGCGACGCGGAGGTCACCGCGGCCGCGGTGGCCGCGCTACGCCTCATGAAGTCGCGGCGGTTCATTCCTGTTCTTCTGTCGACCATGACGGGTCTCCTATTCGGGCTGGGAAGCGTCGGTTGCTTTCGAGGGGATCGGGGAGGCGGCATCCGCTGAAGGGCTCGTCTCCCAGGAGCGGAGAAATCCGACGAGACTGCGGATCTCAGCATGGGTCAGCACGGCGAGGCCCGAGGGCCCGGGCCCGAAGGCCCTCATGGGCGTCGCTCTGCGGCCCCGGGCGATGGTGGCGAGGAGGAGGCCGTCCGAGGCGGCCCGGAGGAACTCCGGATTGTTGAGCTGGGGTGCATAGCCCTCCCTACCGTCCTCACCGTGGCAGGCGGCACAGAAGCCGACGAAGAACTCCGCGCCCATGGCAATCTGGTCATCGGTGACCTGGAACGAGCGCCAGGCCTCGCGTCCCTCGACGTGGGCGTAGGGGAGCGTGCGCACGTAGGCCGCGACGTCCATCATCTCCTCGGGCAACAGGCGGCTGATCCCGTTGGACGAGAAGTCGCGCATCTCGGTGCCGGCGCGGCCGAGGACCATGGTGCCGAGCAGGAAGCCCTCCGTGGCCTGATCGAGGAATTGCGGGCTGGCGAGGGAGGGGCCGACATCGCCCTGTCCCGCGTGACCATGGCACTTCGCGCAGCTGCCGACGCCCTCGAACACCTCCCGGCCGCGGTGCGCGCTACCGAGAACGGGCCGGTTGAGGAGCCCGTCCGGGGAGCGGAAGCGCAGGTCGCGCAGGTAGGCGACGACGGAGGCGATCTGGGCCGAGGTGAAGTCGGCGACGCCGGCGCCCCCGTATGCTCCTCCCGAGGCGCGCTCGCGCTTCAGGAAGCCGCGCATGGCGGTCCCGGCTCGGCCGTTGCTGATCGTCTCGAACAGGAAGCCGTCGCCGGCGTGCTCGAGGAAGACGGGATTTCCGATCTGGGGCCCGACGCCGCCCGAACCCGCCTCGCCGTGACACGACAGGCAGGCGCGAGCGAAGAGCAGCTCGCCGTACTCCGGATCGCCTTGCGTCGCCAGCGCCTTCGGAATGCGAGGCTCGACGCTCGAGAAGCCCCGCAGGAAAGCGATCACGTCTCCCACGTCCTCGGTCGAGAAGCTACGCCAGGCCGGCATGGCGCTGCCGGGCCGACCGTCGCGGATCGCATGGGCCAGATAGGAATCGGAGACGATCGGCAGGAAGTCGTCCGAGCTCAGCGAGGGACCGATGATCCCCTCTCCTCTTCGACCGTGGCAGGTGGCGCAGGAGGCCCGGAAGATCCGCTCTCCGATCTCGAGCTGCGCGGCGCCGTCCTCGAGATAGGCGAGCACCTCCCCGATCTCGGTGCCCGTGCCCTGCCAGCTTCGGATGTAGACCAGGAGGTCCGCTACGTCGCGAGCTCCCAGGTCCTTCCAGGCCGGCATGCCGGTGTTCGGCCGGCCCTCGAGGATCGTCCGCACGATCAGGTCGTCCGAGGCGATGTCGAGGAACTGCGGGCTCGCGAGGGCCGTTCCCAGGCCCCCCTCGCCGCGCAGGCCGTGACAGGTCGCGCAGTTGCCGCGGTAGATCGCGTGCCCGGCGCGTACCTCGCCGCGGTGACGGGCGACGGCGGCGTACTCGGCGCACGATGGCTCGAAGGAGCGGATGTAGCTCACGAGCCGATCGATCTGCGCATCCGTCAGTCCGCCGCCGCTCTGGTCCCAGGGCGGCATGTTCGTGTTGCTCCGGCCGTGGGCGATGATCGAGGCGAGGTACTCGTCGCTCGCGACCCCGAGGAAGTCCGGATTGGAGAGGGAGGGTGTGCGGATCGAGGGCACGTCGCTGCCGGCCAGGTCGGCCCCGTGGCACGCGATGCAGAACGCCTCGTAGAGCCCTCTCCCGTCCAGCACCTCGCCGCCGGGCACGCTCGACGGCGTCCGGTATCGCGCGGGCACGTTCATCGAGCGCAGCGAGAGCATGTAGACTGCCAGGGCGGCGGCCTCCTCCTCCGTCGCCGCCGCCTCGGGCATGACCGTGTCTGGGCTGACCGCACCCGGATCGAGGAAGTGAGCCTTCAGCCACTCGAGCGGCGTGCGCTCGACCCCGGCCGGCAGGTGCGAGTAGTCGTAGCCGTGGATGCCCTTGTCGCCGACGTGGGTCAGGTCGGGCCCGAGGTTCCCCCCCCGCCCCCGGTAGGGGTGGCAACCGAGACAGCCGCCACGGACCACCCGCTCCTTGCCGGCGCGTAGCGGCTCGGCCCCGGGCAGGAAGCGCTCGATGTCCCCCGTCCGGATCTCGGAATCGGCCAGCCGCCCGCCCACGAGCTCCGACTCCTCTCCGAAGAGTCCGTTCTCCGGGTGGCAGCGACCGCAGGTCGTGTAGACGAAGGGGCCGCGCAAGAGCGGCGCCTCCCAGTGCGCGATCTCCCCATGCGCGTCCGGCAGCATCACGGCGCTGCCCTGGCCTTCGTGGCAGATCGAGCAACCGAACACCTCGGGTGGGTGCGCGTAGAGGAGGTCGCCGGAGTGTGCCGCCAGCGGTGGCTCGGCATCCGCCATCGCCGGGTCCTCGATGCCGGCATGACAGCTCTGACAGCGGTCCACGCGACCAAGCTCGGGCAGGAAGGCCTGCTTCAGGCCGATCTCGTAGTCCGCGCGCACCACCTCGTCCAGGGTCGCGGCGTAGGCGCCTTGCCAGCTTCGCCAGTCACCGGTGACGTGCTCGCGCAGGGCCTCCGCCACGAGAAAGGCCATGGTGCCGGCACAGCCGAGGATGGTCAGCAGCTTCGTGTTCCGCGCGGCCCGGAGAGTCCCGACGTCGTCGCTCATGACTAGTGTCCTCCCGGCCAGTGAGCCTCGGACCAGAAGAACTCCCAGTTCGGGCCGCGCATGTAGGTCGCGAAGTAGGTCAGGATCGCGAAGGAGACGAGGAAGCAGGTGAAGAGCGCAATCGCTCCCATCCGTGTCGATCCCCATCGCCGGACGGCGCGGATCGACCACCACGCGAAGCCGAGCACGATGAGGGATCCCGGGTTGACGATGGTGATCACGAGCTGGGGAATCGACGGAAACCACTCGCGTAACCACCCGAGCTTCACCGTGAAGGCGAGGATGGCGACGGTGAAGACGGCGGCGAAGATCGCGGAGCGCCAGGTCACTCGCCTGCCCTCCGCGCCGGCGAACCACCGCCCGGCGCCCCTCTCTTCCTTGTCGAGGTAGGGAATCAGCATCAGCCCGACCACGACGATGCCCGGGATCACGATACCGCCGGCGAACGCGCTGTAGCCGACGAGCTCCTGCAGCCCAAGGAAGTACCAGGGCGCCTTGGCCGGGTTCTCGGGCACGGCGGGATTGGCGATCTCCTTGAGCGGCGCGTCGAAGAAGTACCCGAGAGCCAGCATCGCGAGCGTCGCGAGCACGAGCAGCAGGATCTCTGCGTAGAAGAGGTGGGGCCAGGATGCCTGCGTGTGCTCCGGCCCCCGGTCGACCACGGGGCTTTTGCCTCGCACCACTGCCATCAAGCCGTAGGTCTTCGTCCCTCCCTCGGGAAAGATCTCGCGCCCCCCGCGTACATCGGGCCCCAGTCGCCGGTCGATGTCCTCCGGCCGGTTCAGTCCGCCGTCCTTGCGGATGCGCCAGAAGTGCACGCCGCAAAACGCGATGAGCACCACGGGCAGCACGATCACGTGCAGGACGTAGAAGCGAATCAGCGCTTCCTGGCCGACGGTGTCCGCGCCGAGCAGGAGGTGGCGCTGCATGCCCCCGATGTCCAGGATCGGCGTCAGTCCGATCGGATCGGTCACCTCGGTGGGCGAGGCTGCGATGTTCGAGCCGATGGTGACCGCCCAGTACGCGAGCTGATCCCACGGCAGGAGGTACCCGGTGAAGGAGAGCCCCAGGGTCACCACCAGGAGCGCGATTCCCACCACCCAATTGAACGAGCGCTTCCTGCAGTAGGAGCCGGTGTAGAACACACGTGCCATGTGCAGGATGACGAGCAGGACCATCCCGTGTGCCCCCCAGCGGTGGACGTTGCGCATCATCTGTCCCACCGGCACCACGCTCTCGATGTCCTTCACCGACTGGTAGGCCTGGTCCACCGACGGCTTGTAGTAGACCATCAGCAGCACTCCCGTCACGCACAGGATCAGGAACAGGATGAAGGAGAGCGTTCCGAGTCCGAAAGTGGTCGTCGTCCGCAGTGAGTGCTTGTGCACCCGGGTCGACTGGAAGTGCAGGAAGAAGTTGCTGAAGACCGCCTGCGAGCGCGTGCGATCCGTGACCGGAGCGCCGTGCCGCACGAGGGACTCGCGGAAGGCCCGGGGTACCCGGCGGAGATTCTCCAGCATCACGCGGAGCGTGCTCATGCCGACTCGCCTCCCACCGCCAGGCGCACATCGGGCGCGACTGCCCGTTCAGCGTCGACCATGAGGTCACCGCTCGGCGCCCGGCTCACCTGCAGGTAGCGCAGAGCCGACGGCGCCGGCCCTTGAACCACTTCGCCTTCGGCATCGAAGCGAGAACCGTGGCAAGGGCAAGTGAAGGAGCCGTCGGACTCGACGCGCGTAATGCAGCCGAGGTGGGTGCAAACGAGACTGATCGCGAAGATCCCTTCCCGGTCACGACGGATCAGTACGTTTCGATCGGAAATGACGGTCGTGGTGTCGGGTAGGTAGCGATCGGGCGGACCGATGCGGAACTTCTTGCCGGTCTCCGGGAAGACCGAGGGCATCGGCAGGCGCAACATTCCCAGCGTCATCGCCCCGCCCGTGACCACGAAGGACCAGATGGCGGCCTTTCCGAGGAAATCCCGACGCGCGACGGGCGCCTGGAAACGCTCGCTCTTGGAAAGCTCCCGTGGGTCGGGTGTTTCACTCATCGTGAAGTTCCTCCGAAACAGAATCGCTCCATGGAGATCGCGTGATTCGGGCAGCGCTCGGCGCAGAGCGCGCAGCGAATGCACAGCTCCTCGTCCTTGATGATCGCGGAGAGCTCCGCGCCGTCGCTTGCGAAGGCCTCCCTCAGTGACTCGACGTCCGGAGTGGCTTCCAGGCGTTCGAAGGAGATGATCTTCAAGCAGCTTTCGGGGCAAACGTCGACGCAGCCGCCGCAGAGCACGCAGCGCGTCCCGTCGAAGATTGTGTTGACGCCGCAATCGAAGCAGCGCGAGGCCTCGCCGCGCGCCTGCAGTTCGTCATAGCCGCGCTCTACCTGCGTGGCTTGCGAGCGGAGTCGCTCGTTCACGGGGAGGACCGGGATCGGAGCCCGCGGGATGCGCTCGTACCCCTGCTCTCGGGCGTATCCCTCGATCTCGCGGTGGCCTTCCTCGAGGCGAGGCGTGAGGTCCTCTCCGCGCAGCCGGCGCACGATCTCGCGGGCGACCCTCTTGCCGCTGGCGACGGCGTGAATCAGCAGCCGCGGGCCGTACGCCGCGTCCCCGGCGACGAAAACCTTGGGGTGAGAGGTCGTCAAGCGCTCGGGATCGTGATCGATGAACCCACGCTCGGTGAGCCTCACTCCGTCACGCTCGGCGTCGATGAATCCGAGGTCGATGCGCTGGCCGATGGCGAAGACCACGCAGTCGCAGGGGATCGTATGACGACTCACCTCGTCGAACTCCGGGCTGAACCGTCCCCCATCGTCGAAGACGCGCAAGCAGGTCTTGAAGGTCATCCCCCGGACCTTCCCCGACTCGTCACGCTCGACGCGCACCGGGCCGACGGAGTTGATGCGCTCGACGCCCTCCTCCGCCCCCTCGAGGATCTCCACGTCATCCGCCGGCATCTCATCGAGGTTCTCGAGCGAGGCCAGGACGACGGATTCCACTCCTCGATGACGGCGAGCGGTGCGCGATACGTCGAAGCCGATCTGTCGCACGACGGTGCGGGCGACGTCGTAGGCGACGTTTCCACCGCCGATGACCACGACTCTGCCGAAAAGGCCTTCGGGTTCCTCGTGCAACGCGACCTCGCGCAGGAGCTCGACCCCTCCCAGCACTCCCGGCCCCCCCGCACCCTCGAGGGGAAGGCGCGCCGAGTTCTTCGCGCCGACCGCGACGACCACCGCGTCGAAGTTCGCGATCAACTCGTCGAAGCCGATGTCGGTGCCGACACTCGTGTCGCAGCGGAACTCCGTCCCCAGGGCACGGACCGTCTCGACCTCTGCGCGGATGAGATCGCGGGGCAGCCGATACTCCGGGATGCCGTAGATCAGCATTCCGGCCGGCTCCCGTTCCCGCTCGAAGACCACCGGGCGCAGACCGAACAGGGCCAGGTCGTGAGCACAGGCGAGTCCGGCGGGTCCGGCGCCGATGATCGCCACCCGCGGGGCGTCCGGGGGGAGCTCGTCGAGCGTGTCGGTCGCTCGGCCCCACAGGAGTGAGAGTAGCTCCTCCTCCCCCTCGTTTGCGTGGCGGGCCTCCTCGAGCTCGAGCGCGCGGCGCAGGATGTCGAGCGGGGTGTGGTGTCCTCGTTCACTGCCGAATCGCTCGGTCGCCGCGCGCTTGAGCGCTCGGATGGAGATCGGGGCATCGAGCATCCCCCGCCGGCAGGCCGCCTCGCACGGCGCGCCGCAGACCCGGCCGCAGATGGAGGCGAGGGGATTCGGTCCGCGTGCGATGAGATAGGCCCGCTCGAAGTCGCCCTCCGCGATCGCCCTCACGTAGCCCCGGGCGTCGGTGCCCACCGGGCACGCGCTCTGGCACTTCACCAGGTCGCGGAAGTACGCACCATCCGGTATGTTCGTTACGAAGCTCATCGAGGAAAGGAACGAGGGGGGGGGGCTAGTCCCCGGAGGTGGAGCCGCTATCCGCCGACCCGAGAGGGGCGAACCATTCGAGGTCCGCCAGCGTGGTCGCCTCCATCACGGCGGCGAAGCGATCTCGCGAATCGCCCCAGACCTGATGGAAGGGACAGCCGTTCTCGTCGGAGCAGACCGTGTGCCCCATCACGCACTTGCGCCACTGCTCGTCGGGCTCCAAGGCCAGGACGATCTCGGCCAGGGTGATGGAGTGAGGATCGACAATGAGCTCCCAGCCGCCCTTGCGTCCCCGCGTCGATCTCAACCAGCCGTTGCGCGCCAGGGGCTGGAAGGCCTTAGTGACGTAGGCCGCAGACACCCCCAGCCGCGCCCCGATCTCGCGTGATTGGACCAGGCCATTCCCCCTCAGCGTCAGAAGAACGGCCAGGCCTCGAACCCCGAGCTCGGTGATCTGCTGGAACATGCTCCATGGTCGAGACTAGCGAGACGAGGCGATATATCAAGAAAAGCGGACACCTTTTCCGAAAAAGCCCGAGGGACCACCCAAGGAGCCCCCGAGGCGCTATGGCGAGGGATGACCACGACCCCCATCCGCGCCAACCGGTCGGGATGACGGCCAGCCACGGACGTGGGGCACGTCCGTGGTTCTCCTCGGATGCGCCCATTCCGGAAGCGGGAGGGGGCCTCGGAGGGCCGAGGCACGGCCGTCTAACGAATGTCGAGCGCGAAGAGCGTCACACTGCACGGGGCGACCGAGAGCGTGTCCATGATTCCGGACACGGGCTCCTCCTCGATCACGACCTGTGGATCCGCGCCCGGCTCGTTGTAGGCCATCGGATCGTCGCCGGCGATGCGACGGACGGTGCCGGTCAGCGCCACGCCCTCGAGGGTTAGGGTCACCGCCTTCATCGTCGGGTTGACGACGGACACCGTGAGCACGCGGTCATCGGCGGTGAATGCGGTCATCGCCTCCAGCGGGGACTCGCACGCGACCTCGACGGGGAGGACACCGAAGTGGTGGCGGTAGAGCTTCAGGACCAGAACGGTGGTCGCGAAGGCGGCCTCCACCTTCGACATCTTGATGCAGCCGGTGACGTTGACGGTCTGCGCGTAGTTCGCCATGAAGTAGAGGTCGGACTGGCGCGTGTACTCGTTCAGGCCCGCGGCGATGCCGAGGACGTTCTTGAGGAAGTAGCGGACCCGAGCTCACCGTAGAGGTGTGGGCCGTACCGTGAGTTGCACCCGTCGAGCGCGATCCGGATGTCCTTGCCGCGCACGACGTCGAACCCCTCGCGGTAGCGACGGTGGGCTTCGGCGATCGAGCGCACCGCGTTCGGGGTCTGCCACACGTGGGCGGCGAGCCCCGCCTGGCTGCCGCGGAAGAAGTGCTCGCTGACGAGGTCCATGTGGTCGGCGCGGATAGCCCCTCCAAGGTGACGAGCCCGAGACCATGGAAAGTTCGACCGCTGGGTCAGTCTCATGCCGCGACGCTACCAGAGGCCGATGGAGCCGGCAGGAGAAGCTCCGACCACGGTTGGCTCGCTCCGTAGCGGGGCCGTCGACCTGTAGCCCGAGCTAGAACGCCACGCCGCGGCCGGTGGCGGGAGCCACTCGGCCCGCGCCACCCCGCTCAACAACGGCCGCGACACGGGGCTGCCGTCAGAGTCGGACCGTCATCTGCGGTGGCGATCGCGGCAGGCCAAGGTGGCGGCGGATCTTGCGCACGATCGGGGGATGGGAGATCAACGCGACGAGCCGCCGGCGCGAGCCGCAGTTCGGGCAGGTGAGGACGTCGATCTCGAACACCCAGCGCAGGAGCTCCGCCCAGGTATGGCGGGCGGGGTGGCACGAGGAGGGGGCATACACCGATGGGGCGGGGGAGGGACGTCTGGACAGGCAGCGGCAAGCAGGACGGCCGCGGAGTGCGACCGGCAACCGGGTGGGCGATCCGGAGGTGGTCGGCATCCGAGGGGGCCAGCAGCGCGCCACCTCGAGCACACCGCGCGCTCCCGCTCCCGAAGTCCGTATCCTGTGCCCGTGACCGACACCGCATCCACCCGCGTCGACGAACTCGTCCGGCTCCTCGACCAATACAGCCGTCGCTACTACGTGGAGGGGGTCTCCGAGGTCAGCGACGAGGAGTACGACCGTCTCTACCGCGAGCTCGTCGACCTGGAGAGGGCCCACCCCGAGCTTGTGCGCGCCGACAGCCCGACGCGCCGCGTGGGGGCGCCCCTCCCCGAGGGGCAGGGCTTCGAGAAGGTCGAGCACGCCGTGGCGATGCTCTCGATCGAGAGTCTCTTCGGCCAGGAGGAGGTGCTGGACTTCGTGGAGAAGATCCAGCGCTTCCTGGGCCTGGAGGAGAGCGAGGAGCTCGTCTGGCAGGTGGAGCCGAAGTTCGACGGCGTCAGCGCCTCGCTGCTGTACGAAGAGGGCCTCTTGACGCGCGGCGTGACCCGTGGCGACGGGCGGGTGGGGGAGGACGTCACCGCCAACCTGCGCACCGTCCGCAACGTGCCCCTGCGGCTCGCCGAGGGGGAGCGCCCCGTGCCGAAGCTCTTGGAAGTGCGCGGAGAAGTCCTGATCGCACGCGAACGCTTCGAGCGCTTCAACGCCGAGCGCGAAGCGCAAGGCCGAACCGTGCTCGCCAACCCGCGTAACGCGACCGCCGGCGCCCTGCGCCGCAACGATCCGGCGCAGGTGGCGCGCTATCCCCTCGAGTTCCACCTCTACTCGGCGCCCCGTGTCGAAGGTGCGGGAGAATTCGCCACCTGGAGCGAGCTCCTCGCAGCCCTGCGAGCCTGGGGCCTGCCCGACTCAGGGTACGGAGAGGAGGCGCTGGGGATGCAGGCCTGCATCGACTACCACGACCGGATGGAGGAGCGCCGCGAGGAGCTCCCCTTCGAAGTGGACGGCGTGGTCTGCAAGCTCGACGACCTGGAGCTGCGCGGCCGTCTCGGCGCCACCGCGCGCGCCACCCGCTGGCAGTACGCCCACAAGTTCGCCGCGGTCGAGGCGGTCTCCACCCTGCGGGCGGTCGAGGTGCAGGTGGGCGCCAACGGTCGCCTGACCCCCCGCGCCCACGTCGACCCCGCGGCGGTGATGGGGGTCACGGTGCGCCACGCCACCCTGCACAACTTCCACCACCTGGCTTCACTCGGGATCAAGGTCGGCGACCGGGTCTTCATCCGGCGCGCCGGCGACGTGATCCCGCAGATCACCGGTGTGGCCGCGGCGGCGAAGGGGGCGGCTCCCGGCGATTGGCAGGATCGTGTCCCCGAATCCCTGCTCGACTCCGACGGCGATGTGCGCCCAGGGGTCGCCTTGGATTGGCGCGAGGTCCCCGAGGCGCCGGCGAGCTGCCCCTCCTGTGAGGGAGAGGTCGTCGAGGAGGGCAAGTACCTGCGCTGCGCCAACCTCCACGGCTGCCGCCCCCAGCTCGTGGGTCGCACCCTCTTGATGGCCGGACGCGGCGGCTTCGAGATCGACACGCTGGGCGAGAAGATGGTCGAGCAGCTCTTCGAGGCGGGCTACTTGACCTCTCCCGCCGACCTCTTCCTCCTCGATCGTCTACCCAAGGAGCAGCTCGTCGACCTCGAGCGCTGGGGGGAGAAGAGCGTCGACAACCTCTTGGCGGAGATCGAGTCCGCGCGCGAGGTCTCCCTGGAGCGCTTCCTCGCGGCGCTGGCGATCCCCGACGTCGGCCCCGCCACGGCGCGCCTGCTCGCCACCCACCTGGGGGGACTGGACGCCATCTCCGCGGCGAGCGAGGAGGAGCTGGTCGCCATCGACGGCATCGGCCCCAAGGTCGCCCAGGAGCTGATCGACTGGTTCGAGGACGAACGCAGCCAGGCGGTGCTCGAGAGTCTCCTCGGCCCCGGCCGCGTGCGCCCCCAAGCCCCCGACGCCTCCCTCGGCGGCGCTCTCGAGGGCAAGGTGGTGGTCTTCACCGGCACCCTCTCGGGCCTGACCCGCGCCGAGGCCAAGAAGCTGGTGGAGGAGCGCGGCGGCCGCGTCTCCAGCTCGGTGAGCAAGAAGACGGACTACCTGGTGGTCGGCGGCAAGCCGGGCAGCAAGGCGAAGAAGGCCGAGGAGGCGGGGGTGGAGGTGCTGCTCGAGGAGGCGTTCCTGGAGTTGATGGGGGAGGAGTAGGGGGAGCAGCGCTCACTCGACGGTGATCTCCCCGCCTACCTCGGCTTCCGTCGACGACCTTGGTGCACGACGAACTCAATCTGCCGCACGTTGGAGACGTCTGCCAGTGGATCGGCGGTCAAGACCACGAGATCCGCGATGTTGCCCACCTCCACGGTCCCTAGGATCGCCTCGAATCCCAGGATCCGTGCGGACTGAAGGGTCGCGATCTGCAGCGCCTCGAGCGGTGTCGCCCCCCCCAGGTCGACGAGCAGCTCGAGCTCTCGATGCAGAGATGCGCCAGGGGCGATTCCGTCGATCGGAAAGTCCGTACCCGTGCCGACCAGGCCACCGATGGAGTGCAGGTAGACGGCGAGCTCCGCCGCGGTCCTGAGACCACTGGCCAGCGAATCCCGCATCTCCTCGAGGGCCTGTTCGGGGGGGCCCACGCCGTCGTGCTTGCCCAGGAGCCTCATCCGCTCGGCGACGACCAGGGTGGGCACCCAGGCCACTCCGCACTCGGCCAGGCTGTCCATGAGGTCGATCGCCCTCTGTCGGTCGACGGCCTCCCACCGCATCGCCGCCCTATCCACCAAGCTCTTGGCCGGCGGCAGTCGAGTTCCCTCCGTCATGCAAGACAGCGGAATGCTGATCGTGTGCTCGATGCTGCCGATTCCCAGCCGAGCCGCCTCGAGCGGCGGCACCTCCTCCGTGTGACCACACACCTTCATTCCGTAAGCGCGCGCGGTCTCCACGATCGCCTGGAGCGACTCCTCGTCCATGGCGTTGTAGACCTTGATCCACCGCGAGCCGAGCAGCGCTTCCTTGCGCACCCAGCGCTCGGCGGTGGCGGCGTCCCCGAAGCCGCGCGACGTTCGCTGAGCACGCTGCTCGAAGATCGTGCTGGCCGTGACGATCGTCGGGCCGGCCAGCTGGCCGGAATTCACCAGGGCTGCCCATCGCAGCCCCGATTCCGCGTACAGAGGCAATGCCCGGATCGTCGTGATTCCATGATCGAGCAGGATCTCGAGCGTCTCCTCCGGCCCCTTCGCTCGGGGGAAGAAGATCGAGCGCGGCATCACGTGAGCATGGAGATCGAACATCCCGGGAATCACGTACTTCCCGCTCACATCCACGGCCTCGATTCCGGGAGCGAGGGGCTCGGTGCCCACCGAGCGGATCACGTCCCCCACGACCACGATGTTCACGCCCTCCCGAATCTCACCGCTGCGCACGTCGACGAGGCGGGCGCCGGTCAGGGCCCACGGCTGCTCCAGCTGCCGCCGCATGGCCCACGACTCGCTGGCCCACGGCGGCGGGCCGCCAAAGGTGCGCAGTCTGCGCGGCTCGGAATCACCTGGCTCTTGCCCGCTAGCGAGCAGGCCGAACACGGGGAGCAGCACCAGGAGCACGGCCACCGAGAACGGCCTGGGGCGGGGAAGGTCGAGATTCGCCATGTGAAAGCCCTCACGCTGGAATCCCGTTTATACCCGACGTCGATCGCCCAGAAGTTGGTGGGGGAGGAGTAGGGGGAGCGCCGGTCACTCGACGGTGATCTCCTCGCCCTCCCCAGCGCTGAGCTCCAGCTGATACACGCTTGGCCAGGACGTCGGATCGTCCGGCTCGTCCCCCTCCCCCCGCGCGTGCAGGGCGCAGCGCCCCACCGGCACCCGCTCGTGTCGGTAGGTCCCCGCTCCATCCCCCTTGAGCGGCGCGATCGCGAACAGATCCGGGGTGAGCTGGGAGACGATGCAGAGGGGCCTCCCCACGACGCCCTCGCCGATCTGCGCCGTCACGTTGGTGGTCTGGCGAGCCAGGTCGAAGGTGTTCTCCCCCGGCTCGAGGGTCAGGCGCGACACGAAGTAGAGGTCGTCCGACGAGTAGAGGATGAGCCAGTACTCACCCACCTCCCGGTCGTCGTCGAACTCGAAATGGCCCTGGGCATCGAGGCTCTCGAACTCCTTGCCGAGGCGCTTTGTGAACCAAGGGACGTCCGCCGCGGTGAGACAGGCCGAGAAGCCGGCTCCCGGCTCCCCGTCGAGGGTCAGGGAGCCGCGCAGCCCCGCCCGCGCGTACCCCGTGAGATCGAGGTCGAGCTGCGTGGTGCGCCCCTCGAAGACCTCGCAGTCCCACGGGAAGGCGTAGTCCACCTCGTACTCCCGCGTCTCGATGGCGCTCATCATCGGGCGCGGGCCGCCGGCGGAGGGGTTCGGGGTGGCGCGCACCATCCAGCCTCCGGGGGTCAGCCCGTCCTGCCGGTAGCGCCCCTCGGCGTCGGTGCGCGCCTCGTGCACGCGCATGTCCCCGCGGGAGAAGCGCACGACGATCCCGGCTGCGCCCATCCCCGGGGGCGTGCGCACGAAGCCCTCGATGGCACCGCCGGCGGTCAAGACGACGTCGATCCGCTCCTCCCGACCCCGATCGAGCTCGAGGGGTCCATGCTCCACCGCCGCCCAGCCGTCCGCCTCGGCGAAGAGCACGTGGGGGCCCGAGCGTTTGATCGGGAGCTCGAAGCGACCGTCGGGGCCGGTCATCACCCCCGCGAGGTCGCTCCCGTCGAGTCGGGAAGGGAAGCCCTGCAACCAATCCACCCGGCGGGGATCGCCGCTGCGGATCAGTTGCACGCGGCCATTGGCCACCGGCTCTCCCGCGGCGAGCAGTCGCCCGCGGACGTGAGTCAGCCGCTCGAGGGTGCAGGCGAGCTCGCGATCGGGACCGGGGGGGAAGGGACCCAGCTCGAGGCGCGCATAGCCCTTGGCGCGGACGAACACCAGGTAGGGCCAGTCGGGTGTGGGGACCGCCGCCAGTCCGTCGACGTCCTCGATCCTGCGCAGGACGGCCGGGAAGGTCTCCCCCTGAGGAGTGATCCACACCGAGAATGAGGTGACCGGTTCACCCTCCTCGTCCTCCACCGAGATCCGCAGCGGCTGCGGGCCGCGCAGCGTCAGGACCAGCCCCGCCGTACCCGCGGCCACCCGTTCCGCGAGGGTCACGCAGCCGAACTCCCAGTGGAGATCCATGGCGCGCACGTACCACTCGCTCTCCGTCGGAACGGGGAGCAGGAAGCTCCCGTCCGCCGCGGAGTACCCGAACTCGCCGAAGTCGAGCTCCTCCTCCTCCGGGTCGGCGCAGGTGATCCACGCACCTTCGAAGGGCGTGCCGTCGGGGCGGTGCACGACTCCGGAGATGCGGTTCCCGAGGGGGAGCTCGCGCAGCTCCAGCTCCAACCAGGGCTGCTCGGTGGTCGGATCGATCGCCAGCACCTCCGATCGCGCCCAGAAGTGCCCGGGAGCGCCCACCCAGACGCACCAGCGGCCCTCGGGCAACGAGGTCAGGGCGAACTCACCGCGCTCGTCGGTATAGGTCCACTCCGGCCCCGACAAGATGCCCCAGAGCTCCAGTGTCTCGGGGTCGCGGCCGTACGGCTCGGGCGGCCCTGCGACCACCCGTGCCCCGGCGAAGGGCTGCCCCTGTGCGTCGACGACGACCCCGGCGACGGCGCCGACGGGCACCAGCCGCAGGGTGCCGAGCTCCCGGATCGCGGGACCGTCGAGGGGCTCGAAGAGCTCGCGGGTGGTGTAGCCGGGAGCGCGCACGATGAAGCCCAGCCAGGCTTCGCCGTCCTGGTGGACGTCCGTGGCGACCGCCTCGACGATCTGCTCCTGCGCGTCCGCGTCGAGCCGCAGCTCGATGCGACCCTCGCCATCGGTCTCGATCGGTTCCACGGCCTCGCCGAACGCGACCCACCGCGCCCCGGGGAGCGGTCGATCGTCGCTCCCGAGGACCTGCGCGCGCAGCGTGATCGCACCCGCGACCCGCGTCGCGGCGGAGCCCGCGTCCGGCAGCGCTGCTGCCGCGCGATCACCGCCGTCCTTCTGCGCGCCGGTGCTCGAGATGGGGGATGGGGGAGTGGCGGTCGACCCGGAGGGGGTCGGGCCGACCAGCTCGTCGGGAGGCCCGGCGCCGGTCCCGCTCGTCGTACTGGCGCGCAGGGCGACGACGCCGATGGCGATCAGGATCAGGGCGATGGCGATCTTGGCTTGCGTGCTCATCCAGAGGGCTCCCGAGAGGACCGAGGTCGAGCCGGCGACGCCCCCGGGGGTGCGCGCCAGCGGAAGGAGAGCCATGAGCCAGGCGCAGCGATCGCCTTCGTACTCCTCGTCGAGTCGGCCGCGCAGCCGGTCGATGCCGCGCGAGAGCCGCTTGCGGATCGCCGCCGGAGAGACCCCCTGACGCTCGGCGATCTCCCGCGAGTTCAGGCCGTCGAGGTAGCGCAACAGGATCGTCGAGCGGTAGGGCTCGTCGAGGCCCATCACCAGCTCGCCCATCCGCTGCTGCATCGCGCCGCGCTCGACCACCTGTCGCGCCTGCGCGCGCCCGTCGGCGACGACGCGCTCGCGGCGTGCCCGCCGGCGTTCGCCGCGCACGAGCTGGCGCGCGAGGGTGCGGGTCACCGAGGCGAGCCAGCGGCGCAGCCCGGGACCGGCCAACGCCTCCCGCGGGGGGCGTTCCATGGCGACCAGGAGTGTCTCCTGGGCCACGTCCTCCGCGGCGTTGGGGTCGCGCAGCAGCGTCCGGGCTAGGCCCTGGACCCAGCCCATCTGCGCCAGGAGCTCCTCTTCGCGGATCGATCGGGTGCCTTGTCCCATGGTCACCCGTTCAGGGCCGCCGCGGCGCTCGAGTGTGACCGACTCGTCTCATCGAGGCCTCAAGGTCACGCTGAGCCTCCCCTCCGAGGTGGTGAACTCACCCGTGTCGGGGAGGAGGTGGCCATGGCCTGCGGCCCGCGGGGCCCACTCCGCCAGCTCCCAGCCAGCGCTGATCACGCCGAGGGAGCGCGGCTGCGATGCGGCGGTGGCAATCACGTAGCCCTCGGAGTCGGAGGGGGAGAGCGGTGCATCGTCGAGGCTCAGCACGATGCCGGAGAGGGGACGCCCCGACTCGTCGAGCGTCTGCAGACGCACGCCCCAGCCCCGCTCGAAGACCACTTCGGCCCGTCTGTGCCCCTCGCCGTCGGGCGGCGCAAAAGAGCCATCGTCCAGCCAGATGGGACGTAGGCCCTCCCCCAACACGTGCCCTCGAACGGACCCCCCGTGCATCACCGGACCGATGGAAACGAGCCGGATGCCGCGCCCGCCGGCCGCCGGGGATTTCAGCACTTCGGTGGTTCCACTGCTGCGCGCCTGCGTGCCGCCCTGACTCCACTCCAAGAGCACACGGAGATCCACTCCCGGCTTGTCGCCCACCAGGAGGACGTCGTACCAGAGCTTGGGGACGTCGTCGTTGACGAAGAACTCGACGTGCCCGTCGGCCGAGGTCGTGACGTGGCCGAGCGGAGCGATGGGGAGCGCACTGCTCCACCATTCCGGGTGGACCTCGTATTGGCCCGGAGGCAGTTCGGAGGCTCGAAACGTCCCCGTCCCGGCGTTCCAGCTCACATCTGCCCACCCGAAGCCGAGCTCGGCACCGTCGACATGGCGCATGCGGACGCTCTGCAGACGCGCGGTGCCGTTCGTCCCATCCAGATTGGCACCGCTTTGGGAGCGGATGGTGCCCGAGATGGAGCCGTCGCGGCGCTCGGGCTCGAGCACGACTCGCAGATGTGCCGTTTGGCCGGTCCTGAGCTCGACGACCTCCTCGTGTATGCGATACCCATGCGCGGCGAAACGCAGCCGCCAGCGTCCCGCCTCGAGGCCCTGGTAGCGGAAGTGGACCTCGTCGCGACCGTGCTCGCGGTAGACGTATCTCCACGTCTCCCCCTCCGGCGACGCCGCTCCGTCCCGCTCCAAGGCCATCTCGAGCCCGTCGATGCCCGGACCCCGATTCCACGCCACGCTCCCGGAGAGAGCGGCGCGTGCCTCCAGCTCGATCCGCAGCGGATCGTCCAGATGCGCGGCGAAGGAGCGGATCGGGGCGTATCCCCGCCAGTGTCCATCGGTGGAGACGATGCCGAGGAAGGAGGGGAGCGGTTCCCGCTTCGTGTAGTGGTTGAAACGCACCCAAGGCTCCAGTCCGCCCTGCACCGGCGGCGCATTCCAGCCGAAGGGATGCGTGTCGGGGCGCTCCCCCGCTTCGGACTCCCAGCGCTCGCTGGCCACTCCCTGCCGGAACCGCTCTTCGGGGTCTTGGTCGAGGAGGGCGAGGAAGTCGCCGCTCTCGTACCCGGAGGGTGGATCGAAGTCCAAGCGGACGAGGGGTCCGACCGGGATGGGGACGTCCACGCGCTCCGCGCCCGGGACGTGATCGACCTGGACCTCCTGGTGGAGGTGCGTGGTCAACGTCAGCTGGCCTTCCGGATAGGCGTGCACGCTCTCGAAGGTCCCATCCCCCGCCGTCGTCGACCATGCCGGCCGGAAGTAGTGCCAGCGGCGTGCCAGACGACCGGGCCCACCGCGCGCCCTCCGGGGCTCGAACCACTCGCCCACCCAGATTCCGTGCTGTCCCACGCCCTTCCCGGTGTCCGCATCCACCAGCCGGCCACGGAAGAGAGCTGTCTCCGCTCGTGCACAGACGATCTCGAGGGCGCTCTCGGCAGTCGGTCCCAGCTCGGCCACGTCGAAGAGCCTGGGACGGAGCACCCGAGCGGGATCGCTCCCGTGCGTGATCTCCACCGACCCCTGCAGGGAAGACACGTCCTTCAGACGGACGAGCCCCCCGGCCTCGCTCACGAGCTTCAGCTCCGGGCCCTTCTGCGGTTGGTGCTGCGCGTACGGGTGGGAGGGATCCACGCTCTCGAAGTAGAGCTCCACGGGCACGCCCGCGATCCCCGGGCCCGCCGGCGCGTCGACGAGCTTCAGCCAGCCGTCGGACGAGGCGGCCAGCACGGTCGGTGCGGAGCGCTGCTGCCTCGCACCCTCGGGCGCGATGGTGTGGGGGGACTCCAGGGTCGAGGTCGCATCCTCCCTTCCCCCGTGCACGGCGCCGCCGCCGATCGTTCTCCGGGTGTCCGGCAGGCCGGCACCATCCCACCGAAGAACGATGACCAGTGCTAGGAGAGCAGCTAGGGAAGCGGCGAGGATCCAGCGATGATGAGCACGTGTCCCGGGCACGCAGATTTCTAGTGCGACCGGGATGGGGTGTTACCACGCGCCTCAACCGTTCCACCCCACCATCCGAGTTTGGGGGAGATGAGGTCGACTCGCCTGGATTGGGAGCTCGAACAACGATCCGCCACTTGTCCATCTTCGCCCTCGGCGTCATCGCTGCGATTCTGCGCTACGTCGCCATCACGACGCCTTCGCGGGAGGGAGCCGACCCGGCTCTTTCCTCAGGGCAGGATCGCGGCTTTCCCGTAGAGACCAGTCCGCGGATGTCCGGCCTGCGCCCCCCTGAGCGCGGGACTGGTCCGCGGACCGACGCCCTGGCGCTTGCGCTGCCGGCCTGGAGCTCCATCCGGCGACCGAGCTGGACCCCCTGGACGCGGTCTGGCGCCTCGAGCTGGAGGCCGATACCGCGGGATCTCGCACAAGACCCGCGAACGCTTGTACGTGGTGCAGGGGGACCTCGAGGCCGGCGTGCTGCCGAGCGCGGTCCTCACGTCCTTCCAGGGGACGCTCGAGGAGCGCGGGTTCGAGATCCCGCCCGCCTATCGCATCGCCATCGGCGGCGAGAGCGAGAAGTGCGACGCTGCTCGCCTTGACCCTCGTCCCCACCGTGCACGCCTGCCCGGGTCGGCGTGCGGCGCGCGGGGGGTTGGAGGCGGAATTCCAGGACCAGCGGGGCTCCTCGCTCCCCCAGGCGCAGGGCACTTTGTAGCCTCTGGGTCCCCATCCGGCGCGCGTCCCCCTGCTACCCATGCGCGAGGCCCCACGCCTCGCCCCATCGGTCCATGGCGAATCCCGAGGTCTCCCCCCCCGAATCCGCTCCCAAGAGCTTCGTCCAACGCGGCCTCGACGGCCTGGAGAAGTGGGGCAACCGCCTCCCCGACCCGGCGATCCTGTTCGTCCTGGGCTTGGTGATCGTCTGGATCCTCTCGGCGTTCCTGGCCGGGGTGGCGTTCACCGAGATCGACCCGCGCACGGTGTCGGAGGAGAACCCCGACGGGAGCGCGATCCGCATCCAGAACCAGCTGACCGGGCCGGCGCTGGCGCACTTCCTGTCGAACATGGTGCAGACCTTCACCCGGTTCCACCCGCTGGGGGTCGTGCTCGTGGCGCTGCTCGGGGTGGGGGTGGCGGAGCACTCCGGCTTCATCAACGCCTGCTTGAAGTCGATGCTGCGGCTGACCCCCAAGGGGCTGCTGACGCCGATGGTGATCCTGGTGGCGATCGTGAGCCACACGGCGGCGGACGCGGGCTACGTGCTGGTCATCCCCCTCGGCGGGGTGATCTTCTACGCGGCGGGAAGACACCCGCTGGCGGGGATCGGCGCGGCCTTCGCCGGCGTCTCGGGGGGCTTCAGCGCGAACTTCATCCCCTCGGGGATCGATCCCCTGCTCTCGGGCCTGACGCAGACGGGGGTCGACATCCTGGATCCCGAGCGGGCGGTGAACCCGCTCTGCAACTGGCTCTTCACCAGCATCTCGTGCGTCCTGATCGTGGCCGCGGGGTGGTTCCTGACCGACAAGGTGATCGAGCCGCGGCTTAAGCGCACGCAGATCGACGGCGATCCCGAAGAGATGCCGAAGATGGAGGAGGTCGGAAAGCGGGAGCGGCGCGGCATGTGGGCCGGGCTGATCGCCGGCGCGCTGTGCTGCGTGGCGGTGGCGATCTGGGCCTGGCCCGAGACTTCGGCGCTGCGCGCACCGGACGGTTCCCTGACGAGCGTCCGGCCGGCGGCGCCGTTGATGGGTGCCATCGTGCCATTGATCTTCTTCCTCTTCCTCGTCCCAGGTGTCGTTTACGGCTACATCGCCGGCACCATCAAGAACCACCGCGACATCGTGCAGGGGATGAGCCGCGCCATGGGGACGATGTCCTACTACCTGGTGATGGCCTTCTGCGCGGCGCTCTTCATCGACGCCTTCAACCGCTCGAACATGGGCGCCCTGATCGCGCTGAAGGGGGCCAACTTCCTGAGGGAGATGGGCGCCCCCGACATGGTGACGATCGTGGGGATCATCCTGCTCTCGGCGACGGTCAACCTGCTCGTCGGCTCGGCGTCCGCCAAGTGGGCGCTCCTGGCGCCGATCTTCGTGCCGATGCTGATGCAGCTCGGCCTATCGCCGGAGCTGACGCAGGCGGCCTACCGGGTGGGGGACTCGACGACGAACATCATCACGCCGATGATGCCCTACTTCCCGCTGGTGGTCGTCTTCGCCCAGCGCTACGTGAAGGGGACGGGGATCGGGACGATCACGTCGTTGATGCTCCCATACTCGATAGTGTTCCTCGTGCTCTGGACGGTCTTCCTGCTCCTGTACTGGATGGTGGGGATCCCGCTCGGGATCCAGGCGCCGTACGAGTATCCGGCGGGTTAGAGCTCGGCAGGCGGCGGTCGCTACCGTCCCCCCACGGAAGCAGCTGCTGCACAAGAGGTGCAGTGCAGCGCATCGGCCTGCCATCACCGGGCGCGATGCAGGCGCGACACAACTGCCCTCTACAGTGATGGCAGCCATGGGTGCCGGCCACGGCCGCTCCGGAGCCAGGCAGCGCTGCTGGTTGGCACCCTGGCTCCCCCGCTCCATCCACCTGCCCCCTAGGTGCGACATGGTCACGACGACTCTCCATCTCTGCCTCCCCCTCGCCGCGTTGGCGCTCGTCGGTCTCCTCTCGAACGAGGCCTTCGCCCAGACCTCCCCCTCGCCCAAGCACCAGGCACGCGCCGCGGCGGACCGGGTGCGCGGTTCGGGGTCGACGCTCCCCCCGTCTGGGTCGCAACCGCCCCCCGGCCCGGTGATGAGCTGCGCCGAGTGGGAGCCGTCGGAGGGGATCATCCTGGACAACTACTGGAAGAGTCCGGACACGGTCAACCGGATGCAGGAGCACAACCTGGTCTACATCCAGGTGAACAACCAGGCCCAGATCGACGTCTGGACCGACCTCTTGAACAACCACGGGATCCCGCTCACGAACATCCGTTGGCTCGAGATCCCGGTGAACATCGGCTCGATGCGCGACTGCGCACCGTGGTTCATCTGGGACGGCAACAACGAGATGGCGATCGTGAACAACACCTGCTGGCAGGGGGGCCTGCCGCTGGACGACGAGGTGCCCTTCAGGTTCGCCCAGATCTATCGCTATCCCTACTACGATCCGAGCCCTGCGATCTACGGAGAGGGGGGGAACTTCTATCCCAATGGCTACGGGATCGCCTTCGCTTCGAGCTACACCTACGCGGACAACAAGGAGAAGTCGAAGGAGCTCACCGATTCGCTCTTCCGTGACTGGCTCGGCATCGAGGTCTACCGCACGCCGGCGCCCTACACCATCTGGCACCACGACACCTGGGGCAAGCCGGCCAACCCCGAGCGGATGATCGTGGTGCGCTGGCCGCGCGACCACAAGAACTACCCGGTGGGCGAGGGCATGGCGGCCTACTACGAGACGCTCATGAGCCCCTGGGGCGGGCCCTATGAGATCCACCGCCTGCCGATGTTCAGCTTCGACCTCCCCGGCTGGGGCCCGACCTTCAAGCCCTACATGAACTCGGTGATCAGCAACAAGCAGGTCTACGTGCCGATCACCCACGACGAGTCCGACCTGATCGCTCTGCGGATCTTCGAGGCCGCCTTCCCCGGATACGAGGTCATCGGGGTCGACCACAAGCTGTCGCAGTGGGAGGGCTCGCTGCACTGCGCCACCAAGAACATCCACGCTCGGGACATCATCCGCCTCTACCCGATTCCGCCCCGGGACACCGAGGACGAGACCTCGGGCTACACCGTCACCGCCGACGTGATCACCCTCAACGGAGCCAGCCTGCTGCCGGGTTATCCGGTGATCCACTGGACCACCACGGGCGGCGAGCCCTACTCCGACCTGGTCATGGACCCGACCGGCCAGGCCCACGCCTTCACGGCCGTCCTCCCGCCCCAGCCCCAGGGCACCACCGTGTCGCTCTGGATCGAGGCCCAGGACGACGGCGGGCGCACGGCGATCTATCCGCCGGTGGCTCCCGACGGGCTGATGGAGTTCGACGTGCGCGCCGACAGCGAGGCGCCGGTGCTCTCGCGCCTGACCCCGGCTCGCGGCGGCGCCGACGGGCAATGGCCGCCGAGCCTGCGGGTCTTGTGCAAGGACGACATGGCCACGCCCGAGGTGCACGTCGAGTCGTCCCTCAACGGCCTGCCCCAGCCGGACGTCCTGCTGACCCGCGAGGAGGGCACCTACTGGTACAGCGGCACGCTGGGCGGCAGCGCCTCGAGCGGCGACGTCCTCTCCTACCGCTTGGTGGGCAGTGACGGCGCGGCGGTGGAGAACAGCGCGGCCCTCCCGCTCTTGGGCGAGATCTACCTGCCAGTGACCCCCTCCGCCCAGAGCGTGGGCGTCGTCAACCTCGCCGAGCGTCCCTACTCGGCGCCCAAGGTCCTGGCCGCGCTGGGCGGGCTGGACATACCCCACCACCTCCACACCGAGTGGCCGACCGACTTCGGCGCCCACGACACCTGGCTGATCTTCCTGGGTGTCTTCGCCTACAACCACGTCCTCACGACCGACCAGGTGAACGACATCCTGACCGCGTGCCATGCCGGCAAGAGCATCTACCTGGAGGGCGGGGACACCTGGTGCTACGACGCGGCCAAGGACCGCCTGCAGCCCTGGTTCGGCGTCGCCCAGATCAAACGCGGCGGCAGCATGCAGAAGGTGACCGGCGAGGTCGGCTCGATGCTGGACGGCTTGACCCTGGCCTACGGCGATCAGTACGAGGACATCTGCGTCAACAGGTTCAAGGCCGTCGACCCGGCCGAAGTGCTACTGCTCGGCCAGAAGGGTAGAGGCGTGGTCGTGGCCCACGACGCCGGGAGCTACCGCACCATCGCCAGCTCGGTCCCGCTGGGCGCGCTGCTCGACACCACCTGGCCCCACACGGGCAAGGAGATCCTGCTGCGCTACCTGGGTTTTCTCGGCGTCGAGCGGCCGGCGCTCATGCTGGGGGGCACCGCCCAGCAGGGCACGCAGGTCCCGCTGCGGCTCGAGGGCACCCCGGGTGAGCAGTACGTGGTGTGCTTCTCCTTCGCCGAGCAGTACCTGCAGGTCGGACCCTGGGGCACCCTGCGGCTCGACCCGACCTGGCTGGGCACCCTGGCGACGGGCACCCTGCCACCCGGGGGTGCGGTCGAGATCCCGCTGGACATCCCCCAGGGCGAGGGGTTCGCGGGCCTCGAGGTGCACTTCCAGGCGCTCCTGGGCGCCGCACCGCTGGCCGGCCAGGCCACCCTCACCAACCGCGAGATCGTGACCGTCGAGAAGTAGGCCCGGGGCGCGACCCCGCCTGCTTAACTCGGGCCGGCCCTTTCGGTAGCCCTTCGGGGCGGGCATCATGTCCGCCCCAAAAACCAGGAGTGTCGCTACATGCTCATCGCCATCCCGTCCGAAGCCCCCGGTGGGCTCGACGCCGCCGTCTCCGAACATTTCGGCCACTGCCCCGCATTCACCATCGTCACCATCGAGAACGGTGAGATCGGCGCAGTCCAAGTGCTCGAGAACGCAGCTCACGAACAGGGTGGGTGCATGGCGCCGGTCATGCTGCTGAAGCAGAACAACGTGGACGCCCTCGTCGCCGGGGGCATGGGGGCAACTCCCCTCTCGGGTCTTCAACAGGTGGGCATCGACGTCTACTTCAAGGAAGAGGCCAGCACGGTACGCGACGCGGCAGAGCTCTTTGCCGGCGGCAAGTGTCGGCAGTACGAACCAGCCCAGACCTGCGAAGGTGGGGGGGGGCACTGCGGCGGTCACGGCCACGAGCAGGTCGAGCGCGAACCCATCGAGGGCAAGGCCGACATCCGCAAGGACCGTGTCGTCAGCATCGAGTTTCAGCTCAAGGACGCCGCTGGCACGCTCATCGACTCCTCGTCCCGCAATGGCCCGATGCGCTACCTCCACGGCCACGGCAACATCCCCGCTGGCCTCGAGAAGGGGGTCGAGGGACTCGAGGCGGGCGCCCAGCGCGTGATCGAGGTTCCCTGCGCCGAGGGCTTCGGCGAGCGCAGTGATGACAACGTTTTCGAGGTCCCCCGCGCACAGCTGCCGCCTGAAGTCCAGGTGGGCAACAGGTTGTCTGCGCACGACGAGGCCGGCCGCATCGTGCAGTTGACAGTCGTGGAGATCGGCGAGGAGACCGCCCGCCTCGACGCCAACCACCCACTGGCGGGGATGGACCTGGTCTTCGAAGTCACCGTCCTGGGTGTCGAGAAGGCGACCGAGCAGGAGCTCGAGCACGGTCACATTCACTGACACCAGCGGGTAGCGCTGCCCCTTCGTCCTCGTCGCCACGGCGCCGGGACGGCCACAGATCCAACCTGCCGAACATCGGCGCCGTGCAACGCTTGGACGCGATCGGTAGGCTGATCGGGGGGGACAGGATCGCCATGCAGGAGCAGAGAAGGCGCTGCAGACACGCGACGGGTTGGATCGCAGCGATCGGCTTTGGCCTGATCACCGGCTGTCTCGTCGGTCTGGGTCTGGTGGGATCCTACTCACACGTCAGGTGGCCACTGCTGGCTGGTCTGGGGCTCGGCGTTGCGATTGCGCTGGCGGTGCGAGAGCGGCCCGTGCTCGCGGCCGCCGCGTGCAGCAGTGTGGCCGTCCTGACTGCGATGTCGACGGTTGGCTGTGTGCAAGTCGGTCGCGGCAACTGGCCGGTCTCTGATGAATCCACCATCGCGCACTACGGCACTGCCTCACAGGCTCTGCTGCGGCTGGCGCTGGCTCTTTTCGCCCTCGTCGTCGTGCCGTGTGTGGTGGCTGCCTTCACAGCCGCGTTCGTCCGACGTCGCGCTGGCCCACGAGCTCGCAGTGTCCGAGAGGCTGGCTGAGCGAAGACGGCGAAGAGCGCCCTCGAGCTCTAGCGATCCCCCCCGTCGAACCGCCGGCGGAGCTCACGCCAGGCATTCATCGATCGCGTGAGGTGCTCCCTCGCGGGGAGGGGGATGGCGTAGCACTGCAGCCCGATCGGCCCGCGGTAGCCGCGCGCGATCACCGCCCGGAGGAGGGCCAGGTTGTCGAAGCCGCCCCGGTCGAGGGGCTGGATCAGCTGATCCCAGCCCGCGCCCTGCGCCTCGGGGCCTCCCTCCGCGCCGCAGAGGGTCACGGAGAGCAGGTAGGGCGCAATCGCGTCGAGGCGGCTCTCCAGGTCCTGCTCGCCCTCCAGGTGGAGCCAGTGGCAGAGGTTGAACGCCGCTCCGAAATTGCGGCGGTTGACCTGCTTCGCGAGCCGGATGCCGTCGTCGATGCTCTCGGCCCAGAAGTTCACGTGGTTGTAGACCGCGACCTGCGCGCCGTGCTCGTGGGCGAGATCCGCGAGTCGCCTCAGGATGGGCAGCGCGTGTTCGTCGCCCGCGGGATCGGAGGGCCGGAGCTTCTGGCTGTGCAGGTGGACGGTGAGGATGACCCCTCGATCCTTCAGGAACGTCGCGAGGTACTCCTCGATCCGGGGGTCGTAGGGCGTCTCCCCCTCGTCGATGTTCACCTGGAAGTAGATGGTGCAGACCCGCAGGCCGCGCGCGTGAAGCTCCTCGGCGAGCCGGGGCAGCTGATCGAGGTCGTAGCCCTCGAAGCCGTCGAAGCCGAGCTCGGCGAGCAAGGCCGCTTGCTCGGCCGGATCCTCGGGTCCCTTACCGCGCATGCTGTTGTTGAAGGCGTAGAAGGGGTTCGTCAGGCCTGCCCCCTGCGCTCCGTCCTGCGTGGCGCTGGTCGTCGCGAGCAGGAGCAGACCGACGAAGAGGATCAGGAATCCGGGGCGTGTGACTCTGGCACTCATGGTCTCTTCCGGTCGGTCGGCGCGGAACGGGATCTCAGATCACCCAGGGATCCCGGACCGGCCGGGTCAGCAGGGCGTTGGCGGCGTTGTCGTCGAGGAAGCGCTCCGCGGTCGGATCCCACTTCAGCTTGCGACCGAGCTCGATGGCGATCAGCCCGATCTGGCAGAGGGACACGGTGCGATGTCCGACCTCCACCGGCTCGAGGGTCTCTCCCCCGTGCCGGATGGCGTGCAGGAAGTCCTCCTTGTCCGCCCGCGTGTCGGCGAAGGAGAGCTCGCCCGGTTCGAGCGGTGCATCGAGGATCGCTTGCGAACTGGCGCTGAGCTGCGAGCCGTAGTCGGCCTGGAGCCAGCCCTCGCTGCCCTCGATGCGCACGTAGGGCCGATCGATGACGTACCGCAGCTGTACGCCGTCGGCGTATTCGTACTCGACCTCGAAGCGGATGATCGTGTTCCACAGGCCCTTGGCGAACTCGCCGCTGCCTCGGACGGCGACCGGCCCCGTGCGATCGGTCCCGTTGGCCCACTGCGCGATGTCGTTCAGGTGGGATCCCCAGTTCGAGATCATCCCGTTGCAGTAGTCCTCGATGCGCAGCCACCCAGGCCGGGACCAGGCCTTCCTCGGGTGCACGCGTTGCTCGGTGTAGGGAGTGGGGAAGGCGGGCCCGAGCCAGAGGTCGTAGTCGAGCTCCTCCGGAACGGGCATCGTCTTCTGCGGGGGGAGGGTGTCGCCGGTGAGCTCCTTGGGAACTCCGGTGATGATCCGCTCGACCTTGCCGATGCGCCCGTTGCGCACGAGCTCGGCGAGTCGCCAGAAGATGGGGTTGGTGCGGAACTCGCTGTCGGTGCGGCTCACGACGCCCGCCTCCTGCACCGCGTCGCACAGGGCCCGTCCGTGGGCGATGCAGGTGGTGAGCGGCTTCTCGATGCAGACGTGCTTCCCGGCGCGCGCGGCCATCACGCCCATGGGAGCGTGCCAATGATCCGGCGTGGAGATCATCACCGCGTCGACGTCCTCGCGCGCGAGCACCTCACGGAAGTCGCGGTACGTCGCGCATCCCCGGTAGGTGCCACCGATCTTCTCGGCGTAGTAGCCGTCGACCTTCTGGCGGGCCTGCTCCAGTCTCCACGCGTCGACTTCGCACACCGCCACGACCTGCACGTCCGGAGTCCGCAGGAACTGGTCGAGGTTGGGCCGCATCGCCTGGCGACCCATGCCGAGCATGGCGATGTTGATGCGATTGCTGGGAGCGCGTGCTCCGAAGACGCTCGAGGGCACCACGAGCGGCACCGCGGCCAGCTTGAGGAAGTCGCGTCGGCTCTGTCCGGTTCCGGTCTTCATCGGGAGTCTCCTCGTCCGGTGGCGTGGATCCCCAGGGTACGGCGGGTGGAATCCGAGGGAAGGGCCGCTCGCCAGCCGGCTCGCAGTCGCTCCTGCATGGCCCCCAGCAGCGCACGGTTCTCCGCCCGACCCGCCACGTTCTCGTTCTCGAGCGGATCGAGGCGCAGGTCGTACAGCTCCACGCCGGCCCGCTCACCGGTCTCGCGCTGATGCCATTCCACGTAGCGGTGGCTCTCGGTACGGATCGCGCGGCCCATGTACTCCAGGCCGTCGGGGCCGACCCAGATGCCTTCGCGCAGGTACTGGCTGAAGACCGCGGTCTTCCCCGGGGCTTGCGGGTCCGCGAGGAGCGGGATCAGGCTCGCCCCCTCCAGGTCCTGGGGAACGGGAACGTCGCACAGTTCGCAGAGCGTGGGGAAGAGGTCCACCAGCTCCACCAGTCGATCCGTGGAGCGCCCGGCAGTGCCGTGTCCCGGCGCCTTGACGAGCAGCGGGACCCGGGTGTCGATCTCGTAGTTGGTCATCTTGCCCCAGCTGTTGTGCTCGCCCAGCTTCCAGCCGTGGTCGCCCCAGAGGATCACGATCGTGTTCTCGGCGAGGCCCAGCTCGTCCAGGGCGTCCAGGAGCCGTCCGACCTGTGCGTCGACGTAGCTCACCGAGGCCAGGTAGCCGTGCTTCAGCCGGCGAGCCTCCGCCTCGCTCAGCGATCCCTGGGCGGGATGCGTGCGCTGTCGAAAGTCGGTGTAGCCCCGCAGCTCGCGCATGTTGTTGATGGCCATGCCGGGGGCGTCCCGCGGCACGAAGTCGTTCTCGGCCAGGGGGAGCGCTGCGCGGTCGTAGAGATCCCAGTAGGGCTCGGGCGCGTTGAAAGGCAGGTGGGGCCGGTAGTAGCCGACGCCGAGGAAGAAGGGTCGACCCGCCTCCTTCAGCTCCGCGAGCTTGCGCACGGCCCAGGTCGTCTGGGCGCCGTCGTAGTAGTCGTCGTCGGGTGCCTGCGGCGCCTCGGTGGCCTGGGCCTTGAGGTAGTAGTGACCCAGGCGGTCCTTGGCGCTCTCTCCGCGTCCCGCCTCGATCAGGCGTCGCTTCTTCGCCTCCTGGATCGACCGCCCCTCCTGACCGAGGTACACGGCGTCGGGGTCGAAGGGAAAGCCATCGAGGTAGACGCGCTCGTCCCATGAGGGTTCGTCCGGGAAGATGTTGTGGTAGATCTTCCCGATGCTGGAGGTGTAGTAGCCGTGTCGTCGGAAGTGCTGGGGCAGGGTCAGCACGTCGGGACACACCTCCCGCAGATCCGTCCTCAGGTCCCAGACCCGGATGGTGTCCGGCCGCTTGCCGGTCATCAGGCTGGCTCGCGACGGATTGCAGACCGCGGACTGGCAGTACGCGCGCTCGAACCGCAATCCCTCCCGCGCGAGGCGGTCGATGTTGGGGCTGATCACGTGCTCTGCTCCGTAGCAGCCCAGCTCCGGCCTCAGGTCGTCCACGGCGAGGAAGAGCACGTTCAGGGGCTTCTCCGGCGCATCCCGCTTCCCGATTCCCTTGCACCCCGCTAGTACGAGGGTGACCAGAGCCGCGAGCAGGAGAGGTACGTCGATCGCGATCTTCTTCATGCCTGGCCTCGTTTCACTTCACGCCTCGCATGCCCTCAGAATCTCAAGACCTCGAACGGAACCTCGTCCGGCCTTCCCGCTGAGACGTGCAGCTCCGGCTCCTCTGCCAGCACCATGATCGTGCACACGTAGGTGGAGGAGTTGTTGATGGGGATTCCCGCGTTGCGGGTGCTCAGCGTCTTCTCGATCGTCTCCCGATCGACCTGCGTCCCGGCCTTCAAGAGCTCCTGCAGGGTGGCGAACCGCGGGCATGCGTAGGGCCCGGATTCCGTCAGGCGCCGGGCGTAGGAGGCCCGATGGTTCTCGTTCGCCAGCGGGTGATTCGTGTGGTAGGTCCACTGCGCGCCCTCGAAGGGCACGAAGCGGGTGACCACGCGCTGGGAGCACTCGAAGCCGGGCGCGGTCTCGGGCCCCCCGACGATGTAGTTTTGTCCGGAGGCGTGCTCGATCGTGCGCACGAACTCGAGCGCCTGCGCGTGGCTCTCCTGCGCCAGGATCCCGCGCACGACGAAGGCCACCGGCAGTCCCGTGCGCGACGGCTTCAGCTGCAGGATGGTGTTCACGCACACGCCCACGGAACGGTTGTTCACGCCGTTCGCTCCGACGAGCCCGGGCACGCTGACCACGAAGGACTCCAGGTCCGAGTCCGCGTGCTTGACGTGGAGCACGGTGGGGTGGTGGTGGTACCAGCCGGGGATGTCGAGGTTCTGAGCGACGTAGGCCGGGGCGTCGCCTTGGGCGTCGACCCCGATGCTCGTGCAGCGATTGCGCACGATCTCCGGTCCGTTCGCCCAGAGCTCGTCGGGGAGGTTGTAGGCGAGGATCGTGTCGAAGTCGATCCCGGAGCCCGCGGCGATGCCGCGCAGCTCGTCGAGCAAGCCCGGCGTCCAGCGCTCGATGGCGGGGACGAAGTTCGTCTCCGCGAGGAAGAGCTCGACCAGCGCATCGGGATCGGTCCCGTAGGTGTGCCGCAGATCGGCCTTCCAGTCCTGCACGAGGTGCTCGATCTCCGACTTCAGGGTCTCCCCGTGCGTGACTCCCCGCTCGTAGGGCGTGCCCTCGAGGACGACGACGTGGATCCCCTCGGCCCTCGCCGGCGCTCCGGCGACGAGGATCGCGACGAGGGCGATGAACGCGACAACGCGGCGGCGCGAGAGCTGCATGGCGCCCTACCGCTCCTGCACGGTGGCGAGACCGAGGTCGATGTACTGGCCGCCGCGGGTCTGACGGCAGTGGACGGCGAGGACGTTCGTCCCCGCCCGCAGGGCCGCCTTGGCCTCCGCGCCGAGGGGCACGAGGACGTAGGAGGTCGTGTAGCCGGTGAGCTCTGCGATCTGGACGCCGTTCAGCCAGACCTCGGCGTCCTCGTCGTGGTGGATCGTGAGCTGCAGCTCGTCGGTGTCGAGATCCGCGGGAAGCTCGACGCGGCGGCGCAGCCAGATGTCGGAGCCGTCCCAGGTCGTGCGGACGACCGCTCCCGGCGTGCCCTGCGTGCCGAAGCCGCCCGGTCCTTCCGTCCACCCCCCATCGTCGAAGTCGGGGGCGTTCCAGCCCGCAGGGGGAGCGTCGCAGGTGTAGCGCCAGGCCTGGCCCGCCTTGCGCGAGGTCTCCAGGACCGACCTCACGATCGGAGGTGGTAGGTAGAGTTTGCGCGCGGCTTCCACGGCGCGTCCGACGTCCATCTTGATCAGCTCGCGGTCGTAGGTCATGAGGCCGTTGACCTCGATCTCCACGTCGCTCGTCTGCGTGTAGATCGCGGCGGCGAGTCCCTCGCCGATCAGGGGGCGCAGGCGCGTCAGGAGACCGACGTAGGCGTCGGTCAGCGCCTCTTGGCTCTCGAAGCTGCGGTAGCCCCAGTTCT
>CAZDQL010000036.1:0-58066 GCA_964507325.1 uncultured Planctomycetaceae bacterium | reverse complement strand
ACGCAGCATCCGCTGATTCGCGCAGATAGGGCCTTGGATCTATGCAACTACGGGGGCTACTTCGAGACCACCACGGTGGAGAACCAAGTCAATCAGACGATCAAGTATCTCGACACCGGCATCGTTCTCGACGTGCGGCCCTTCGTGCTGGCGGACGGTCAGGTCCGCCTCGAGCTGTCTCCCAAGGTCTCGCAAGTCGCCTTTCGCGACGTCACGTCGCCCGACGGGAGCACCCAGCAGATTCCCGATGAGCAGATTCAAACTGTAACCACCAACGTCCTGGTCCCCGAGGGGCACACGGCAGTCCTGGGCGGCCTCTTTCGGGAGGACACCGAGCGCAAGCGCAATCAAATCCCGTTCTTCGGCGACTTGCCCGTACTCGGTAACTTCTTTCAGGGACGCGATGAGGGGCTGCGCCAGACCGAGGTGATCTTCCTCATCAAACCCACTGTGCTACGGGACGATGCCCTGATCGAGGCTGGCCTGGCCGGTGAGGAGTACCGCCAGGACGTGCGAGTTGGATCGCGCTTGGGGCTTCTCTTCTGGAGTCGTGAGCGTCACAGCGCAAAACTCAATCTGCAGGCGGAGCGACTCCTGGCGCGGGGGGAGGTGCGGCGTGCGCGTTCCAAGCTGCGGCGTTCGCTGGGGATGCACCCGGCTCAACCCGATGTCATCCGTGCCATCGAACGTCTCGACCGAGAGGAGCTGTGGATCCACGATCTGAGCTACCTCAACCAACTGGTCGATGAGGAGTTCCAGCGCATGCAGGCTGAGGAGGAGGAGTGATGCGTCACGTTGCCTGGATCCTCCTCGCGTTGGCCGCCTGTCAAGCTCAAGGGGACTACACACGCGCTGCCAGTGAAGAGGCCCGGGCGAACATGGATCGGTTGCATGCGGGCACCGAGTACGACCAGGCCCTCAGGCAATTCGAGTCCGGAGACTTCGCGCGCGCCCTCGACACGGTGAACAGCTGCATAGCGCGCATCCCGCAGGCCCCCAAGGGACATCTGCTGCGCGCCAGGATCCTGATCGAGCAGGGCGAGCTGAGCGCCGCGCGCGCCGCCCTGCAGGGAGGCGCCGAGCTGGCGCCCGACGACTCCGAGTTCCCCTATCTGGAGGGTGTGGTCCACGAGCAACTCGGGGACCTCGAGGCGGCTGTCGTGGCCTACCAGCGGGCCAGCTCCCTCGAACCCGGTCGCGCCGAGGTGATGCTCGCCGAAGCCGAAGTCCTGGCGCAACTCGGCCGCGTCGACGAAGCGCGCGCGCTGCTGGACACCGATGCAGGCGAGTTCGCCGGCCACGCGGGTTTCCGACAGACCCTGGGTCACCTGGTGCTGCTCGAAGGGGATCTCGACCAGGCTGCGCAGCTCTTCGGCGAAGCCGCCATTCTGAGTCCGGCCGACCCGGCAATCCTCGAGGATCTGGCCCGCGCACAGGTGGCCCTGGGTAAGTGCGCCGAGGCTCTGCACACGCTCGCTCTCATCCAGCCGGGCGCGCGGCGGCAGAACCTGCGACGTCTGCAAGCCTACTGCTTCGTGCAGAACCGCCAACCCGTGGAAGCTCGCTCGCTGCTGCTGGAGCTCACCAGCGCCGAGGGTGGAGCTCGGGACAGGCACTCCTGGGAGCTGATGGCGGATGTCGCCTTGATGCTCAACGACGACCGCCTGCTGCGCACCGCTGCCGAGCGCTTGATCCAGACAGGACCGGAATGCTCCGAGGGCTACCTGGCTCTGGCGCTCTGGAAGCGCCGGACCGGCGACCTGAAGGGTGCCCTCCTCAGCACGCGCGAGGCGATGCGCCGCGCGCCCGAGGATCCCACACCTGCCCAACTGGAGCAGATTCTGCTGCGTGACCCTGCCGTAGCGGGAGAGTGACTCGCAGGGTGCGGCGCCCTGCGCACCTCATGCTGCACCCCGTATCCGGCCCCCCTTCGGCGGAGTGTGGCGCTACCATCTGCGCCCGATGCGCCCCATCACAGCCACCGCCCGCCCCCGCGCCGGACTCCTCGGCAACCCGTCGGACCTGTACGGCGGCAAGGTGATCGCCTTCACCTTCGACGCCTTTGCCGCGTCGGTGCACCTGGAGCCCGCCGAGGGGATCGAGCTGGTCGGGGGAACGGGCTCCTCCCTGCGCTTCGATTGGTGGAGCAGCGTGGTGAACGACCTGGAGCCGACCGCCGGTGAGGGAGGGGCCGACCTCATGGCGGCCGCCCTGGCGCGCCTCTTGCGCCACGCCCCGGTGTTGCGGGCGCTCCTCGACCACGATCCTCGGGCCGGGTTCCGGGCCAGCTTCGAGACCGACGTCCCACGGCAGGCGGGACTGGCCGGTTCGAGCGCTCTGGTGATCGCGGCCCTGCGCGCTTGGGCGCGCTGGTTCGACCTGGAGCTCTCCCCCTTCGAGCTCTCCGAGCTGGCCCTGGCCGCCGAGGTGGAGGAGCTCGCGATCCAAGCCGGTCCCCAGGACCGGGTGGCGCAGGCCTTCGGGAGGCTGGTCGCCATGGACTTCACCCGTCCGCGGGGGACGAGCTCCTACACCTACCTGGACGCGAGCCTCCTGCCGCCCCTGCTCGTGACCTGGGACCCGCAGCCGGGGAGGAGCTCGGGGGCGGTGCACGCCGAGGTCCGCGCGCGCTGGCTGGCGGGGGACCGCAGGCTGCGCACCACGATGTCGGCCTTGGCCGGATTGGTCGACGAGGGCGTGGAGGCGCTGGACGCGCGGGACGCGGCGGCCATGGCGCGCTTGGTGGACACCAACTTCGACCTGCGCGCCTCCGTCTTCCCGATCTCCGACCGCGACCGGCGGATGATCGAGATCGCCCGCGGCGCGGGAGCCGGGGCGAAGCTGTGTGGATCGGGAGGGGCGGTGCTCGCCGTGACTCCGGAAGAGGAATCCCTCGCCGCCCTGGAGAGCGCCTACGCCGGAGCGGGATTCCCGACCCTGCGGCCGCGGGTCACTCGGTAGGATCGCGCCCACGTGGAGATTGCGGCGTACGTCCTGGTGGCATGTCTCGTGGTCGGAGGGCTGGTGTGGCTCCGCCGTCGAGCGTCGCGCACCTCGGATCGGTTCGAGGCGGACGCCAAGCAGGCCCTGATCTCCGCCCGCCTCGAAGTGTGGAGGCTGAAGTGCGAACGCCTCGGCTCCGAGCACATCCTCCTCGGGCTCCTACGGGGTCGGAACCCAGCCACCGAGGCGCTGCGCAGGATGGGCTTCGACCCCAATCGGATCGGCGCGGAGGTCGAGCAGAGGGTCGAACCCGGACTCGCCGCGGACGCTCGGGAGAGAGTGGACTTCACCGCCAGCGCGCAGTCGGCCCTCGAGCTCGCCATGCAGGAAGCCAAGAGCCTCGGCCTGAGTCGCATCGGTGCGGCGCACCTCCTCCTGGGCCTGATCCGCGCGCGCGAAGGTGTCGCGGGGAAGATCTTGGCGCGCTTCGGCGTGGACCTGGACGCGGCGCGGGAGCAGCTCGGCGGAAGCTAGTGTGCAGGTGCACACGAGCCACTGATCCAGCACACTAGTCCTTCTCGCTCTTCTTCCGCTTGTTCCGCACCGTGACCATGGTGAAGGGCTCTTCGAACACCTGGCCGGCGAGCTCCTCGAACGCCACCCGGTACTCGTACTCGTCGCGGCCGAAGAACTCGTACTCGAAGTGGAAGACCTGCTTGCCCAGCGTGTCGTCGTCCTCGCCGCGCAGGCGGATCACCCCGTCCTCGCCGCGCTTGCCCCTGGCGCTCACCCAGTAGGTGCCCAGGGTGTCGAGGCCGATGAGGGTGTACTCCTCGTGCCGGCGGTCGAAGCCCAGGAACGTGAGGCTCTCGAAGGGCTGGCCCATGAAGTCGCCGAAGGCCTTGATCTCGACGAAGCGGCCCTCGAGGATCAGCGCGCCGGATGCGGTGGCCTTCTGGACCATCGCTGGGGTGCCGGGCGCCATCTGAATCGAGACCTCGCTCACCCACTCTCCGGTGAGCTGGGTGAGCAACTCGTGCTCCGGACCGGGCTGCGCGAGCCGCATCACCTCCTGGTACACCTCCGGGTCGATGGGCAGCACCGCCGGTTTCTCCTGGGGTTCCTGGGTGTCGACCTGCCCCGCTCCGGCGAAGAGGGCGACCGAGAGGAGGAGGAGGATGCGGGACGATTTCCTGCGGTTCATGACGCGTTCCTGCGGGTGGGTGACGGGGCCCGCTCCCAGCGCCCCGGCGGGACTTGCGCGGGGTCGGCGGGTCGGGGTTCAGGATAGCCGACTGCCGTCGGTCCAGGCGTTCACTCGCCCAGGCGCCGGCGCAGCTCTTCGATCTGGTGCGACACCTCCTCGCTGGGCGCGGGGTACCGGAGGTCGAAAGCACGCAGGGTGTCGCGCAGGATCGACGCCACGGTCGAGCGCATGTAGGGCTTGTCGTCGGCAGGGATCGCGTACCAGGGAGCCCAGGGCCGCGAAGTGGCGTTGAGGACGGCCTCGTAGGCCTGCATGTACTCCTCCCAACGGGCGCGCTCCTCGAGATCGCCCGGGGAAAACTTCCAGTTCTTGCGCGGCGTGTCGAGGCGGGCGAGGAAGCGCCGGCGCTGCTCCTCGGGCGAGACGTTCAGCCAGAACTTCAATGTCACGGTGCCGTTGCGCGCCAAGTGCTTCTCGTGGTCGCGGATCGACTCGAAGCGCTCCTCCCAGAGCTCTGCCAGCTCCGGACGATCGGGCAGGCGCTGCCCCTCCAGTAACTCCGGATGGACGCGCACCACGAGCGTCTCCTCGTAGTAGCTGCGGTTGAAGATCCCGATCCGGCCCCGCTCGGGAAGCCGCCGCGCGCTGCGCCACAGGAAGTCGTGATCGAGCTCCTCCGCGGACGGCTGCTTGAAGGAGAAGACCTGGAACCCGGAGGGATCGATCCCCGAGGTCACGGCGCGAATGGTCGAGTCCTTGCCCGCGGCGTCCATTGCCTGGAAGATCGAGAGGACCGCCCGGTGGTCGTCGGCGTAGAGCCTGCGCTGGAGCTCCGCCAGCTCCTCCACCCGCTTGCGCAGTTCCTTTTTGAGACCCTTGCGCGACTCGACCTCCGCCGGCGGCGTGGTCGGCGCATGGTCGACGCGGAAGCCGCCGTCGAAGGGAACGAGGTACGGGCTGTCGACGGCGTGCGCGTGCGGAGTGGGAAGGGTCATGGGAGGATCCCGGCGGAGTGCCCAACAGGGTTTGGCCGGCACACTAGGATAGCCAGCCCACCGATGAAGGCCGTCATCCTCGCAGCAGGCTTCGCCACCCGTCTCTACCCGCTGACCCTCGACCGGGCCAAGCCGCTCTTGGATGTCGGGGGGCGGCCCGTGCTCTCCTGGCTCGCCGACCGCATCCTCGCTCTGGAGTCCGTCGACGAAGTGGTGATCGTGGTCAACGGGCGCTTCCACGCGCAGTTCGAAGCGTGGCTCGCGGGCTACCGGGCGAACGTTGCGCTGCACCTGGTGAACGACGGCGCCGCCGCGCAACCCGAGCAGCTCGGTGCGCTGGGGGACCTGGCGCTGGCCCTCGAGTCGATCGAGGACCGGGGTGCGCCCCTCTTCGTCGCCGCGGGGGACAACCTGGTCGACTTCGACCTGGCGCCGCATGCGGCGCGCTTCAGCGCCGACCCCTCCCGCCCGCTCTTGCTCGTGCGCGAGATCGAGGGGGAGGTGCCGCCGGGGCGCTACAGCGAGGTGGTTCTCGGTCCGGACGGCGAGGTGGCGAGCTTCCGCGAGAAGCCGTCGCGGCCGCGTTCGAACCTCTCCGCGGTCGGTCTCTACTTCCTACCCGCAGACGTGCGCGAAGACCTGGAGCACTACATGCAGGTGGAGTCCAACCACGACGCTCCCGGCTACTTCCTCGCCTGGCTGGCCGCGCGCCGGCCCCTGGCCGCCGCGCGACTGAGCGGCGGCTGGCACGACATCGGCAACCTGGAAACCCTGGAACGCGCCCGCGCGGATTTCGCGCGGCGCCCACACCCATCATGAGCGAACACCCCACCATCGGAGTCGGCATCATCGGCGCCGGATTCCTGGCCGAGACCCGCGCCCGCTGCTACCCCCACGTGGCTGGCGTGGACGCACCCATCGTCGCCGTCCACTCGAAGCCGCTCGAGGGCGCGCACGCCTACGCCGAGCGCCACGGGATCCCGACCGTGTGCGACGAGTTGGACCAGCTCCTGGCCCGCGACGACGTGGCGCTGGTCGACCTCTGCGTGCCCAACCACCTGCACCGCCCCTTCGCCGAGCGCGCGGCCGCGGCGGGCAAGCACGTAATCTGCACCAAACCCCTGAGCGCCTACGTGGGGCAGGACCTCCCCGAGGACGCCCCCGACGAGGCGATCTCCGGCAAGCCGCGCGCCGAGATGCTCGCGCTGGCGGTGGCCGACGCCCAGGCGATGGTGGAGGCCTGCCGCGCGGCAGGGGTGCAACTCATGTACGGCGAAAACTGGATCTACGCGCCAGCGATTCGCCGCGCCCGCGAGCTCCTGCACGCCTCCGGGGCGGTCACCCTGGAGATGCGCGGCTGGGAGTCCCACAGCGGCTCCCACTCCGAGTTCTCGCGCCTCTGGCGCTACAACGGCGGCGGTGCGCTGGTGCGTCTGGCGTCGCACCCGATCGGTGCCATGTTGGCCCAGAAACGCGCCGAGGGGTTGGCCCGCGACGGCGTTCCGATCCGCCCCACTGCGGTCACCTGCGAGGTGGCCGACCTCGCCCGCCCCGCCGCCGCGGGCGTCGAACCGGAGATCGCCACCGGTTGGGTGGACGTCGAGAACTGGGCCTGCCTGATCCTGCACTTCTCAGACGGCACGCGCGCCATCGCGCGCGGCTCCGATTGCCAACTGGGGGGGATGGAGAGCCGGCTCGAGATCGACGCCTCGACCTGTCACCTGGTCTGCAAGCCCTCCCCCGACGAGTCCCTGCGCTCCTACGCCGTGCGGGACGGGGCCTTCGGCGAGGAGTACATCATGGAGAAGGCCTCCACCCAAGCGGGGTGGAACACGCCGATCCCCGTCGAGGACTGGACGTCGGGGCACCGCGACATGTGCCAGGAGTTCGTCCTGGCGGTCGCGGAGGGGCGGCCGGTGCTGTCCGACGGCGAGCTGGGGGTGGAGGCGACGCGCGTGATCTACAGCGGCTACCTGTCCGCGGAGCAGGGCCGTCGCATCGCCCTGGAATGACGGCGGCTGGGGTACCATCGGGACTCCCACGCACCCTCGCCGAGCCCCGCTGACTGGAGCGCAGAGCCGTGAGCAAGAGCCTCCCGATCCCCCGTCTCGTCACCGTCGCCTGCCTCACCAGCGCCCTGACCTTCCCCTGCTTGGCGCAGGATCCCCCGAGCTCCTTCGACCTACGCGACGTGGGCGGTCAGAACTACGTGACCTCCGTCAAGAGCCAGCAGGGAGGCACCTGCTGGACCCACGGAGCGATGGCGGCCATCGAGGGCAACCTCATGATGACCGGCAACTGGGCGGCGGCTGGTGAGAGCGGCGAGCCCGACCTGGCGGAGTACCACCTCGATTGGTGGAACGGCTTCAACAAGCACAACAACGACGACATCGACCCGCCCTCCGGATCGGGCCTCGACGTGCACATGGGCGGCGACTATCTCGTGACCTCCGCCTACCTGTCACGCAACGAGGGGGCCGTGCGGGACATCGACGGTCAGTCGTACTCGACGCCGCCGCCGCGTTCCGACCCCAGCTACCACTACTTCTACCCGCGTAGAGTCGAGTGGCTGGTGGCCAACCCGGACCTGAGCAACATCGACGCCATCAAGTTCACGATCATGGAGGAGGGCGTCCTGGGCACGTGCATGTGCTACGACGGCGACTTCATGTGGGGCACGATCCACTACCAGCCGCCCAGCGATTCCCGGGATCCCAACCACGCCATCGCCATCATCGGCTGGGACGACGACAAGGTGACGCAGGCGCCGCAACCGGGCGCCTGGCTGTGCAAGAACAGCTGGGGGAGTGGCTGGGGAGAGAGCGGCTACTTCTGGATCTCCTACTACGACAAGCACTGCTGCCAGCAGCCCGAGATGGGCGCCATCTCCTTCCAGGAGGTCGTGCCCCTGCCCTACGACAACACCTACTACCACGACTACCACGGCTGGCGCGACACCAAGACCGACAGCTCGGAGGCCTTCAACGTCTTCACCGCCACCGGCGGAACCACGGGAGTGGAGCAGCTCACCGCGGTGAGCTTCTACACCGCCGCGGACGACGTGGATTACACCGTCAAGGTCTACGCCGAGTTCAGTGGCGGGCAGCTCTTGGGTGAGTTGGCCTCGGCCGCGGGCACCGTCGAGCGCACGGGCTTCCACACGATCGATCTCGCCTCCCCCCCGCTGCTCCTGGCGGGAGAGGACTTCTGCCTCTACCTGGAGCTCTCCCAGGGTGGACAGCCCTACGACTGCACCTCGGACGTGCCGGTGCTCCTCGGCGCGAGCTATCGCGTCACGGTGGAGTCCTCCGCGGACCCGGGACAGAGCTACTACTTCAACGGGTCCACCTGGGAGGACCTCTACGACTTCGACGACAGCGCCAACTTCTGCATCAAGGCCCTGACCGACGACTACGGAACCGTCGGTGTGCAGTACTGCGGCCCCGCGGTGACGAACTCCACCGGCGCCTCGGCGGAGATCCTGGCGGTGGGGAGCGACGTCGTCGCGGACCTCGACCTGCGCCTGGTCGCCCATCAGATGCCCGCCAACGAGTTCGGCTACTTCCTGGTGGCAGGCACCCAGGGCTTCGTCGTCATGCCCGGCGGCTCCCAGGGCAACCTGTGCCTGGGGGGAGTGATCGGACGCTACGCCCTGCTGGCCCAGAGCTCGGGCCCCGACGGCCAGTTCGGCATCCCCGTGGACCTGACCCAGCTCCCCAGCCCGATCGGCACGCCGGTCCTGCCGGGGGAGACGTGGAACTTCCAGGCCTGGTTCCGGGACCACAACCCCGGGTCGACCTCGAACTTCACGGACGGGGTGTCGGTGTTGTTCAACTGATCTCGCTGCTGCATCTGGCCTCGTCGCGCGTAAGTCCCCCGAAACCACTCGCTTTTCGGAGCGCAGCGACCGTAGGGGGGCGGACATGCCCTACGAACTGGATCCTCGATCAGTCCTGGCGGACTCCCGCTGGTTGGCTGGCTTGGCGCGCGCCCTGGTGGCGGATCCGGGCTTGGCGGAAGACGCCTGTCAGGAGGTGTGGCTGGCGGCGGGACGGACCAACCGGCCCGGGTGGCGGCCGACGCGCTCCTGGTTGGCGGGAGCGCTGAGGCGCTCGATCGCAGCCGCACGGCGCGCAGCGGCGCGGCGCCGCGAGCGCGAGGCTCGGGCGGCGCGCCGTCAGGAGCTGCCCTCGACCGCCGAGCTGGTCGAGCGCAGCGAGGTCCAGCAGGTGGTCGCCCGCGAGCTCCTGGCGCTGCAGGAGCCCTACCGCTCTGCCCTCCTCCTGGTCTTCCAGGAAGGGCTCAGCGCTCGGGAGGTCGCACGGCGCATGGGATGTCCCGCAGACACGGTGCGTTGGCGTGTGCGACGGGGGCTGGAGCTTCTCGGTGAGCGTCTCGCGCGGCAACGGGGATCGGATTGGCGCGCGTGGGTGCTAGGTGGCCTGCCTTCCACGCTGCGCTCGACACCTTCGCAGGCCTCCGCGCTAGGAGTGTTGGCCATGAACGTGAAGACCTTGTCCTTCGCGCTGGTTCTGGTGGGCCTGATCGGGGGTGTGACCCTGCTCTCCGGATCACCTTGGAGCCCCACCCCCGCCGTCGATCCCCCCGGCGAGGATCGGGGCCGACTCGCGGCGGGAGGACCTGCCGAACCGGAGCGATCGACGGTGCTCCCTGCGCAGACACGACGGAAGGTCCCGATCGAAGCCTCCGCCCCGGGCAGCGAGCCACGCGACGTCCCCGACGACTTGTTCGTCCGCGGGCGCGTCCTGTCCCCGGGAGGCGACGGGGTCGTCGGAGCGACCGTGTGCACGGGCACCCTGTTCGAGCTCGTGCAACTGCTCGCCCAGGGAGAGCTCGCAGGCGAGCTGCCTCGGGTGCAGACGGTGGACGGGGGACGCTTCCTCCTCGAGGGGCTGGCGCCTGGGGCGACCCGCCTCGTCGCGGGAAAGGAGGGGAGTACCCCCAGCGCCGAGATGATCCTCGACTTGGGTGGCAGCTACCAGGGGGACGAGGTGGTGCTCGTCCTGCGCGTGGGCGCGCGCATCCACGGCGAGGTCCTGCGCATCGACGGAGCGCCGATGGGAGAGACGCCCTTGCGCCTGTTGCAGAAGGAGACGGGACTCAAGCGCACCGTCACCACCGACGCCGAGGGGGGCTTCGACGAGCGCTGCTTGAACGCCGGCGAGTGGGAGCTCGTCTGCCTCCCCGATGCCTCGCTCGTGGAGGAGCTGGGAGGCAGCATCGTGGATCACCTCTCCCAGACGACGGTGACGGTGGAGGAGGGGGAGGAGCGCTTCGTCACCCTTGGCGGCCCGCCGCCCCCCGGTGTCGTCGTGCGCGGCGGTCTCACCCAGGACGGGGCGCCCTTCCAGGGCAGCCTGCACTGGATGGCCGAGGGCCCCGATGCCGCCTCGCACCAGAAGTTCCTCGAGAGCGACGAGCAGGGTCACTACGAGGTCGAGCTCACCCGGGCCGGGCCGTGGTTCGTGAAGGTCGCGGGCCCCCAGGGCCACCAGGAGTTCCGCGTCGACGTGCCCGCGACGAGTGAGTCCACGCTCGACTTCGCACTGCCCAGTGGGGTGCTCTCGGGCGTGGTGGCGGACTCCGGTGGAGAGCCGGTCGCCGGAGCGCGGGTGAGCCTGTTCCTCGAGGAGGGCGCCGAATACCGCCACGACCTGAGTGGCATGCAGGACCAGCGCATCACCGCAGGGGATGGGGCCTTCGAGTACCGTTGCCTGCCCCCCGGACGCTACCTGTTGGCTGCCGAAGACGAGGAGGGTCACCTCGCGCTGGCCGCCCGCCATGGACTGTCGCTCGAGGCAGGGAGCGTGATCGACGGCGTGCGTCTGGTCCTGGGCGAGGGGCATGGCATCACCGGCCGCGTGGTCGACTCCCGGGGGCTTCCCGCCGCCCAGGCGCCGCTCTGGATCTACGACGGGGAGGGCCGGCTCCTGAACCCGATCACCGCGACGCGGACCGATGACGAGGGGGCCTTCCGCACCAGCCCCTTGCCGGCGGGGGAGTACACCCTCCACTGCCGCACCGACCGAGAGGCGCTCCTCACAGAGGAAGGCGTTCGCGTCCCGCGGGGAGAGGGGGATGCCGAGCTGGAGCTCCAGCTCGAAGCCGGCGCGGTGCTGGCCGCGACCGTGGTGGACTCCCTCGACCGACCCCTGCGCGCCCAGGTGCGCGTGCACGACCGCGGCGGACGCGTGCTGACTGGCCTGCGCGATAGACACCACCCGTGGGCATGGCAGCGATGGGGGCTCGACTCGCGCCTGGACTGGGTCGGTCCCTTGCCGCCGGGGGCCTACGACGTCTCCGCCTTCGTGGAGGGGCGCGGGACCACCTCCCAGCCCGTAGAACTGCTCCCCGGCGAGCCACTGGAGCTGCGCTTGAGCGTGCCGTAAGCTCCCCCGCCGATGACCGAGAGCCATGGGGAACGACCGGAGATGCCGGAAGGGGATCCGCCGCACCTGGCGGTGCTAGCCACCGGCGGAACGATCGCGGGGGCGAGCAGTTCGCCCGAGCACCGCGCCTATCGCCCGGCGTCCCTCTCCGCCGAGGTGCTCTTCGAGTCGGTTCCCGAGGCGCGCACCTTGGCGCGCTTGAGCATGGAGACGGTCGCCCAAGTCGGGAGCCAGAGCATGGCGCCGCCGGTCTGGTTGACCCTCGCCCGCCGCGCCCAGGCGCTCCTGGAGGAGGGGGTCGACGGGATCCTCGTGATCCACGGCACCGACACGATGGAGGAGACCGCCTTCTTCCTCGACCAGGTCCTCGACTTCCCCCAACCGGTGGTGGTGACGGGGGCTCTGAGACCGGCGACGGGGATCTCCGCCGACGGTCCGCGCAACATCCTCGACTCGGTGCGCGTGGGGGTCTCCCCCGAGGCGCGCCGGCGCGGCGTGCTGGTCGTACTCGACGAGAAGATCCACACCGCGCGCGGAGTGACCAAGACCACCACGGCCCAGGTCTCGACCTTCCAGTCCCCCGACCTGGGTGCCGCCGGAGCGATCGTCGCCACCCGGGCGGTCTTCTTCCGCCGCTCGGCGGCGCGCTCGCCGCGCGGGCAGGTCTCCCTGGAAGGGCTCGAGGATCTGCCGCGGGTGGACGTGCTCTACGCCTGCGCGGGGATGCAGCCCGACCTGGTGGAGGCCAGCATCGAGCGCGGAGCGCGGGGCCTGGTGCTGGCGGGGGTGGGGAACGGCAACGCCCCGCGGCCGGTGTTGGACGCCCTCGCCGAGGCGGTGCGGGGCGGCGTTCCGGTGGTGCGCAGCACCCGCACCCTCAGCGGCTTCGTCGCCCGCGGCGTCGAGATCGACGACGACGCGGCGGGCTTCGTGGCCTCCGGCAGCCTGAACCCGGCCAAGTCGCGGGTGCTCCTGTCCCTGTTGCTCCTTGAGACCACCTCTCCGGTGGAGATCCAGAAGCGTTTCTTCGAGCGCTGACCCCTCAGTAGCCAGACTGAACAGCCCCCTTTCAGTGGGCATTCCGGGGAGACTCTCGCCGCAAATCCGCTGATAGCAATGACTTCGAGCGTCCTCCCCTCGGAACAGGCCCGCCCGACCCTCGAGGGCCGGCTGGGACGGGCCTGGGAGATGAAGCGGCTGGGGAAAGGCCGGCACCGGGGCGCCCCGTGCCCACTGAAGGGAGGCAGTTCAAAACCAAGCCCCGCCCAAGGGGTTGGAGGACCATGCTGACCCTGCTGCTCTGTGCCCTTCTCGGCCCCCAGGAGCCCGCCGCCGAGGCGACGCCCGCCCCCCGCGTGCACCGCGATCTGCCCTACCACTCGGTGGAGGGGGTCGACCCGCGCCTGCTCTCCCTCGATCTCTACGCTCCAGGCCGCGGCGAAGGTCTTCCCGTGCTGGTGATGATCCACGGCGGCGGGTGGCAGATCGGCGACAAGGGCGGCGCCGCGATGGCCGAGGTGCAGGCGCCCTTCTTCGTCGCAGAGGGCTTCGTCTACGTCAGCCTCAACTACCGTCTCGCACCAGCCGTGCGCCACCCCGCCCAGGTGCAGGACGTGGCGCGGGCGATCGCGTGGGTGCACGACCACGTCGCGAAGTACGGCGGCGACCCCGGACGCATGGCCCTCATGGGGCACTCTGCGGGCGCGCACCTGGCGGCCCTGGTCGCCACCGACGATCGGCGGCTGGCGGCCCACGACAAGTCCCTCGCCATCCTGCGCGGCGTGGTGCTGCTCGACGGCGCGGCGTACGACCTGCCGCGGCACGTCGACGAGCTGGGGGCCGGCGAGCGCATGCTCACCATGTGGACCCGGGCCTTCGGCCCGCGCGGCGAGGGGGAGGAGGACCCCTGGCGCGACGCCTCCCCGCGCCACCACGTCGCTCCCGACAAGGGGATCCCCCCCTTCCTGGTGGTCCATGGAGCGCTGCGACGGGGGAGTGCGAAGACCCTCTCGCAGGAGCTCGCGCAGGCCCTCACCGCCGCCGGTTCTCCCTCCAAGACGCTGGCGATCGCCAAGAGCCACGCAGCGATCAACCGCGACCTCGGCAAGCGGCGGGATCGGCTGACGCTCGAGGTGGATGAGTTCCTGACGCGCTACACCCGACCCGTGGAGGATCCCAACCCCGGCGATGCCCCTGCCCCCGGATCACGGGATCAGGTGGATCACCACCACCGCCAGAAAGGTCCACCCCACCGCCAGGAACGCCTCCCGCTGGCCCCGCCGACGCAGGGCGCTGCGGTCGGGCTGCTTCTCCTCGCGCAGGATCCCGAGGATGCGCAGCGCGCGCCAGATGAAGAAGGGGAGCAGGAGCGCGAGCAGGACCAGGCTGCGCGTCAGGTCCGCTCCTCCGGCGCAGGCCGCTGAGGGGGCCGCCACCACCAGGGCGGTGATCCCCAGCGCCAACGCGATCGGCGACTGGAAACCGCGCAGCTCGGCGAACCAGGCGGAGATCCCCGCGGGGAAGAGCGCCAGGAGGCCGAAGGCAAAGAAGGTGGGGTCCGCCCCCAGAGCGAGCGCCGCCGCGGGTGCCAGCAGGGCCAGGGCGAGGCCGAGGAGGAGTCTGCGGAGCGCCTTCCTCCATCCGATCGCCACCGCGCTCGCGGCCAGGAACACCCCCGCGAACCCGAGTCCCGCCAGGAGCGCGGGCAACCACCCCTCCCGCACCGCGCTCAGAGCCCCCGCCAGGACCGAGAGGCCGAGGTACACCCAGGCCCCGTGGGCCCGCGCGGGGTCGGGGATCCGTCCGATGCGGAGGCGCTGCACGGGGGCAGGGTAGCAGCCGCGTCAAGCGAGGCCCTCCACGACGCGCGGGGCCCGGAACCACGCAGGGGCGGTAGAGTCGGACGGAATCTCTGAGCTCGATCCCGCGCGGGCGCCCTCTCTCTTCTTCGGAGGGCCACACCCCCCGCGATGAAACCGATGGACCCCATCCCCCCCGGCGCGCGGCTCGACGCCGCGCAAGCGACCCGCTACGGAGTGTCCCTGCGACGCCTCTCGCGCGCGTTGGTCGGCGACCAGGCCGCCGCCGAGGACCTCGCCCAGGAGGCGTGGGTGCGCGCCCTCGAGCGCCCGCCGCGCGCGTCTGGCGCCCTCGGCAGCTGGCTCGGGGTGGTCGCACGCCGCTTGGCGACTCAGGAGGGCCGCGCGGACCGGCGACGGCGCGAGCGCGAACGGCGCGCCCGCGAGCGGTCGGAGGTCGAGGCGCCGGACGTCCTCCTGGCGCGGATCGAGGAGCAGCGCCGCGTCCTCGCCCTCGTCGCGGAGCTGTGCGAGCCGTACCGCTCGACCGTCTACCTGCGCTACTGGAAGGACCTGCAGCCGCGCGAGATCGCGCGCCGCACGGGAGTTACCGTGGAGACGGTGAAGACGCGGCTCAGCCGCGGCCTCGCGCGACTCCGCGAGCGCTTGGACGCGGAGAGCGGAGGCCGGCGGAACTGGGTCGTGGCGCTGCTCCCCATCGCCTACCCGAGCGGCGCCGGCGGCGCGCTCGCGACGGCGGCCACGACGATCTCGAAGCTCGGAGGCGCGCTCGCCATGAAGAAGACCGCGGTCCTTTCCATCTGCTCGCTCCTCGCGCTGCTCGCGCTGGCGCTGGGAATCCGCGCCATCGGGGCGAGCGACGGGCGCCGCGCCCCCGCGGCGCCGGGTGAGCGCCAGGCGCTGGGCGTCACGCACCCCCCCGCCGACCCGCCGCTGCTCACCGCCACCGAAGTGGGGCGCGCGGAGCGCGTCTCCGCCGCCCCGGACACCACGGGTGGGCTCGACGTCGGACTGCGAGCGAGCGATGGCTCACCCGCTGTGGGGGTGTGGCTCGAGGTCCTGTGCGAGGAGGACCCCGCGACCCGCGAGGAGCGCTTGCGAAAGCGCACCGACGACGCCGGCCGTGCGCTCTTCGAGGGGCTCTTCGCAGGCGCGGTCCGCGTGTACGCCGACCGCGGTGTCCGCTACGAGGCGCAGGTCGACGCGGGCGTCATGCGAACAGTCGAGTTCACGCTCCCCGCCGGCGAGAGGATCGTCGGATCCGTTCGCGCGCCGGGGGGCGCGCCCGTTGCGCAGGCGGAGATTTGCATCGACCTGCACCATGCGGGCCTGTCCACCACCTTCCCGGTCGCGACGACGGGGGTCGACGGCCGTTTCGTCCTCTCGGACGTCGGAGAAAGAGCGCACATCGGCGCGCGGGCGCGCGGCTACCCGCCCTCGCCGTGCTTCGAGGTCGGCGCCCTCCCCTCGGCCCGGAACGGTGAGCGCACGCTCGAGATCGAGCTCACCCCCGACGCCATAAAGGGAGGGATCCCCGGTCAAGTCCCCGTCGTGGTGGGAGCGGTCGCGGGCCGCGTCCTCGATGCCGACGGCGCGCCCGTCGGTGGCGCGCGCGTGCAGATCGGCGAGCGCGGGGGCTGGATCCGTGGGGATCTCGCCCGTCGCGGAGCGATCGCGGCGCGACCGGTGACCGTCCTGACCGACGAGAGTGGGTCATTCGACTACCCCGGCGGCCTGCCCGCGGGTCCACAGCCGGCGTGGGTGACCGCGCGCGGTTGGCCGGTCTGGTCCGGAGAGGTCGAGGTGCCCGCGGGCGGTACGACCGACCTGACGGTGGTTCTCGAACGGCCCGGGACGATCACGGGTACGGTCGTCGACGCGGCGGGGACGCCCGTGGCGGGCATCGACGTCGTCGCCTCTGAGGAGATCCGCGGCGGTTGGCACCACGACCAGTTCCCTCCTTCGGAGGCGGAGACTGACGATGAGGGTCGCTTCCGCCTCGAGTGGGTCGCGCCCGGGGAGCGTGCGCTCGCGGCGAGCGACTGGCGCCGACCCGAGATCGGACGCGCGCTCGGCCGCGTCGAGTGCCTGGCGGGTCGCGTCGTGGACGTGCGTCTGACCCTCGACCTGGGCGTGACAATCCGGGGGCGCGTGGTTGGCCCGACGGGTCAGGGGTTGGCGGGATGGCTAGTGCGCGCGGAGCCTGCCCGTCCTTGGGGCATCCTGGGGCAGACCCACCCGCGCAGGGCGCGCTCCGGCCCCGACGGGGAGTTCGAAGTCGCCAACCTCGACGAGCGCTACCGCTACGACCTCATCGCCTCCGCGCCGGGCGAGTACCAGACGCGGGCGACCGTCGAGGCGGTCGAGCCCGGCGCGCGGGACGTGGTGATCGAGGTCGAGAGCGCCGCGTCGGCGAGCGCCCGTGTGCGCGGTTGGGTCGAGGACGTCTCCGGCGGGGTGCCGCGCGACGTGAAGCTCGTCCTTTGGGAGGGTGAGCCCGGGATCGGGCGCATGGGTCACTTCGTCCCCTTCGATCCGGTGGACGGGGGATTCGACCACGGCCCGCTGCTCCCTGGCCGCTACACCCTACACGCGACCCGCGCCAGTCAGACCCTCGCGCAGGGCGAGACCTTCACGCTCGAAGAGGGCGAGACGCGCGACCTGGACCTGCTCCTGATCTCGCTCGCGGGGCGGATCGAGCTCACGGTGACGGGGCTTCCCGAGGAGGGGCTCGCCGAGCTCGAGCCGTGCCTGAACCGCCCGGGCTACAGCACCGAGGACCTGACCTACGCGCGCGGCCGCTTCCTCTCCCGCGACCTGGCGCCTGGGACGTGGACCCTCGAGCTGGGTCAAGGCGGCGGGTGGTTCTTCGGCCAGCACCAGGTCGAGGTGCGCGCCGACGAGACTGCGACGCTCGAGCTCGAGGCGCGGCGCGGCGTGAAGGTGCCGGTCACCTGTCGCCTCGCCGACGAGATCGTGGAGGACGCGACCGTCTGGGACGGCTTCGAGTACGACGTGCTGGAGGAGAGCGGGACGCGCGTCTGGCGTTCGAGCCTCGCGATCGAGGGGGAGGACGGCTCGTGCAGACTCGCCGGACTCGCGCTGCCCGAGGGTCGCTACCGCATCGTGGCCCGCACCTCCGCGGGGCTGCGCGGGAGCGTGGAGACCACGGTGCAGGGACCGTCGTGCGCGGAGCCGGTGGAGCTCGTCCTGTACTGAGAGCAGCGATCAGAAGTGCCAGCGGATCACCACCGGCCCGAGCAACCCCGCGTCCAGCTCCGCGGGGCGCGGCGGGCGCGGGCGCCAGGGTGTGGTGCCCGCCTCGACGTGGTGCGCCATGGCGCTCGCGAGCAGGTTGCCCACTCGCACGACGAGCTCGTTCTCCCCTCGCCGCACGGCTGCCCCGATCTCGAACTCGAAGGGGGGCCAGAGGCGCGCGCCGACCGGGTTGCCGTTGACGAAGACCTCGACGGTGTGCGTGACCCGACCCAGGTTGAGGAAGACGCGACCGCCGTCGCTGGGGGAGTCGAAGCTGATCCGGTAGTCGATCACCCCGGTGAAGTGACCGAGGTCCCACGTGAGCCAGGGGGCGAGGGTGCGCACGTCACCTTCCGCGTCGAGTAGCGCCTCGGAGAGCTCCGGCAGGGGCGCGACCGGCGGTGGTTGGGCGTCGCGATCGATGCGCACGCGCCAGGGGCCGTCGAGGGTGAGGGTCTTCGCCAGCTCCCGGACGATCGGCTTGGGCCCCAGCGGCTCCTCCTCCGGGTCGAAGACGAGCCAGAAGGCCTGGTACGAGTCGAAGGCGAGCTCGACCAGGCTGTCGGAACCGGCCGCAAACGACCACGCCGGCGTGATCTCGCCCGTCGCGCAGTCCCAGATCGCCGCCGCCCCCGCGACGTCGCGCAGGCGCAGGCGCGCAACCTGCGCCCGGTCGGTGCCGTTCACCAACCAGAAGAAGTCGCGCCCGTCGATCCGCCGCTGGAGTTGGATCAGATCGAAGGCCTCCGATTCGAAGGCGATCCGCGGCCGCAGCGCGTCCACGGCACCGGTCTCCTCGACGGTGGCGTGGAAGGAAGGTAGGGCCTCGAGCTGCTCCATCAGCTCGGCGATCTGCGAGCAGCCCAGCCCGTTTTCCGCCGAAGCATCGGGGAGGCGGCCGAGGGCGACCACCGCTCCCCCTGCGCGCGCGAAGTCGACGATGCGCTGCGCCACGTCCAGGGGCAGGAGGTGCAGCGGCGGAAGCACCAGGGTGCGGAAGCGGTGCTCCCCGCGCACGAACTCGCCCCCCTCGGCGACCTCCATCTGCCGCAGGTAGTGGCGATCGGTAACGAGGAACTCGATGCGCGCCGCGGTGAGCTCCTCGATCGCCTCGGCGTAGACGCGCTCCACCTGGTTCAACTCGCTCCCTCGCGCCACCGGAGGCAGCCCCGCGCGCAGCAGGACGGCGCTGCGGGTGATCGCGAAGCGCGGGCTCACGAACTCGCCCCCGAGCAGCGCCCAGACGCTGTCCATCGGGTTCAGGAGCAGCACGTCGGGCGCCGTGCGGCCGTGTGAATTCACGTAGCTCGCCCGCCGCGCGTAGTCGGTCCAGAGGTGCAGATGGCGCCAGTACGGATTGGCGCTGTACCAGTCCGGCGGGTAGGGGATCGTCGCCAGGTCGCGGTTCAGGTTCACGCCGTGTGGCACCAGGTGGCTGACCCCCCAGGCGGTGGCGCAGTCGACGGCGCGCTTCATGGTGACCGGCGTCATCCCCCAACCCGCCAGGCCGAGGATCTCGCTCTGGAAGCGGCGCCCCTCGAACTCGCTCACCGACTGCGCCTCCTTGAAGTCGTGCACCTCGAAGGCGCGCTCGAGCAGGCAGTCGTTGCCGGGCAGGGTGACCGCGCGTTGGGCGCGGAAGTAGTCGCCCACCAGGAAGGCCTGGGCGAAGAGGGTCTCCTCCCACAGGTTGGAGACGCAGTACAGACCGCGCTCCTCGAGCCAACGGCTGACGCTCCCCAGGTAGCTGTCCGCGTAGATCTCCGAGACCACGTCGTGCCAGTCCCAGCGCGCCCGCACCCAGCGCCCCTCGACGTCCTCGTCGATCAGGAGCGGCATCCAGTCGCGCAGGTCGCGTCCCTTGAGCTGGCGGTACTCCCGGTCCAGATCGTCGGACCAGGCGAGCTTGAAGCCGTAGTCCCCCTCGTTGTCGACGAAGACTCCGGGCAGGGTGTCACCGAAGAGCTCGCCCAGCGACTCCGCGTAGGGTTCGTGGGCGATCTCCAGGAAGGCCTCGGGGAGGCGCCGGTCGAGGTAGTTGACGCGGCTGCCGTCGAAGCCGGGACGCGGGGCCTTGGTGAAGGTGTAGACGCGCCAGGTTCCGTCGTCGGGGGCGGTCCACTCGCCGGCGTCGATGCGCCGCAGGGTGCTGCTCTCGATCGTCTCCGGAGGGTGGACTCCGCCGCCGGGGGGGAGGTTCCAGGGAGGACTGGTGATCGATGGCGCGACCGTCGCCGCGCCGGCCCAGGAGCGGTCGTCGTAGGGCTCGGCCCTCCAGGCGCCCCGCGCCTGCGCCTCGGGAGTGCAGCGCCAGCCGTCGTCGGAAGCGATGCGTTCGACTCCTCCATCCGCGAAGACGACCGTCACCCCGAGGATCAACCCGCGGTCGCCGCCAGAATTGCGCGCGCGCACACCGAGCGCGTTCGCACCGGATTCGAGGAGAGGAGTCAGATCGTGGTGCCCGATCTGCGGCCAGTAGGCGTTGCCCCCGACGCGCTGGCCGTTGACGAAGAGCACGTACTCGTCGTCGGCGGTCACGCTGGCGCGGGCGGCGGCGATCTCCCGCCCGGCGGGGAGCGCGAGGGTGCGGCGGAAGGCGATCCACTCGCCTTCGTGCGGGTCGGGGTGCCAGATCCACTGCCCCAGCTCCGGCATCGCCGCCCGCGCGTCTCGCCCTGCGTCGGCGGGTGCGTGGCGGGCGGCGACGGTGAAGAAGGCCGGCGGCAGCTCGAGCTTCTCCCCCGGCGCGAGATCGCGCACCTGCCACTCGAGGGTGCAAGAGGCGAGCTCGGGGTGCGCCGCGAGCACCCGTCCATCCGCCTGCCCACTCGGCCACCCGTACTCGTCGCAGTACCCGAGGTGCATCCCCGCCGCGCGTGCCTCCCCTGCCGCCGCCTCCACCGCAGCGAACCACTCGGGCGAGAGCCACTCCTCCCGAGGCAAGCCGGAACGCCCGTGGACGTAACCGGGGTTCAAACCCTGACGGCACATCTCGCGCGCCATGCGCGCGGCGAGATCCCGATCGAGGGGCGCGTCCCAGAACCAGAAGGCGAAGGGCGCGTAGAGGGCGGGGGGGTCGGGGAAGGTGGCGCGCAGCTCTTCGTACGTGACCGTCGGGCGTTGGCCGGGGCCCGGCACCTCCTGTGGCGCGGCGTGCCCGCCGCAGGCCCACGCCAGGAGGCCCAACAGCGGCCAGGCCCGCCTACCCATACCACCCGTGCTCGCGCGCCGTCCGGTACGCGAGCTCCACCCGCTCCAGCTCCGTGTCCGGTTGCACGGTGTGCTCGGTGTTGAAGATGAAGCCGCCCCCCGGTTTGCAGGTCAGGACGTTGGTCTTGACGTGCTCCACCAGCTCCGCCTCGCTGGCGCGCGGCAGGTAGTGGCGGATCTCGAGGCCGCCGTGGATCGTGAGGCGGTCGCCCCAGCCGTGCTTGACGTCGGCCAGCTCGAAGCCGGAGGACTGCTGGAAGGGGTGCATGAGCTGGATCCCCATCTCCAGGAAGTCGTCGATCACCGCGCGGAAGAAGCCGCAGGAGTGCAGCGAGCAGGGCAGGCCGCGCTCGCGCCCCGGGGCGATGATCGCCCCGTCGAGGGGGGCGATGCGCTGGCGCCAGCTCTCCGGACTGATGATCATCGTCTGGTTGCCCCCCACGTCGCCGCTGACGTGCAGGACGTCGATGCCGAGGTCCACCAGGTTGCGCGCCACGTGCGCCGACCAGTCGCTGAGCTTGCGTAGAAAGGCCTGCATCGGAGGTTCCCAGAGGCCGAAGCGCAGCAGGGTCTCCTCGATCCCGATGAAGGAGTAGGCGCTCTCGAGGACCCCCCAGACGTGGGCCAGGATGCACTTCTCGGCGCCGTACCTCTCGACCAGCTCGATCACGCCCCGGTAGACGCTGGGGTCGTCGGGGTCGAGGAAATCCGCGTCCGTGATCTCCTCGAAGGGCATCGTCATCTTCTCCTCGAGGAAGTCGGGGTTGTGCACGTTGGGGGGCGGGGTGAGCGCCATGTGCACGTCGATGCCGAGCTCCTCGTGGAAGCGCTCGAGGCTCCCGTAGCGCTCGACGACCGCCTCGCAGACGTCCTCGCGGTACATCCAGATGTTGAGGGGCACGCGATCCGGCTCCTCGTGGCGGATCGCGCGCAGGGTTCGCTCCTTCCCGGAGAACTTCTCTCGAGTCAATGGTGGCCTCCGATGGGGGGCCTAGAGGGTAGCGCGCAGACGGACGCTGCGGGATCATCGGGGCGCTGGCGCGTATCCGGAACCCAAAGGCCCCCTCGATCATGAACCGTTTGCTCTCCCTCACGCCCTTGCTCCTCGCACTGACCCCCGCCTGCGTGACCCCCTCCTCCAGCGCGTCCGGCGGGGAGGGGCCCGAAGCGCTGCTCGCCGCCGACCGCGCCTTTGCCGCCGACGCCGACGCGGATCGACTGGAGGGTTGGATGCGTTGGTTCAGCGCAGACGCCGCCCGGACCGAGCTCGGTGGGAAGTTCAGGCAAGGGCTGGAAGCGGTCCGAGAGAACGACGAAGCCCTGTGGGCGAACCCCCAGCTGGACCTGCGCTGGGATCCCACCGACGCCGTGCTCTTCGAAGGGGGCGGGTTGGGCGCGACCACCGGCCGTTTCGAGCTCTTGCAGCTCTCGCCCGACGGAGGGGAGACGGTGGTGGGAACCGGCGGCTACGTCTCCATCTGGAGGCGCGACGCGGAGGGCTGGCGGGTGATCCTCGACACCGGTGCGCCCGATCCTCCGCAGTAGGCCGCGCCGCTGGCGCCTACTCCTCGAGCAACGCCGCGAGTTGGAACTCGTGGCGGATCGGATGCATGACCGCGTGCTCGAGCATGGCGTCCACGCAGTAGCGCACGCGCCAGCGGGACTCGTGCTCGGGGCGGTGGAAGGACTCCTCCGGAACCCCGGAGAGGGGAGTGCGCCAGCGCTCCAGGAGGTGCTCGATGTACTCCTCCGCGGCGGTCGCGATCTCCGCCGGCTCGGGGCGCGGGCGGATCTCGGGGTCGGGGAGTCCGAGCACCTCGCACGCCCAGACCATGTAGCCCCGCGCCGCGGAGCAGACGTGCGCCAGGAGCGCGTCGAGGGAGTCGTAGGCGGGGTCGTCGGTCGTCGGGAGCCCGACCCCCGCCTCCCGGGCTCGCCGCCAGGTGGCGAGGAAGCTCCGCAGGTGGTGCTCGTGGAGCAAGACCAGCGCGCGGGCGCCGGAGTACTCGTGCTGGGGTGTGGTTTCCATCGGGTTCTCCTCGCGAGCTACATGAAGCGGGCGGTTCCGTCGGCGGCGACGCGGAAGATGCGCTCCAGGCGCCGCGAGCCGTCCGCCACCAGCCAGAAGAGACCGTCCACCGGCAGCTTCTCGAAGCGCATCGGCGTGGTGTCGCACTGGCGGCGTTCGAGCGACTGCCAGCCGTCGCGCCAGAGGAAGAGCTCGTAGTCGACGCCCTCCTTCCCGTTGAGCTCGCAGGCCGCGGTGGCCTCGCCCTCCCCGCCGAAGGTCGTGATCTCCCCCTCCGCGTCCAGGAAGAAGGGGAGAGCCGCCGGCTGGACCTCGCCGTCGACGTAGTACGCCGGCAAGTAGGCCACTCCGCGCCCCATGCGATCGAAGAGCACCTCGCTCCCAGCGATCCACCCCCAGTGGATCGCCTTCCACTCACCTCCGTTGAAGACGCACAGGTAGGCGAAGCGCGCCTCCGCGGAAACGTCCCTCAGCAGTTCGACGCTGACGTCGCTGGTCGTCAGGTACTGCTCGGTGACGTCCATGTAGGTGTGGCGGTTCAGCCAGCGCGGGCCCTCTTCCCCCTCCTCCAGGTGGTAGCCGAGGCTGTCGGGGCGGTGGGAGAAGGTCTTGCGGTAGACCTTGGCCGCCACGTTGGAGAGCCCGGCACTCCCCTCGCCCCGGCTGTCGAGCAGCACCGGCCAGGCGTGGTTGTTGTCGCGGTTGGCCCAGTGGGGGGTGTAGTCCTGGGCCGAGGCGAGGGCCGCCGCGCGCATGGCGTAGGTGTTCATGTTGGTGATGTCTTCGCAGCGCCCGGAGCGCCGTTCGTCCATCTCGGCGAAACCCTGGTCGGTGGGGTGGAGGTAGTACAGCTCCCGGAATCCGACGTGCGCCACGCCGCCCGCGACGCCCGCGGCCTCCTTCGGATCGGTGGGATCCTGCATCTGGCCGGTCGCCTCGGCGATGCGCGCCATGAGGGGCGTGCGCCAATCCTCCAGGGGTTCGTTGCTGCCGCGGTAGGGGAGGACGTGCTCCCGGAACGCCTCGTAGGTGAGCGCGCGCGCCCAGGGCCAGGTGCGCCACGCCTCGAAGGCCCCTTCGACGTGGTCGATCAGGAAGTCCGCCTCGATCACCTCCAGGTCGAGGGTGGTCTGCGTCACCTCGAACTCGAGCGTTCCGTGGGTTTCCTCCAGGGCCTCCAACGCCTCGCGCGCCGCGCCGAAGTTCGCGTAGTCGAGGGCGTCGAACTCGACCTCGTTCCCGTCGCCGTCGACGAGCGCGTACTCGGAGTAGCCGTGCTCCGGCATGTGACGGATCAGGAAGCAGGCCGCGTCGTACATCAGCGGATCGGCTGCCTCCCAGCGGAAGTGCGTCAGCACGGCTTCCAACTCGGCGCGGTTGCTCCCGGCGGCGACGAGGGACCGCTCCAAGTCGTCGGGGTAGTCGCCGGGGGTCGGAGTCGACCGACAGGCGGTCGGGAAGAGGGCGAGGACCAGAAGGGGGATCGAGTGCCGCATGGATCTGTGACCGGAATGTCCGAGACGCGCTAGGATGACCTCGCTCGGCAAATTCGGACACCCTGGCGCCAAGGATTGGGCGATGGTGGCCGTTCCTGCCGGCAGCCTTGACTCCAGGAGGTGATCGATGACCACGGCTTGCACACTCGCACTTCTGATCGCATCGGTGGTGTCCACCGAGTTGGCCCACGACGACGGGAAACAGGACGGCAAGCGCAGCACCGCCGGCGGAGGCCACGTGGTGCGCTTCGAGCGGCCCACCGACGGCTTCACGCTGACGGGCGTTCGCATCCACGGTTCGCGCTACGGCGGCGGCTACGACCCGACCTGGACCCTGGCGCGCGTGCGCCTCTTCGACGAGTCGATGCGGGAGCTCGAGCGCGCCTTCGTCCCCTTCGACGCCTGGAAGGTCGGTCGCGCGGAGTGGGTCGACGTCGACCTGGGTCCCCGGCGCGTTCCGCCCGCCTTCTTCGTCGCCGTCGAGTACTTCCCCACCGCGCGCCGCGGCATCTACCAGTCGATCGACGAGGACGGATCGGGGCACTCCTACGGCCTGAGCGGCGACGACCTGGGATCGCAGCTCGACGGCGGCGAGTGGATGATCCGCGCCGTGGGCAGCAAGAAAGCGCTCAAGGTCGAGCGACCCGACCTCGAGCAGTCGGAGTGGGTCGCCAACGGCGAGGGGGAGGTGATCGGCCAGCGCTCGATCGCGGGGACGGGGCACGCCGTGCTCTTCAAGCAGCCCAAGAAGAAGCCCTTCCTGACCGGCTTCTCCCTCTGCGGGCAGCGCTACGGCGGGGGCTACGACCCAGAGACGACCCACTTCCACGTGGTGGTGTGCGACAAGAGGCTCAAGCCGATCCTGCACACGGCCTTCCCGTACTCGCGCTTCGGCGGTTCCGCCATGGAGTGGGTGGACTTCGAGCTCCCACCGGTGGAGATCCCCAAGAGCTTCGCGCTGCTGGTCTACTTCGCGCCCACCGCCACCCAGGGGATCTACGTGGGGCAGTGGGTCGAGAAGAAGTCCGCCTCCCTGACCGGCCTGCCGGGGAAGGTGGGGGGCAAGGCCGAGAAGGGCAAGGGGTGGATGATCCGCGCGCGCTGCGCCGCGTCGCTCGGGAAGGTGACGCTGGAGGAGCCCGGCGAGCTGCCCGAGGAGGACGAGGAACCCGGCGCGCTCGAGGTCGCCGAGATGATCAGCGAGCTCGACGCCGCCGAGGTCGCCGAGGACCTGGGCCGCGCGCGCGAGCTCTCCGCCGCCCTGGCAGCGGCCGGTTCCGACGTCGGCGGCTGCGAGTTCGACCAGAGCCGCCACTTCTTCCTGCGCAGCCAGGGGGTCGACGGCGAGACGCGACGGGCGCTCTTGGCGGTCATGGAGGAGGCCCACACCACTCCCTGACCGAGCGCTTCGGCTACGAGCGCGTCAGCGCGGTGGAGGGCAAACGCATCCACTTGCGCGTCATCATCGGGCCGGGTCTGGAGACGACTCTCTTCACCAGTCCCGCCTCTCCCGACTACTCCCTGATCGTCTTGCGCGGCGAGGAGCGGGCCCTGCGCGCCCCGACCAGCGGGGGCCCGCACGTGGTCTACGGCTTCTGCCACGAGCTGGGTCACGTCCTGATCGGATGGGAGGATTCCCACCACCAGTGGGCGCATTACCTCGGCAGTTGCGTCACGAGTGACGTCTACCGCGCCCTGGGCGAGACGGGTTGGGTCGATCCTTACGATTACCACACGATCGAGGGGCTGCCGCGCTTCGCGAAGGAGATCGAAGGTGCCACGCCGGGGCTCGGTGACGAGCGCTCGGTGGCCAGGCTCTTCCACGAGATCGGAGAGCGCTTCGGCCAGGAGATCTACGGCCCCGCCATCGCCTGGATCCTCGCCAACCGAGAAGGAAAGCCCTTTAACGTTGTGCGGCTCTACCTGCTGGCGGACCTCGAGGCCGCCCTCCTGGAACTCGAGTGCGACGCGGAGGAGGTGGAGCGGATCTTCGGCGGGTAGCGCCGACTGCGAAATCCACCCGGAATGGAGGTCGGGTGTTAACTTGGTGCCATGTGCCAGCGATCTCGATTCCCCAAGCTGTTCATCGTCCCCGCTCTCCTGCTCTCCGCCCCGGCGGCCTTCGCGGACATCGTCTGGACCGGAGCGGTCAGCACTGACATCTTCGATGAAGCCAATTGGGACCTAACGGGCTCGACGGTCACCGTGGTCGACCCGAACGTGACGATCGACGACAACGTCGTGATCGCGAACCACACGGCGCCCGTGGAGATCCCCGATGTCAGTGGGCAGGCCCGCTTTCAGATCGGGTCGGGCTTCAAGCTCACCCTGGACAATGCCTTGCTGCGCGCCATCGGGAACGACGGCGTGGGCGGCCAGCCCGTCTCGCCAACGGGGCCCCTCGTCGAAGTCGTGAACGGGGGCCGGTTCGAGCCCTGGTTCATCAACAACAAGGTCGAGCTCTCCGTCGGTGCGGGCAGCTTCGCGACCTTCGGCGGCGGGGCCAACCCCATCGTCGGCTCCACGGTCGACCTCACTGCGACGGCGACCCTCGCCTTCACTGACGAGACGGTTGCGGACTACATCGCCGAGCACCTCTCCAAGACCACGGTCAACGGGGCGCCGGCTGTCGTCGACGGCAACATCAAGGTGGTGAGCGATGGCGCGGCGGGCTCGATCATCACGGTCATCGCGTCGATCGGGACTAACTACTGCGGCCCCGCCATCTCGAACTCGAGTGGAGGTCCCGCGGTCATCTCGGCGATGGGGCAGGTGGTCGTCACCGCCAACGACCTCAAGCTCACCGCCGCCACCCTGCCCATGAACGAACTGGGCTACTTCCTGTGCAGCGAGACCCAGGGCTTCATCGCCAACCCGGGCGGGAGCCAGGGCAACCTCTGCCTTGGAGGCAAGATCGGCCGCTTCGTCCAACAGGTCCAAAACTCGGGTAGCACCGGATCGTTCACCATCACCGTCGACCTGACCGTCCTGCCGGTTTGGCCCAACCAGCCCGTCCTTCCTGGCGAGACCTGGAACTTCCAGGCCTGGTTCAAGGATGGGACGACCTCGAACTTCACGGATGGAGTGTCGGTGACCTTCCAGTGAGAGCGGCGGCTCGGGCCGCGCTCTCACAGCTGGGTTGTCCACGCGCCATGGGGGATGGAGGAGCCCCATGAGCCAGGAGTACGCGACGCCGAAGCGCGTCTGGCCGACACTTCTATTCGGGATCGCCATCCTCGCGACCAGCGCGTTCGCCGCGTTCGTGGGACAGGGAACGGCGGTCGTCAGCGCCTACGGCGGGGATTTCCCACCCGCTTCGGAGCTGATGGAGCGCTGGCAACGCGAGCAGTTCCCCACCGCCGGGGGCTTCGCCCGCGTCGTCCTCCCGCTGCACGTGACGATGGCGGTGCTCGCCGTGGGGATCGCTCTCCTCGCGCGCGGAGCGTGGACCGGACGGCTCGGTCTGGGGCGCGGCACCCTCGACTTCCGCTTCCTTCCCGTCCTGATGCTCGCCTCGCTCGCGCCCTGGGCGCTGGGAGGCTGGCTTTCCGGAACGCTGTTCGCGGAGCGCAGCGCGCAGTGGACGAACACGGTGCAAGCGTTCAATCACAGTCAGGGATTCGACGCGTTGTTCATCGTGGGTTGGGGAGTCGTCGGCGCGAGCTTCTCGGAGGACGTGCTCTTCCAGGGCTTCCTGCTGTGCCAACTCCTCCGCCGGTGGAGCGCCTGGCTGTGCATCCCGCTGGTCGCCCTGCTCTTCGCCTTCTTCCATCCGGCTCCCGATCTCGTCGTCTACGTGCTGCCGATGGCGATCTGGTCCGGTCTCCTCACCTGGCACTTCCGGTCGATCTGGCCGTCGATCTTCTGCCACGGGTTCTGGAATCTGGCCATCAGTCTCCTGTGCCGAAACATGGGAGAGGATTCCGCCGCGATTTGGACGCACCCTCCGAGGACCGCCTGGATCGTCCTGCTGGTCTCGGGGGCGGCGATGGCCCTGGCGATCCCGCGTCTTCGCAGCCGGAGTTGATCGGGGCGGGGGATCCGGGTCCCGTTCGTGTCGGAGACCTGGTGCGGACCGCCGTCAGCATTCGGACGCGTCGACGGAGGCCGGCTACCGAGCGCTTCGGCCAGGAGACCTACGACCCCGCCACCGCCTGGATCCTCGCCAACCGGGAGGGGAAGCCCTTCCACGCAGTGCGGCTCTACCTGATGGCGGACCTGAAGGCCGCCCCCCTGGAGCTCGAGTGTGACGCGGCGGAGATGGAGCGAATCTCCGGGGGGTAGGGTCGGCTGCGCGATCCACCCGGAATGAGGCTCGGGTGATAGGTTGATGGGATGCGCCAGCGAACTCGATCCCTCCTCCTGTTCGTCCTTCCCGGCCTGCTGCTCTCCGGTCCGACGGCCTTCGCGGACATCATCTGGACCGGCGCGGTGAGCCCCGACATCTTCGACGAGGCCAACTGGGACCTCACGGGCTCGACGGTCACCGTCGTCGATCCGAACGTGACGATCGACGACAACGTCAGGATCGCGAACCACACGGCGCCCGTGGAGATTCCCGACCACGGTGGGCAGGTCCGCTTCCAGATCGGGGACGGCTTCAAGCTCACCCTGGACAACGCCTGGCTGCGCGCCGTGGGGAACGACGGCGTGGGCGGCGTGCCCGGCACGTCGGTGGGGCCCGTCGTCGAAGTGGTGAACGGGGCCCGGTTCGAGCCCTTCTTCATCACCAACGAGACCGCGCTCGACGTCGGTCCGGGCAGCACGGCGATCTTCGGCGGCGGTAGCAATCCGATCAACGGCTCCACGGTCGACCTCACCGCGACGGCGACCCTCGCCTTCACCGACGAGACGGTCGCGGACTACGTCAACGAGCACCTCTCCAAGACCACGGTGGACGGGGCGCCGGCCGTGGTCGACGGCAACATCCGGGTGGTGAGCGACGGCGCGGCGGGCTCGGTCGTCACGGTCCTCTCATCGGTCGGGAGCAACTACTGCGGCCCCGCCAACCTGAACTCGACCGGAGGTTCCGGGGTCATCTCGGCGTGGGGGCAAGCGACCGCCGCGGCCAACGACCTCGAGCTCACCGCCGCCACCCTGCCCGCGAACGAGCTGGGCTACTTCCTGTGCAGCGAGACCCAGGGCTTCGTCGCCAACCCGGGAGGGAGTCAGGGCAACCTGTGCCTGGGAGGCAAGATCGGCCGCTTCGCCGCACAGGTCCAGAACTCGGGTAGCGCCGGCACGTTCACCGTCGGCATCGACCTGACCGCTCTGCCGGTTTGGCCCAACCAGCCGGCTCTTCCCGGCGAGACCTGGAACTTCCAGGCCTGGTTCAAGGACGGGGCGACGTCGAACTTCACGGATGGGCTGTCGGTCACGCTTCTGTGAGAGCGCGGGCATCGACCCGCGCATCGAGAAGTCGAGCAAGCGCCTTTCGACGCCGCGCATCACCTGGCGCTAGCTTGCGTCAGCGTCGAGACGGATCTTCGGGGGCCGGCTCCGGGGGTCGCATGCGCTCGGAGAAGTGGCGCCCGATGCCCTCGAGGATCCCGATCAGGAACTCCGCGTCCAGCTCCGCCGAGACCTGAACCACGGCTAGCTTGGGATCGTCGTGATCGTAGAGCCTGGCCGAATAGCTGATCGTAGGTCCCAGCTCGGCCTCGACGACGATCGGTCCGAGTTGACTGAAGATGGGCGCGGGGAGGTCGATCGTGCGGCTGAGATCCTCTCGCACCTCCCGCGAGCTGAGCACGTCCAGCACGAGGACCGCCGGCTTGGAGAAGTCGGCCCGGGCGCAGGCATGCACCATGTGGGGATTGTCCTCTCCGAGGTTGAGCGTTCGGCTTGGGGCCGGCGATTCTGTGACGGGCGTTCGAGGCCGAGGATGATACGGCCGCGGTCCCGGTCGCGCCCCCGTCGAGGAGGATCCTCAGCGCCGCACCACCCACGTGCGCGCGACGTGGTCATGCCAACCCCGGTGCGGATGCAGGGCGGTGTGCACCGCCGCCGCGATCCAGAGGAGCAGCACCCCGATGGAGGCGGGTGTCGAGGCGGCCTCCGGCAGCGCCGTCGCCAACCCCAGGGCGCCGAAGAGCGGGAGCCACACCAGCGCCCAGCGTGCGAGCAACACTCCCCATCCGGCCGGTTTCCCAGCGTGGTCGATCACCGCCAGACGGTAGATCGCGTGGCTGGCCGTGGTTCGCAGGGGCAGCGCCAGGAGTTGAAGCCCGGCGATCGCGCCGAGGACGGCGGCGGTGGTCACGAGGAGGCCTGCGGCCAGCGTCCCCTCCGCCGGTTCGTCACCCCCTCCGTGGTAGGTCCCCAGGTACACCGCGATCCAGACGTAGGCCGGCAGCATGAAGATCGAGCCCGCGCGGATCCCGCGGCCCACCTCCGCCGGCCGCTCCAGGAGCCCGCGCACGGTGCCGGTGAAGAAGCTGAGTCGCTCGAACCTCCCCGCGGCGACGTTCTGCAGCACCGGCCGCGCGTGCAGGGGCAGGCCCGTCGGCTCCACCAACTCGCCGATGGTGCTCAGGAAGCGCTGCTGCCCCGCGAGGTCCCCGACGGGGATCGTCTCCGCCGGAGCTTCGACGGCGGGCCACGGCTCGTCGAGCAGGACGGCGTCGCCGCGAGCGGTGAGCCAGACGTGGTCGAGGCTCAACACCGGCGGCAGGGTCCCGTCGCGTGAAGCGGACCACAGCTCCGCCGCCAGGTCGTGGAGGTGGTGGCGCAAGGAAAACCACGGCAGGCGGAGACCGCCCGCGACCACCTGCGCGAGGGGCAGGCCTCGGGGTGCCTCGAACGCGTCCCACGTGGCGTCCCCCGCCTCGACCGCCTGCAGCCAGCGCAACCGGCCGGGCCGGGAGACGTTCCGGCGGGCGTCGGACGGCTCCAGCTCCCCCCGTCGCAAGAGCCAGACCTCGCGACGCAACACGGGATCGGTGGCCGCGAGCCAGCGCCCGGGCGCCACCTCCCCGTGCACTTCGAAGGGACCGATCGTCCTCACCGACTCGCTCTGCGGGACGGCGTCCAGGGGCGCGATCGGGGAGCGCCGGAGGCCGCGGCGCTCGTGCACGACCCGGGTGCCGCTGAGGAGGTCCCACAGGGTCGCGAAACCGTTCTCGGGTCGTGCCCGCAGCGTGAAGAGCACCGGTATCCACGGGCAGACGTTGGCGGTGACGATCAGGAGCAGGACCTGAAACCCGGTCACGTCGTAGTCGGAGATCGACGCGAGCATGATCGGCATGCGCACGCCCTCGATGGTGAGGATGGGCACGAGGATGCGCACCAGCGCCCGCACCACCCCCGCCCGCCGCCCACCCGGGCGCACGACCCGCAGCCCCTTCAGGCGCTTGCCGACCCCGGCTCCCCACACGCCTTCGGCGAGGGCGAAGTAGAGGAAGCCGACGGCGAACACGGCCAGGTAGTACCGGGCGGCGTACAGCGTGCGGTCGGCGAGGGGCCGGACGAACAGCTCTCCCCCTCCCGCGTGGAGCATGACCACCACGTACGGCACGAGGAAGGCGATCAGGTAGTCGATCCAGCCCGCCGCCGCCCGCACCTTCATCGAGGCGGGCTCGGGCTCCGCGGAGCTGAACGGCAGGAGCGCATCGCGCAATGCCGTGTGGTCGTTGAAGCGACCCGCGGGGTCCTTGGCGAGGCAGCGCGCCACCACCCGCTCCAGGGCGGAGGGGACGTCGTCCCGCAGCTCGCGCAGGGGTCGCGGCTCCTGGTCGATGACGTTGGTGACGACCTGCACGGCGTTCTTCCCGCCGAAGGGAGCCTTGGCGGTGAGGAGCGCGAAGAGCGTCGCTCCCACCGAGTAGACGTCGGCGCGCACGTCCAGGTTGTCGCCGCGCAGCTGCTCCGGAGCCGCGTACGCCGGCGTCCCCATGATCACGCCCGAGGCGGTGGCGTAGGAGTCCTCCCGCGCGAGCGTCGACACCGAGAGACCGAAGTCTCCCACCTTGACCGCCCCGTCCGGTCCGACGAAGCAGTTCGACGGCTTGACGTCGCGGTGCAGCACCCCCGCGGCGCTGGCGGCCTCGAGCCCGGCGAGCACGTCGAGGATCGCATCGACCGCCTCCTCCACCGGCAGGGGGCCGCGCGCCTTGAGCCGGTCCTCGAGCGTGCCCCCGGCGGCGATCTCCATCGTGATCACCGGGGTGTCCTCGATCTCCTCGGAGCCGAAGACGTACAGGCTGTGCGGGTGATTGACGCTCGCCGCGAGGCGGCCCTCCCTGAGGAAGCGCTGGCGCATCTCGGGGGAGTCGAGCTGCTGGGCGAGCATCTTCAGGGCGACGCGCCGGCCGGTGGAGAGCTCCTCCGCCTCGTACACCGTGCCCATGCCCCCGGAGCCGAGCACCCCCCGCAGGCGGTAGTCCCCGAAGCGGCGGGGGAGCTCCTCCCCCTCCGCCGCCCTGGCTTCGCTCGCCGATCCGTCCACGGCCCCCGACAGGAGGCAGGCCGCGCAGGGCCCTTCCGTCGCGCCGGTGGGAAGCGGGGCGCCGCAGCGCGGACAGGTGGGTGCGGGTGACGGCGGCATGGTCGGGCTCCTGTGGGTTCCGCAGTTGCCTGAAGGAGCGCTGGCCTCCGGTTACGAGGAAGGGCCCGGATTTTCGCGCAGGGCGGCCACCAGGTGGCGCAGCTCGAGGTCCACGTCGGCGGGATCGGCGACGGTGGCCGCGATCTCGGTCCGCAGGAGCTCGCGGTAGCGCCGCCGCAGACGGTGCACGGCCACCTTCAGCGCGTCCTCGGTCATCCCGAGCCGAGATGCGGTCTCGGCGCGCGGGGGCTCCTCGCCGGTGAGGCTGCCCTCCAGGGCGTCGAAGAGCGGTCCCTTCCCGCGGGCCTCGAACTCCGCGCGCACGGCTGCCAGCGCGCGGGCGGTCGACTCCCGCGCCCACTCCCGGTCGAAGTGCGCGTCGAGATCGTCGGTCACCGCCGGCTCGAGGCCGTAGCGCGCCTCCGGGTCCAGCGCGTCCCACTCGAGGAAGGCCGCACCGCCGCCGCGCTTCTGCGCGCGCGCACGCTTCCATTCGTTGGCGAGGAAGTGTTTGAGCGCCCCCAGTAGGTACGATCGGAAGCGACCCCGCTCCGGGTCGGCGGTGGCCAGCCCGCGCGTCTCGAGGATGCGCGCGAAGAACGCCTGCGTCAGGTCCTGCGCGTCCTCGGCGGAGTGCCCACGGTGTCGCACGAAGGCGTAGAGGGGATACCAATACGCCCGGCACAGCTCCTCGAGCGCCTGCCGCACCCGCGTCCGGTCCATGTCCCCGACCTGGGCCGCGAGAACGAGGCTCCAATGGGTGGTGTCGAATCCCCGAGGGGTGGGCGGTTCGTTCCTCATCGTTCGACCAGGGTGTAGCACACCACCCGGTTGCCATAGAAGGTCGGCACGATCAGCATCCCCTCCTCGACCACGAGCTCGAAGTCGGCGACGTTCCACCCCTGCGGGCTGGGGTCGAGGATCTCCACGATCTCGCCCCGGGGGCTGATCCGGAAGGTGGGACCCTCCCAGTGGGAGACGAGGTAGTCGCCAGTGTCGTCGACTCGGATCCCGATCACGATTCCGGTTCCGGTCGAGGCGATGATGCGCGACTTCTGCGTTGCGAGCTCGATCGCTCGCAAGGTGCCGTCGGCGCTGTTGCCGACCAGGAGCTCGTCGCCGTGCACGCAGAGACCGTTGACTCCCCCGAAACTCGGATCGTCCAACCAAGGCTCGACATGCCCCTCGGTGAGGCGGTAGATCGACGCGCCCTGATCGGCCCCTCCGGCGAAGCTGTCGGAGACGTACACGTTTCCCCGCCCGTCGCAGGCGACATCGCTCAGGAGGATCGAGGTGGGAATCGGGTGGCGCTCGATGAACTCACCGGCATCCACGTCGATCACCGTCAGATGCCCACGCTCGGCGACGTAGAGGCGTCCACCGTGGAGGGCCATGCCGCAGGGACACTGCAGACCGGTGATCCACTCTCGTTCGAGAACCTCGCCCAGGAGGTCCAGCTTGCTGATGAATCCCGAGGGCCCCGGCTTCGACGCTCGGGCGCGGTCGGAGCTGGTGACGTAGAGTACGTTTCGTTCCCGATCGTGGAGGACCGACTCGGGGGTGAGAAAGATCGGCGGCGTCTCCCACAGGAGCTCCGTGCGCGCGTGGTCCACCACCGGTGCCTCCACGGCACGATCGATGCGGGCCGCGAAGCCGCCGGCCTCCGATGTCATGTGGAGGACGAGGACGATCTCGTTCAGCCCCCTCTCGAAGTCCAGGTGCACCACGCGAGGGCCCACCTCGGCGCCGTCGCAGGAGAAGGACGACAGGCCATTGTGGATGACCTCGATCCTGCCGCTGAACTCGAGCTCCAGCTCGACTCCCGGTTGCCCGGGCGACCAGACGACTGTGCGGGCGAGGATGCGCTCGAGCTCTTCACCGGTGCCATCCACATCCACCCAGCCGTCCGCTCCGCACTCGATCCGGTGCCATCGAAGCGCGGGGATTAGGCCGAAGCCAGGGAGGATGGCGAGCCCGGAGTTTTCGGCGGAGAAGGGGCGGCAGATCTCCCAATCGTCCAATGGCCACGTTCTCTCGAGCTCTTCCACTGCGATGCCGACGAAGTGAGTGATCTGGAAGGGCATCCAGAACGACATCTCTCCCACGTCGTCGGTGTTGAACTGAATGGCGGCCGCGATGCCGAACTCCGGGAAGTACCCCATCGAGGTGAAGTACCCGGGGAAGGAGCCCTCGTGCCCGTACAGCATCGCGCTCGACGGGTCCTCCCCCATCGAGAGATCCCGCAGGAACGTGCCTAGGCCGTAGCGCTCCCATTCGACCCCCCCCTTGTCGAACCGTCCCGTGGGAAGATCGTCCAGGAGCTCCCCCAGATACTCCCCCTCCAGCGCCTGTCCCGAGTAGAGCAGCCACGCCCAGCGGGCCAGGTCACGAGGTGTAGTCGCGAACCCGCCGCCGCACCACTCGAACTGGGGATTCACCGCGAACTCGCCGTTCTGCTGCGTGCGATTGGGGAAGCCGAAACGGTGCCCCACACCCACCACGCCCTGGGCAACGCCGGGTAGGTCGCAACGATCGCTCGGGATCGTGTCCTGCAGGCCGTGCGGCTCCAGGAAGTGGGTGCGTACCTGCTCGTAGAAGGGCTCTCCCGCGACCTCCTCCAGGACCAGCCCAGCGATCAGGAAGTTGGTGTGCGCGTAGGACCACTCCTCGCCCGCCGGCGCGAGCGGCTCGTCGTCGAGCACGAAAGCGATCAGTTCCTCCGGCTTCCAGGTGCGCTTGGGCTCGCGCTCGAGTCGATAGCCGAACTCGTCGCGCCAGTAGTGGTTCCGAATCCCGCTCCGATGGCGCAGGAGATGGCGCAGAGTCAGGTCACTCGCATTGGGCAGGCGCCAGAACCACTCGCGCTCCCCGAGCCACTTGGAGATCGGTTCGTCGAGGGAGAGCTTCCCCTCCAACACCAACCGCATCGCCGCCGCGGCCACGAAGGTCTTGCCGCAACCGCCGGCCATCATGCGGTCCCTGGGGGACATTCTGCGTTTCGTGTCGGGATCGGCGAAGCCCACCGCCACCGTCACCGGCACGCCGTCTGGCAGGACGACGGCCAGGGAGGCCCCCGGGGAGCCGACGCGCTCGCGCTGAACCTCCAGTCTCTCCCTGAGGCGCTCGGCGATGCGAACCATGACCTCCTGGGCCGATGCGGGGGTCGCGATCGCAAGGAGGAGGAGCAGCAGGGGGAGAGATCGGTGGCTCTCGAGTGTGCGCATGGGACCGAAGCGGCGCTTCCAGGGGTTCGAGCCTACACCGAAGCACCCCCGGCCGCAGGATGTGGCACGCGAACGCGTCAGTCGACCAAGGCGTAGCACACCACCCGGTTGCCCGAGAAGGTCGGCACGATCAGCATTCCCTCCTCGACCACGAACTCGAAGTCGGCCACGTTCCACCCCCGCGTGCTGGGGTCGAGGATCTCCACGAGCTCGCCCTCGGGGCTGATCTGGAAGGTGGGGCCCTCCCAGTGGGAGACGAGGTAGTCGCCGCTGCCGGTCACGCGGATCCCGTCCACGATCCCGTCCCCGGTCGAGGCGATGATGCGCGCCTCCCGCGTCGCGAGCTCGACCGCCCGCAGGGTGCCGTCGGCGCTGTTGCCCACCAGGAGCTCGTCGCCGTGCACGTAGAGGCCGTTCACCCGACCGAAGCTCGGGTCGTCGAGCCAGGGCTCCACCTTCCCCTCGGCCAGACGGTAGATCGTCGTGGGCTGCTCGGGCCTGGCGGGGAAGCTGTCGGAGACGTAGACCTTCCCCTCTCCGTCGCAGGCGACGTCGTTCAGGAAGACCGAAGTGGGGATCGGGTGGCGCTCGATGACCTCGCCGGCCTCCACGTCGATCACCGTCAGGTGGCCGCGCTCGGCGACGTAGAGGCGTCCCTCGTGGAGGGCCATGCCCAGGGGGGCGCGCAGGCCCGTGATCCACTCCCGCTCCACGACTTCGCCCAGCAGGTCCAGCTTGCTGATGAACCCCGAGGGGTCGCGCTTCGCAGCGTAGTTGCGGTCGTAGCTGGTGACGTAGAGCACGTCACGCTCCCGGTCGTACAAGGCCGACTCCGGGGTGAGGAAGACGGGCGCCGTCTCCCACAGGAGCTCCGTGCGCGTGTGATCCACGAGCGGGGCCTGCCCCTCTCCGAGCTCCTCCGCCGCGATGGCTGCGAAGGACTCGAGCAGCACGTGCACCCCGGGCACCTCGAGGGCGCGCATGTCGTCGGTGTTGATCTGCAGCGCGACCGCGAAGCCATGCTCCGGGAAGTACCCCATCGAGGTGAGGTACCCCGGGAAGAAGCCATCGTGCCCGTGCATCACCCCCGCGGACGTGTTCTGCAGGAAGGTGCCCAGCCCATAGCGCTCCCCACCGAAGCGCCCCGTGGGCACGCCGTCGAGGAGCTGGCCGAGGTAGTCCCCCTCCATCGCCTTCCCCGAGTAGAGCAGCCACGCCCAGCGCGCCAGGTCGCGGGGTGTGGTCGCGAATCCGCCGCCACACCACTCGAACTGCGGGTTGACGGCGAACTCCCCGTCCTCTTGGGCGCGCTCGGGGAAACCGAAGAGACGTCCCATCACGATCTCGCCCTGGGCGACTCCGGGTAGGTCGCAGCGGTCACTCGGGATCGTGTCTTGCAGACCGTGCGGCTCCAGGAAGTGCTCGCGCACCTGCTCGTAGAAGGACTGCTCCGAGACCTCCTCCAGCACCAGGCCGACGATCAGGTAGTTGGTGTCCGCGTAGGACCACTGCTCGCCCACCGGAGCGAGCGGCTCGTCGTCGCACACGAACGCGATCAGCTCCTCCGGCTTCCAGGTGCGCTTGGGATCCTCTGGGAGGACACTGAGGAACTCGTACTGCCTGTAGTACTCCGGAATCCCGCTCCGGTGGTTCAGGAGATGTCGCAGGGTCAGGTCGCCCGCGTTGGGCAGTTGCTGGAACCACTCCCGTTCCCCGACCCACTTCGCGATCGGCTCGTCCAGCGAGAGCTTCCCCTCCAAGACCAACCGCATCGCCGCGGCGGCCACGAAGGTCTTGCCGCTGCTGCCGGTCATCAGCCGATCCTTCGGAGTCATCTCGCGCTCCGTGTCGGGGTCGGCGAAGCCCGCGGTCACCGTCACCTGCGCACCGTCCGGCAGGACGAAGGCGAGGGAAGCGCCGGGGACGGTGCCGTTCTCGTGTAGTTTCTCCAGGGCTTCTCGACTGCGTTCGCTGATGCGGGTCGCAGCCTCCTGGCCCGTCGCGAGGGTCGCGGTCGCGAAGAGGAGAAGGAACGGCAGTGAGAGGGTGGGGCGGCTCGTGAAGTTGCGCATGGCTATCGGCGTGCGAGGCGTTTCCAGGGGTCCGAGCCTACATCGAAGCACTCCACGCCGAACGATCGCGTCAAGGATCAGTATCCCTGGACGGATTCCCGTTCGAGGATCGCAAGCTGACCAGGCGCGACCCCTGACCCCATGGACGAATGCTCTCTTCCATCGCCCTGCTACTCTCCTTTGCCTGCGCTCCTACGAACGACGAACACGTCGACGAGCGGCGCGGCTTCCGCATCGAGGTCCCCGACGGCTGGACGGCGGAGGAGGGCCCGGGATTCGAGGGAGCCTTCCGCCTGAGCCTGAGGCCGGCGGATACACCGCGGGGGATCGCGATCCTGGTCGAGATCGCCCCTGACGAGAGCGGCGCCGACGCGCGGGAGCTGCGCGCGCGCAATCTCGAGGGCATGCGCGGAGACGAGCGCTGCTCTGAGCTCCAGGAGCTCGAGCGGGAGCTCGCCGGTCGCCCCGCGCCGGGCCTCGCGATGGACTACCGCGCCGCCTCCGGGACCTACCGGGTGCGGCGCTTCCACCTCTCCGAGGCGGGCTCCGCCTGGGTCCTGCACGCCAACGCGCCGCTGGAGCGCTTCGACGAGTTCGCCCCGACCTTCGAGCGCGCCCTTGCCTCCTTCGCCTTCGTCGACCTGTCGCGGGAGGGGCGCGAGGCGCGCCGGCTGGCCGACCTCGCCGGGCGCTGCGGCAGCGAGATCGACTGGGCGCAGGATTGGGAGGAGGCCGCGCGCCGCTCGCGGGAGAGCGGGCGCCCCGTGCTCGTGGTCGCCTGGCTCTTGGCGAGCTTCGCGACCGCCGACGACGCGCGCCACGGGGTGCTGATGGAGCGGGACGTGATCGAGCTCGTCAACGAGCGCTTCGTGCCCCTGTGGTACGTGCGCGGCATGCGGGCGCCCTTCGTGGAGAGCTACGGGGTGAGCGCCACCGCCTTCGGGAAGGCGCTGCTCGCCATGACCGCCGACGGGGAGGTGCTCTTCCAGACCCACGAGCTCGACGAGGCTTCCGTGGTGCACCACTTCCTGAGGGAGCGCTTGGCGGCGCACCCCGAGCTCGCCGGTCCGCCGCTCTCCGACGACCTGACGCCGCTGGAGCGCGCCCGCCGTCACGTCGACCGCGGCGAGCTCCCCCTCGCGGAGGAGCTCCTGCGTGAAGACCGAAGCGGCGCCGCCCACCGCCTGCGCGCGCGCATCTACCGCTTGCAGCGCCTCGGCCAACAGGCCCTGGCCGCTCTCGAGGCGGCGCGCGATGCGGGGGACCAACCGCAGGCCACGCTCCTGGTGGAGGAGGCCCGCGTCCAGATGCGCCTCGGTCGCGACACCCACGCCGCCCGCGCTCTCGATCGCGTGCTCGCCGAACACTCCCGAGCCCCCGAGGCGTCGGAGGCGCTCTACCTGCGCGGCCTCCTCGACCTGCGCGCCCGCGACGGCGCCGCGGCGGGGCGCCGTTGGCGAACGCTGGTGGAAGGGGATCCCGAAGATCGCTTCGCCTGGCGTGCCGCCCACGCCCTGCGCACGGTCGATCTCGAATACGTCTGGGCCCCCGACCTGCGCTGGCCCGCCGCCGACGCGCTGGCCGAGGTCCTGGCGCCGCGGGTGCTGACGCCGCTCTCCGCGCAGGACGCGCCGCGCGCGGTGTCCGAGGCGGTCGCCTGGCTCTGTAGCGCCCAGCGCTCCGACGGCTCCTGGGTGAGCCCCACCGAGGTCCTGCGCGGCGAGGAACCGAATCCCGAGCCCTTCGTCGACGCGATCTCCGCTCTCGCCGGCCGCGCCCTGTTGCGCCACCGGGAGACGGAGGGAGCGGAGCCGGCCGCACGGCGCGCGCTCACCTACGTGCTGCGCGCGATCGCCGCGCGCGAGGAGGCGCCGCCCTTAGCCTGGGTCATGGACTACACGACCTGGAGCGACGCCTGCATGCTGGCCTTCCTGGCAGAGGCGCGTCTGCGCGGCCTCGCGGAAGCCGACCGCCTCGCCAGCGCGGCCGCTTCGCTGCTAGCCGACCTGGAGCACCGCCAGCAGTCAGGTGGTGGTTGGTGCTACCTCGTCACCGGCCCGGAGGGGAGCGGACGCCCTCCGAGCCACTCGATCAGCTTCGTGACCGCCGCGGTCGTCCATGCCCTGATCGACGCGCGCGAGGCGGGCTTCGAGGTCCCCGCTGCGCTCCTCGATCCGGCCGTGGACTGCCTCGAGCGCATGCGCAACGACGACGGCGCCTTCGAGTACCGGCTGGTGCACGACCGCGAGGACGCACCGCGCGACACCCCGCTCGCCGGCGCCGCCGGGCGCGGCCCCCTCTGCGAGTTGGCGCTGCTGCAGGCCGGTCGCGGCAGTCCCGAACGCCTGCGCCGCGCCCTCGAGGTGCTCTACGAGCACTCCGCCCTCTACGTCGCCGAACGCGGCAAGGCCCTGGCCCACGCCGGTCCCTACATCATCGGCTGCCACTACCTGCTCTTCGACCTGGCCTTCGCAGCCGAAGCGGGGCGCAGCCTGCCCCCCGACCCGGAGCACGAGTTCCGCCTGCGGGAGCTGGTCCTCGCCTGCCGCCTCGCCGACGGCTCCTTCATCGACAACCCTGTGGTGGGTCGCTCCTACGCGACGGCGATGGCGCTCTTGGCGCTCTAGCCGCCTGTCACGGACAGAAGGTCACCGCCAACCCATCGGTGAGGTTGTACCCCGGGGGACCCGCCGGGATGTCGCGGTACCAGAACTGGAAGTACCAGGTCGAGCCCGCGGTCACCTGGCCGGCTCCCGATCCCAGCGGGGGTTGGGTGAAGTCCAAGGGCCTCGACACCTCGCCCACTCCATTGGTGACCACGGCGGGCAGGAGCCGGAAGATCCCCACGCCGCCGTCCCCCACGCAGCGGTAGCCGTGTCCCAGCGGGACCTGGATCGCCTCCGGTCCGTAGAAGAAGATGCCGGCGTGGCTGGGCACCACCCCCGAGGCGGTCAGGGTGAGGTTGTTCTGGGGGATGCTGACCGACCCCGTGTAGGAGATCGTCGCCCCCGGGCCGGCGGAGTTCGGCGCGCCGACGCAGTAGTTCACCGGCGCATCGCACTTCAAGTCGTAGGCGTAGGCCTCTCCGGAGTACTGGCCGTTGGGGCTCGCGTACTCAGCGCCGAAGAGCACCTCCGAGAACCCATCGCCGTCGAGGTCGCCGATCTGCTCCAGGCTCTGACCGGAGACGTCGCCCACCGGTTCAGCGAAGATCCGTGAGCCGGTCGCGCCGGAGAAGAGCTCGAGGTAGCCATCGACCCAGGCGCCCCAGTAGCCGGCCAGGAAGTCCTCCACTCCGTCCCCGTCGTAGTCCCCGGCGCGACAGAGCGAGGCGGTGGAGAGCCCCACGTTCTCGGTCACCTCGAGGTCGTGGATCAGGCTGCCGTCCGCCCCCGAGTAGACGTGCAGGTAGGGGGGGTCCCAGCTGAAGAGGTACTCGATCGCCGCCGCCACGCAGACGTCGTCCTTCCCGTCGCCGTTCACGTCCCCGATCCCCGCCACGGCGGACCCGTACCAGTGGAAGTGGTCGCCACCCGCCCAGTGGTGCAGCTCGGTGCCGTCCGCCCCCGAGTAGACCCAGGCGTCCCCGTTCTCGTTCCCGGTGTACTGCCAGATGTCGCCGACGATGACGTCCGCCGCGCCGTCCCCGTTGCAGTCGCCGGCGCCGTCCAGGGTCATGCCGAAGCTGCTGGTGGGGCCCACGATGTCGTGGATCAGGCCCTGGGTCGTCCCCGAGTAGATGCGCAGGTGTCCGCCGCCGGTGATCGCCACGTCCCCGTAGCCGTCCTGGTCGACGTCCCCCACCCCCGAGACGCGCATGACCGGGATGTTCCACTGGTGGATCTGGGTCTGGCTCGCTCCGGAGTAGAGCCGCGCGTAGCCTCCGCCCGGTGCGCCGACCACGAAGTCGCCGACGGAGTCGAAATCCACGTCACCCACCGCGTCGATGACGTCGCCGAAGCCGTCACCGGCGCTCTGCCCATTCAAGGCCCAAAGGAAGCCCCCCGTGGCACCGTCGAAGGCGCGCACCTGACGACTGCCGTCCCCCGGCGAGCCGACCAGCATATCGGGGATGCCGTCGCCGTTGAGGTCGCCCGGGCCGGCGACGCTGTGACCCAAGCGATCCCATGCCGAGTCCCCCTGGAAGGTGTATTCGAGGCTCTGCGCCTGGCTCGTCGCGGCCAGGCAGAGGCACATGGCAGAGAGCGTGAGGGGCTTCATCGCACGGTCTGGTCGAGGGTTGTGGATCCGGTAAGTCCTCCCAATTGTAGATCGCGCTCGCCAGGGCGGGGGGGCGTCGTCATCCAGCCGTCATCTGACCCTCGCGGGAGCGGGATAGCCTGGTCGTGCCGGGAGGGTCGAACCCGTCCCCGGGATAGACTCCAAGCGTCATGCGTGTCCTCCTCGTCGAAGACTCCATCCCCCTGGGAGAGGCGATCAAGCGGGGTTTCTCCCGTATGGGGATCGCCATCGACGTGGTCGTGGACGGAGCCGAGGGGTTGTCGCTGGCCAAGAACAACCCTTACGACGTCCTGATCCTGGACCTGATGCTGCCGTCGATGGACGGCATGACGGTGCTGCGCGAGCTGCGCGCGGCGGGCTCCGAGCTGCACGTCCTGATCCTGACCGCCCGGGACGGGGTCGACCAGCGGGTGGCGGGGTTGCAGGCGGGGGCGGACGACTACCTGGTCAAGCCCTTCGAGTTCGAGGAGCTGGTGGCGCGGGTGCAGGCCCTCGCCCGGCGCAAGTACCGCGAGAAGGACCCCTCCCTGACCGTCGGCCCCCTGCGGCTGGACACCACCACGCGCGAGGTCTTCGTCGACGAGCGCCGGGTCGAGCTCACCAACCGCGAGTACTCCCTGCTCGAGTACCTCGCCTACCGCCAGGGGCGACCGGTCACGCGCATCGACATCGAGGACCATATCTACGGCACCACCAACCTGCCCTCGAGCAACGCGGTCGACCGCGCCATCTGCGCCCTGCGCTCCAAGCTCGCCGAGCACGGTGCCGAGGGACTGGTCCGCACCCGGCGGGGGGTCGGGTACGTGCTCGGGACGGAGTCGTGAAGTCCCTCGGACTGAGGATCAGCGTCGGGGTCGCGCTGGGGCAGCTCTTGGCCCTGGGCTTGGCGATCCTGCTCGGCTACCAGGTCGGCGCGCGCGTCCTGACGGGGCAGTTCGACGACGGGTTGGTCGCGCGGGCGGAGGCCTACCTGGGCTTCGTCGAGCAGGAGCTGAGCGTGGTGACGATCGACCGCAAGGCGGTCGGAGCGATCCCGCCCCCACCCGGCGACGCCCGGGAGTACCTCCAGCTCTGGCGCGACGACGGGCTCTGCGTCTACCGCTCCCCCGAGTTGGAGGGGGGCGACCTGGAGCCGTTCGACGGCGTCCTGGGGGAGCGCCACTTCTCTGACGACCTCGTCGCCGACGGCGTCCGCGCACGCGTCTTCAAGACGCGCGTGCGGGTGGCGAACATCGAGCGCTCCCTGTGGAACCGGAACCGCACCGTGAAGCCCAGGGAGATCCTCCTGACCCTGACCTGGGAGCGCACCCAGCTGGACCAGGCCCAGGGGGTGCTGCTGACGGGGCTCTTCGCCGGAGGTCTCCTGATCCTCTGCACCGCGGCCGTCGTCTCCCTGCTGGTGGCACGCCGCGGCTTGGCGCCGCTGCGGGCCTTCGGGCGACGGGTGCAGGAGTTGGACGTGTCGACCCTCGAAGGTCGCTTCGACTCCCAGGGGGAGCCGCGGGAGCTCCTGCCCCTGGTCGACGGCCTGAACGACCTGCGGGAGCGCGTCGACGCCGCCCTGCGCCGGGAGAAGCGACTCGGAGCGACGATCGCCCACGAGTTCCGCACCCCGATCAGCGAGCTGCGCGCCCTGGCCCAGGTGGCCCTCGGCGACCTGGAGGACACCGCCTTCACCCGGCAGGCGCTGGAGCAGGTGGAGATCATCTCCGAGCGCCTGGTGCGCCTGCTCGAACTGACCCGACGCATGGCGCAGCTCGGTCGGCGCGACGAGAGCCTGGAGGTCGAATCGATCGACCTCGGCGACCTGTTGCGCGAGGAATTGGGTGCCTTCGAGGAGCAGATCGAAGCCGACGGCAAACGGATCGACCTCGAGCGGCTGGAGGAGGTCCAAGTCGAAGTCAATCGCATGGCACTCACCAGCGTGATCCAGAACCTCCTGCGCAACGCGGTCGAGTACGGCCCGCAGGGCTCGACCCTGCGCGGCTTCACCGAGCGCGGTCCCGACGGCCTGCGGCTGCACCTCGAGAACCCCTGCGAGGGCCTGGGCCCTGAGCACCTGGCCCACCTGACCGAGCCCTTTTGGCGCCTCGACCCGGCCCGCGACGACCCGGAGCGCCACGGCCTCGGCCTGACGATCGCACACGGAATGGCCGTCCTGGCCGGGGTGGACCTCGGCCTGCAGGTACGGGACGGCGTTTTCTCGGCCACCCTCACCTTCCCCACGACAGGAGACAACCCCGCCGCCTGACCCGACACAGCCTGGAGCCCTCTCCCTATTCGGGCAGCGGTGGTACGTTTCTCTTGGCCCCAAGACCCGACGACCTGGCTCAGCCTGGAACACTCAGCATCCCACCCATCATGAAGAAGCGCACCCTTGCCATCGCCTCCACCTTCGCTGTGGTTGCGACCTCGGTCTTCGGCGCCCGCACCCTCTCCGCACCGAGCGTGCAGGAGTTCGAAGACCTCAGCATCACCCTGCAGGTGAACGAGACGGACCAGGAGCTGGCCGTCATCATCGCCATGGAGGTCGCCGAGGAGTTCCTCGGCTTCGAAGTCGTCGACCCCGCCGGCAACACCCGGATGGGTCTGCGCACCGCCTATCCCCTGGGCATCGGCGTGCACGAATGCGCGCTCGAGGCCAAGTCCGACCCCGCCAACGCGTTGGCGGCCTTCCCCGAGGGCGCCTACCGCGTGACCGCCTACACGGCACACGGCGACGTCTATCAGGGGGAGGCGTGGCTCTCCCACGATCTGCCCGACCGCCCCCGCTTCACCCGGCCGGCCCATGACGGGACGTACAGCCATGGCGACCTCCCGGTCTGCTGGCTACCGACCGACTCCGAAGAGGTGACCCTCGAGGTCGAGGGCGAGGACCTCCTGCTCGAGGTGACCCTCCCCGGAGACGTGACCTCCTTCGTGGTTCCCGCAGCGATCCTGGCCCCCGACAGCGAGTACGAGGTCGACCTGACCGCGGTGGCCGAGAACGGCAACGTCGTCACGGTCGAAGAGGTCATGCGCACGACGCGCTGACCCGGCTTCCGCCCCCCTCCAGCACTCCTGCGCGAGGGCCGGTACCATCGGTCCATGGCACCGGTACTTCGCCGCGGGTGCGCCTTGGCGCTCGCTTGCATCCTCTCCCTCCCCGGCCTCGCCTTCCAGGAGCGCCCCTCCACCGAGACGGTCCTCGCCGGCTACCAACGCCGCCTCGCCGGGGAGGTGCTCACCTACCACTCCCCTGATCCGGGGGTGACCCAGGGTCTCCTGGTGCGCTCCCTCGACGAGCGCCGCAGCATCGCCTGGGAGACCGCCCCGCTTCCGGCGGAGTTCGAGGGCGAGTTCGTGAGCTTCATCTGGCTCTTCGCCCTCCAGGTGAACCCCGACTCGCACCGCTTCGAGCTGCGCGTCGGCGGCGAGTCGTGGTTCGAGCTGCGCAATCCGCTGACCGCGGCCGTGCGCGACTGGACCCTCGCCGGCCCGGAGGGTGCCCAACTACGCCTGCGCGCCACGATGATCGACCGCTTCGGCGACCTGATGGGCTACGCGTTCCTGCGCGTGCCGCGGGAGAAGCTGATCCCGGGCGCGCCCCTGCGCCTGGAGGTGGTGGGGGAGAGCGCCGGCAGCCGCGCCTGGTTCATCGTCTTTCAGACCCCCGTCCAGGAGCAGGCGCGCCTCGTCCTGCACTCCTCCCTGGTGCGCTCCGAGGAGGGGGACTACCGCCCCGTCCTCCTCGAGCTGACGCACCTCGGTGAGGCGACCGAGGCGCGCGTCACCAGCTCCTTCGGCGCACCCCTCACCTGCCCCGTGGAGTTCGGCGGCAACCAGATCGAGTTGCGCCACCCTTCCGTCGCCGCTCCGACCGACCTGGAGGTGCAGGTGGACGTGGCGAGCGGAGCGCGTCACTCGCTCACCGCGCGCCTCGAACCGGTGCGCCCCTGGACGATCGACCTCGTGCAGCACGTGCACACCGACGTCGGCTACACGCGCCCCCAGACCGAGATCCTCCCCGAGCACCTGCGCTTCATCGACACGGCGCTCGACTACTGCGACCAGACCGACGACTACCCCGAGGAGGCGCGCTTCCGCTGGACCTGCGAAGCCTCCTGGGCGGTGCGCGAGTACCTCGCCAGCCGCCCCGAGCGCCAGATCGAGCGCCTGCGCCGCCGCGTCGAGGAGGGGCGCATCGAGATCACCGCCATGTTCCTGAACATGTCGGAGGTGATGGACGAGGCCAGCTTCACCGCTTTCCTCGAACCGGTGCGCGACTTCCGGGTGCACGGCCTGCGCGTCACCACCGGGATGCAGAACGACATCAACGGCGCCGCCTGGTGCCTGGCGGACCACTTCGCCGAGCTCGGGATCGACTACTTGACGATGGGGCAGCACGGCCACCGGGCGTTGGCGCCCTTCGACGTGGCGACCCCCTTCTGGTGGGAGTCCCCCGCCGGCAACCGGCTGCTCGCCTTCCGCGCCGACCACTACATGACCGGCAACTCCTGGGGGAGCCACACCGGTCGGGTCGAGGTGGTGGCCCCCGAGCTGATGCGCTACCTGGCGCGCATCGAGCGCGCCGGCTACCCCTTCGACCGCGTCGCCATCCAACACTCCGGCTACCACACCGACAACTCCCCGCCGTCGACCGCCTCCAGCGAGCTGGTGCGGAGCTGGAACGAACGCTACGTCTGGCCGCGCCTGCGCTGTTCGATCGCGCGCGACTTCATGGACTACGTGGCGGCCAACCACGCCGACGAGCTCGAGGTGCGCCGCCAGGCCTGGCCCGACTGGTGGACCGATGGCTTCGGGTCCGCCGCACGTGAGTCCGCCGCCGCGCGTGGCGTGCAGGGGCTCCTGGTCGCGGCCGAGGGGTTGCTCGCGCTGGAGGAGCTGCTCGGGATCGACGCCCCCGCGGTGCTCCTGGCGGACGTGGACGAGATCCGCGACGACCTGCTCTTCTACGGCGAGCACACCTTCGGCGCGGCGGAGAGCATCCGCGAGCCCCTGTGCGAGAACACCGTCGTGCAGTGGCGCGAGAAGGCGGCCTACGCCTGGGACGCGGTCAAGCGCGCGGCTCTCCTGATGGAGGGCGCCCTGGGCCGCCTGCCGGCGATCCTGAACCGGGCGCCGGAGCCGAAGCTGGTGGTGGTGAACACCCTCGACTTCCCGCGCTCCGGCTTGCTCGAGCTCTACGTGGACCACGAGCTGCTCCCCGCCGATCGCCCCTTCCGGATCCTGGACGAGGGGGGGCGGGAGCTCTCCGTGCAGCTCATACGCAGCCGCGAGGAGGGGAGCTACTGGGCGATCTGGGTGGAGGAGGTGCCCGCCTTCGGGTGGCGCTCCTTCCGGGTGGAGGTCGCTGCGGAGGGGGAACCGCTGCCGTCCGCGCCCCGGCGCCAGGCGCTCGAGCTCTCCAACGAGCACTACCAGCTGCGACTCGACGACGAGACCGGGGCCATCGCCAGCCTCGTCGACCGGCACAGCGGTCGTCAGTACGTGGACCCGAGCTCCCCCTGGGGCTTCGGGCAGTTGATCCACGAGACCCTCGGCAACCGCGAGCAGCTCGAGGGGTTCCACCTCGACGACTACGGTCGCAGCACGCCGACGGAGGTGGAGATCGAGGGGGCCCTCGACGGTCCAGTCTGGTCCAGTCTCTTCGTGCGCGGCGAGCTCCCCGGTTGCGAGGGGCCCGGTGGCGCGCGCTGGGAGGTGCGCCTCTTCCACCCCAGCGACCGCATCGAGCTGCACTACAACCTCCAGAAGCGTCGCGTCCTCCAGCCCGAGGGGATCTACGTGGCCTTCCCCTTCGGCCCCAGTGACGGCCGGATCCTCTACGAGACCCTGGGGGGGATCGCCGCTCCCGCCGAGGACATCCTCCCCGGGGCCGCCTCCGACTGGCAGACGATGCAGGGCTTTGCCGCCGTGCAGTGGAAGGGGGCGCAGGCCGTCCTGTCGAGCGACGAGATTCCGCTGGTGCAGTTCGGCGAGCTCAACCTGGGCAAGTTCCAGCGCGAGACGCGCGTCCCCCGTCCGCACGTCTTCTCGTGGGTGATGAACAACTACTGGACGACCAACTTCCGCGCCAGCCAGGAGGGGGAGTTCCGCTGGAGCTACGCCTTGACCACCTCGGACCGCCCCAGCCGCGGCGCGGCGACGCGCTTCGGCGCGGCGCAGCGGGTACCGCTCCTGGGCAGGGTGGTTCCCGGGGGCGGCGCAGGGCCGGTCTGGGAGCGCCGTTCCCTCTCCCCGGTGGACTCCCCGGACCTGATCCTCGTCGCCGCGCGACCGCTGGAGGAGGGCCTCGGCGCGACCTTCCACCTGCGCGAGGTGGAAGGGCGTGGAGGGGAGCTCGGTGTGAATGCCGCCGCCCTCGGGTCGAACTTCGACGTGCGCGCCTGCGACGTCTTGGGGGAGGCGCGGGAGGCCGGCGAGGGCCAGCTACGGATCGCCCCCTACGGCGTGGCGCACTTCCAGATCGTGAGGCGCTAGCTACCGCCCCGCCCGCGCGCGCCAGCGCCGGTGCTCCTCCAGGTAGTGCGCCGCCGCCGGCTCGTCGCCGAGCTGCGCGCACACCCGCGACAGCTTGTAGAGGGCCTCGTAGTGCGGGAAGGCCTGCACGCAGCGCTCCAACGCGGCCCGCGCCGCCGCGCGATCGCCGCGCGCCAGGTGCACGTCCGCGAGCAGGGCGTGGGTCTTCGCCAGGTCGCGCGGTCGCTCGAAGCGTTCGAGGGCGGCGCGCGCCCGCGTCTCGCAGCGGTCGAGGTCCCCCTCCTCGAGATCGAGCAGCGCCAAGCGGTGCAGACCGTCCGCTTGATCGGGGAAGAGGCTCGCGTCCGCCTCGTACGCCGCTCGCGCTCCCGCCAGATCGCCCGTCTCCTGCAGACAGCGGCCGTAGAGGTAGAAGAGCTGGCGAGCCTTGGGAAAGGTGGGGCCGTGCTCCAGCGCGCGCTCGAGCCACGGCAGGGCGAGGGCGTGACGCTCCCTCCCACAGTGCAGGGAGCCGAGCAGGAAGGCCGCCTCACCGGTGGAGTCCCGGGGCGCCAGCGCCTCGAGCAAGCGGATCGCCTCGTCGGAGCGACCCGCCCCGGCCAGCTTGCGGGGCTCCGCCATGGCGGGGGCGGACTTCGTCGGGGGCGTGGCGTCGCGGAAGCGCGGCAGAGCGGCTTGCACCCGGGCGGCGGCGTCGGCGGCGGTGGACTCCGCCGCAGGGTCCGCGGTGGGGGAGTCGGAGCACGCCGGCGCCGCGAAGCACGCCGCGGCCGCCAACCAGAGACTCGCCGCGCCCCTCACTCGCGCACCACCTCGAGACGCTGGTTCGGCGCGACGTCGCTCACCTCTTGCACCACCCCGTCGGGCCAGCGCACCTCGACTTCGAAGGGCCCAGCGTCCTCTCCCAGCCCGAAGTGCGCCTCCGGAGCGGAGGCGGACTGGTAGGAGGTCCCGCTCGCGATCCAACGGTGCTGCGCCTCGCCCTCCGCGCGCAACGTGACCCGCGCGCCCAACCCGCGTCGATTCCCGATCCCCGGCCGCGGATCGGAGAGGGTCACCCGGAGCCACCCTCCCGCCGCCGCGTCGTTGCGCAGGAGCCGCAGGGGCCCCCCCAGCTCGCGTACCACCACGTCCACGTCCCCGTCGTCGTCCAGGTCGCCGAAGACCGCCCCGCGGTCGCGGTGGGCGGCGGCGAGCCAGTGGCCCCCCTCCTCGGCAGCCACCCGCACCCAGCGCTCGCCCCGCTGCTCGAAGAGCTGCGGCTCCTGGTCGCGACGCCAGCCCATCGGCTCGGTGATCGTCTCGGGGTAGACGTGACCGTGGAAGACGAGCAGCTCCTCGCTCCCCTCGTGGTCGAAGTCGACGAAGGCGCAGCCCCACCCCAGGTAGGGCATGGTCGTCATCGACAGCCCGCTGCTGCGCGAGCGGTCCTCGAAGCGCAGCTCGCCGAGGTTGACGTGCAGGGTGTCGTGGTCGGACATGAAGTTCGAGCTGAAGACGTCCGGCAGCCCGTTGCCGGTGACGTCGGCGAAGGCGATCCCCATCGTCGCCTGCCCCCAGCCGTGCTCGTCCAGGGCGAGGCCGCTCGCCTGGCCCACGTCGACGAAGCGCCCCTCCTCCCCGCGCCGGAAGAGGAAGTTGGCCTGCGAGTCGTTGCCCACCAGCACCTCGGGTCGACCGTCGTCGTCGAGGTCGAGGATCACCACCCCCAGCCCGTAGGAGGCGGGCACCGCGTCGAAGCCCCAGGCCGCGGTCACGTCCCGGAAGCGACCGTCGCCCAGGTTCTCCCACACGCGGTCCGCCTCTCCGGGCAACCCCATCGGCCCGCCGAAGACGCGCGCGCCGCGGAAGTTCATCGGCGGCGGAGGGTTCTCGGGGTCGAAGCGCACGTAGTTCACCACGTAGAGATCCAGGTCCCCGTCCCCGTCCAGGTCCCCGAAGGAGGCGGCGGTGCTCCAAGCGTCACCCTCGAGCCCGGCGGCAGCGGTGTCGTCCTCCAGGAGCCCGTCCGGACGACCGCGCAGCAGGGCGTTCGGCCCGTAGCAGGCGACGAAGAGATCGTCGCGGCCATCACCGTCCAAGTCCCCGACCGCGCACCCGAAACCCCAGCGCCGCAGCTCGAGCCCCGCCTGCGCCGTCGCGTCGCGAAAGCGCAGGTCGCCCAGGTTGTCGAAGATCCGCGAACCGGGTCCCTCGTGGGGGGACTCGAGGGTGGCCCCGTTGGGGACGAACAGGTCCAGATCGCCGTCGCCGTCCCGGTCGATCAGGGCCAGGCCTCCCCCCTTGACCTCGATCAGTTGGCGCGAGGGGTGGCCGCCCGAGGTCGGGGTGAAGGCGAGCCCGGCCTGCTCCGCCACCTCGGTCATGGCGAAGCGCGGCGTGGGGTCGGACGTCTCACCGCCACAACCGAGAAGCGGCAGGACCCCGGCGATCGCTACCGTCGAGAGGAGCTTCACTACGCCGCCATCTTAGGGCACGACCACGAGCTCGAGCGCGTTGGTCAGTGCCCACGGCGGCATTCCGTGTCCCGTCTGGGTCAAGGCCTGGAAGCCGAGCGTCGCCCCCACCAGACCGGGATTGGCGGGGATGGTGAAGTCGAAGGAGACCGGCGGTCCGGGGGCGACCGGCGAGGTTCCCGCGGCCAAGAGAGCGGCGCGATCGAGCCACAACTCGCCGAACGGCGTCACTTCGGGCGTGGCGAGCAAGGCCCCGCGCTGCCAGAAGACCCGCGAGCTGCCCCCCGCGGGACCGAGGAGCTCGAAGGGGATGGTCCCGCCGACGGGCACCTCGGTCCAGCCGGGCGGGAGGGCCAGTGGCGTCAGCTCGAAGGCGCCCACGTCCACCCCACTCTGCGTGTCGAGGTCGCCGTCGACGCCGCGGATCCGGCCGAAGAAGTCGCCCTCACCCGCCGCACTGGGCGGCCCCGCGTCCACCGCCGCGCTGCCGTAGCTCAGGCTCCAGTCCCCCGCCGCCGGGTCGACGAAGTCCGGCGGCGCGCTGAAGTTGTGGTTGCTGCCGGCGAAGTCCCCGTCCTCGATCAGGCAGTAGCTCGCCTGGATGTAGTCCGCCCCGCGCAGGTCGTCCCCGTTGTCGGCGACGAGACAACCCTCGAGCACGATCGACAACCCGTCCTGGGAGGCGACCCCCAGGCCGTTCTCTACCACGGTGCAGCGCTCCAGGAAGGCCCCGTCGCCGGTGCTAGTGCTCCCCGTGACCCCCGCGCCCGTGTTGCGCGCCACCAGGCAGTCCTGCAGCCAGAGGTCCCCGCAGCATCCGTCGCCGGGGAGGAGTTCGACCCCGTGCCCGGCGTTGTCCAGGACGCGGCAGCGGCGGAAGCGCACTTCCAACTCGTCCTTGAACAACCGATCGAGGCGCACGCCCCGCTCGCCGTTGCCCTCGAAGAAGCAGTCCCACGCCTCGACGATGACGTAGCTCGTGCCATCCGGATAGTCGCCGAAGGCCGTGACGTCGAGCCCGTCTGCTCCGCAGCCGTGGATCCGCACCCGGGTCATCTGGAGCTCGATCGAACCGTGCCACCCGATCAGGAAGCCCGTCATCAGCCACACCCCGTCCGAGCTCGCGCCGCTGATGTCGACCTCGTCCAGATGAACCGCGATCCAGTCCCCATCCGGCACCTGGCCGCGCAGGCCCTGGTCGCCGCCCACCAACCCCAGCCGGGTGAGGTCCGCTCCGTCCGACGAAGCGTCGATCACCGCCGTAGCCGACGCGTCGGCGACGATGAGGGTGCTCGCGGGACCGGCGCCGGCCAAGCGCACGTCGGCGCGGGTGACGAGGGGGAAGGTCTCCCCCAGGGTCGCGTCGTGCACGCCGGCGGCCACGTGGACGGTGTGCGTCTGCCCCGTGGGAGGCGGGGGCACCGTCGCCAGGGCGTGGGTCAGGGTGAGCCAAGCGTCGGACCAGGAGCTCCCGCCGTTGAAGTCGCTCCCACCGCTGGAGTCGACGAAGTAGTCGTTGGCCAGGGTGGGGGTGGCGAGGAGGACCAAGCTCAGAATGGATGCCGTCTTCATGGGCCGTCTCCTCAGGCTGTCAGACGTGCCATTGTCCTACGTCTCACAGAATGCGGGGGTGACGACCGACTGAAAGAGGCCCGGCGCTCCCTAGCTTCCGTGAAGTGGAGTAAGGTCCCCGCCATGTCATCGAAGAAGCAGGCCGCTTCCCGCGGGCGCGGCAGGCGCCTGGCGGACTCCGAAATCGCCCGTATCCAGTTCCTCGGCGCGGCTGGGGAGGTCACCGGCTCGCACCACCTGCTCGAGACGCGGGGCGCCCGCATGGCGATCGACTGCGGGCTCTACCAGGGCGGCCACCGCGATCGGGGGCGCAATTCGCGACCCCTGCGCTCGCGCCCCAAGCAGCTCGACGCGGTGGTCTTGACCCACGCCCACATCGACCACTCCGGGCTCCTGCCCAAGTTGTGTAAGGAGGGGTTTCGGGGGGAGATCCACGCCACCCGCGGCACCACCGAGCTGTGCGGGATCATGCTGCGTGACTCGGCCCACATCCAGGAGGTCGAGACGCGGCGCGCGAATCGGCGCGCGATGCGACGTGGTGGCAAGCAGCGCGAGCCCCTCTACACCCTGGAGGACGCCGAGCGCTGCCTCGACCGCATGGTGGAACACGACTTCGAGGCACCCTTCGAGATCGGCTCCGACGTGCAGGTCACCTTCCGACGCGCGGGTCACATCCTGGGGGCTTCTTCGCTGCAGGTGCGGGTCTCCCGCTCCGGGCGCGAGAAGCGACTCGTCTTCTCGGGCGACCTCGGTCGCCGGCACGACCCGATCCTCTGCGACCCCGCCACCATCGACGGCGCCGACGTGGTCCTGATGGAGACCACCTACGGCGATCGCAACCACCGCCGGATCGAGGAGACCCACGCGGAGTTCGTCGAGATCATGCGCGACGCCCAGCGCGCGGGGGACAACGTCCTGATCCCGGTCTTCGCCGTAGGTCGCGCGCAGGAGGTCCTCTACCAACTGCGGGAGTTCGAGAGCGCCGGCTCGATCGAGCCGCGGGACACCTACCTCGACAGCCCGATGGCGATCAGCGTCACCGAGCTCTACCGCGCCCACAAGCGCTCTTTCGGCCCGAGCCTGTCGCTGGCGCTGCAGGACCTGGACCGCCCCTTCCGCCCGCGGCGCTTCAGCTACTCGCGCACCGCCGATGAGTCGATGAGCCTCAACGGCCAACGCGGCATCACGATCCTGGCCGCCAGCGGGATGTGCGAAGCGGGGCGCATCGTCCACCACCTGAAGCACAACCTCTGGCGTCCGACCGTGCACGTGGTCTTCGTCGGCTACCAGGCCCGCGGCACCACGGGTCGCAAGCTGGTCGACGGCGCCCGCAAAGTGCGCATCCTGGGGCAGGAGATCCTCGTCCGCGCCCAGATCCACACCGTCGGCGGCTTCTCCGCCCACGCCGGCCAGCGCGGCCTACGCCGCTGGTACGAGAGCTTCGGCAACCCCCACCCCGAGCTGGTCCTGATCCACGGCGAGGATCACGCCCAGGAGGCGTTCGAGGGGCTGATCCGGAAGCGCCTGGGGGTCCACGCCCAGCGGCCCGAGCTGGGTGACGTGCTCCACATTCCGCTCGATGGGCGGGGATGTGAGTTGGTGGGGGGGTGAGGCGCTAGCCTACAGGGATGGACACCGGTGACGACCGAGCGCTCCACCGCGCCCTGCAACGACTGGAAGCCGCCGAGCTCGAGTTGGAGCGCGCTCATCACCTCCTCGATCAGTGCGGAGTGCCCCGCGAACAGCGCGTTCCGGGGGAGCGGGATCCCCTCGAGCTCAGTCTGGAAGGGCGTCTGCGCATGCTGCTCGAGGACGAGGAGTAGACGTTCTCCGTCGCAACACCGTAGTTACGACCGATGCCGTATGCTGCGGGAGTCAGACCGGAGAACTCGGCATGAAGAGACTCACCACCACGCTCGCCCTCACGCTCGCGCTCACCACCACCGGCCTCGCTGGTGAAGACGGCCTCCGCCGCGAGGGGAAGGACCGCACGCGCAAGGACGCCCTGGAGGGCAAGGCTCCCCCCGCCCTGCAGGTCACCGACTGGATGAACACCGACGGCAAGGCGCTCTCGCTCGAGGCGCTGCGCGGGAAGGTCGTCATCCTCGACTTCTGGGGCAAATGGTGACCTCCCTGCGGTAGGGCGATCCCGGGGCTCATCGAGCTCCAATCGCGCTACAAGGACCAGGGGCTGGTCCTGATCGGAATCCACACCACCGACCGTAGCGAAGGGTGGGCCGCCTTCGCCGAGGAACGGGGCATCACCTACCCGATCGCCATCGACGTCGAGAAACGGACCGTCAAGGCATTCGCGGTGGACTCCTACCCCGACTACTACGTCATCGACCGAGCGGGGAAGCTGCGCGTCGCCGACCTCGCCAACGCCGACCTCGAGAAGGCGATCAAGACGCTCTTGGCCGAGCCCGGAGGGGTGCACCCCGCGCTCGCCGAGGCGGGCGCGGCGGCGCTCAAGAAGGACAAGCGCCTACACGTGCTGTGGGGGGCGGAGGCGGGGCGCGGCCAGGTCGACCGCCTGCTGCGCGAGTCGGACCTGCGCACCCTGCTGCGCAACGAGTACGAGGTGGTGCGGCTGGAGCCCGCCGGCAACTTCGAGCTCGCGCAGACGCTGAAGGCCCGCTACTCCGATCCCGATCTGACGGTGCTCGACGCCCAGGGGGCGGTCATCGCGCGCTTCGAGGCCCAGGCGCTCGTGGAGCAGACCCTCTCCGAGTTCCTCCAGGCCCACCGTGTTCCCGTCAAGGACGCCGAAGAGCTCTGGCGACAGGCCCTGGCCCAGGCGCAGCGCGAGAAGAAGAACGTCCTCGTGCACCTCGGTGCACCGTGGTGAGGATGGTGCTTCAAGCTCGAGGAGTTCCTCGGGCGCCCGAAGGTGGCTTCACTCCTGGGTCGCGACTACGTCGCGCTCAAGATCGACACCGACCGCCACCAGAACGGAAAGACCGTGGCCCAGCGCCTGCGCGGCGACCGCGAGGGCGGGATCCCGTGGATGGTGATCACCGACGCCGAGGGCACGGAGCTGATCACCAGCGACGGTCCCCAGGGCAACTGCGGCTGCCCCGTCGCTCCCCACGAGGTCGAGTGGTTCGTGACGATGATCCAGAAGACCGCCCGGACCTTGACCGAGGAGCAGATCGCCACGATCGAGGCGCAGCTCAACGCCTACGCGGAGAGCCTGCGCCGCTGAACGCCGGGCGGCCCGCGGCCGCGTTCAGAGGATGTCCAGCACCCCCGCCAGCCCGTCCAACTGGGTGGGCGGGGCCAGGTGGTAGTTCAGGTCCTCGGCGTAGGGCACCCGCCAGGGGAGTCGGTGCCGGTCCGCCACGCCCCCCAACGCCGCCGCCGCGAAGGCGCGCGCGCCGTCAGTGGCCTGCTGGTCGGCCAGGAGCACCAAGAGCGGGTCCACCGCGCGCTGATCCCCCGCCACTCCGATCGCCGCCGCCAGCGCCGACTGGGAGGCGAAGCTGCGCGCCGACTGCAGGCTCATCACCAGCTCCTCCACGACCTCGCGGTCGCGCATGAGCACCAGGCCCACCGCCAACCGGTGCAGGAACCCGGGGTGGTAGCGGGCCTCGTGGAGCAGCTCGCGCACGGTCGGAACGGCATCGTTGGCCTCGATCAGACCCAGCGCCAGGACGAGATCGCCGCGGGCGGCGGGGTCGTCGATGCGGTCCAGGCGGGCGAGGAGGAGCTCCACCGACTTGACGTCCTTGCGCAACCCCAGTGCCAGGGCGCAGGCGCCGACCGACTCCGGGGCGGACTTGGAGGTCAGGGCGTTGCGCAGGGCTCGGGAGACGCTCTCGTTCGGTGCGAATCCCGCCTCGGAGAGCTCCCGCCCGAGCACCCCCAGGGCGAGGGCTGCCCAGGGGCGAAGCTGGCTCTTGCCGCGGGCGAGGGTCTTGACCAGGGCCGCGCGCACAGGCTCCAGGCCGGCGGTTGGCTGTTCCCCCGCGCCCGGTCGGGCCGCGATGCGCGCCAGGGCGATCAGCGTGAAGCGCCGCACCCGCGGTTGACCCTTCTCGAGCTTCCAGAGCAGCGCCCTGCGCGCATCCTCGTCCTGCTCGTCAGCGTCGCAATCCACCAGCCAACCGAGCGCCAGGGCGGCGGACTGGTGGATCCCCTCCGGCTCCTTGCGCTCGTGCAGCGTGCGGGTCAGGGCCGCCACCAGGCCGCGACGCACCGCGTCAGGCGCCTCGGCGCCCAGCCGCGCCAGGGAGCGGATCCCGTGGGCGCGCACGATCCAGTGGGTCTGTTTGCGCCGGCGCGCATCCTCCGAGGCGACTCGCTCCCGCAACCACTCGAGTTGGGTGCGCAGGGAGAGGACGTGCACCGCCCGCCCGTCGAGTTCGCGCCCCGCCCCGAAGCGCGGCACGCGTGGGACGTCCCCCAGGGGAATCAGACCGATGGCGCTGATCGCCGCCACCGGTAGGTCGTGGGTCGAGGTGGCCTCCTCCTCCACCAACTCGATCAGGGCCGAGACGATGCGCTGGCGCAGACCCAGGTCGTCGCTGGAGCGACCGAGCAATCCCAACCCGTAGGTGGCGAAGGCGCGCGTCCGCGGGGGCACTTCGTTCGAGCCGACCAGGCTGCGCCCGCGCGGGCGATCCAGTGCCAGGTCGAAGAGCGTCCTCTTCGCCGCCGGCGTGCCCGCCAGCCCCAGGGCCAGGGCCGCGGTCTCGGCGATCTCCTGGTTCGCGGAGCGCAGGTGCGGCTCGATGCGACCGACGAGGATCGCGGGGTCGACCTGCCGCGGACCGATCTTCGCCAGGGCGATCAACGCCGCCGTGATCCGGTCCGTGGAGTCCGCCTCCAGCTCGAGCAGCAGGGCCGGCAGCACCGAGTCGTCGACCTGGGCGGCGGTGGGGCGTTGGCCGACGGGGGGGTCGGGTTGAGAACCCCGACCGAGGAAGAAGTCGGTCGAGCCGGTTTCGACTCCCATTCGGTCGCGGTGCTCCGTGAGGTCGATCCAGCGGTCGGAGGAGAGGGACCACCAGTGGCGCCACGAGCCGATGTCGATCGGGGGGGGGGCCCCGGGAGGCAGCGGACCCAGGCCGCCCATCCCCGGGAGCCCGGGCCCGGCGGGGCGG
>CAZDQL010000035.1:0-58801 GCA_964507325.1 uncultured Planctomycetaceae bacterium | reverse complement strand
CCCCCCCGCGCCCCCCCCCCCCCCCCCCCCCCCCCCCCCCCCCCCCCCCCCCCCCGGCGGCCCGAGCGGATGCGGCGGACCGTACGGAAGCGGGCGGGGATTCCCGGTGCGAATCGGCCAAATAAGCGGGGCCCGGAGACGGGGGCCAACGCCCCGGCGACTGCGGCGTAGGCGGATGCAGACGGCCCGGCTGCTTGCTAGGGTCCCCGCCATGACTCCCGGCACCCAGAGACCCCAGCGTTGGATCACCGCCCTAGTGCTCGCCACGGCGGGTCTCCTCACGGGCGCATGCAGCGGGGACAGCCATCCGAACGTCGTCCTGATCACCCTGGACACGACGCGCCCCGACTACCTGCAGTGCTACGACCCGAGCCGTTCCGGGACTCCCCGGATGGACGAGATCGCCGCCCAGGGGGCTCGCTTCGAGGCGGTCCTCTCCACCTCGGGGGTGACCCCCGTGTCCCACGCCTCGATCCTGACCGGGCGCTTCCCCTACGAGCACGGCCTGCGCGTCCTCTCCGCCGGGAGCGGCTTCCAGCTGGGGGAGGAGCAGCCGACGATCACCCGCAGCTTGCGCGAGGCGGGCTACGCCACCGCCGCGATCCACAGCGCCTTCCCCGTCTCCTCCTACTTCGGCTTCGACCTGGACTTCGACCACTTCGACAGCCTCGACGGCCAGATGGGGATCCGGGAGGGGGAGACGAAGACCTCCTGGGATCCGGTCCTGCAGCGGCGCTCCGACACCACGGCCGATCTGGTCGTCGACTACCTGAACGAGGTGCGAGGGAAGGACCAGCCCTTCTTCCTCTGGATCCACCTCTGGGATCCCCACGATCCGGGGCGCCTGCCCCCTCCGGAGTACCTGTCCCACCTGGACACCGAAGGCGACGCGTTGGCGGTCAACAGCACCACCTACGAGCAGGTCTACGCCGCCGAGGTGCGCTACATGGACAGCCAGATCGGTCGCATCCTGGACGCACTCGACGAGCTGGGCGTGGCGGACGACACCCTGCTGGCGGTCACCGCCGACCACGGCGAGGGATTGGCGGACGGCTTCCGACGGCACGGCTGGGGCAAACACCGCATGACCTATCAGGAACAGCTCCACGTACCGCTCCTGCTGAGCGGCCCCGGAGTGCCCGCAGGGTGCGTGGTCCCCGACATGGTGCGCACGATCGACATCGCCCCCACGCTCCTGGCCCTGGCCGGCCACTCCTTCGACGGGATGTCGGGGCGCAGCCTGGTGCCGCTCTTGGCCGGCGAGGGGCTCGAGCCCGCCCTGGCCTACGCGGATCAGATCAACGGCTACGACCTGAACGCCAGCATGGTCCTCGGCCGACCCGACGCGGCCTTCCTCTACACCGTCTGCGACGGTCTCTGGAAGCTCACCTACCGCCCGCACATGCCCCAGCGGTGCGAGCTCTTCAACCTGGCCCAGGACCCCGGCGAGACCGAGAACCGCTTCGCCAGCGAGCGCAATGTCGCGCTGCGCCTGCTGGCGGATCTGGCGCTGCGGAACCCGTGGGTCATGGAGAAGTTCCCCGTGGATGGCGAGATCGACGAGCGCGTCGAGGGGATCCTGGAGAGTTTCGGCTACGCCGGCGGCGGCGGGGGTGAGACCGGAGAGTGGTGGTGGTTCTGTCCGGCCCACCCCGAGTACCGCCGCGAGGAGTGGGCGGGAACCGGCGGCACCAAGCGTCACGGCGAGGGGGGCTGCCGCCAGCCGGTCCTGCCTGTGACCGAGTGGCACCCCCCCCCCCAGGACGACTGAGGTCCGCGGCTCCCGCGCCGCCTCCCCTCACCCCCCACAGGGATCGTTGGGAGCACCGGGGGTGCCGGTGTCGGGTCCAGCGCCGATCGGCGTCTGCGACGAGCACCACTGCCCCCCGTCGTCGTTGCAGGCCGCGTCCTTGCACTCCGGCCGCAGGCTGATCGAGCGCCCCGCATCGTCGGGCCACAGCACTCCGTCGTCGTAGGCGATCTCGTCGATCACGACCCCCGCCGGGTCGATCAGCACCACCTCGTCCTCGCCGTTGCTCAGGGTGAAGCCCCCGTAGGTCGCATCCACCGGGACCCCACCGTTCAAGGCGCTGTCGGCCTCGCGGCCGAGCACCAGGTAGCCACCCGGCGGGACGACGATCCCGGCGCCGGCGTTGTCGAGCTGGGTCTGGTCGCTGCCCAGGTCGGCGAGCGTCCAGCCCTCGATGTCGATCGCAGCGGCGCTCGTGTTGTGGAGCTCGATCCACTCTCCCTGGGAGTCCGACACCGCGGTGGGGTCCTTCTGGATCTCGCTGATGACGATCCCTCCAACCGCGGGGAGCTGAGCCCCGGAGTCCCAGCCGGGAGGCATGCGCAGGACGTTGGAGACCCCCGTCTCGGCCCAGGTTCCCCCCTGGGGCCAGGTGAGCGCACGCAGCTGGGCGGCCAGACCAGGCCGGCCTCCCTTCAGGTTCCAGGTGTAGGTGCCGTCCTGGTCCAGGTCGTCCACCACCAGCACGCGCCCGCGCAGGCCGCTCGTGCACCAACCGCGGGGCATGTACGGGCCGTGGGGATCCTCGCAGAAGAGCGCGGCGTGGCCTCCGGCGAGGGCGGGGTCCGCTTGCAGGTGGATGCGCGTCGTCCCCGTCGCCAGGTTGCGCTGGACGCTGAGTTGAGGCGCGCGCTGGCCGGGGGGTGCGCACGCTTCGTCGGGCGCCGGCCCGTCAGGCGCGGCCACGGGTGCAGCCGCCAGGGGTAGGCAGAGGGTCAGCGCGCCGGCGGCGCGCAGGAAGAGTTCGAGATGCATCGCTTGCTCCAGTCTTGGCGAAAGGTGCGCGCAGGATCCTCGGGGAGGCGGCGACCGATCGACCCCTGTCCCCCGGTGGCGGTTGCGCAGCGTCCGGGATTTGTGCGCGACGAGGACAGCGAGCCCGACACCCGCTGGGCCGCCCGTCCGCTGGCCCGGTCCGTCCGCGCCCTGCCCAGCGGCGGCTTGTCCGTGGAGCTGTGCGCGCGTTGCCGCTAGGCTCCAGCGCATGAAGCTCCTCCGCCGTCTGCTGATCGTCGCGATCCTGGGGTTGGTGGCCGTGGGGGTCGCCATCGCCGTCCTCTTCTCCCCCGCCGCCCGCACCGCCGTCGAGAAGGGCGTCGAGTACGCCCTGGGGGTCAAGGGCGAGGTGCAGGACGTGAGCGCCGGTCTGCGGCCGACCCGCAGCATGGTCGGCTTCGACGGACTCGAGATCGCCAACCCGGAGGGGATCGCGGGGCCCCCCTTCCTGCAGGTGGGCCACTTTCAGGTGGACGTGAAGACCCTCAGCCTGCTCTCCAGCCGGGTCAAGGTGCCGGTGATCGACCTGGATGGGTTGCACCTGCACCTGATCCAGGACGGGGATCGCTCCAACTTCGGCGAGATCCTCGGCCACCTGCGCTCCCTGGCGGGCCGTGGGGAGGGTGGCGCCCCGACGGCGGACGAGGGGCAGTCGAGTGGCGGGGGAACGAGCCTCCTGCTCGGCGCCGTGCACGTGAAGGGGGTGAAGGCCACCGTGCAGCTGCGCGGCATACCGGGCCTCGACACCTTGACGGAGACCTACGCACTGCCCGACTTCGACCTCGAGCTCGTCGACACCGCCGCCGGCGGCTCCTCCGAGGGGAAGGAGACCTCGGTGGGAGACCTGACCGGCGATCTGATCGAGAAGCTGGTGGAGCTCGGCGTCGGGGAGGCGGAGCAGTACCTGCCGCCGGAGGCGATGGCCCTCTTGCAGGGCGAGCTCGATGCGGCCCACATCGAGGATCGTCTCAAGGATGAGGCCCAGGAGGCGCTCGACGAGGCGGGCGAGGACTTGAAGGAGAAGCTCGACGAGAACCTCGGCGACGAGGTCGGCGATGCGCTGAAGGGGGTCCTGGGGGACGGCTGATCAGCGCCCCTCCCCGGGAGAGGAGTCCTCGTCTCCGGAGTACCCCATCCCCTTCAGCCGCTGGAGCGTCTCAGCCATCTGGGAGCTGTCGAAGTGCGACGGCAGGGGGTCGGCGCCACGCGTCCACTCCGTCAGCAGGGCGCGCATCTGGCGCACGCGCTCCTGCAGCGCTGGATCGGCGGGGCGTGACGCGAGCAGATTGTCCGTCTCGCCGGGATCCTGCTCCAGGTGGAAGAGCTGCTCGACGCTGTTGTAGCGGGAGCGGACGAACTTCCAGGGGCCCATCCGCGCGGCCTGCGGCAGGCGGCTGTTGGCCCACGCGCGCCCCTCCCCGCGCGCCATCTTCCAGGGCTGGGTGGCCTCGCAGAAGACGGGGCCCCGCGCGTGGGGCTCCCCGTCGAGGGCGGGGACCAGGGTGACCCCTTCCGCCCGCTCGGGAAGCTCCAGGTCGAGCAGGTGGCACAGGGTGGGCAGCACGTCGATCGTGGAGACGGGAGTGTCGATCTCGAGGCCCGCCCCTCGTCCGTCCGGCAGGGCGATCAAGAGCGGGACGTGCACCGTCGTCTGGTGGACCCACAGCCCGTGGTTCCAGAAGTCGTGGTGTTCCCAGAAGGTCTCGCCGTGGTCGGCGGTGACCACCACGACCGCCTCGTCGAGGATGCCGCGTTCCTCGAGTCCGCTCAGGAGCTGGCCCAGGCAGTGGTCCAGGTACGCCACCTCCCCCGCGTAGGCCTCGGCCAAGCGTCGGTCGGCGTCCAGGGGCTCTCCCCCACCGCGTCCCACGAGGGCGCGCGCCGCGCCGAGGAAGCCTCCGTTGATGCTGCCGGCGTGGCCGATCTCCTGGCCGATGAGCGCCCGCTGGCGCAGGCGCACCGCCGCCTCGACGTCCTGCATGGAGGTGGGAGGCCCCGCCTCCGGAAGCGGCGCGCCGTAGGGGGCGTGGGGATCGAAGTAGTGGACGAAGAGGAAGAGCCGTTCCCGCTCCCCCTTCTCGAGTCGGTCGACGTGCCGGAGGGCCGCCGCGGTCACGTTCTCCGCCAGGCGTTGATTCTGGTCGTAGTTGCCGTCCGGGGTCACCAGCTGGTCGAACTCCTCGTCGTAGTAGTCGAACCCCTGGTGGAAGGCGAAGCGCCGCTCCAAGGCGAAGCTGCCCAGGAAGGCGGCGGTGTGCATCCCGGCTTCGCGCAGGACCTCCGCCAGCATGACGTTGCCCTGGTTGACCACGAAACCGTTGCGCACCACGCCGTGGGTGTGGGGCCAGGAACCGGTCATCAAGGAGGTGTGGGAGGAGAGGGTGGTCGCCGCCGCCGCGGTCACGTCGGTGAAGCGCGCCCCCCTCTGCGCCAGCGCATCCAGGGCCGGTGTGCGGGCGCCCTCCGCTCCCCAGGCGCCGAGGTGGTCGGCGCGCGTGGTGTCCAGCGAGACCAGGATCACGTGCCGGTAGGGCCCGACCTCCTGCGCGTCCCCCCCGCAAGCCGCCAGGCCGAGCAGCGCGCCGATGGTGATGGTGATTCGCATGCTGGATACCGTCCCCGCTGGAGGTCGTCCTACGCTCGGGTGGCCAGGCCGTTGGCCTACATCCGCTCCACGCTCAGCCGCGTGCCCCGTTGCCAGACTTCGCGCGCCAGCGGGGTGCCGTCCACCTTCCAGAACTCCCACACCCCGTCCTTGTCGCCGTGGTGCCACTGCCCCTGCCGGCTCACGGGCCCGGTCTCGTGCCACTCGGTCCACTGGCCGTGGCGCACGCCGTCGACGTAGTGCTGGCGGCTGCGCAGCTGGCCCGAGGGCCAATAGTAGAGCCATTCGCCCTGGCGCACGCCGTAGTGCCAGGTCCCCGAGCGCTCCAGGTGCCCCTCCCCGGAGTGGAACTCCTGGAGACCGTGCAGGAACCCAGCGCGGCGCGAGGTGGAGGTGTAGAGCCGGCCGTCCTCGAAATAGGTCTTCTCGACGTCAGGCGAACAAGCCGCCAACAGGATCAGCCAGGGGACGCAGCGCACGCGGCGAGTGTACTTCCCGAGCGTGTCCAACCCCACCCTCTCCCGCCGCGTGCGCGCCGCGCGGCGGTTGACCCCCGGGTACCGGGGGGTGAGAATCCCGTCGACCGTCTCCCTTCCCCAAGCCGCGGTATGCCCCGCGGTCCAACCGAACCTATTGTCATGCGCTTCCACCAGTCTGCCTCCATGCTCCTCGCCGGCGTTCTCTTATGCGGCGCCACCGGAGCCCAGAGCCTCTCCGCCGTGAAGGTCGCCTCGGGCTTCTCCCAACCCGTCCTCCTGACCTCCCCCCCGGACGATCCACGCCTGTTCGTCTTGGAGCAGAACGAAGCGGACATCCACATCATCAAGCCGGACGGGACGGTCCTCACCTTCCTCGACCTGACCGGAGGCGTTGCGACTGGCGGGGAACGGGGTCTCCTGGGCCTGGCCTTCCACCCGGACTACGCCGACAACGGACGCTTCTTCGTCAACTACACGCGCAGCGGCGGAGCCACGCGGGTCGAGGAGTACGCCGTCAGCGCCGATCCGGACGTGGCCAATCCGAGCCCGGTGCAGACGATCGCCGACATCGCACAGCCCTTCGGCAACCACAACGGCGGCTGCATCGCCTTCGGACTGGACGGCAAGCTCTACGTCGGCATGGGGGACGGCGGCGCCGCCAACGATCCCGGGAACCGCGCCCAGGACCCGCTGGAGAACCTGGGCAAGATGCTGCGCTACGACGTCGACCTGCCCGCGCCCTTCATCCCCAGCGACAATCCCTTCGTCGGGTTAGGCGGGGCCAACGACGAGATCTGGGCCCTCGGCCTGCGCAACCCCTGGCGTTTCTCCTTCGACCGCGAGACCGGAGATCTCTGGATCGGGGACGTGGGGCAGTGGGATTGGGAGGAGATCCACTGGGCCAGCTCCGCCAGCAAGGGCCGTGAGAACTACGGCTGGCGCTGCATGGAGGGCACCCACTGCACCGGCCTCTCGGGGTGCACCTGCAACCATCAGTCGCTGACCCTGCCGGTGCACGAGTACGCCCACAGCGCCGGCAACTGCTCCGTCACCGGCGGCTACGTGTACCGCGGCCCCGTCGAGTGGCTGCGGGGCACCTACTTCTTCGGCGACTACTGCTCGAGCAGGATCTGGAGCTTCGAGTGGGACGGCTCCAGCGTGCAGAACTTCGTGGACCGCACGTCCGAGCTGGAGCCCGCCGGCAGCGACACCATCAGTACGATCTCGAGCTTCGGCCAGGACGCAGAGGGCAACCTGTACGTCCTCGACTACTCCGACGGCGAGATCTACGAGATCGTCGCCTGCGGCTCCGGCAACTACTGCGTGACCACTCCCAACTCCGCCGGCCCCGGAGCGGTCATCTCCGACAACGGCAACTGGAACCTGGCAGCCAACGCCTGGGCACTCCAGGTCAGCGGCTCGGTGCCGGACCAGTTCGGCCTCTTCCTCTTCGGGGCCGAGCAGCAGCAGGTCCCCCTGGGCAACGGCACGCTCTGCGTAGGCGGTTCCATCTTCCGCATCGTCCCCCCGGTCCCGGCCGACGGCGCTGGGAACGTCACGCGCTCGATCGACTTCGGCGTGCCCCCCCTGCAGAACATCCAGGCGGGCGAGACCTGGAACTTCCAGTGGTGGCTGCGCGACCCGGCGGCCGGAGGGGCCAACTCCAACCTCTCCGATGGCCTGAGCGTGACCTTCTGCCCCTGATCTGGATCCGCCGGGGGGAGGCCGGCTGCTAGCCGGCTTCCCGCTTGCGCTGCAGGTCCAGGTTGGCCTCGAAGATGCTGGCCATCAGCTGCTTCTTCAGCTCCGCCCGCTCGTCCTCCAAGCTGAGCCCCTGGACTTCGCGGTAGATCGAGGAGACCCCCTCTTCGCCGGGGCCCGTCCCCTGCAGGCGACCCAGCTCGCGCTCGGTCAGCCCCAGGGACTCCGTCAGCTTGGCGACGCGGCGCCGCAGGAGGTCGATCTCCCGCTGGTAGGCCTGCTCCTGATCGCCTCCGCCCTGGACCTGGCTCAGGACCTCGTCGTGGGCCTCGCGGGTGGCGCGCTCGAGGATCTCCTCGACGAGCTTGGTCACGGCCCGTTCCAGGTCGCCGTCGCGCTCGACCATCTCCCGCAGCTCGCTGCGGTAGTCGCGCCCCTCACCGCTGGCCTCCGGCTCCCCCCCGCGGCCCGTCTCGTAGAGGGCGTACAGGTCCGTCTCCGAGCAGCGGTCTCCCCCGGCCCCGTCCGCCACGGCCAGCCCTTCGTGGGCGACGCGCACCAGGGTGTCGAAGCCGAGGTCGTCGCTCTCCTCGTTGTGGGCCAGGCCGATCGAGAGGGTCACCCGGATGGTGGCGTCCCCGACCTGGAAGCCCTGCTCGCGCGCCTGCTTCAGGAGGCGTTGCGCCAGCCCGCGGGCGGCGGTCGCGCCCGTGTGGGGGAAGAGCGCCACCAGGCGGTCCTCCACCAGGTACCCCAGGAGGTCCCCCGCGCGGGTGGCCTGTTTCACCAGCCCCACCATGCGCCCCAGGACCTCCATCTTCGACTCGAAGCCGTGCACGGTGTGCAGGTGCTCGAGGCGGTCGACCTGGAACACGAGACAGGCCACCGAGTAGCGGTAGCGCTTGGCGCGCTCGAACTCGACGCGCATCAACTGCTCGACCTCCGCGGGGGTGAAGAGGCAGCTCTGCGAGCCGGCGAAACCGAGGGTCGATTGGTCGAACATGCGCGGGGTCTTGTCGGCGCTCGAGCCGTTCGCTGTTCCCTCGGCCGCGGGCTCGCCCCCCCTTGAGTCGCGCGCGGCATTCCGAGCGCAGCCGTGGCCCAGACTCAGATCGGGACGCTATCCGCCCGTGTTTCCATCCCGGGCCGACCTCCGCCAGGCGACGATCAGCTCGACCATGAGCCCGTAGCTCTTGCCTCCCGCGGCCTGGCCGTGCCCCCTCAGGTAGAGATCGTTGGCGCGCGCAGCGGCCGTCGTGAGGGGCGTGCGCTGCGCCCGCCAGAAGGACCACAGCTCTACACAATCGGCGCGCACGCGCTGATCGAGCCCGTCGAAGACCGGCGCGGCGATCCCCGGCTCCGCCTGTTGCAGGGCGCCCAGCACGTAGCCGAGGGTGATCACCGCCCCGGAGTAGCGCAGCGCGGGATCGGCGGAGAGGGCGCACAGCCTCCAGGCCAGGAAGTTGGCCTCGTCCTCCCGCGCGATCCCACCCCGGTGCGCCAGCTCGTGCAGGGCGGTGAAGGGCTGCGCCAGCGGGGGGAGCTCACCGTTGACGTGCGGCTCGGCGGTGAAGGGGGAGTAGACCCCGGTCAAGCCGGCCCAACTCAGGAGCGGAGAAGAGAGCGCGCGGCGTACCCGTGGCGACGAGGGCACCAGGAAGGGGTAGCGCTCCAGCCCCTGCTCCCAGGCGCGAGCGACGCGAGGATCGCCGTGGGCCCCGCCGTACTCCAGGGCACAGGCGGTGGGAGCGCCCGCGGGCAACCGCTCCCGGGCGCGTCGCGCGTCGCGCGCGAGCCTGGCCGCCGCGCCCAACAGCTCGCCGGTGGTGACCGGCACCGCCTCCAGCTGCAGGTGCTCCGACAGCGGCCGGCGGGCGTGGTTTAGCCCCCAGAGCAGGAGGAAGGCCAGGTAGAGGGCCCCCGCTCCTGCGGCGACTGCGAGTGCCCCCCGAGCGAGCAGGCTGCGCAGCCGACGCTCACCGCGAGCCAGGGCGCGCAGAGCCCCCGCGAGGCGCACCGCCACGAGCGCCGCTCCCAGGAGGAGCAGCGTCTCTGCGGCGGACCAGGGCAGCCAACCGCATCCCAGCTCCAAGCCCCTCGCCAGCGGGGGGTAGAGGCCGTGGCAGTACAGGGCCTCCACGCGGCCCGGGAAGCGTCCCGCCAACCAGAGCAGGCCCCACCCCAGGAGACCGGCGAGGACCAGGAACAGGGCCCAGGGGCGCCGGGGCGAGGCCCTCCCCGCCCCCGCGCCGCGCCCTGCGGTGTCCCTGCCAGAGTCCTCGACCGAGTGAACCACGCCTCGAGGTTACCCAGGCTCGCTACCGGTCTACACTTGAGTGATCCCCTTCCTCCCGAATCCCCATTCTGAGCCGCACCATGCTCCGCCTTACGCCTCTCCTCTTCTTCCTGACCCTGCCGCTGGCCGCCCAGAGCGCGGACCTCGAGGAACCGCGCAGCGGGCTCTCGCAGCTGGGGGTCAAGCCCCCCCACACGCAATTGGCCCCCGACCATGCCCAGGACGTGTTCTTCCTGCGCTTGCGGGACGGTTCGGGAGCGCGGCTCGTCCAGGGCCAGCTCATCGGTGACGACCCCGAGCTGGAGGTGGTCGATCTCCTGGTCGCCTCCGCGCAGGGGCGCATCGAGCGCATGTGGATGCAGAGCGACGACGAGCTCGCGCGCTGGCGCAGCGACGGCGAGGCGCGCGGCGGTCGCCCCCTGCACGACCTGCGCCTCTTCTACCGCGTGCACTTCGATCGCCCGGGGCCCGTGGCCGAGCTGTGCGACGCCCTGAACGCCCTCGACGTGGTCGGGTTGGCGTGGCCGATCGGACGCGTGGAGGACCCGGTCGCACCTGCCGCATTGGTGCGTTCCCGCCCGCCTCGGACTCCCGACTTCGAGCCCCTGCAGCTCTACCGCGGTCCCGCACCCGACGGCGTGGGCGGCGACTACGGCAACACCTTCAACGGTGGACAGGGGACCGGCGTCACCATCATCGACGTCGAGACCGGCTGGACCGACGACCACGAAGACCTGGCCCACAAGGCCCTGGGGCAGTTCGTCGGCTTGCCCGGGGCTCCCTACCCCTGGGACCACGGCACCGCCGTGTTGGGGATCTTGATCGGCGAGGACCAGGGCTTGGGCGTGCGCGGCCTGTCCTTCGACTCCGACGTCTTGATGTCGACCCACCAGGGCAACTCGGCCAACATTCCCACCGCCATCGCCAACGCCACCGCCGCGGCCGCCCCCGGCGACGTGGTCGTGCTCGAGGTGCAGTGCTACTGGGGCCCCCCCGCCCCCCACCCCTGCGAGTGGGACGACGCCATCTTCGCCACCGTCGAGACGGCCACCGCCCTGGGGATCCACGTCTTCGCGGCCGCCGGCAACGGAGACAACAACCTGGACAGCGGCTCCTACGGCGGCAAGTTCGACCGCAGCGTGCGGGACTCGGGAGCGGTGATGGTCGGCGCCTCCGACGGGATCCTGCTCAACAAGGCCAGCTTCTCCAACTACGGCTCCCGCCTCGACGCCCACGGCTGGGGCTGGGACGTGGTCACGGCGGGCTACGGAAGCCTCCAGTCGGGGCCGCCGACGGAGGAGTACACCGACTCCTTCAGCGGCACCTCCAGCGCGACTCCGATCGTGACCGGCGCGGGCATCCAGATCATGGGGGTCTACCGCGCGGTCTTCGGGTTGGACATGGACCCGCTGACGCTGCGCGACCTGCTCACCGCCACCGGCACCCCACAGGGGAGCGGGGGGCAGATCGGGCCCCGGCCGAACGTCTACGACGCTCTCGATTCACTCAACGTGCCTCGCCTGGAGATCAGCGGGAACCTGATCCCCGGCGGCAACTACGTGGTGACCAACCGCGGCGTGGCCGGCGATCCCGTCGTGCTCGTCTTCGGCGACACCGTCGACGTGCACAACCCGATCACGGTGCCCCCGTACGGCGACCTCTTCCTGAAGGGCGTGCTGCGCCGCGTGGCGATCGGCACCCTGGACGTCAACGGAGAGCTCGTCTTCGGCGACAACATCCCCAACGACGGGGGGCTCTCCGGAACCACGATGGGGTACTTCCAGAACTGGCAGCGCTTCATCTCCGGGCAGCCGGGGATCGGCGCCTTCGGGAACTACGCCCCGCTGGACATCGAGTGAGGACTGAGCGGGGGGAGGGGCCTCCCTCCCCCGCCCTCTACTTGAGCTTCTCCCAGTAGTCCTCCGGCATGTCGTGGGCGATCTTCAGGGCGCCGTTGGCGCCGCCGTAGATCGGCTCCTCGATGCGGATCACGTGTCCCCCGCCGAGGTTGGCGTGCATCTCCTGCTCGATGGCGCGGTCCAGCCCGCGGATCTGCGACCCTCCGCCCGCCAGTAGCACGCGGTTCTTCAGCCGCTCCTGGAACTCGGGGTCGAAGGTGGCGATCAACTTGCCGAGCCCCTCCACCATGGGCGGGACGATGCGCCGGCAGCAGGCGCGCATCTGCTCGGTGATGTCGAAGTCGGTGGGCTTGCCCTGCACCGGCAGGGAGACGCGGATCTGCTCGGTGGTCTCGTCGACGGTGGAGTGGCGCTCCTTGATCCCCTTCACCATCTGCACGGTGAACTGCGCCTCGGGGAAGGCATCCCCGATCTCGTTGCTGAGCTCCTGGTCCACGAAGTCCCCGGCCGAGGTGAGGGTGATCTGGTCGGCGTCCTCGGGCATGGTGCCGTGCATGCGGCACAGGTCGACGGTCCCCGCGCCGATGTCGATCACCAGGACGTCCTCGAGCATCTCGAGGCCGTAGGCGACCGAGAAGGGCTCGGAGCAGAGCATCACCGAGTCGACCGACTGCCGGGCCGCCTGCAGGATGGCGTCCTTGTTGTGGATCGAGGCCTGGGCCGGCACGCCGATCACGGCGTAGACCAGCTCGTCGGCGCGGGGGCGGGCCAGGCCGACGATCTCCTTGACCAGGTCCTGGGCGGCGCGCAGCGCCTCCGGGTCCTCGGCGCCGTCCTTGTTGAAGGTCAGGACGCCGTGCTGCAGGGGGCGGTGCAGGATCAGGGAGAGGCGCTTGTCCCGCGCCTCCTGACCGAAGAGCACGTCCTTCTTGAGCAGCTTGCGGGACACCGGGTCCTTGGGGTACCCCACGAAGGACTCCATCGTCTCGCGCACCCCGTTGGAGGCGCAGACCGAGGTCCTGGAGGTGCCCAGGTCGATCCCCAGGTAGAGGACGCCGTGGTCCTTCTGCGGTTCGTCGCTGGAGTCTTGCGCGGGTTCAGGCTCCGCCATCTCTCTTGTTCTCCCTGTCTGACTGGTTCCGCCCGCCGGACGCCCCATCGCGTCCCACCGGGCGGAGGGCTGCTCATCCTAGGGTTCCAGAGCGCCGGATCCAGCGCAGTCTGGGCCGCACCCCTCTTCGGCCATGGACCGGCCGCACGTGAAGCCCCCTCCACGCCGATCCGGCGGGAAACCGGCCTGCGGCGGCTAGTCCATCCCGGCCTGGAGCACCAGGTTGGCCTCGAAGATCGCGGCCATCAGCTGGCGCTTGAGGGCGGCGTGGCGGGCGCCGTCCTCCAGCCCCTGCACCTCGCGGTACTCCGAAGCGAGCCCAGGATCGACCGCCTTGACCGCCAGGAGCCCGCGCAGCTCGTCTTCCCGCTCCTCCAGGAGCGCCCGCACCTTGTCCAGGCGCCGATTGAGGAGGTCGATCTCCCGGCGCTGGGCCCGCTCCCGGGCGCTGAGGGCCTCCCGGGCGGCCGGCTCCGGCTCCAGCTCCGGAGCCTGGACCTGCTCGACCTCCGCCTCCCGGACCACCGGCTCGACGACCCGCGGCTCCGGCGGCGAGACGGGCGCCGGCGCCGCCGCCCGGGCGGGGCGGGGTTGCACCCGGGAGCCGTTGTTCCGGCTGCGCCTGGGCGGGATGGAGAGCTCGATCCGGTGGCAGACATTGCTGCCCCGGAAGGCGTTCGAGGAGACGGACATGGGGGCGGGGCGAATTCCCACCCTCTTATAGCAGTTGAACGCCACCGCGGGAGTGGAGGTCCGCGCAGAAGCTGATCAACGGGGCCGACCGGGGGACGGGCCCCCCCCGCGGCTCATCCTGACCCACCTACCTCACGCCAAGCGGGCGTCGGGGTCGATCCCGGCGGTCTCCCGGTAGCTCCGCTCCGCCCGCTCCCGCAGGGCGCTGCGGTGGGCCCGCGTCGACTGCACCAGGTCCTCGACCTGGGCGTCGCGGCCGCTGCGCAGGGCGCGGTGGGTCCGGGCGGCGATCGCCCGGCCCTCCGTGGGAGGCTCGTGGTGAGCGAGGGTGGTGACCAGGTCGTTGCGCATGTTGCGCTGCACGTGCAGGGGGTCCCCGAGTCCACCCGAGCGCGGACCGTCGGAAGTGGAGATCTGACGTGCGCGCAGCGCTTCGAGCAGGCGCTCCTGCGTCGACGCTCCCCCCCCACTCCCCAGGGCGGCCGCGCGAGCAGCGCCTCCCTGGGGCGTCACTTGCCCCTCGCCCCGGGCTTCGGAGCGCACCTTGGGTCCCCTGGCCGAGCGCCTCACCGCCCCCACGGTGGAGCGCGTCGTTCGCAGCGGACCCCCCACGGATCCCAGCTCTGCCATGGCATTTCTTCCTGTGGTCGCAGCATCGGCGCGGGACTCGCGCCGGATTGAGGGAGATCGGGAATCCCGTGTGCGCCGCGCCCCGGGGCGGCGTGAATGCATCGCCAGCGGCACCGTAGTACCCTGGATCGCCCTCGCCCCCCACGGGCAGCCCTTCACGAGTCCGACCGAGCCCCTATCCCGGAGCACACCCATGGGAGTCATCGACTGGTTCCGCCGCGGCACGCAGGAAATGATGGTCGCCCGTCCCGACGGGACCAAGTCGCAGATCGTCTGGAAGCACCCCGACCGGACGATCCCGATGAAGTCCCAGCTCACGGTCGACGCCGACGAGAAGGCGGTCTTCTTTCGAGACGGCCAGGTGGTCGAGGTGATGGACGCCGGGCGCTACACCCTGGACACCTCCAACCTGCCCTTCCTCTCCAACCTGGTCGACAGCTTCACCGGGGGCAACGTCTTCCAGGCGGAGGTCTTCTTCGTCAACGTCCGGGAGCACCCCGGCATCAAGTTCGGCGGCCGCATCGGGCACGTCGAGGATCCCAAGTCGGGGGTCCCGGTGGAAACGATGTTGCACGGCGAGTTCAGCTTCCGCGTCACCGATCCGCAGAAGCTGATCGTGGGGCTGGTGGGCATGGGGCGCGCCGAGTCCTTCATGGTCAAGGCCTGGCTCAAGGAGCAGGTGCTGAAGGTCCTGCGCGACGGCATCGCCGAGCTGATCGTCAAGGAAAAGTGGCCCCTCTTGGACGTGACCTCGGGGGCCTACACCGAAGAGATCGAGGTCACCGCCCTGGGTTCCCTCGGCAAGCACGTCGAGTCCTACGGCGTCGAGATCGTGCGCTTCGGCAACTTCGTCATCGGCATCGACGACGAGGACGCGGACAACCTGAAGACCCTCTACCGCGACGCGGCGTACCTGCGCACCGTGGGCGGCGTCGAGGGCTACCAGAAGTTCGCCTCCGGCAAGGCGATGATGGGAGCCGGTGAGGGGATGGCCAAGGGCGGCGGCGGCGCCGGTGGCGAAGGAGGCGGCATGCTGGGTGGCGCGGCCCTCGGCGTCGGCTTCGGCATGGCCCAGATGCTGGTGCGGGATTCCCAGGGGGGGGAGCGCCTGGCCCCCGCCACCCCCGGCGTCACCTGCGGCTCCTGCCAGGCGGTGGTTCCCCCGGGCAAGTTCTGCAGCGGCTGCGGGAAGCCCCTCAAGGCCGCTGCCGAGGACGCTTCCGCCTTCTGCACCGGTTGCGGCGAGGCGGTCGCCCCGGACGCCACCTTCTGCGGCTCCTGCGGCCACAAGCTCGGCTGAGCCCACGGGGCACCCCGTGTGACTCGCGGCCCCGGAGCCCTACACTCCGGGTCCGAGTTCCGCGACCAGGAGTCCCCATGGCCCAGCCCACCCGCGCCCTCGCGCCCCTCTTCACCGCCCTCGTCTTCGTCGCCTGCCAGTCCGACAGCGGGCGCGTCCTCTATCCGGAAGCCCAGCGGGCGGACGTGGTCGACGACTACCACGGCACCGCCGTGGCCGACCCCTATCGCTGGCTCGAGGAGGGGGAGAGCGCCGAGACGCGGCATTGGATCGAGGCGCAGAACCGTCTGACCGAGGAGCACCTGGGCTCCATCCCCGAGCGCTCGTCGGTGCGCGCCACGGTCGAGAAGCTCTGGACCTACGAGCGCTTCGGCCTGCCCTCCCGCGAGGGGTCCTTCTACTACTTCACCTACAGCGACGGCCACATGAGCCAGGCCCAGCTGGTGCGCGCCGAGCGCCCCGACGCGCCGATCGGCGACTGCGAGGTGGTGCTGGATCCCAACACCTGGTCCGAGGACGGCACCATCTCCCTGGGGGGCCTCTCCTTCAGCCACGACGGCCGCTACCTCGCCTACGGGCAGTCCGACGGCGGCTCCGACTGGCGCACCTGGCGCGTGCGCGACCTGAAGAGCGGCGAGGACCTGCAGGACCTCATCGAGTGGTCGCGCTTCTCCACCCCCGCCTGGAACCACGCCAACAGCGGCTTCTACTACGGGCGCTACCCCGAGACGGAGGACCGCCTGACCGCCTCGGCGGGTCGACAGAGCGTCTGGTTCCACAGCCTCGGGACCTCCCAGGCGGAGGACACCCTGGTCTACGAGGACCCCGTCCACCCCGAGCGCTCCTTCGACGTGCGCGAGAGCGAGGACGGCCGCTTCCTGGTGCTCCACGGCCGCGAGGGGACGGCGCGGCGCAACCGCCTGTGGTTCAAGGACCTCTCCCCCAGCGCCTCCGGCGAGTGGGTCGCCACCTTCGACGCCTTCGACGCCCAGTACATCTTCTTGGGCAACGACGGCTGGCAGATGTGGCTGCGCACCGACAAGGACGCGCCGCGCGGACGCATCGTCGAGGTGGACTGCAGCGCGCCGGACAACCCCCTGGTCGACGTCGTCCCCGAGGGTGAGCACGTGCTGAGCAGCGCCTCGCTGATCGGCGGGCGCCTGATCTGCCGCTACCTGGTGCACGCCCACTCCGAGGTCTTCGTCCACGAGCTGACGGGAACGCCCGTGGAGAGCATCGAGCTGGACGGGATCGGCTCCGCCTACGGCTTCGACGGTCGCCAGCGGCGGGCAGAGACCTTCTACGGTTTCAACTCCTTCACCGAGCCGGGCACGATCTTCCGCTACGACGTGCAATCGGGAGTGAGGACCGAAGTGCGGCGCCCCGCCCTGGACTTCGATTCCGCAGCCTACGAGACGGAGCAGGTCTTCTACGAGAGCGCGGACGGCACGCGGGTGCCGATGTTCCTCATCCACCACTCCGGGATCGCCCTGGACGGCTCGCACCCCACGGTGCTGTGGGGCTACGGGGGCTTCAACGTCTCCTCCCGGCCCTTCTTCTCCCCCGCCCTCGCCTCCTGGCTCGAGCTGGGGGGCGTCTACGCCGTGACCTGCCTGCGCGGCGGGGGCGAGTACGGCCGCGAGTGGCACGAGGCGGGCACCCTGGAGCGCAAGCAGAACGTCTTCGACGACTTCATCGCCGCCGCTGAGTGGCTGATCGAAGAGGGCTACACGAGCCGGGAGAAGCTGGCCATCTCGGGGGGGTCGAACGGCGGCCTCCTGGTGGGCGCCTGCCTGAACCAGCGCCGCGACCTCTTCGCCGCCGCCCTACCCGCGGTGGGGGTGATGGACATGCTGCGCTACCACCTCTTCACCATCGGGTGGGCCTGGGCGAGCGACTACGGGCGCTCCGACGACCCCGAGATGTTCCCCCACCTGTTCGCCTACTCCCCTTACCACAACGTCGACTCGACGGGCCCCTACCCCGCGGTGCTCGTGACCTCCGCCGACCACGACGACCGGGTCGTGCCGGCCCACAGCTTCAAGTACACCGCCGCGCTGCAGCACGCCCAGGTCGGCGAGGCCCCGGTGCTGATCCGCATCGAGACGCGCGCCGGACACGGAGCGGGGCGCTCCCGCGATCAGGTGATCGACGAGGTCGCGGACCGCTGGTCCTTCCTCGTGGAGCACCTGGGACTGCAGCTTCCCGACGCGCGCAACTAGAGCCCTGATCCGATGAGCGCCGAGGCCCTGCTCGCCCGCCTGGCCGGCATCGCCGTGGCGGGGATCGGGGCCCAGTGGGTCGCCTGGCGCCTGAAGGTGCCCTCGATCCTGATCCTGCTCACGGTGGGGCTGGTGGCGGGACCGGGGCTCGGCTGGGTCGGGGACGACCTCCTGGGGGACCTCTTCTTCCCGCTGGTCTCCCTGGCGGTGGCCGTGATCCTCTTCGAGGGGGGCCTGACCCTCGACCTCCGGGAGCTGCGCCAGATCGGCCGCGCCCTCTCGCAGCTGGTAACCGTGGGCGTGGCGGTCACCTGGGCCCTGGCGGCCACTTCGGCGCACCTGGTCGTCGGTCTCCCCTGGGGCACCGCCCTGCTCCTGGGCGCGATCCTGTCGGTCACTGGCCCCACCGTCATCGGGCCCCTGCTCAGGCACATGCGACCCAAGGGCTCGGTGGGGCCGATCGCCAACTGGGAGGGGATCGTCGTCGACGTGATCGGCGCGATCCTGGCGGTGCTCGTCTTCCGGGCCCTGCGCGAGGGGGCCACCGTCGGCGGCGGGGCCGTGAGCTCGACCCTGGGGGGCCTGCTCGCCACCGGCGCCACGGGGCTGGTCACCGGCGGGGTGGTCGCCTGGGCCTTCACCCTGGCCCTGCGGCGGCGCTGGATCCCCGATCCCCTGCAGGCGCCCGCCGCCCTGGCCGCGGCCCTGGGGACCTACGCCCTGGCGGACCACTGGCAGAGCGAATCGGGGCTGCTGGCGGTCACCCTGATCGGCCTCTGGGTGCGCAACCAGCGGCGGGTCCCCGTCGGCCACATCGTGGCCTTCAAGGAGAACCTGCGCACGGTCCTGCTCTCGGCGCTCTTCATCCTCTTGGCGGCGCGCATCGATCTGGCCGCGTTGCGCGGAGTCGGCGCGGGAGGGCTGCTCTTCGTGGCCAGCCTGGTGCTCGTGGTGCGCCCGGCGGCGGTCTTCCTGGGAACCCTCGGCAGCTCCCTGCCTCCGAAGGAGCGCCTCTTGCTCGCGGCCCTCGCGCCGCGCGGGATCGTGGCCGCGGCGATCTCGGCCCTCTTCGGAGCCCAGCTCGAGGGGGTCGTGCCGGGGGCGGAGCGCCTGGCCCCCCTCGCCTTTCTGGTGATCATCGCCACCGTCGCCATCTACGGGCTGGGGGCTCCGCTGCTGGCCCGGCGCCTGGGCTTGGCGGAAGCCTCCCCCCAGGGGATCGTGCTGGTCGGGGGCGGTCGCTTCTCCCGCGCCCTGGCGCGCGCGCTCGGAGAGGCGGGGCTGGCGGCCCTGCTCGTCGACACCAACCGCCGCGTCGTCTCCGAAGCGCGCCTCGCCGGACTGCACGCCGTCCACGGGGACGCCCTGAACCGGGAGGTGGTCCACTCCCTGCCCCTGGGGGGCGTGGGCAGGCTCTTCGCCCTGACGCCGAACGACGAGGTCAACAGCCTGGCCTGCCTCTCCCTCGCCGAGCTCTTGGGCCGCAGCCACTGCTACCAGCTCGTCCCCGGCAAGCGCGGGGCGCAGCGGGACCGGGGGTCGAACGATCTGCGCGGGCGCGCCCTCTTCGATCCGGACGCCTCCTTCGGCAGTCTCGAGCGGCGCATGGCCCGCGGTTTCGAGGTGCGCGGGACGAGCCTCACCGAGACCTTCGACGCCGCGGCCTGGCGCAGTCACCACGGTCCGGATGCGGTGGCGCTCCTGGCGGTCGACGGGGAGGGGCGCGCCAAGGTCCTCACCGCCCGGGAGCCGCCACAGCTGGCGGTGGGGGTGCTCCTGATCGGTCTGGTCCCCGCCGAGGAGGACGCCGGGGAGGGCTCCGGGAGTCCGAGCGCAGAGGGAGAAACGCAGCAAACCGGGAAGGGTCCCCGCGCCCCGGGGCACTGAGTGGTAGCGATGCGCCCGCGCGATCCCGACCCTCCTCCCGACCGGGCCCACGCCAGGGACCTGAACGTGCGCGATCGCATCCTCGCCGGGGATCGCGACGCCGCGGAGGCGCTCTTCACGCGCCACCTCGACAGCCTCTTCGAGTTCGTCTTCTACCGGGTGGGTCGCGATCGGGCCCTGGCGGAGGACCTGGTGCAGGACACCCTCCTGGTGGCGGTCGACAAGCTGACCTCCTTCGACGGCCGCTCCAGCTTGCACACCTGGCTCTGCGGCATCGCCAAGAACAAGATCCGGGCCCGCCGGCGCAAGCGCACGGCGATCCCGCTGGAGGACCTCCTGGCGGACGCCGACGCGGAGATCGACGCCATCCTGGCGCAGATCGAGCGCGAGCCCCTGCCCGAGGCGGTCCTCGAAGCGCGCGAGACGGCGGAGCTGGTCGGCGCCACCCTTTCCTCCCTGCCCCCCGACTACCGCCGCGCCCTGATCGCCAAGTACGTCGACGGCCGCACGGTCCCCGAGATGGCGCGCGCAGCGGGGCAGCAGGTGAAGGCCGCCGAGTCCCGCCTGCACCGGGCGCGCACCGCCTTCACCCGCGTCTTCACCCTTCTGGCCAAGCGGCGTGGAGGCCTGGATTGAATCCGATCCTGGAGGACAACCTGCGCGCGCTCCTGGCGCGCTACCGGCCCGTGCGCCCGCGCGAGGCCTTCGTGCTCCGCCTGCGGGCGAGCTTCCTCGAGCGGATCGCGCGGCGCCGTGCGCCCCGGCTCCGCCTGCGTCCGTTGGCACTCGCCGCCCTCTGTGTGGCACTGGTCACGGCGGGTCTGCTCCTCTGGCAGGCCCAGCTCGCCAGCCGCTCCGCCGGGGAATCGGACCGGCAGGGACTCCTCGCCCGCGGCGAGATCCTGCTGCGGCGTGCGCCGGCCGCACCCTGGGAGCGGGCCAGCGGCGAGCCGGTCCCCGTCGACGAAGCACTGCAGTTCCTGGAGGTCGCCACTCCGGCGGGGAGGGCGCTCCTCCTCGCGTTGGGACAGGAGAGGTCGCTGGAGCTGGCCGGCGCCACCCACCTCACCCTCCAGCGGCAGGAGTCGCTGGAGGCCTTCGAGCTCGCCATCCACTCGGGAAGAGCCTGGCTCTCCTCCCCCGCAGAGGCCCGGCGCGCGCTGGGGCCCGGCCGACACCGGCTCGCCGGCAGCTCGGTCGCGGCCGCCCTGGACGGGAGCGGGGCCCTCGCCGGTGGGCGCGCGCCTGCGGGTCCAGCGCAGGACGCGGGGCAGGGGCTCGATGCCCCTCCCGGCGACGCGCCCCTCGCCGGGGCCACCCTGATGGGCCGGGTGCTTCGGGCTGCGACGGGAAGGCCGGTCGAGCGGTACATCCTCTGGTTGCGCCCCGAGCTGCCCCTGCCCCAGATCGCCGAGCCCGTCCCCCACCCGGTGACGGACGCCGGCGGCGCCTTCCGGCTGGAGGGCATCGATCCGGGGGCGTACCGGGTCTTCGTCGAGGCGAAAGGGTTGGCGGTCTGGCGCCGCAGCGGGGTGCTGTTCGAGGCGGGGGCGCAAGTCCCGCTGGAGATCGCGCTCTCCCCGGGGCGCACGGTGACCGGCTACGTCGTCGATCGGGCCACCAGCGCCCCGATCGCGGGGGCGCTGGTGGTGGCTGAGTTCGACGTCCCCCAGCAGGTCCTCGAGCTCTGCTGCCGGGACCTCGAACGCCTGCCCCTGGCCAACACCCGCACCGACTCCTCCGGCCGCTACGAGCTCCCCCACCTCTCGGTCGGGGGGCACCACCTGCGCGTCAGTGCCGAGGGGTACGCGCCGTCCTGGACGGCGCCCTTCACCCTGGAGCCCGCCATCCCCAGCGACGTGGACCCTGTGCGGTCCCTGCCCCAGGTGGAGCTCGCCCCGGGAGGCCGCGTCGAGGGGCGCGTGGAGGGGCCCGACGGCGGCGCGCGCAGCGGCGCGGTGGTCATTCTCAGTCGCCTGGCTCTCGACCGCCATCAGCCGGTCTTCACCTACGGCTATGGGGAGGTCGACGCGCAGGGTGACTACGCCATCGACGACCTGCCGGCGGGGGACTACGTCGCCCTGCTGATCGAGGGGGAGCAGCCGCTGGACGAGGTGCGCCAGGTGCACCTCGAGGGAGTGGGCCCGCAGCGGGTCGACTTCCTCGCCCCGGTGAGCGGTGGGAACGTCTTCGGCGAGTTGACCGGCGCGGACGGGCGGCCCGTCTCCGGCCGCCACATCGCGCTGGCGCCCGTCGCCCAGGAGCGCCCCGGGTTCTTCCAGAACTGGATCTCCACCACCACCGACTCCCGCGGCCGCTACGAGTTCACCAACGTCCCGGCGGGACGCTACGTCCTCTACCAGAGCCCCCGGGTCGACGCACCCATCCTCTACGCGACCGTGACCGTCCCCGCTCGCGGTGAATTGCACTTCGACCTGCGCCTGCCCCCGGGGGTGGTGCGCGGCCGCGCGCGTCTGGCCGACGGCGGGGAGCTCCCCTCCGGTTCGAGTGTCGTGCTGGTGCAGAAGCTGGACGGCGGAGGGACCTCCTTCTTCGCCACCGCGCCCCTCGGACCCTCGGGGGAGTACCGCTTCGAGGGAGTCGGGTCCGGGACCTTCGCCCTGGCGCTGCTCGGGGACACCTTCGAAGTGGGATGCACGGTGACCCCGCCGCTGACCGTCGAGGGCACCCGCGAGGTCGTGCGCGATCTGACCGCCGTGGCCGGAGGCCGGATCACCCTGCGCGTGGTGGACGCGGAGGGCCGGGCCGTCTCCGGGGCGAGGGTCCGCTTGCGCGACGCCGTGGGCCACTCCCTCCCCTACCACCCCGCCCCCTTCACCGGCGGGGACGGCGTGGCCCCCCTGCCGCCCTTGGCCCCCGGCGAGTGGACGGTCGAGGTCGTCGCCGCTGGCTTCCGGATGGCCTCGCGCCCGGTGAGGGTCGACGTCGGGGAGATCCGTGCCCTGGAGTGGGTGCTGCTCCGGGAGTGAGCGAATTCGAGGGCTTGCCGCGAAGGAACTGACACGCGAGGAGCACTGAGGCGACATCACGAACTGGAGTCCCGATGAACACCCCCACCGTACTGCTGGCCGCCATCTGCCTCGCCGCGGGCACCAGCCTCGCCCTGACCCTGGCCCTCGCACCGACACCCCCGGCCGACTCCCAGCCCGACTCCCTGGCCCCCGACGAGCTCGAGGGCCTGCGCGCGGAGATCGCGGCCCTGCGGCACGACAACGCCGAGCTGCGCGACGAGTTGGAGGACGTGCGCGCCATGCGCGCCGCGGCCGGCAACCGCACGGCGGTCGGCGACCTGGAGGCGCTGGTGCGGCGAGTGCTGGCGGAGCGGGAAGGGGAGGGGAGCGAGGTCGGCGGGGCCCTGGGGGACTCGGACCTCGCCGAGCGTTCCGCCGAGGAGCTGGTCGAGCTCCTGCTCGACGGCAGCTTCGACAGCGTCGCTCGACAGAACCTCTGGAAGGAGCTCCACGAGGCGGGCCGCACCGAAGAGCTGATCGCGGCCTTCGAGGCCCGCGCCGCGGCGGATCCGAACGACCCCGAGAAGCAGCTCGAGCTGGGGCAGGCCTACCTGCACGAGATCCAGGAGGTGGGCAACGGCCCCCTGGCCGGGGTCCTGGCGACCAACGCCGACAAGGCCTTCGACCGCGCCCTCGAGATCGACCCCGAGCACTGGAACGCGCGCTTCCACAAGGCGGTGTCGCTCTCCTTCTGGCCGCCCGTCTTCGGCAAGCAGAACGAGGCGATCGCCCAGTTCGAGACCCTGATCACGCAGCAGGCGGGGCTCGCCCCCGCGCCGGAGCACGCCCAGACCCACCTCCTGCTCGGCAACATGTACCAGCAGATCGGCCAGACCGACAAGGCGATCGCGGCCTGGCAGCAGGGGCTGTCCATCTTCCCCGGCGACGAGGGCTTGAGCGCGCAGTTGCAGCTGGTCCTGGGGGGGAAGTGAGCGGAGCCGGGTAGAATCCCGGCGTCCCGCACCCTTCTCCCGAGCCAACGATGCGTCCGAGCCCCGAGCGAGTCCTGCCCCTCCTCCTCCTCCCGCTCGCGGCCTGCCACGACGTCGGCGGTTCCGGGGGCGGCTCCGGTGGCGGCGGAGGGGCCACCGTCCCCCCCCACCTGCTCGGCCCCGCGCGCTACCAGGACCTCGACGGCGATGGGATGGCGGGTGCGGGGGACCTCTTGCTGCTCGCCTTCGACGCGCCGGTGGTGGTCAACGACCCCGATCCGGCGGCCCTGGCCCTCTCCGCCACGGGCGACTCCCTGGGGGCGGGCGCGTCCCTCCAATCCGGCCCCGGCGCCTTCGAAGTGACCGTGCGCCTCGGGCAGGGAGCGCGACTGCGCGGCCGGGGGAGCGCGGACCCCACGGGCGCCCCCTTCAACGCCCCCAGCGGGATCGCGGTCTCCACCGCCATGCTCCCCGACGCGATCGAGCACGCTCAGACGGGCCACGACGCCGAAGCGGGGCCCGCGGTGGACCTCTGCCCCGAGCTCACGCCGGGGATCGTGAGCGGCCTCGGCCAGACGGCCCTGCGGGTCGCCTCGGCGGACCTCGACCGCGACGGCCGCCCCGACGTCGTCGCCGCCAACGGCGCGGCGGGCGTGGACGTCTACCAGGCGCTGGAGAGCGGCGGCTGGCTGCGCATCAACCTGCCCCAGGATCCCACCGTCGCCGTCGCCCTGGACGACCTCGACGGGGACGGCTGGACCGACCTGGTGACGGTGACCGAGGACGACCTGCTCCTCTACGAGAACCTCGGCGTACCGGGTGGGTCGATCGCCCTCGCGTCGTGGCAGGCCTTCCCCCTCGCCGACCACCCCCACGCGGTGGCGACCCTCGACTTCGACCTGGACGGAGAGCGGGACGTGCTGCTCGCGGGCGGTCTGGGCCTGAGCCTCTACCGCGGCGGCGGGGCGGGGATCCTGCTGCCCCCGGGGGCGCCGCTCCCCGGCTCCCCCTCCGGAGCGCGCACCCTGGCCGTGGGAGACGTGGACCGCAATGGCCGCGAGGACGTGCTGATCGCCCTGTCGGGGCTGGACGCCCTGCTCGGCAAGCAGTTCTGTGAGGACTTCACCTGGTCGGCGACGGGGAGCGCGGACACCCGCGACGCCCGCCTCGGCGATCTCGACGGGGACGGGTACGCCGACGCGGTGACCGGCGGTCCCGGTCGTCTGGAGGTGGCCTTCGGCTCCCCGACGGGCCTCGGCCCCAGCGATCCGATCCCCGCCGGCTACGTGACCGCCCTGGAGCTGGTGGACCTCGACGGCGACGGGGCGCTCGACCTCGCCTGGGGAGAGGACGACGGCCTGCACCTGGCGATCGGCGACGGCGAGGGGGCCCTCTCGGACACGGGCGTCGTGCTGCCCACCGGGCTCGTGCTCGACATCACCACGGGGGACTTCGATCTCGACGGGGACAGCGACCTGTTCCTGGCCACGGAGTTCCATCCGCAGGTGTGGAGCTCGTCGGCCTCCGCCGTCTGGGGTGCGGTGCGCTACCGGGAGACGACCGTCGACGTGGGCAGTGGGCCCCTCTTCGAGGTGGCTCTCGGGGACTTCGACGGAGACGGGGACGCCGATCTCGCCAGCGGCCGAGCGGGGGACGTGCAGCTGCGAGCCAACCAGGGTGACGCGACATTCCTCTTGGCCGGCGAGATCGACCTCGCTGCCGCGCGGGTCCACGACCTGACGTGGGCCGACCTGGACCTCGACGGCGATCTCGACTTGGCATTGGGCCTCTTCGGCGGCGGCGCCGAGGTGTGGCTCAACGACGGGTCGGGGGGCTTCCTGCCGCACGACCTCGCCGGCGGTGGGCCGGATCGTCGCGCCTTCGCGGTGGCCGCGGGCGACCTGAACGGGGATCGCTACCCGGACCTGGTCCTCGGTCGCCAGCGCGGGCTGGCGGCCCAGGTGCTCCTCAACGGGGGTTGGGACTGCTCCCTTCCCGGGAGCGGGCAGTGGCGCGGCTTCGAGGCTCCCGTCGACCTTCCGGGGGACGAGCACGCGCTGGATCTCGCCCTCGGGGACGTCGACCTCGACGGAGACCTGGACCTGCTGCTGGCCCTCACCGGGGGCGCTCCCGATCGGCTCTTCCTGAACGACGGGTCGGGTGGGTTCACTCCTTCGAATCAGGTCTTCTTCGCGGGGGACAGCCTGGTGGTCTCCTTCGCCGACCTGGATCTGGACGGAGACCTCGATCTGCACGTCGCGCAACCCGGGGGTGGCGAGCTCTGGCACGGCGATGGGACGGGGAACTTCACTCGGGTGGCGGAGAGGGTGGACAACCGCCCGCTCGCCTGCCACCTGGGTCGCATCGACGGGAACGCCCTGCCCGACCTGATCGTGGTCGACGCCCACCTGAACGCCTGGCGGGGATGGCTCGGCGATCCCGAGGGGTTGTTCGCCGCCGACTTCGCGGTCAGCGGTCGCAGCACCTTTCCGCGGGGCCTGGCGGTCAGTGATCTGGACGGCGACGGCGCCGCCGATCTCGTGATCGGTCCCGGGGACGGGGGGCCGAGCCGGGTCTGGCTCAGTCGCTAGCGGAAGGGACGCAACCCCATTCCTCCCGCCCGGCACGCGCCCGTTCCAGTTCTCTCGGGCGCTCGAGGAACTCGTAGATCTCCACCAGGGCGTCCCAGGCGGGGCAGGTGGACGGCCGCCGGCGGACGACCCACTCGAACTCCACGGCGGCTGCGCCCAACTCCCCCATCCCCGCCAGGGCTCGACCGCGGGCGTAGCGCAGCGGCTCCTCGGGAAGCCCCTCTCGCAGGGCGCGGTCCACCAGCGCCAGGGCGTCCTCGAAGCGTCTGGCTTGGCAGAGGACTCCGACCAGGGCGTCGATCGCCTCCGGTCGACTGGGGACTCGGATCCCGCTCCGAGCGCGGACGGCGTCCAGGTGGTCGAGACGCTCCAGCAGGATCCGCTCGGCGCGCTCCAGGTTCCCCGTCGCCGCCACCGCCCGCGCCAGGCCGACCCAGGCGTAGGCGTTCTCCTGGTCGTGGTCGAGGGCCAGCTCGTAGTAGCGCACGGCCTCTGCGCCTTCGCCCTCCTGCTCCGCGGCCAGGCCCAGGGAGAGGTAGCCGTTGGCCGTCCCCGAGCGGATCCCCTGGGGAGTCCAGAAGCTCGCGACGAGGGAGGCGCCGACGAGCAGGAGACCACCCGCCACTGCACGCCAGGAGCGTGTCCGCGCGCGGGCGCCGAGCCACACCAGGGCGTAGGCGGAGAAGATCGCCAGCGGCGGCAGGAGCGGCACCCGGTAGCGGGCGCAGACGAAGAAGGCCACCACGCTGGCGCCGTACACGAGGGGGAAGGCGCTCAGCGGCAGGAGCGCCGCAGCTCGCCGCGCGCTGGCGACGAGCCCCAACAGTCCCAAGCCCACGAGCAGGCCGAAGCCCACCGGCAGCGCGCGACTCACCGGGTCGTAGTGCTTGGCGAAGAAGCGCACGTCGAGGTTGTTGCCGAGCTCCACGTCCAGCCAGAAGAGCCGCAGCTTCCAGGCCAGGTGGGCCAGGGCGCCACCGGGATCCGCCGCCATCCACGCCCGTGCCCGCCCCCCGTAGTGGGCGGAGACCTCCGAGGGGCGCAAGGCGCGCCCCTCCGCCGCCTGCGCCTGGGCGATCGAGTCGTGGTAGCCCTCCCACCATCCGCCCCGCGTTCCCGGGACGATGGCGGTGCTGCCGTCACTCTCGGGGTTGTTGCCGATCCAGAAGTTGACCCCCGCCTGGGAGGAGATCAGCACCCAGTCCCCTCCCACCAGGCGGTTGTAGGCGCTGATCGGCAGGATCGGCAGGGCGGTTCCCAGGGCCAGCGCCGCGGCTGGCAGCAGACCCTTGCCCCAGGCGGGACGCGCGCGCCAGAGGAGCCACAGGCAGATGAGCGGCGGCAGGAGCAGCACGTTGGGACGCGCGATCGCCGAGAGACCCCACAGCAGCCCGGCCAGGCCGGCGCGGCGGCGGCAGGGATCGCGCGCCAGGCCCAAGGTCACGTAGAGCGCGGCCAGGTCGAGGGGGACGATCAGGACCGGGATCAGGAGCTGGGTGTCGAAGTGGATCGACACCCAGTGGGTCGCGATCAGGAACGCGGCCACCAGCCCGACGCGGGCATCGAAGGCGCGCTTGCCGACGAGATAGGTGAGCGCGACCCCACCCGCTCCGATCAGCGCCTGCACCAGGCGCGGCAGCAGGAGCCCCGGACCGAAGAGCTTCAAGCACAACCCCAGGAACCAGGGGTAGAGGGGCGCGCGGAAGAAGGGCCCCTCCTGGAAGGAGGTTCCCTCGGCGATCGCCCGCGCCCACTCCAAGTGGTACGCGGCGTCCATCGTGGGTCGCTCGAAGTAGGGGCTGGCGCGCAGGAAGTGGACGTGCAGCAGCCGCAGTGCGAGACCCAGCAGGACGATCGCCCCCACGATCCAGAGCTCGCGGCGCGCGCCTCCGCAAAGCGCGCCTTGCGGCGGGGCGGGCTCGGCGGAGGGGGCGCTCATCGGATCGGCGGGGCCGTTGACTCGACGCGCCCCGGAACGGAGCCTATCGAGCCCCTCCAGCGCTGGCCAGGCCGCGCCCGCACCGCCGATGTGGATCCTCCCCCCCGACTACACCCTGCTCCTGGCGATCGCCGGCGCCGTTCAGATCCTGGTGGCCGCGGCCGCGCTCCTCGCCGGCGGAGGGACGATCACCTGGGGACGCGTCCTGCTCTCGGCCTTCCTGGTGGCCGGGCTCACCCTGGCGACGCTCGTCGCCGCCTGCATCCTGACCGGCGCCAATCCCTTCTTCGCGGCGATCATGGTGGCCTGGATCGATCTCGTCTTCGTGGTGCCCGCCGCCGGCTTGGCGGTCCTCCTGGGGGGCAGGAGACGCAGCGCGGCCCGCGGGGTGCGCCTCTTCGCCGTCGGCGCCCTCTGCACCCTGCCCCCGGCGGCTTGGGCGAGCCTGGTCGAGCCCTTCAGCGTCGTGCTCGAGCGGCCGAGCCTGCGCCTCGACGCCGCCCGCGCAGGCGACACCCCGCTGCGCATCGGCATCCTGGCCGACATCCAGACGGCGCGCGTCGGGGACCACGAGCGCAGCGCGGTGGCGCGGCTGCTCGCCGAGGAGCCCGACCTGATCCTGGTTCCGGGGGACCTCTTCCACGGCAACGACGACCACTGGGAAGAGGGCGAGGAGGGCCTGCGCGAGCTGCTCTCCAGCCTGCACGCCCCGGGGGGCGTCTTCGTCGTGCGCGGGAACTGCGATCCCCTGGGGAAGCTGCGCAGGCTGCTCGGAACCACTGCCTGCGTGCTGCTCGAGGACCGCTCCGTCACCCTCAGCGTGCACGATCGCGAGGTCGCGATCCTGGGGCTCTCCGACCGCTCCTACCCCTCCGATCTGATCGCGCGCTTCAGAGCGGAGGCGGCTCGGGACCCGGGCACGATCCACCTGGTGCTCGCCCACCGCCCCGATACCGTGACGCGCTTCGAGTCCGACTCGACGGTGGACCTGGTGATCGCCGGGCACACCCACGGGGGTCAGGTGCGACTCCCCTTCATCGGTCCGCCCATCACCCTCTCGGGCCTCTCCAGGCGCATCGGCTCCGGCGGGCTGCACGCCGTGGGGGGCACCCACCTCTACGTCAGCCGGGGACTCGGTGTCGAGCGCCTGTGGGCGCCGCGCGTGCGCTTCCTCTGCCCCCCCGAGATCACTCTCCTGACGCTGGAGTAGGCGGGGCTTCCCAAGGGTCGGGGGGAATGGGAGGATTCCCTGTCACCCCGAACGGAGATCGAGATGCTCAGCGTACTGCCCCTGCTCACCGCCCTGCCGCTGACCGCAGCTCCCGTGGCCGATGAGCCGGACCTGCCCGCGATCGAGGCGGAGGCGTGGCTCAACCACATCGGTCAGACCCCCTCCCTCGAGGCGCTGCGCGGGCGACCGATCCTGATCGAGGCCTGGGCCACCTGGTGAAAGCCCTGCGGTGGGGCGTGGCCTCACATCGTGGAGCTCTGGAAGGACTTCGGTCCCAACGGCCTGGTGGTGATGGCGCTCAGCAACGAGTCGCTGAAGAAGGTCGCTCCCTACGTGGAGCGGCGGGGCCTGCCGATCCTGGTCGGCGCCGGTTCCGACACCGGTGGCCTACTGGGCAAGCGGGTCGGTGCGCAGGGGATCCCCCACAGCTACCTGATCGATGCCAAGGGCGAGCTCGCCTGGCACGGTCACCCGGCTTCCCTCACCGGCTCACAGATCAAGAAGGTCCTCAAGGGCGTGCGCAAGCCGGGGAAGACGGCGCTCCTCGCCTGGCGCGGTGCAGTCGCAGGCGCCCCCTCCAAGGGCCTCGACCTGGCCGCCGCGGGCGAGCTGGGCAAGGCGCTGCGCCTCTTGGAGGGGTCCACCGAGGAGGGCTCCCGAGCGCTCGCCGAGAAGCTGCGCGCCCACGTCGGCGACCTGCGCTCCCAGATCGAGCAGGCGGTCGAGCGGCGCGACCTGCGGCTCGCCCTCGACACCCTGGAGCTGCTCGCCAACACCCTCGCCGGGCACGAGTTGGGCCAGGCCGCCGCCGAGCGCCTGGAAGAGCTGGAGTCGGACGAGGGAGTCCAGCGCGAGCTGCAGGCCGCCAAGGCCCTGGACCGCGCCCTGGCCACCGTCGAGCGTCGCGGCCTGGAAAAGGCCGAGAAGTCGCTGCGCGCGTTGATCGAGAAGTACGAGGGGACGCGGGCGGCGGAGAGGGCGGCCCAGCTCCTGGAAATAGGTAGGGAATTTCCCTAGTTGCGCCGCGTTCGCGGCCGAAAGGGGTACTTGGCCGCCGCCTGGGGCGCGGCCCCCCCCCAGCCATGAGCCTGCGGAACTTCATCGCCCGACAGCCGATCTTCGACCGCCGTCAGGAGGTCGTGGGGTACGAGCTCTTGCACCGCTCCGACGGAGGCGATGCCTTCGCCGGGGGCGATCCCGACCGCGCCACCCTCGAGGTCCTGAACGGCAGCCTCCTGATCGACCGCTTCCAGGACCTGACCGGCGGCAAGCCGGGGTTCATCAACGTGCCGGGCAATATGCTCGTGCAGGACTTCCTGCAGATCCTGCCCCCCGAGCTGACGGTGATCGAAGTGCTCGAGACGGTGCTCCCCTGCCCCTCCACCCTAGCCGCGCTCAAGCGCCTGAAGGCAGCGGGCTACACGATCGCCCTGGACGACTACAGCGGCGATCCGGCCCTCGATCCCTTCCTGCCGCTGGCGGACATCGTCAAGGTCGACGTCCTCGCCACCCCTCCGGAGATGCGGCAGCAGATTGCCGAAATGCGCGGCTCCGGGACTTACCAGTTGCTGGCGGAGAAGGTGGAGCAGCGGGAGGACCTCGACGAGGCCCTGGCGCTCGGGTACGAGCTCTTCCAGGGCTTCTTCTTCTGCAAACCGGAGACGACCGCCCGGCGCGACATCCCCTTGAGCAAGGTCAACCAGCTCGAGTTCCTGCGCGAGGTCACACAAACGGAGCTGGAGTTCGATCGGCTCGAGGACCTGATCCTGCGCGAGGTGGCTCTGGCGACCAAGCTCCTGCGCTTCCTCGACTCGTCCCAGTTCGGCGTGCGCGAGGAGATCACCACCATCCGCCAGGCCCTCAACCACCTCGGGGAACGGCCTCTGCGTCGCTGGGGAGCGCTGGTGGCCCTGAGCGGTCTGGGGGAAGACAAGCCTCTGGAGCTCCTGCGCACCTGTCTGGTGCGGGCGCGTTTCTGCGAGAGCCTGGCGCGGGAGTCCGGCATCGAGGGGATGGAGCTGGAGCTCTACCTGACCGGGATGTTCTCCGTCCTGGACGCCCTCCTCGACCAACCCTTGGAGGTGGCCCTGGGCGCCTTGGGGCTGAACGACACGATCGGCGCGGCTCTGAGGGGCGATGGCACCACCGCGGCGGTCGCCTTCGAGTTGTGCATCGCCTGCGAGCGGGGAGATTGGAGCGGATACGAGCGCCACTGCGCTCACCTGGGGTTGGATCCCACCGGCATCGCCGAGCTCTACTCCCAGGCGCTCCTGAGCGCCGATCAGACCTTCGGCGAGCCCCTTCCGTCCCCCTGAGGGACCCGGGCCAACGCCCCCCGCGCCTCAGCGGGAGCGCGCCCGGCGACAGAGCGCTGCCTCGAGGGCGTCCTCGACGCCCTCCAGCCAGACGAAGCGCAGGCTCTGGCGAGCCCGCTCGGGGATCTCCGCCAGATCCCCGCGATTGCGCGCGGGGAGCAGCACCGTCTTCACCCCCGCCGCGCGGGCGGCGAGCACCTTCTCCTTGACCCCCCCCACCGGCAACACCAGGCCGCGCAGGCTGATCTCGCCGGTCATGGCGACGTTCCCCTTGACGCGGCGGCCGGTCAGGAGCGACACGAGCGCCGTGAACATCGCCACCCCCGCCGAGGGCCCGTCCTTGGGGACGGCGCCGGCGGGGATGTGCAGGTGCAGATCGGAGCCCTCGAAGAGCCCGGGGTCCAGACCCAGGACCTCCGCCCGCGACTTGACCAGGCTGATCGCCGCCCGGGCGCTCTCCTTCATCACGTCTCCGAGCTGTCCCGTCAGCACCAGCTCGCCCCGGCCGACCATGCGCGTGGCCTCGATGAAGAGGATCTCCCCCCCCACCGGCGTCCAGGCGAGCCCCGTGGCCACCCCCGGGCGAGCGGTGCGGCGCACGGAGTCGTTCTCGAAGCGGCGCGGTCCGAGGATCTTCTCCACTCGGGCGGCGTCGAGCACCAGCGGCTTGCGGCGCCTGCGGGCGAAGAGGGTGGCGGCGTGGCGGCAGAGGGCGCCGATCTCCCGCTCCAGGTTGCGCACCCCGGCCTCGCGCGTGTAGTGGCGCACGATCTCCCGCAGGGCCGAGGTCACCACCTTGCAGCGCGCGCGGGTCAGACCACAGGCATCCAACTGGCGCTTGACCAGGTAGCGGCGGGCGATCTCGAGCTTCTCCTCCTCGGTGTAGCCCGGGATGTGGATCACCTCCAGCCGGTCGCGCAGCGCCCGCGGCACGGTGTCGAGCACGTTCGCCGTGGCGATGAAGAGCACCGCCGACAGGTCGAAGGGCACACCCAGGTAGTTATCGGTGAAGCTGTTGTTCTGGGCGGGATCCAACACCTCGAGCATGGCGGAGGCGGGATCGCCGTGCAGTCCGCCGGTGCCCAGCTTGTCCATCTCGTCCAGCATGAAGACCGGGTTGCGGGAGCCGACCTTGCGCAAGTTCTCGAGGATGCGCCCGGGCATGGCACCGATGTAGGTGCGACGGTGCCCGCGCACCTCACCCTCGTCGTGCACGCCCCCCAGGCTGATGCGCGTGAAGTGTCGCCCCAGGGCGCGCGCCACACTGCGCCCGAGGGAGGTCTTGCCCACCCCCGGCGGACCGACCAGGCACAGGATCGGCCCCTGCCCCGCGGGGTTCAGTTTGCGCACCGCCAGGCACTCCAGGATGCGGCGCTTGACCTTCTCGAGACCGAAGTGGTCCTCGTCCAGGATCACCTGGGCGCGGTCGAGGTCCAGCTGGTCCTCCGTCTGGACGTTCCAGGGCAGCTCGGTGAAGAGCTCCAGCCAGGTGCGCAGCATCGAGTACTCCGCCGCCTGCTCCGAGGTCCGCTCCAGACGCCGCAGTTGCTTACGCGCCTCCCGGTCGGCCTCTTCCGGGAGCTCCAGGGCCTCGATCCCCTCGGAGAGGTCCGCCAGCTCCTCGGCCTTGTCGTCCACCTCGCCCAGCTCGCGCTGGATGGCGCGCAGTTGCTCCCGCAGGAAGTACTCGCGCTGGGCGCGGTCGATGGTGCCCTTGGTCTCCTGCCGGATCTTGTGGGAGAGCTCCAGCACCTCGGCCCATTGCCCCAGCATGTGGTTCAGCCGGTCGAGACGCTGCTCGAGATCGAAGATCTCCAACAGCTCCTGCTTGTCGGAGGGAGCCACGTCGACGAAGGTCGAGACCATGTCGGCCAGCATCGCGGGAGCTTCGACCGCGCGCACCGCCTGGGCCATCTCCTCCGGCGCACCGGGAGCCATCTCCAGCACCTCGTGGGCGCGCTGCTTGAGCGCCACGAACTGCGCCTCGATCTTGCGCGTGGTCGCCTCGCCGCCGGCGTCCTCCGGAGGGGAGACCAACTCCACCCGGGCCTTGAGGAAGGGCTCCAACTGGGTGAACTCGAGCACGCGGAAGCGGCGCTCCCCCTGGCAGATGGCGTGGTGGTGCCCGTCGGGGGTCTCCCAGTCGCGCACGATCTGCGCCAGGGTGCCGACCGAATAGAGCTCGTTCGGTTTGGGGTGCTCGATCTGCTCGTCGTGCTGCAAGAGCAGCCCGACCGGCAGCTGGTCCTGGACCGCGGCGCGCACCGCGCGCACGGTCTGATCGCGACCGATCATCAGCGGCAACACGACCCCCGGGAAGAGGACCATGTTGCGCACGGGGATGATGATCAGCTCGGGGGTCCCGGACTCCTCCGGGGGTCCGGACTCCGTCTCGGGGCGGCTCGTCTCTTCGGCCATGCTGCGGCGGGTCGGAGGGCGAGTATGGGCACCGGGGACGCGCGACTCAATAGGCGGAGTGGGGAGGGGTGCTGCGCGGGTAAGTCACCAGTGTTTTCGCTCTTTGCTATGGTCCCACCCTCGAACGCGTTCCAAAGGTGGACTTTCGAGAAAGCCCCATGCCCTCCACGACCCCTGCCGCCACTGCGACTCGCCATCTGCGGCGCGGCGCCGCCCCCCTGCTCATCACCCTCCTCGGCGCCTGCGGCCCTTCCCCGGCGCCAGACGCCGCGGAGACCCTCTACTTCAGTGCCATCCCCGACGACAACCAGACCGACCTCGACCTGCGCTACGGCAAGGTGGCGAGCTACCTCTCCGCAGAGCTCGGCATTCCGGTCGTGTTCAAGGCCTCCACCGACTACGGAGCGTCGGTGCAGGCCTTCCGCAACGGGGACGTCCATCTGGCGTGGTTCGGAGGGGTCACCGGCGTGCAGGCGCGCGAGGTGGTCCCGGGCGCCCAGGCCCTGGCTCAGGGGGTGATCGATCCCCAGTTCGTGAGCTACTTCATCGCCCACGTCGACTCCGGGATCGAGCCGGGTGAGGACTTCCCCGCGGGGATGGAGGGCAAGACCTTCACCTTCGGCAACCGCAGTTCCACCTCGGGGCGCTTGATGCCGGAGTACTACATCAAGAAGCACACAGGACGCACACCCGAGGAGTTCTTCGGCCGGCCGAGTCTCTTCTCCGGAAGCCACGACCAGACCGCCCTGCAGGTGCAGGCGGGAACGGTGCAGTGCGGTGCGCTGAACTTCAAGGTCTACGACAGCATGGTCGCCGACGGCGAGCTCGACCCCGAGGTGTGCGTCAAGGTCTGGACCACCCCCCCCTACCCCGACTACCACTGGGTCGCCCACCCCGACCTGGAGCAGCGCTTCGGCGCCGACTTCCTCCCGCGCTTGCGCGAGACCCTGATCGGGATCACCGACCCCGAGATCCTCGAGGCGCTGCAACGCCCCGAGGGTTTCGTCGCAGCGTCGAACGAGGACTTCCTGCCGATCCGCCAGACGATGCTCGAGGTGGGTCTGATGCGCGAGTAGCCGGTGGCGGTCCCCTTCGACCTCACGGGGGTGACGGTCCGTCTCGACGGGCACGTCGTGCTGCGCGAGTTGGACCTGACCGTGGGCGCGGGGGAGCTGGTGGCGATCGTCGGACCCAGCGGCGCCGGCAAGACCACTCTCTTGCGCTTGCTGAACGGCACGCTGACCCCCGAGGAGGGGCGGGTGGCGGTGGGGGGCGCGCACCTGGCACGCCTCTCCGCTGCCGAGCTGCGCAGCCAGCGAGCCCGGATCGGCTTCGTCCACCAGGACCACTCCCTGGTTCCGATCCTGCGCGTCTCGCAGAACGTGATCCTGGGGGCGCTGGGGCGCCGGGGTCTCCTGCGCGCGGCGCGCGCCGTCCTCTGGCCCCGCAGCGGGGACCTGGAACGCGCCCACGCCCTCCTCGAGCGGGTCGGGATCCCCGAGAAGCTCTTCCAGCGCACCGACTCCCTCTCCGGCGGTCAGAGCCAGCGGGTGGCGATCGCCCGCGCCCTCTTCCAGGAGCCCGCCGCCCTGCTCGCGGACGAGCCGGTGGCCTCGGTGGACCCCGCCCGCGGGCGGGCGATCATGGAGCTCTTGCGCGACCTGGCCCGGGAGCGCGGCCTGACCTTGGTAGCCAGCCTGCACGACCTCGAGCTGGCGACCGACTTCTTCCCGCGCACGGTCGGGTTGCGGGAGGGGCGCATCCTCTTCGACGCCCCCACCGACTCCATCTCGTCGAGCGACTTCGCCGAGCTCTACCGCCTCGAGGGTCAAGGGGGCGGAGTTGCTCCCTGAGCGGCGTCCCTTCCCGCTCGGCCGTCGCGGCGCCCTCTTCCTGGGGCTGGCCCTCTCTGGCCTGGTCGCAGCCCTGGCCCTCGGTCTGCACCCGCGCGGCCTGGTCCCCTCGGAGGGGGGGCGCAGCCTGGCCCTGGACTTCCTGAGCGCGGCCCTCTCCCCCGCCGTCGACTACGAGGGCTGGGTGCCGGACGGGGCCACGCCCTTTCTGTCGCGCATCGCGCTCGCCCTCGGGCGCACCTTGCTCTTCGCCGCCGCCGCGATGAGCGTGGCGCTGCTCCTCGGCCTGCCCCTGGGGTTCCTGGCCTCCGACGCCTGGTGGAGGCGCGCGGGCTCCGGTGCGCAGCGCGTGCGACGACTCCTGCGCCCCCTGCAGGTGGCGGTGCGCGTCGGGATCGCCCTCCTGCGCTCGGTGCACGAGTTGCTGTGGGCGGTGATCTTCCTGGCGGCCTTCGGCCTCGACACCTTCGCGGCGGTGATCGCCGTGGGACTGCCCTACGGCGGCACCCTGGCCAAGGTCTTCTCGGAGATGCTCGACGAAGCCCCCCGCGACAGCGCTGAAGCGCTGCGCGCCCTCGGCGGGCGTCCCCTGGGTGTGCTGCTCTTCGGTCTCTTCCCGCGCGCCCTCCCCGACTTCGCCGCCTACACCTTCTACCGCCTCGAATGCGCGGTGCGCGCCTCGGCGGTCCTGGGCTTCTTCGGCTACCCGACGATCGGCTACCACCTGCAGTTGAGCTTCCGGGAGGGGCACTTCCGCGAGGTGTGGACCTGCCTCTACGCCCTGGGAGGGCTCGTGGTCCTGCTCGAGGGGTGGAGCGCGCTCCTGCGCCGGAGGGCGAACCGGTGACCCAAACGCGCTCCACCGAGGTCGCGCGCTTGCGCCGCCAACGACCGCGGAACCGCTTCCTGCGGGCGAGCGTCGCACTGCTGGCGGCCTTGGCGGCCGGCGCGTGGCTCTCGGGGGAGATTCGCCTGGGAGAGCTCGCCAGTCCCCGCCGCCTCGCCAACCTGCGCACCTTCCTCACCGTCGACGCCGTGCCCTTCCCCTTGCGGGAGGAGGGGGTCACCGCCGGCGGCCTCCTCGCCTGGGCGGGCGAGATCTGGCAGGAGCGCGGCGCCGAGGCCACCCTGGCCACCCTCTGGATCGCGGTGGCGGCGATCTTCCTGGCGGGGACGGTGGCCCTCTTCCTCGGCCCCCTGGCGGCGCGCACCCTGGCGACCTGCGAGCCCTACCTCCTGGGTCGCAGCGACACCTTCTGCCCCCTCTGGCGCCTGGCGCGGGGGCTCACCCGCTTCACCTTCGTCGCCATGCGCGCCATCCCGGAGTACGTCTGGGCCTTCTTCCTGGTGAGCCTTCTGCCCATCGGAGCGTGGCCCGCGGTCCTGGCGCTGGCGGTGCACAACGGCGGGATCCTGGGCCGCCTCTACGGGGAGACCCTGGAGAACCTGGAGCCGCGCTCTCTCAGGGCGCTGCGCATGCTCGGGGGGGGCCGGACCCAGCTCTTCACCCTGGCGGCGCTGCCCCTGGCCCTGCCGCGCTTCCTCTTGTACTTCTTCTACCGTTTCGAAACCTGCGTCCGGGAGGCGACCGTGCTCGGCATGCTGGGGATCGCGTCCCTGGGGTACGAGATCGCCGATGCGCGCTCGAAGCACTTCTATGACGAGATGCTCTTGCTCGTGGGCTTCGGGGTCTGCATCGTGCTGCTCGGCGATCTCACCTCACACCTGGCGCGGGGGTGGGTCCGCCGCGCCCCCTGAGGGCCGGTCCGCAGCATGAGCTCCCCCGTCATCTCGATCCGCGACCTGGTCAAACGCTACGGAAGGGTCGAAGCCCTGCGGGGGGTCACCGTGGACGTGCCCTCGGGCCCGGTGGGGCTGCTCGGGCCCAACGGGGCGGGCAAGACCACCCTGATCAAGCTCCTGCTCGGGATGCTGATCCCCACCGAGGGGGAAGCGCGCATCGCCGGCTGCGATCCGCGCCGCTCCGCCGATCGGCTGCGGGTGCGGCAGGCCGTGGGCTACATGCCGGAGGGGGACTGCCTGCTGCCGGACATGAGCGGCGTCGAGCTGGTGGCCACCTTGGCGCGCCTGACGGGACTGAAGCGCGAGGACGCCATGACCCGCGCCCACGAGGTGCTGGACTACGTCGAGTTGGAGGAGGCGCGCTACCGCAAGGTCGACCAGTACTCCACCGGGATGAAGCAGCGCCTGAAGCTGGCCCAGTCCCTGGTGCACGACCCCGACGTGCTGCTCCTCGACGAGCCCACCAACGGCTTGGATCCCAAGGGGCGCCGGCACATGCTGACCCTGATCGACGACCTGGGGCGCCACCAGGAGAAGAACATCCTGCTCTGCTCCCACCTCCTGCCCGACGTGGAGCGCACCTGCGACCACGCCATCGTCCTCGACCGGGGGCGGGTCGTCGAAGCGGGGGTGGTCGAGGAGCTGACGCGCGCCGACGGCCTCGCCCTGCGGGTGTCGATCGAGGGGGACACCGAGGCCTTCCGGGCGGCCCTGGGTGCCGCGGGGATCGAAGTGGGCACGGAGTCCACGGGCCGGCTGTCGGTGCACCTGGACGCGGGGAGCGAGGACGCCGACCAGCTCTTCGCCCTGGCGGTCTCCTGCGGGGTGGCGATCACCGCCCTGGAGCCCGTGCGCTCCAGCCTGGAGGAGGTCTTCCTGCGCGCCGTCGGCGTGTCGGGCAACGGTGCCGCATCCCCGGAGGCGGAGCTGTGAAGGCGACCACCCACACCGAGGTCTACCGCCGCTTCGCCGGCAGCCTGCGCCGCCGGCCGCTGCGCTCCCTGGTGCTCGCCGGCTCGAGCGTGCGGGGGGGCTTCAAGCGCAAGTTGCCGGCGCTGCTGCTCTACTCCCCGATGGCGATCGCCTGCATCATCGCCAGCTTCAGGGTGCACTTCGGCTTCGCCCTGGCGGAGGAGGCGGCGCAGTCGGGGGATCCCCGCGCCGTGCTGGTGGGACCCAAGCTGCAGCAGGTCTTGGGGGACACGGTCGAGAACATCTTCAGCTTCCTGCAGAACTCCTCCTGGTTCGGGCTGATCGTCATCACCTGGTACGGCGCGGGACTGGTCGCCGAGGATCGGCGCTCTGGCGCCAACCTGCTCTACTTCGCGCGCCCCCTGCGCCGTCGGGACTACGTCCTGGGCAAGTTCCTGGCCGCCTGCGCCTTCGGCGCCCTGGCGATGATCGTGCCCTGCCTCGTCATCTGCTCCGTGGCGGCCTTCTCGTCCCCGGACTGGTCCTTCCTGCTCGAGGAGTGGGAGACGATCCCGCAGGTGCTCCTCTTCGGCTCGCTGTGGGTCGGGACCCTGGCCCTGGTGGTCCTGGCGGTCTCGAGCCTCGTCGACCGCAAGACCCACGCCATGGTGGGCGCGGCGGGAGTGGTCTTCGGCAGCTACGCGGTGAGCAAGGCGCTGGCCAGGGTGCTGAGCGAGTCGCGCCTCACGCTCTTCAACCTCTTCGACGACTTCGCGCGGGTCGGGGAGAAGATCTTCGGGCGCGAGCTCGTGCCCGAGCGCGAGGTCGGGGTCGAGGAGTCGCTGCTGGCCCTGGCTGTGGTGATCGTCGCCTGTCTGGTGGTGGTCAACACCCGCGTGCGCAAGCTCGAGGTGGTGGCGTGAAGGCGGTCATCAGCGCCTCGGAGCTGGGCCGCTGGTTCGGCGAGGTGGTCGGCCTGAACGACCTCAGCGTCGAGATCGCGCCGGGGATCACGGGCCTGATCGGCCCCAACGGCGCCGGCAAGTCCACCTTCATGAAGCTCGCGGTGGGCGAGCTCAAGCCCTCCCGCGGCGCGCTGGAGGTCCTGGGTCTGACCCCGTTCGCCAACCGCGCGCTCTACCGGCGCATCGGCTTCTGTCCCCAGCAGGACGCCCTCTACGACCACCTGTCCGGGCGCCAGTTCGTGACCCTGTGCATGCGCTTCGCCGGCTACGGTCGCCGGGAGGCCGGGGCGCGGGCGGTCCGCGCCCTGGAGCGCATCGGCCTGGAGGAGGCGATGGACCGTCGCTGCGGCGGCTACTCGAAGGGGATGCGACAGCGCCTGCGCCTGGCCCAGTCGGTGGCCCACGAGCCGGAGCTCCTGGTGGTCGACGAGCCCCTCACCGGCCTCGACCCGGTCGCCCGACACCACATCATCGAGCTCTTCCGCTCCCTGGCCACGGCGGGGACGAGCATCCTCGTCTCCAGCCACGTCCTGCACGAGGTGGAGAGCCTAACCGAGACGATCGTCCTGATCCACCGCGGCCGCCTGCTCGCGCAGGGGACCGTGGGCGAGGTGCGCCGCCTCCTCTCGCGACACCCGCGGCAGGTCACCCTGCGGGCGCGAGATCCGCGTCGCCTGGTGCGCGCCTGCTTGGACATCGAGCACGTCCGGTCGGTGCGCCTGGCGGAGGACGGCGAGACGGCGCTGATCGAGACCGGCGACCTGGAAGACTTCTGCCGCCGTCTGCCTCCTCTGGTGGCGGAGCTCGAGGCGGGCATCAAGAGCATCGAGAGCAGCGACGCCAGTCTCGAGGCGGTTTTCGACTACCTGGTGGGCTGACGATGGTGCTCCTGCGCTCGACCTGGCTCATGTTCCGCACCCACCTGATCTCGGTGGTGCGCTCCAAGCGGGCCCTGATCTGCCTCGTCCTCGCCCTGGGCCCCCCCGCCATCGCCTACCTGCCTCCGTGGAGGATGCCGGCCCTCGTGGTGGTCATCATCCTGGGGATGATGCTCCTGTTGCAGGTGGTCGCGCCCCTGATCGGGCTGATCGCCGGTACCGCGGTTCTGACGGAGGAGCTCGAGAACCGCACCATCACCTACGCCTTCACGCGCCCGGTACCGCGTGCCTCGCTCTTCCTCGGCCGCGCCCTGGCCACCGTGCTCCTGGTGACCGCCCTGCTCGTTCCCAGCGCCTTCGGCGTCTGGCACCTGGCGACCCTACGCCCAGTACCCACCCACGCGGCACAGGCCGAGGCGGTCGAGGTCGTCGAGACCAGCGTCGAGGACGTGGACGCCAAGGGCTACCACGCCAGGGGAGCGCGGGAGCTACCGCCGGGGCTCGGTCCGCGCCTGGTGCTCGCCGCCGGCCTGGCGGGGGCGCTCTACGCCGTCTTGACCGCGGCGCTGGGGATCTTCGTGCGGCGGCCGATGATCGTGGGGCTCTTCTACCTGGTGGCGATGGAGGGCTTCCTGGCGAACATCCCAGGCTCCTCCCAGAAGGTGACCCTGCAGTATTACCTGCGGGGGATCTTCACCAACCTGGGGGCGCGGGACAGCGCGTTCTTCCGCGAGGCGGAGATGCTCGCCAACACCGCCTTCCTCTCGCCGACGGAGTCCGCCGTGCGCCTCGGGGTGCTCTTGGTGCTGGCCCTGGTGGTCAGCGTCTGGGCGATCTCGCGGCGGGAGTTCGTGCTCAGCGCGTGACGCGCCGGTAGGTGCTGGTGCGCAGCAGACGCTCGCGCCGGTCGGGACCCACGCCCCAGGTCTCGAGCAGGAAGGTGTCCGGGTCGAGGCGCCTCAGGACGCTCTTGCCGAGCTCCTGGGCGTCGTCGGCACGCAGGGTGATCCCGCGTCCGTCGAGCTCTCCCCCTCCGCGTAGGAGGCTCATCCCTGCCGCCAGGTCGGAGAGCCACAGGGCCTGGTACTCCCCTCGCTGGGGATCGAATCCGAGGTGTCCAGTCAGGGCGAAGGGGCTCCCCTCGAGGTCGAGGGCGACCTCGAGGCGCAGGAACCGGCCGCCGTGCAGCGCCTGCAGCCGCCCGCGGCCCTGGCCCACCGGCCGCTCGACCCCCGGAGCCCGCACCTCGATCGTCCAGGTCCCCGCGAGCTCCACCAACGCCCGGTGCTCCGCCCCCCCGCGGTGGGCGGCCTCGAGGGAGGCGACCTCGTCGGCGAGCCCCCCCGCCGGCGGGGCCGCAGGCGCTGGGGGCGGCGTGAGGGCCGGGGTCGAGCACCCCAGGAGCAGGAGCAGCGACAGCGGGGCTGGGGCGGGGCGGGGCATCGCAAGGCCAGGGTAGCCCCTGCGGCACCCCGTGCCCACGCGGAGGGACAGGGGTGTCCCACCGCGGGCCGACATCGACCCCCGCGGGCCCCTGACCGCCCCCTGGGGCCTGGCACGGCCCGTGCATGGCTACGGGCGATCCGGCCACCACGATCCGAGCGAAAGGAGCCCGACATGGCCGCCGCACCCCGCATCCTCGCCTCCCTGGCACTGGCCGCCTTCGCCCTGGCCCCCGCCGCGGACGCCGCCGACTGGCGCTTCGGCTTCGGCAAGCGCACCCGACACGGTCACGTCTCCGTCGGCATCGGACACAAGGGCACCCAGGTGCGCTTCGGGCGACCCCCCCGGGGCTATCGCCACCATGGCAGCTGCTGTCACACGCTTCCCGGCCACTACGAGACGGTGCAGGAGAAGGTCTGGATCCCCGGGTACACCGAGCAGGTGTGGGTCCCCGCCCGAGTCGAGGTCTGGTACGACTACTACGGCTGCCGCCACGAGACGGTGCTCGAGCCGGGCCACTACCGGCAGGTCCACCACCCCGGGCACTACGAGCTGCGCGCGCGCCGGGTCTGGGTCCCCGGCCGCACCGTCTGCCGACGCGTAGGGATCACTCCGTACTGACGCCAAGGCGAGGGGTACAACCGGGTGGGGCACGGTGGATGGGGCCCTCCCGGTTCGTGGAGCCCCCGGGGTCCTGGGCCCCGGGGGCTCTCCTTCGATTCGGGGCAGGGGGCGTCGATCGGGGTCAGCCGCACTCCGTTCAGCGAGCCGTACCCCAGGACCGTCTCGAGGTGGACCGCCAGGCGTCCCGACCGGTCGACCCGCGCCCGGTGCCGGGCGAAGACGCGCCCCTCGACGAGGGCACCGGGCCACGGGCCCCCCACCTCGACCGCACCCTCCAGGGCGCCCTCGACCCGCACCCGGGTGCGCGCCCCCGGGTCGTCCGGCGCCCAAGCGAAGGTCACGACCTCGTACCAACCCGCCGGAAGCCCCTCCAGGACGAGCTGGGCGGTCGCGCCACGGGCCCCCAGGTCGAGCAGGTCGTCCAAGAGCGCCGCATCCTCCCCATGGGTCCCGGGGTGGTCGTGGAAGAAGGCTCCGGCTCGACCGGGCCCGGGGCTCTGAAGCTCGGCGGAGACCGCGGTGGGCACCCCCGTGGTGCCCTCCAGGAGGTCCGAGAGGAGCTGGGGCCAGGGGGCATCCCAGCGCCCGAGGCCGTTCCAGTGGCCGACCGCCGGGAGGGGGTAGAGGCGGGGATCCCCCACGTCGAGGAGCAGGGTCGGTCGGGTGGCGTCGGGGATGGCCGCGAGCAGCGGGATCGCAATGGAGCAGAGCATCGTCCCAGGGGGACCTCCTGGCCGCTGCGACGGTTGCGGAACGAAACCCATCTTCCGCGGCTGGAATTGCCGAGCTAGACGTCGCATAATCATTGTGCGCCTCCGCGTCGGACCATCAGGTCCCGCGGGGGCGCAAACGTGCCCTGACGATTCCCGCTCGTGGGCGCGACCAGCGGCGGGAAGACAACGCGACATGACCCTCCCCATCCTCGTCACTCAGGAGAAGTGGCAAGCCCTCGATGAAGCCTGGCAGGAACTCATGGTGGGGTCCGGGGAGGTTCAAGAGGTCGTCGACGCGCTGCACGTCGCTGGTTCCAAGAAGCGCATCACGCGCTGCCTGCCGTCGGCCTTCGAACACGCCAAGCTGCTCGAGGAGGAGGGCCGCAGCGCGGAGGCCGCGCGCATCATGGGCGCGGCGCTGGTGAGCGGTGCCAACCCCGCCGAGGTCGCCGCGGACCTCTCGCGCCTGGCGGCGATGGCCTGGTCGGAGGAGTCGTGGTACAGCACCTACGTGGAGATCAGCGGCCTGGCGCCGGAAGCCACCGACCTGCGGGGCCCATGGCGCGCCTTCGTCAAGCTGCTCGCGTTCCAGCGCGGCAGCCTGATCCACCACGCCGGGGGCTGGGGCGCGGGCGAAGTGCTCGAGATGCAGCCCGAGTACTCCTCGATGGACGTGCGCTTCTGGAACGGGCGCAAGGACACCTTCCCCCTGGCCGCCGCCATCGACATCTTCGAACCGCTGCGCGAGAGCGACCTGCGCGCCCAGTACTTCCGCGATCCCGAGGGGCTGCGCAAGGGGAGCAAGAAGGACCCGCTCGCCACGCTGCGCGCGATCCTGGTCGGCCACTACGGTCGCTCCACCACCGCGGTCATCCGCAACGCGCTGATGCAGATCGGCATCGAGGGCAGCGCTTGGTCCGCCTGGTGGCGCAAGGCGCGCAAACAGGCGGAGAACTCCGAGTGGTTCGAAGTCACCGGCACCCCGCAGAAGTCGGTGGTCAGCCTGCTGCTCGTCGCCAAGGACCCCGCCGAGGCGCTGCGCAAGAACCTGACCCGCGCGGGGGACCTGGCGGAGGTGCACGCCAAGGTGCGCGATCTCTTCGTGGGCAGCAACCCGGACCCCTCCCTGGTGGAGGTGGCCCTGGAGATCCTCGCCGAGCGAGCGGCTCTGCCGGGCGAGCCCCCGGAAGAACGCCTGGCGGCGTGGCTGCTCCTGCGGGAGCGCCACGGCACCGATCCGGAGGGCATGTACGAGCTCCTGACCGCAGTCATGGACGCTCCCGAGCCCCCCGATCCGTCGGTTCCCTCCGCGTTCTGGAGCCTGATGCAGGCCCTGCCCGGGGTGCGCGATCAGGAGCGTGCCATCGAGCTCCTGCCCCCGCTCTTCGGAGACGACTACCTCGATCGAATCATGCCGGACCTGCCCCACGCCGCGCCGGGGCAGGTGAGGCTCCTCGTGGAGCAGGCCACCAAGGCGGGTCGCAACGAGGACCTGAAGGCCCACTACTCCGGGCTCCTGGCACGACCGCGTCGCGCCCCCGCCCTGCTCGTGATCCTGGCGGGGATGTTCGAGCGGGCCCAGGAGCTCGAGGGCTTCCCCACCCCGCCCCAGCGCGCCCAAGCGCTACTGAACCTCGCCAACCACCTGCACGAGGTGCGCCGCGGCAACCCTCACCTGACCCGCGTCTGCTCCAAGCTCACCGACCTCCTGACGCAGGGCGACGATTCCGCCGAGGACGCATCGAAGGGTGCCACCCGGCCTCTCTTGCACCGGCTCCTCGCGGGTGCCGATGCCGGAGCGCTGCGCAGCGCCAACATGACCGTCCAGCGCGGCGTCGACCACGAGATCGACCACCAGGTGACGGAGGTCTCCCTCGGTCACGACCGACACTTCTTCGCCGCCCAGGCCGGCCCCTTCTGGGAAGGCAACGTGATCTGGACCACCAAGGCGGGGATGGAGCGCCGCTCCGCCGACCTGAGGGAGCTGCGCGAGGTGAAGATCCCCGCCAACGAAGAGGCGATCGGTCGCGCCGCCGCCTTCGGCGACCTCTCCGAGAACGCCGAATGGGAAGCCGCCATGGAGGAGCAGCGCACCCTGACCGCGCGCGCCATGGCGATCGAGGACGAGCTGCGCCGGGCGGACCTGCTCGAGGAAGCCGCCCTGCCCTACGGCACCGTCTGCCCCGGCGCGGTGGTGACCTACCGTGAGACCGAGAGCGGCCAAGAACACCGCATCGTGATCCTGGGTCCCTGGGATCCGGAGAGCTGGCGCGGGATCCAGGTCGTCTCCTACAAGGCGCCGCTCGCGGCGGGCCTCCTGGGGCGGCACCCCGGCGACCAGGCGGATGTGGAGCTGCCGTCGGGGGTGCTCTCGATCGAGGTGGTCTCCACCGAAATCCCTGAGCCCGTCTGAACTGCCCCCCATCGATGGGCTTTTCACCCGCAGCCCTGCCCTAACCCCCTAGCTGCCAAGGGGTTGGAGCTCCACCCCTCGGCTCGGCCCCGCGTGAGGGGGATGCGAGTCGCCTCGGCTCGGAAGTGCGGCCTGGGGCGGTCGGAACGGAGGATCGAGCGGGTGAGCCGCGGCGTGGACCTCGAGGATGCCCACGGAAAGGGGGCAGTTCAGAAGGAAACAGAAGGTGGGCGCGGCCCTTGCCGATCACTATATCATGATCTACTGTTCCCCCCCTCGGCGATGACCACCACCCTCCTCGACCCCTCCGTCCTGCTGCGGGCCCTGGGCGATCCCACCCGCCTGCGGGCGATGGCGCTCCTGGAGCTGGAGGAGCTCTCCGTGGGAGAGCTGGCGCGGGTTCTCGGAATGGCCCAGAGCCGGGTCTCGAACCACCTGCGGGTCCTGCGCGACGCTGGACTCCTGATCGAGCGCCATCTCGGCACCAAGACCCATCTGCGCTCCGCCCTGACCGCCGGCGGGGAGCAGGAGCCCCTCCCCTACCCGGTGCAGGTCTGGCGCGGCTTGCGACCCGGCCTGGCGGGTCTCCCGGAGCACCAGGTCGACCGCAGTCGCCTGGCGGCCCTCGTGGTGGAGCGACGGGCTGCGCGTAGCGACTTCTTCGACCGGGTGGCGGGGAACTGGGACGAGATCGGCGATCACTTCGCCAACGGTCAGGCCCGCCAGCGCGCGGCGGCCGCTCTCCTCCCCCCCGGGCTGGTCCTGGCCGATCTCGGCTGCGGGACCGGCTACTTCGGTCGCGCCCTCCTGGGGCTGGCGCGGCGGCTGATCTGCGTCGACGCCAGCCCCGGAATGCTCGACGCGGCGCGGAAGAGCCTGGCCACGGCGTCCGCCGGCACCGAGGTGGAGTTCCGTCAGGGGGACCTGGACGAGCTGCCGATCGCGACCGACGAGCTCGACGGCGCGGTGGCGGGGATGGTCCTGCACCATCTGGAGCGCCTGGAAAGCGCCTTGGCGGAAATCCGTCGCGTCGTGCGCCCGGGGGGCACGGTGGTGGTGGTCGAGCTCGCTCCGCACCGCGAGACGTGGATGCACGAGGTCCTCGGGGACCGGCAGCTCGGATTGGCGGAGGCCGAGGTCGCGGCCGCCCTCACCCGGGCGGGTTTCACCGACCTCTGGCTCGCGAGCGTCGACGACCGCTACAGTCCACGTGCGAGCGCGGACGACGAACCTTCAAGCCTACCCCTCTACATCGCCCGGGGACGTGTACCCTCCGGGCATCCATCCTGACCCGACCCCGGGCTTCGGCCCCACCCCGCGATGAGCACCAGCACCGAAACGACCGTGACCGACTACAAAGTCGCCAACCTCTCCCTGGCCCCCTACGGTCGCCAGGAGATCCTCCTCGCCGAGGAGGAGATGCCCGGCCTGATGGCCCTCAGGGCCGAGTACGCCGGCAAGCGTCCCCTGGCCGGTGCCCGCATCACGGGCTCCCTGCACATGACGATCCAGACCGCGGTCCTGATCGAGACCCTGGTGGAGCTCGGTGCCGCGGTGCGCTGGGCGTCGTGCAACATCTTCTCCACCCAGGACCAGGCGGCGGCCGCGGCCGTGGTCGGCCCGCAGGGCAGCGTGGAGCGCCCCTCCGGCGTGCCGGTCTTCGCCTGGAAGGGAGAGACCCTCGAGGAGTACTGGTGGTGCACCGAGAAGGCGCTCGATTGGGGGGACGAGGGTCCGAACCTGATCCTCGACGACGGGGGGGACGCGACCCTCTTCGTCCACAAGGGGCGCGAGTTCGAGCAGGCGGGTGAAGTGCCCGAGCCGACCGCCGAGGCCCCGGAGGAGTGGCGGGTGGTGCTCAAGCGCCTGACCGCCAGCCTGGAGGGCTCCAAGGAGCGCTGGACCAAGCTCGCCGCCGGCATCCTGGGGGTCAGCGAGGAGACCACCACCGGAGTGCACCGCCTGTATCAGATGGTCGAGCGCGGGGAGCTGCTCTTCCCGGCCATGAACGTCAACGACGCCGTCACCAAGTCCAAGTTCGACAACCTCTACGGCTGCCGTCACAGCCTGGTGGACGGGATCTGCCGCGCCACCGACGTCATGCTGGCGGGCAAGATCGCCGTCGTCTGCGGCTACGGTGACGTGGGCAAGGGCTGCGCCCAAGCGTTGAGCGGCCAGGGCTGCCGCGTGATCGTGACCGAGATCGATCCCATCTGTGCCCTGCAGGCCGCGATGGAGGGGTACGAGGTCAAGCGTCTCGAGGACGCCGTCGACTACGCGGACCTCTTCGTCACCGCGACCGGCAACAAGGACATCATCACCGTCGAGCACATGCGGCGGATGAAGAACAACGCCATCGTGGGCAACATCGGCCACTTCGACAACGAGATCGACATGGCCGGCCTGGAGGCGGTCGAGGGGATCGAGCGCGAGAACATCAAGAACCCCGCCGAGCACGCCAACCAGCTCGACCTGTGGACCTTCTCCGACGGCCACTCGATCCTGATCCTGGCGGAGGGGCGCCTCCTGAACCTCGGCTGCGCCACCGGCCATCCGAGCTTCGTGATGTCGAACTCCTTCACCAACCAGGTGATGGCGCAGATCGAGCTCTTCCAGAACCACTCCCTCTACGAGCGCAAGGTCTACACCCTGCCCAAGCACCTCGACGAGCGGGTGGCGCGCCTGCACCTGGGCAAGCTGGGCGTGGAGTTGACCGAGCTCACCGACGACCAGGCCGAGTATCTGGGCATTCCGAAGGAAGGGCCCTACAAGCCCGACCACTACCGCTACTAGGGCAGCTCCAGCAGCGCGAAGGCCTTCACCTCCGGCCCCTCGTACCCCAGGGGGAGTCGCCCCCACCACTCGACGGCGACTGCCAGTCCCCGGGTCTGGCCGTCCGGCGCCCGGAAGCCGGGGCGCGTCGCCGCGCCCCGGCCGTCCGTGCTGAAGGGAGCGCCCAGCGTCCACTCGCCCGGCACGGCGAGGGACGCACGAAAGGGGGTCCCCAGTTCCTCGGCGATCCGCAGCGCACCCAGACGCGAGCTGGGGGCGCCCTCGAGCCGCAGCGCTTCCTCGGCGACACTCAGCCGCGGGGCTCCCGAGCGGGTCTCGTCCACCGCCAGGACCTGCTCGACGATGGCGGGGGTCAGGGGGTGGTCCTCGTCCAGGGGAATCCCTTGCCAGCGCACGATTCCCTCAGAGTCGACCAGGATCGCGTTGGGCAGTCCCTTCGCGCGCAGGGCTCGCTGCACGCGCGCTTGCCCATCGACGGCGAAGGCGAAGGTGTACTCAGGATGCTTCGCAACGAATTGCTCGAGCGCATCTCCCCACGGCCTGTTGCTCGATCTGGCGAGTCGTCTGGGCGCCTGGTCGGAGAGGGCAACCACCGCTAGCCTGTCACCGAAGCGCAGATGCAGCCGCTCTAGGTGACGCAGTGTCGCCACGTACTTCCCCGCCCAGGTGGTCCAGAGCACCAGCAGATAGGGTCTCCCGGCGATGCGCGGCTCCGCCGTGAGCCAGCCCTCAACCTCGAGGGGTGGGGCGGGCTTCCCGCGCTGGTCGCGCCGCGCGTGCAAGAGCTTCTCCTCGTGTGCGGGCCAGCCGCCCGGCGCTAGCCGGAGAGCCGGCGGGGCAGCCCTGGAACGACGCGCGACGTACTCGATCTCGCCCCGCGTCCCATGCCAGGGCTCTGCGAGGACGCGCTCGAGGATCGGGTCCAGACCCCCCTTCACATCTCCAGGGAGGAGGCGCACTCCGGCGATGCGTAGCCGTCCGTCGCGACCCACGAGGAAGTAGGCGGGCAGACGCTGCGCCGACAGCGCAGCCAGGAACTCGCCCGACGCGTCCACTGCGACGGCGAAGGGCACCCCCCCGTTCTCTACGACCTGGGCGAGTTCCTCTGCTCCCTCCGCCGCGTGCACGAGCAGTACCGTGAAGCCCTGGTCGCGTCGCTCCTGGAAGACCTGTGCCAGGCCCTCCAGAGTTCTCAGGCAGCGCTTGTGCTCGCTCGAGAAGGCTTGTACCAGCACGACGTGACCAGAGAGCTCCTCCCAACCGAGGGGGCGCGTGTTGAGCCACTGCCCCAGTCCGTCCAGCGCGGGCGCCGTCGTCCCCTCCAGCTCGTCCCACGCACTGCGCAGGGAGGCATCACGTGTGTCGCGCCACTGGACGGGATCGGTGTCGTCGCCCTGGGTGAACGCGACGGTGAGGAGCACGGTCGACATGAGGATCTGCATGGCGTCAGAACCGATGATACCGCGGTCGCAATCCGTCAGGCGCTCACTCCCGACGCCCTTCCGGTAGGCCGAAGACCCACTCGAACAGCTCCCTGGCGCGCGTCTGGACGACCTCCGGCTCCTCGCTCGGTCGCACCCGCGCCAATCCCTTGCTCCAGGCGTGATAGACCGCGGTGCGCTCCCCGTAGCTGAAGAGCGACCACCCATCCGGGGCCACCCAGTCCCCGAGCGGAGCTCCCGGATCGCCCGCCCGGGCGTGGAGCTCGATCCGTGCCGCCTGAAGGGCGAGGAGCTCCGAGCGGCTGGAGTGCCGCGCGAGATCTCCCACCGGGCGTGCGCCGCGCAGGCGCAGGAAGGCGTCGGCGACCAGGAAGCGCTGTGCCCGCCATCCGAGCTCCCGGCGGACACGCTCGATCGAGGGCTGGGGGCGCACGTGACTCTTCACCAGCTCGTCGCGCTCACTCAGCACGCCGTCGAGGAGGTAGTGCACGTACTCCGTGCAGGAGAGGGCGGCATCGTCGGGGACGTGGTAGGGATCGAAGCGAATCCCCTCCCCGAGGGAGTCGAGGGCGCGCCGGACCAGGCGCTCCCCCACCTCGCTTCCACCGGAGAGGCGCAGGAAGGAGAGATGCTCGTAGCGGGCGGCGAAGACCGACAGGGGCCTACGCGCCACCCCGCCGCGGAAGCGACCCGCAAAGTCCGGAGGCTTGGCGAGGAACGCCACCCGGGGCCAGCACTCGATCACCGTCGCGCTGCCTTCGTCCAGGACGAGGATCCCCATGTGGTCGAACCAGCCCGGCTCCTCCATCGTCAGGCTGCTGACCAGGCTCTGGGGGCGCGGGTTCTTGGCCAGCACCAGGTCGCCGCTGCGCAGCCCCGCGAGCCCCGGCGCGTCGGGACGGTCGAAGGAGTCGACGTCGAGGGGTGGCAGCTCCTCCCGGTCGAGGCGCCGCCACTGGGGATCGAGGCGCGGGAGGGGCTGCACCGCAGCGCCGTAGCGCTCGCGCACCCTCTGCGCGAGCGCGGCGGCGTCGAAGGCCGCGCCGTAGCGGGTGCGCTCGAGCTCCTCCAGGACCCCGTCGGGCACGATCAAGGCGATCGGCAGGTGCGAGCACGCACCCAGCAAGAGCAGGAGCGAAGCCAGGAGAGCGCGCCGCATCGGGGCACTGTACTCGCCCCGGGTCGCCGTCCCTACACTGCTTCCATGTCCGCCCCCACCGGGCGCCTCGCGCCCAGCCCCACGGGCCTCCTGCACCTGGGTCACGCCCGCTCCTTCCTCCTGGCGTGGTGGAGCGTGCGCTCTCGCGGGGGCCGCATCCTGCTCCGCATGGAGGACCTGGACGCCGCGCGGGTGAAGCCCGGGATGTCGGAGCAGGTCTTGACCGATCTCCGTTGGCTCGGTCTCGACTGGGACGGGGAGGTGACCTATCAATCGCAGCGTTCGCAGCTCTACCGCGAGGCGCTCGAACGCCTGGCCGAGGGGGGCCTCACCTACCCCTGCACCTGCACCCGCTCGGAGATCGAGCGCGCCCAGACCGCACCCCACGGGGCGGAGCTGGCCAGCCGCTACCCGGGGACCTGCCGCGCGCGCTACGGGGACCTCGATCAGGCGCGGGCGGAGAGTGGGCGCGACGCCGCCCTGCGCTTCCTGACGGTGGGGATCGAAGTGCGCTTCGAGGACCGTCTCGCCGGTCCCCAGAGGGAGGACCTGGAGCGCCAGGCCGGGGACTTCCCCGTGGCGCGCCGCGACTCCCAACCGGCGTACCACCTGGCGGTGGTGGTGGACGACGCGGATCAGGGGGTGAGCGAGGTCCTACGGGGGGACGATCTACTGGCGAGCACCGCCCGGCAGGCTGCCCTGCAGGACGCCCTCGACCTGCCGCGCCCCGCCTGGGTCCACGTCCCCTTGGTGACCGACGGCGCCGGCCGGCGCCTCGCCAAGCGCAGCGACGACTTGTCGCTGGCGGCCCTGCGCGAGGCGGGGGTGGAGGCGGGGCGCATCGTCGCCTGGGCGGCAGGGAGCGCCGGGATGGAGTGCGACGCCAGCGCTTCCCCCGGCGACCTCTCGGCGGCCTTCGACCTGGAGCGCCTGCCCCGCGATCCCGTGCCGGTCGGGAGTGACCTCCTGGCCGCCTGGGGAGCCCTCTGAGCGCTGCCCCTGGCTTCCGGCGGCCGCGGCCGGTACAACGTTTGCCCCTGAAACTTATCCAACCGCCTCCACCCAACGAGGAGACCGCGATGTCGATCATCAGTGCCGGGAGCGCAGCTCCCGACTTCGAACTCGAGAGCCATCAGGACGAGAAGGTCCGCCTGGCCGACTTCAAGGGGAAGAAGAACGTGATGCTGGTCTTCTACCCCCTGGACTTCACGCCTACGTGAAGCATGGAGATCCCCGGCCTCAACGCTCTCAAAGGAGAGTTCGAGGCCGCCGATACCCAGGTGCTGGGTATCTCCGTCGACTCCAAGTTCTGCCACAAGGCCTGGGCGAGCGGCTTCGCGGGAATCGACTTCCCGCTGCTCGCCGACTTCCACCCCAAGGGCGCGGTTGCGTCCTCCTACGGGCTGTGGCTGGACGGCCCCGGCATCGGCGACCGGGCCACGGTCCTGATCGGCAAGGACGGCAACGTCCTGTGGGCCGAATCGGTCGGCCCCCAGGGCGCCCGCCAGCCGATGGATCTGCTCGCCAAGGCCAAGGAGCTGGGCTCCTGAGACCACCCCCCTCCGGCCCCGGAGCGGGCTTCAGCTCCGGGCCCGGCGAGGCCGATCGTTCCAGTTGCGGGGGGAGTTGACAGGCGATCCGCCGTCGCTACCCTCGCGCGTGCATTCCCCGATAGCTCAGTTGGTAGAGCAACCGGCTGTTAACCGGTTTGTCGTAGGTTCGAGTCCTACTCGGGGAGCCACTGCCTTCTGGGGGAGGCAACTTCGCTCGCGGAGTGGTTGACGGGCGAATCCGTCGGCTGATCGGCCTAAGTCCCGCGCTGCGCCTGACCTACGACCGCCGCTCGGACTCTCGGTTCGCATGGGTGAGAGTGGGTCCCCCACTCCGAAACCGGGGTGTTCCGACCGACCCCGAGCAGGACTGACTCTCGAACTCTCTGGACTCTCTCAGCGAGGGTCGAAGTGGTTTACAGCCCGGCTCCGGTGGCTGCTAACCAGAGACATCCGAAGTGGGTCGCCGATCGCTCCTCCAGCCAGTTCCCGGCGTCCATCGCGGGCTCTCTGGTTGACACTAACAGGGGCTAGTCGACCATGAGTCAGCCCCTGGATGTCCTAGAGCGCGGTGTGATGCAGCAACGCCTTGGCCGAGTAGAACGGCTGGCATAGGCTCCTTGAGCGGAAACGCACGGAATTCCCACTTGGCTGAAGCAGTCAGGGCCGCCCGTGGATAGAGGCCATCTGGACGAAATGCCGCCCCCCGATAGCCCTAGGCCTGATGCCCTCCTCGATCACTTCGACTGGTCACGCCGGTTGGCCCGAGCGCTTATCCGCGAACCTGACCGCGCGGACGACCTGGCCCAGGAGACATGGCTGTCCATCCTCCGGAGCCCGCCTGCGCCTGGTCGCCCTGTGCGCCCTTGGATCTCTCGAGTCATGCGCAACGCGGCGAAGAAGCTCGCCAGGAGTGACCTAGCCCGAGCGGATCATGAGAACTGGGCGGCCAAGGGGGGGGGCGATCCCTCTGACGCGGACCTTGCCGAGCGCTGGGACCTGCATCGCAAGCTCGTCCTGCTGGTCATGGGCCTGGAGCCACTCTATCGGCGCGTGGTTCTTCTCCGATTTTTTGAGGGCCTGAGCTCCGCGGAGATCGCCAGACGAGATGGCGTGCCCCTGGCCACGATCCGCACGAGGCTGCGCAGAGGCATGGAGCGCCTGAGGAGGAGCCTGGAACGGGGGACACCTGGCGACTGGCGGCAGGCCCTCGTGCCGCTCCTGTCGAGAGGGGCCCCCACCACACCAACGGGAGTACTTGTTGTGGGAACGAAGAACGTGTTGGTGGTGGTGACCGCGGTGGTTGCGCTGGTCCTAGGGTTTGTCTGGTTGGGCAGTGCACTGGAGAACACCTCATCGCCTGCAGGCAGCCGTCGAGATCTGCCTGTACACACGGTCGGTCACAACGTTACTGGGGAACCAGCGGGGCTCGTGGGCGTGGGCAACGGGGGTGCATCTCCTCAGGCCGAGGCCTACGAGAGGCGCCCAGGGACTGCGGAGGTGGGAGGGCCTCCTCACGCCGATGACCTCCTCACAGGCCTGGTGACAGGCCCTGTTGGCGCCCCTCTCGCGGAGGCGACGGTCAGCGTTCGTCACCGTCCGACGGGAGGACGCAATTCCCTTGATCTGCTCGAGAACGCCAAGACCCGAGCAATCGGGACTGCCCAGTGCGACGCGGATGGGCTGTTTCAAGTGAGGGTGCCTGCCCACCTGCCACTGGAGGTCACCGTCAGGGCGCCGAGTTACGCCCAAGCCCGGTTCACGGATGCCTTCGGGGGCGAGCACCTCGTCGTGGAGCTCGGGTCCGGGAGCGTGCTCGAAGGGCGTGTTCTCGACGCGGAGACCGGACTCGGCTTGCCGGGCATCTCGCTGCGCGGATGGATGATGCAGCCGAGGATCACCGATCTCATCAAGGGGACTACGGACCGAAGTGGGGGCTTCCGGTTCGACGATCTTCCTCCCGGGGAGCTCACCTTTGCGGTGGAACCCGTCATCCTTGCTGCTCCTGCTTGGAGGCACATCAGGCTGGAGGCCGGCGGGCTGGTGCGACTGGAGGTGGTATTGGAGCCTGGTGTCACCGTCAGTGGCGTCGTCACCAACGCCGAGACCGGGCTGCCAATCCGCGGTGCTGAGGTGGGCGCCGGTTGGACCTTCGATCGGTCGGTCCGAACGGACGAGGAGGGGCGCTATGCGCTGCACGGATTCGGCGGCCCCGGGGTGTACGACATCCACGCGCGTGCCGACGGACACGGCAAGCAGCAGCACGAGTTCGACTGGGAGGCGATGCCCGAGGCCGACACGACGCTGGACTTCGCCTTACCGTCGGGACATGTCGCGGTCGGACGGGTCATTGGCCCGGACTCGTCACCCGTAGAGGGAGCCTACGTAGCGGCGGTCGCCTCACAGAGATGCGATGACGTCCAGCGCACGGACTGGGACGCCACCCATACCGATATCGACGGGCGGTTTCGATTGTCCAGCCTGACTCCGGACCTGCGCCACAAGCTGCTCGTCCGATCGAGCGGACTAGGACGCGTTGTCTACGACTTCCCACCGGCGGAGACCTCACTGGCAGAGACCGATCTGGGCACGATCCAGCTTGGACTCGGGGGTCGCTTGGTCGGTATGGTCGTTGACGAACGTGGCGAGCCGAGGCCTGGCCTGCCTGTGACCGTCAAGGGCCATGCCACCGATGCCGGTAGGTATCTCCCGGAGGGGCTGTCTCCGCGGGACCTGTACCATACGGACCAAGTGCGCTCCAAGACCGATAGCCGTGGCCGCTTCCACTTTGCAGACCTGGCGGGGGGCACCTACGAGCTCCAGGCCAGGGAGTTGGGCCGCCCGACGAATCCGAAGCTCACCGTGATATTGGCCGACGGCGAGAGGCGAGAGGATCTGGTCCTGGTCGCGCCCTTGGGGATGACCCTTCGGGGAGTCGTCATCGATCACTTGGGCGCACCCTGTGCGGGTGTGAGCGTCAGGGCCTATGCGGAGCAGGGTCGGCGGGAATCCGCCCGCGCGGATACTGATGGCGACGGGGCCTTCTTCCTGCTCGGGCTGGGGCCCGGCCGGTATCGGATTCGGGTAGATACCAGCTTCTTCAACCGCGACGAGCGCGAGACACGAGAGCTTTGCAGCCAAGAGGTGTAGTGGTCCAGCGACTTTCTAGAGGCCGCCAGTCGTGGTTCGGGGACCTCATTCTCAACTCCGACCACACTGGTGCGGATCTCTTGCCCGAGATCAGCGGGGCTGCGGCCCGACGATCCTCAGGCCACGCGCTTGAGTTCGACCACAGGCAGGTGCCGGCGGTTCTCGACACGGTGGAGCACGAGCGCGATTCGTACCCCGCAGGAGCCCTTGACCGGCGCCGCTGGCTTGGCGCATCGGCCACCACGAGGCCAACGGGATCGTGGCTCGAAGCGAGGCTTTGCGTTGGCAGGCGGTACTCCCTCGTACGCCTCGAGCGGCGTGCACCCTCCCAACGCCTGGTGTGGCCGATGTTCGTTGTACCAGGTCGCGTAGCACCCGAGCTCATGGCGCATCGCGGCGAGCCGCAGCGGCACTAGGATGCGCCGCGCGCACTCTGTCTTCATCGACCGGATGACCCGTTCGATGACCGCGATGCTCCCGTGCTTCCCCACCGCGCCGAACCGTGGCCGGATGCCGTGTCTTCGACACCACCGCTTGAAGGGTCGGCAGTAGAACTCCTTGCCCCTGTCCGTGATGACGTGCTTGGGCGTCCGTTCGATCCTTCCGATCACGCGGTCCAGGAAGGCGCAGACTCGGAGTGAGGTCGGTCGGCGCTTGAAGACGGCGAAACCCACGACCCGCCTGGATGCCTGGTCAAGGGCGACTGCTACCCACCACGAGAAGGGCCATCGCTGCGGCCATGTGAACGGGAACCAGGGCACCCAGAATCCGCCCCTGGTCGGGACCACAGTCAGGTCCACCTGCCAGACGTGATTCGGGTACTTCGCCGTGATCACCGTGCCGGCCTGGACGAGAGGATCCTCCATGGCGTCGTCTTTCCTCGGCTGGCGCTCGAGCATCCTCCCCACCGTCGTCGCACCGAGGTGCAGCCCTGCCCTGGCCAGCACCTGGGCAATGCGCACCTTCCCGAGCGTCGGGCACATCACCTTCAGGCTGCGGACCAGGTGCGCGACGAACTCGGGGAACTTGTTGACCGGCTCCTCGATCTGGACGAGGGCGCGGTGGCCGCCCTCATCGACCCGCCGCATCCAGGACGAGATCGTGTCCTCAGTCACCAGGAATCGCTTCGCAGTTTGCTCTACCGACCAGCCCCGAGCGGCTCGTAGCTTGAGGATCCTCATGCGTTGGAGCGGACCGTAGTGAGGCCGGCGGCGTGCTGGTGCACGCCCCCATCGAACATCCTTGATCTCGAGTTCCTCCTTCAGGAGGGCGATCTCGGTCTGGAGTCGATCCACCTCGGCTCGATGGCGGTGCCGCGAGGAACGGCTCGTCGAGGCCCTGCTCCAAGCCGTGGTCAGCGCGGTCACCGCGACGGAGATCGCATGCAACGTCGCGGAGCGCACGATCTTGGTCCATCCCCTTGGCAGCGGGACGGTGGACGAAGCGGTGGGACCGCGCATTGAGCCCTCCTGGGAAATCCCTCCTGGCGAGGGGGTGGAAGACCCTATCTGATTGTCACTACCGGACTTCCGGCAACGTTGGAGGCGTCCGAAGATCGCTGGGCCAGTACAGGACTCTCGGCACCGTTGGGGGAGTCCAAGAGTCGCTGGACCAGTGCACCTAACCCAAGCCGCTACTCTCGCAGGATCACCCCAGCGCCAGTGGTCACAATCCGATCCCCCAGGGACAGGCCGGAACGGATCTCGACAAAGCCGCCGCTCTCGGTCCCAGTATCGACCGCGCGCTGCTCGAAGGCCTCACCCCCCACCTGGACTACGGCGACCATCGTACCCCCGCGGTCGACGACGGCACTGACTGGAACGACAAAGACCTCACCCGGGCCTTCGAGGACCATCCGACCCACAGTGTCCGTGGCGAAGGGGATCTTCCACTGCTCCTCCTTGAGGAAGGAGATCACGCCGGGAGGATCCTCCGCCGGCGGTGGCAGCTGGCCTGACTCGTAAACGGTGACCGTCCACTCCGTCGCATCGGTTGTGCCGTGGCCATCGAAGGTCAGCCGCAGGCTCCACTCCCCGGCGGCCGGAAAGATGATCGATGGGGTGAATATCCCTGGGCGTGCGGGGGCGGTCGCGGAGGTGGTCGCGGTCTCGCCACCGGCCCTCGCCTCGACCCGGAACGAACCACTGGTCGCCGGCTCGAACGAGTCGAGCAGCGTCACGTGGGCGGCGAAGGCGGCCGGATGACCGACCTCGGGGGTCTCCAGTTCGACAAACCACTCACAGGCGTCCGTCCAGGCCGTGAAGCTGACCGCATTCTCGGCGTGGGCGTGCTCGGCCTCATGCTCGTGTGGTACCAGCAGGGCGAAGTACTGCTTGCCGGCGATGGTGATCGCCAACTGGCCCTCGAGGTGATGGTCACCGAAAGCCGGGTCGGTCGCCGTGAAATGAGACGCGGGTGTGGAGCCGTCGGCCGGGGTGGTGGCGATCTGCTTCGGTCCGGCGGCAGTGTGCACGTTGACCGCTGGGGCGACCGTGGCCTCCACGGCCGTCCGACCATCCGAACCCATGAGGTACAAGTCGACGCGCTGGTCGGCATCGTTGATCACGAGTTCGACGTGCGCCTGGCCGTCGCCCAGGTCGAGGACTTCGCCACCGTGCGCGCCGACCTCGTGGGCGTGGCCTTGCCCGCCGGCGTCGGGTGACGCGCTGTCTCCCCCTTCCCCCCCAGCGCTGTTTCCACAAGCGGCGAACAGGAATGCTGCGACGAGTAGACCAGCCCCCGGAAGGCCGGAAACGATCGAGTATGAACGGATCATGGTCATGCCTGTCCTCCTTCGAACTCTTCGATGAATCGCTGACTGGCGTGGTCCGGCGAAGCGGGTCGAGTCAGCGCTCGCTCGGCCGCCTCGCGGCCGAACGTCCAGAACAACGCGGGGCGGACCAGGAAATCGAGCAGTGTGCTCGATATCAGTCCGCTGATGATGATCGTCGCCACGGGATAGAGGATCTCGCGGCCGGGCGTGTCGGGAGACAGCGCCAGGGGTACCAGCGCGATGCCGCTGGTCAGCGCCGTCATCAGGACAGGGACCATCCGCT